>NZ_CP065037.1:3635877-4241857 GCF_019924635.1 Leifsonia sp. ZF2019
CCCGAGGATGCTGAACGGTGCGCTGTCGCGCGCGAGCAGCACGCCCCACGCGTTCAGGTTGTTGAAGCCCAGGGTGAGCAGCACGATCGCCGCGCCGATGAGCACCGCGGCGACCACGTCGATCTTCACGGCCGGGTTGGCGCCGTCGCTGCGCAGCCGCGTGCTGAAGATGAGGACCAGGATCGCGAGGACGAGCACGATGCCGAACACCGGCCGCCAGCCCACGAACGTTCCGAGCGCGCCGCCGATCAGGAAGGCGCTCACGCCCGAGATCGCACGGGCCGAGCCGAGCGATCCGACGGCGGTGGCCTGCTGCGCGCCGCGGTAGTTCTCGGCGATCAGGGCGACGAGCGACGGCACGATGATGGCCGCCGACGCACCGGCGAGGGCCTGT
The DNA here is from genome assembly GCF_019924635.1 of Leifsonia sp. ZF2019. Classification (NCBI taxonomy): domain Bacteria; kingdom Bacillati; phylum Actinomycetota; class Actinomycetes; order Micrococcales; family Microbacteriaceae; genus Leifsonia; species Leifsonia sp. ZF2019. The sequence goes on from NZ_CP065037.1 coordinate 3,636,272, forward strand.
GCCGCGATCACCCAGCCCACGGTCGGAGCGAGGATCATCGTGAGCGCAGAGACCGCGAAGATCCCGACCACGATGCGGAAGATGAGCACCCAGCCGATCCGCTGGCCGAGCTTCGCGCCGACCATCACCAGCGCCGCGACCGTCAGGCCGTAGGTCACGATCGCCGTGCTCACCGAGGTGGGCGGCACGCCGAAGTCCTGGACCATGCCGCCCAGCGAGACGGGCAGCGCCGCCACGTTGAACGACATCAGCACCTGGGCGAGGAACAGCCCCACCATCGGGGCCCAGGAGGCTCGGGGGCGGTCTGCGTGTCCGGCGTCGCGGTCATCACACGGTCCTTTCGTCGGGGGCGGGCGTGGATGCGGGAGCAGGCGCGGCAGACGCCCCGACCGCGGCCGACGCGAACAGGTTCAACCCGAGCGTGCGCGACAGGTAGGCGGTCGCGCGCTCGCCGCGCACGCTGTTGCCCGCGGCGTCCAGGGGAGGCGCGAACGTCCCGATCGCCCCCTTGCCCGGCGCGATCGAGACGATGCCGCCCGAGACGCCGGACTTCGCAGGTAGTCCGATCTGGAACAGCCACTCGCCCGAGCGCTCGTACAGCCCGTTGGCGGCGAGCACGGCGAGCGTGTCGCGGCTCACCTCCTCCGACACCACCCGCTCCCCCGTGACCGGGTTCACGCCGCCGTCGGCGAGGGTCGCGCCCATGATCGCGATGTCGCGGGCGGTGACCAGCAGCGAGCACTGGCGTGTGTAGACCTCGACGATCTCGCCGGGCTCCCCGTCCAGCCGGCCGTAGCTCTGCAAGAGGCGGGCGATCGCCTGGTTGCGGGAGTTCGTCTCGGACTCGGAGGTGAAGACGCGGTCGTCCACCTCCAGGTCGCGCCCGGCGAAACGGGCGAGACCGCGCGCGATCGTCTCCCACTTCGCGTCGGCGGTCTCCCCGGCGACGAGCGCGGTGGTGGCGATCGCGCCGGCGTTGACCATCGGGTTCATCGGGTGGCCGCCGTTGAGCTCCAGCGCGATCACCGAGTTGAAGGGGAGGCCGGTGTTGTCGACGCCGACCAGTTCGCCGATCCGCTCGTGCCCGAATGCGTCGCACACGAGCGCGTAGACGAACGCCTTGGAGATCGACTGGATGGAGAACGGGACGCCGGTGTCGCCGATCTCGACGAGTCCGCCCGCCGTGTCGGCCACGCAGATGCCGAACCAGCCGTGATCGGCCTCCGCGAGGGCGGGGATGTAGTCGGCGACCGATCCCGCATCCACACCGCGGTAGCGCTCGTGGGCCGCTCGCACCAACTGCTCCACGCGGTCGCGCGCGGGGAGCGCGCCGGTCGCCGCCTCCTGCCGGATCCCCTCGGTGTCCGTCTCGAACATCGCGCTCCTCCCGCCGCCTGCCGTGCTGACGCTATCGATCCGCACGCCGCTCCGCCAGACCCCGCGTGGCTCGGTGCGTCGAGACGGCCCGACATGCCGTGCGCGACGCCGAGACGGCCCATAGTCGGCCGCCTCGATGACTCGCGCGCAGTCGAGCGCGGCGGGAGCGTCGCTACGATGGCGGCGCGGGTCCGTGCCGATGCGGGCCCGACGAGAGGACACGAATGACCACCTGGGGAATCCTCGGCACCGGTGGGATCGCCGCCGCCATGACCGCCGACCTGACGCTGCACGGCCACGCGGTCGGGGCGGTCGGCTCGCGCACGTCGGAGTCCGCGGCGCGGTTCGCCGCGTCCCACGGCATCCCGCGCTCGCACGGCAGTTACGAGGAGCTGGTGGCCGATCCCGAGGTCGACGTGGTCTACATCGCCACCCCGCACCCGCAGCACGCCCCCAACGCGCTGCTCGCTCTCCGCGCCGGCAAGCACGTACTGGTCGAGAAGCCGTTCACGATGGACCGCGCGGAGGCCGAGCAGATCGCGGAGGCCGCCCGGGCCGGTGGGCTCGTCGCCCTCGAGGCCATGTGGACGCGCTGGCTCCCCCACATGCTGCGCATGCACGAGGTGATCTCGGACGGCACGATCGGCGAGGTCCGCTCGGTCATCGCCCACCATTCGCAGAAGGCGAGCCCCGACCCGGCCGGCCGGATGCTCAACCGGGCGCTCGGCGGCGGCGCCCTGCTCGACCTCGGCATCTACCCCGTGTCGTTCGCGTGGGATGTGCTCGGAGCGCCCTCCGGCATCCACGCGATCTCGACGCCGACGGCGACCGGCGTCGACCGGCAGACCGCCATCCTCTTCGCCTACGAGAGCGGCGCGCAGGCCGTGCTGACGACCGAGCTGGACGCACGCGGCAGCAACACCGCGACCGTGATCGGCACCGACGGCCGCATCGAGTTCGACCCGTTCTTCTTCGCTCCGACCGCCTTCCGTGTGCTCGACCCGGAGGACACGGTCGTCGAGCGGTTCGAGGCGACGGTCACCGGTCGCGGGATGCAGTACCAGGCGCAGGCGATCGAGCGGCTGATCGCGGCGGGCGGCGGGGAGGACCCGCGCCTCCCGCTCTCGCAGTCGGTCGAGATCATGGGCTCGCTGGACGCGATCCGCGAGCGCATCGGCCTGCACTACTCCTAGCCGGCGCCCCTTCGCGGCGCCGCCGCCGCAATCGCGGGGTCGCATCCCGCCGCTCTGCGCACGGCGGAGCGACGGAATGCGACCCCGCTGTGCGGCAGCGGGCCACCCGCCCTTCCGCTCGCGCCCGCCGCGGCGTTAGAGTGCGGCCAGGGCCGTGCGCGCCCGCCGGGAGGAGTGTCGTGACCGATCTCTCGGGCCGCAGGGCCCTCGTCACCGGAGGCGCCAGCGGCATCGGCCGTGCGTGCGCCGAGGCGCTCGCCGGCGCGGGCGCCCACGTCACCATCGCCGATCTCGACGGGGACGCCGCGCGTGCGGTCGCCGAGGGCGTCGGCGGCGAGGCGTGGGAGGTCGACCTGTCGCAGACGGAGGCCCTCGACGACCTGCGCCTCGACGTCGACATCCTGGTCAACAACGCGGGCATCCAGCACGTGCGCCCCATCGAGGAGTTCGAGCCGGAGCGCTTCCGGCTGCTGCTGACGATCATGCTGGAGGCGCCGTTCCTGCTGGTGCGGGCGGCACTGCCCGGCATGTACGAGCGCGGGTTCGGCCGCGTCGTCAACATCTCGAGCGTGCACGGTCTGCGCGCCTCCGCGTACAAGTCGGCGTACGTCGCCGCCAAGCACGGCCTGGAGGGCCTGTCGAAGGTGACCGCGCTCGAGGGCGGCCCGCACGGCGTCACGTCCAACTGCATCAACCCCGGCTACGTGCGCACTCCCCTCGTCGAGAAGCAGATCGCCGACCAGGCGCGTCTGCACGGCATCCCTGAGGCGGAGGTGGTCGAGAAGGTGATGCTGACCGAGTCCGCGATCAAGCAGCTGGTCGAGCCGACGGAGGTCGCGAGCCTGGCCCTGTGGCTCGCCGGCGATGACTCCCGCATGGTCACCGGCGCCAGCTACACGATGGACGGCGGGTGGAGCGCGCGGTGACCGGCTACCGCACGTTCCGGGCCCCGGTCCCCGGCGGCGAGCTGGCCGGCGGCGTCTGGAACCCCGATGCTCCGGCCGCGGGCGGCTCGTCCGGCTCGACGCTCGTCGCCATCCACGGCATCACGGCCAGCCACCGCGCGTGGGAGCTCGTCGCGGCCGCCCTTCCCGACACTCGCCTGATCGCGCCCGACCTCCGTGGCCGCGGCCGCAGCTCCGGGCTGCCGGGCCCGTATCGGCTCGTGGACCATGCCGACGACGTCGTCCGGGCGATGGATGCGCTCGGCGTCGACCGCGCGCCGGTCGTGGGTCACTCGATGGGCGCGTTCGTCGCGGTGCGCGTCGCCGAGCGCCATCCCGACCGTGTCGAGCGGCTGGTGCTCGTGGACGGCGGGCTCCCGATCCCCCCGCCGCCCGGTGTCGCCCCGGAGGACCTCCCCTCCGTCGTGCTCGGGCCCGCCCTGCAGCGTCTCGGGATGCGGTTCGCGTCACCCGAGGAGTACCGCGCGTTCTGGCACGCTCACCCGGCGATCGGCCCGTGGTGGAACGACGCCATCGAGCGGTACGTCGACTACGACCTGGTCGGTGAGGCGCCCGCGCTGCGGTCCAGCGCGGCCGAGGCCGCCGTCTCGGTGAACGCTCTCGAACTGGACGGCAGCGCCGGATACGCGGAGGCGCTGGCCGGGTTGACGCTGCCTCTCGCCTTCCTCCGGGCCCCGCGCGGCCTGCTCGACGCCGACCCGCTGTACGACCCGTCGGTGGTCGCCGACTGGGCCCGCCGGCTGCCCGCGATGCGCGTGCACGAGACCGACGACCTCAACCACTACACGATCGTGATGACCGAGGACGGCGTGCGGCAGGTCCTCCCGCTGCTCCACCCCACCCGAACCGAGGAGACCCCATGACCGGAACCCTGCTCGCGGGCGTCGCCGCCCGACGCGTTCCCACCGACCGCCTCTCGGCGAACGTGCTCGAACGTCCCTCGTCGGGGGAGGCGCAGGCGACCGTGCTGTTCGTGCACGGCAACGTGTCGTCGTCGCTGTTCTGGCAGCCGCTGATGCTGGCGCTTCCGCACACGGTCCGCGCGCTCGCCGTCGACCTGCGCGGCTTCGGCGACTCCGAGACCCTGCCGGTGGACGCCACCCGCGGCGTGCGCGACTTCTCCGACGACGTCGCCGCGGTCGCGGACGCCCTCGGAACGGGACCGGTGCACCTCGTCGGCTGGAGCATGGGCGGCGGCGTCGCGATGCAGCTCCTCCTCGACCGCCCGGACCTGGTGCGCACCCTCACCCTCGTCTCCACGGTGTCGCCGTACGGCTTCGGCGGCACAGGTGCTGACGGCGGGCTTCTCAACGCCGACGCGTCGGGTACCGGAGGCGGCGGCGCGAACCCGGACTTCGTAGCACGGCTGCGGGCGGGCGACACGGGCGAGGAGTCCCCGACTTCGCCGCGCGCCGTCTACCGTTCGTCGTACGTCGCTCCGGGCTTCCAGTCCGACTTCGAGGACCTCTGGGTGGAGTCGATGCTCAGCACCGCGACCGGCGAGGACAACTATCCGGGCGACGCGTCCGCGACCGAGCACTGGCCGGGATTCGGCCCCGGCACCCGCGGGGTGCTCAACACGATGGCGCCGACCTACTTCGACACCTCCGGCATCGTCGACCTCGCGGAGAAGCCGCCCGTGCTGTGGATCCACGGCGAGCTCGACGCGATCGTGGGCGACGCCTCCTACTTCGACCTCAACCAGCTCGGCGCGGCCGGGATCGTCCCGGGCTGGCCGGGAGAGGAGGTCGCGCCTCCGCAGCCGGTGCTCGCCCAGACCCGCGCCGTGCTCGACCGCTACGGGGCGGCCGGGGGCAGCTCCCGCGAGGTCGTCTTCGACGACTGCGGCCACTCACCCCACATCGAGAAGCCCGACGAGTTCCTCGCGGAACTGCTCGCGCATCTCGGCTGAGCGCCGCGAGAGATCAGTCGTTGCGGCCTCGGCGGCGACTCACCCGCGACGACTCACCCGCAACGGCTCACCCCTCGGCGAGAGCGAGGAGCGCGCCGCGGTCGAGGCCGAGCATGCCCTCGACGGCATGGGCCAGGAGGGGGTGCCGCTCGCCCGCGCCACCCCAGCGGACCAGTCCCTGCGCGTTGAGGCCGTCGATCGTGCCGAGCAGCTGCCAGGCGGCCGCAGCGGCGTCGGGCACGCGGAACTCCCCGGTGGCGACGCCCTCCTCCACCACCTCCAGGAGCAGCGCCTGCCAGGCGTCCATCTGCTCCCGGACCGCTGCCGCGAGCCGTTCGTTGCGACGGCCGAGGGCGAAGGCCTCGACCCAGACCGTGGTCACGTCGTCGCGCGTGCCGTCGAGCAGGGTCCGCAGCACGGCGGCGATCCGTCCGATCGGGCCGTTCTCGGCTGCGAGCAGGGCGCGCACCTCGCCGATCTCCGGTGCGACCGCGGCCGCGAACGTCGTCGCGACCAGCTCGTCCATCACGGGGTGGTAGTGGGCCACCAGGGCCGGCGTGACGGCGGCGCGGGAGGCGACGCCGCGCATCGTGACGGCCGTGAGGCCCTGGTCGAGGGCCAGCTCGCGGGCCGCGTCGGCGATCGCGGCGCGGCGTTCGGCGGGCGGGCGGCGGGCTGCTCTTGACATGGTGGGTTCAGTATAGGTACTTTCGAGCACATCTATTGATCACTTGATCAACAAAGTCACGACCGACGGAGGTTCGCATGAGCTGGCGTATGCCCGCCGAGACCGCACCGCACGAGCGCACCTGGATGGCCTTTCCGCGCGCCGGGATCACCCTCGGCGACGACGCCGCCTCGGCGGAGGAGGCCTACGCCGCCTGGACCGCCGTCGCCCACGCGACCGCGGAGTTCGAGCCGGTCACGATGGTCGTGGACCCGAGCGAGCGCGCTCGCGCCGCGCGCATGCTCGGCTCCCACATCGAACAGGTGGAGGCGCCCCTCGACGAGTTCTGGATGCGCGACTTCGGCCCGACCTTCGTCCTCGACGACGAGCGCCCCGGTGTGCTCGGCGCGGTCGACTGGGTCTTCAACGGGTGGGGGGACCCGGCCTGGAGCGAGTGGGAGAAGTCGGCGGAGATCGCCCGCTTCGTCGCCGACCGCACGGGCGCGGAGCTCGTCAGCTCGCTGCTGGTGAACGAGGGCGGCGGCATCCACGTCGACGGCGACGGCACCGCGCTGGTGACCGAGACCGTGCAACTCGACCCGCGCCGCAACAAGTACGCCGACAAGGCCCGCGTCGAGGCCGAGCTCGCGCGCACGATCGGCGCAACCCATGTGGTCTGGCTGCCGCGCGGCCTCACCCGTGACTACGACGACTTCGGCACCAACGGCCACGTCGACATCGTGGCGACCATCCCCTCCCCCGGCCGTCTGCTCCTGCACGACCAGCGCGACCCCGAGCACCCCGACCACGCCGTCTCGCGTGAGCTGCGCGCGCTGCTCGCCGACACCACGGACGCCGCCGGGCGTTCGTGGGAGATCGTCGACCTCCCGGCGCCCGCGACGCTGCGCGACGCGGAGGGCTTCGTCGACTGGAGCTACGTGAACCACCTCGTCGTGAACGACGGCGTCGTCGCGTGCGGCTTCGGCGAGGAGCGCGCCGATGCCGAGGCGACCGAGATCCTGGAGGCCGTCTACCCGGGCCGTCGGGTCGTCATGGTCGACTCGCGGCCGATCTTCGAGCGCGGCGGCGGCATCCACTGCATCACGCAGCAGCAGCCCCTCGTCCCCGGGTCGGCGTCTGCGGCGGCCGCGCGATGAGCGTCGACGTCGTCGAGGCGACGATCGCGCAGCTGCGTTCGGCGCTCGAGAGCGGAGCGACGACAGCGGTGGAGCTGGTGGAGGCGTACCTCGCCCGCATCGACGCCTACGACACGGCCGGCCCGCGCCTCAACGCGGTCGTGGTGCGCGACCCCGGCGCGCTCGCGGCGGCGCGCGCGTCCGACGAACGACGAGCCCGGGGCGAGACACTCGGGCCGCTGGACGGCATCCCGTACACCGCGAAGGACAGCTACCTCGCCCGCGGGCTCACCGCCGCCGCCGGCTCGCCCGCGTTCGAGCACCTGATCGCGCAGCGCGATGCCTTCACGATCGAGCGGCTGCGCGCTGGCGGTGCCATCCTGCTCGGCCTCACCAACATGCCCCCGATGGCGAACGGCGGCATGCAGCGCGGCGTCTACGGGCGCGCCGAGAGCCCCTACAACGCCGACTTCCTCCCGGCGGCCTTCGGCTCCGGCTCGTCGAACGGATCGGGCGCCGCCACCGCGGCGAGCTTCGCGGCCTTCGGGCTCGGCGAGGAGACGTGGTCGTCCGGCCGAGCCCCCGCCTCCAACAACGCCCTCTGCGCGTACACCCCGTCGCGCGGCGTCATCTCGGTGCGCGGCAACTGGCCGCTCGTGCCGACGATGGACGTCGTCGTGCCGCACGCGCGCAGCATGGCGGACCTCCTGGAGGTGCTGGAGGTCGTCGTCGCCGACGATGCGGAGACCCGCGGGGACTTCTGGCGCGTACAGCCGTGGATCGAGATCCCCGCGTCGTCCGCGGTGCGGCCCGCGTCGTACCCGGCGCTCGGCCGCGACGCCTCCGGGGCGGACCTCGCAGGCAAGCGGTTCGGCATCCCGCGCATGTACATCAATGCCGATCCGGAGGCCGGGACCGGCACCGGTGGACCGACGGGCACGGGTGGGATCGGCGGCGCGACCGGTCAGCGCATCGAGACGCGGCCCGCGGTGATCGCCCTCTGGGAGGAGGCCCGGCGAGCACTGGAGGCCGCGGGAGCGGAGGTGGTCGAGGTCGACTTCCCGGTCGTCTCGAACTACGAGGGCGACCGTGCGGGAGCCCCGACCATCGCGACGCGCGGGCTCGTCTCCCCCGCGTTCCTGCACAGCGAGATCGTCGACCTCTCTGCGTGGGGCTGGGAGGACTTCCTCCGCGCCAACGACGACCCCGCGCTGCACACGCTGGCCGACGTCGACGGCGCCACCATCTTCCCGCAGCCTCCGGGCGCACTTCCCGACCGGTACACGGGCTTCGACGACGACATCGCCGAGTATCCCGCGTGGGTGCGGTCGCATCCCGGAGCGGCGCTGGAGAGCATCCCGCACCTGGCGGAGGGGCTCCGCGGCCTGGAGGAGACCCGCCGCGTCGACCTCGAGCAGTGGATGGACGCGCTCGGCCTCGATGCCGTCGTCTTCCCCGCCGTCGCGGACGTAGCGCCCGCCGATATGGACGTCGACCCCGCGTCCGCCGACCTCGGCTGGCGCAACGGGGTGTGGGTCGCGAACGGCAACCTCGTCCCGCGCCACCTCGGCATCCCGACGGTGACCGTGCCGATGGGCACGATGGCCGACATCGGCATGCCGGTCGGGCTCACCTTCGCGGGTCGCGCGTACGACGACACCGCCCTGCTGTCGCTCGCCGCCGCCTTCGAGGCCACCGGCACGCGCCGCACGGAGCCGCCGCGCACCCCGCGCCTCTGAGCGGGGCGCCGGGGCCCGCGATTGGGGCCGAGCGTCGGGAACGGCGCCCCGGCGCACCGCGCACCCGCGCACCGGTCGTGAAGGCTACGAACGCGGATGGAGCCACGGAGCGAGGGCACGTTCGGTGGCTTCGCGCACGCGAGCCCGACGATCCTCCTCGACGCCCGGCGAAGCCTCCCCGGCCGATGCGTCGAACACCGCGCGGAGGGCCGCCGTGACCGCACCGACGAAGGCGCCCACGACGGCGGCCGCCGCGACCTCGTCGTAGTCGTCGGGGTAGCTGGCCCGCAGCTGACGGGCGATCGCGTCCTGTGCCTCCGCCTGGTAGCGCAGTGCACGGCCCTGCACGACGGGCGACTCGGCGATCAGCCGCATCCGGAGCCGTGCCGCATCCGACGTCATATCGCTTCCCGTGACACCGGCGCTGTCGAGGGCGCGAACGAGGGCGCTCATCGGCGCTTCGCCAGGCGCATGGTCGCGCAGAGCGTCGACGGCGGCACTCACCCGGAGCTGCGCATCCGGGAACAGGAGGTCTTCCTTGGAGGCGAAATAGGCGAAGAAGGTCCGCGCCCCGACCTCCGCCTCCTCCGCGATCTCCGCGACGGTCACGCCGTCGTAGCCGCGCTCGGCGAAGAGACGCACAGCCGAAGCGACGAGCGCCTCGCGCGTGCGGTCGCGTTTCCTCTGACGGAGTCCGGTCATGGCAGCGATCCTACCAATAACGGCATTGTCTGCATTTCAGCAATGACTGCTATATTGCATCGCATGCGGAAATAATCGATCGTCGTCGTCGGAGGCGGCATCGCGGGGAGTGCGGCCGCCGCCCTGCTCGCTCGCGACGGACACACCGTCACCCTGCTGGAACGCGCCGGCGAGCTACGTACGAGCGGCAGCCCCGTCGACATCCGCGGAGACGCCATCGGCGTCGTCGCGAGGCTCGGCCTCGAGGCGGAGCTGCGGTCCGCGGACACCGGTGTGACGCGGCTGCGGATCGTGGACACCGACGGCCGCCGCACCGCCGAGACCCGACTCCGGCGCGCGGACAGTCCCGAAATCGAGCTCTCCCGCATGGTCCTCGGCCGAGCGCTCGCCCGAGCGGCAGCTGATGTCGCGGACGTGCGGATGGGAGCCTCCCCCGAGCGGATCGAGCAGGACGGCGATCGGAGCGTCGTCCTGCTCCGCGACGGCGGCACCGTCGAGGCCGATCTCGTGGTCGGCGCAGACGGGCAGCACTCAGCCGTGCGTCGACTCGTCTGGGGCGGCGAGCACGGGTTCACCCACCCCATCGGGCTGACCATCGCGACCGTCGCGATCGGCCGGGGCCCGTGGGCCGATGACCCCACCGTGCTCGAGATGCACAACCGCCCCGGGCTCTCGCTCTCCGTGCACCCGGCGGGAGGGGCGGGGGTCGCGGCGTTCATCTTCCGGACGCCCGGTGACGCTGACGGCGGACGACGGGACCGCGGCGACAACGAGACCCTCCTCCGCGAACGCTACTCGACGATGGGATGGCGTGCGCCCGAGCTCCTCGATCGTCTCGCTTCCGCCCCTGACCTCTACATCGACACGGTCGCGCGCGTGCGGACACCCTCGTGGTCGCACGGCCGCGTGGTACTGCTCGGCGATGCCGCCTCGAGCGTGACCATCCTCGGCGAGGGGTCCAGCATGGCGCTCGTCGGCGCGGCCACTCTCACGGACGCCCTGCACGACGCGGGCAGCTTCGCGTCCGCGCTGTCGGCTTTCGAGCGCGCGCACCGCCCGATCGTCGAGGCCAAGCAGCGCGGAGTCCGCCTCGGCGCCAGCTTCCTGGTGCCCGCATCGCACCTCTCCCTCGGCCTGAGGAATCTGGCTGTTCGTGTCTCCCGGTGAGAGCCGCCCTCACCGCCTACGCCGTCACCCCGCACCCTTCCGCCGTGACGCGGTCGTCCGTTCCGACCTGGACGACCACGATCGCGTCGTCCGTCCGCCACGCCCCGAACACGATGGAGCGGCCCGCGCCATCGCTCACGGCGTAGGTGAGGAGCGCCTCGCCCTCGACCGAGGTGCGCCGGGCGTCGGGATACGCGATCGTCACCTGCCCGATGGTCGAGCCGAGGCCGATGCCGTCCGAGGTGCGCGGTGAGACGCCCGCAGCCGCCGGAGCCCCGGCGGAGGCGACCACGATCTGCGTGACGCCGTCGGCGGCGGACTCCGCGGTGCCGATGCGCAGCCCCGACGGTCCCGTGACGAAGTCGAGGCCGCAGGCGCCGGCCGGGGGCTCCGGCGCGAACGCGGCGAGCGCCTCCTCCCGCGCTGTCGATGCGTCGCCCAGCACGACGGGCCCCACACCGGCGTAACCGATGGTCCAGGTCTCCGGCCGCGCGGGATCGGCCGCCCCTGCGGCATTCCCCGCACCAGGCCCCTCTCCCGGCGCCGCTGTGCCGGACGGCGCTCCGCTCGCCCCTGCTCCGCTCGTCGCCGCCCCACTCGGCGCGATCGTCTCGGAGCCGGGGGCCGCCTGAGGTGTCGTGCAACCACTCAGTGCGAGCGCCAGCCCGACGGCGGCCACCGCCCCCACGAGTCCGCCCCACCTCCCTGCACGCGCCCGCTGTTCCACGCCGACGCCCCGGAGCCGCGCACGCCCTCGACGCCGCGCACACCGTCGCACTCCCCGCATACGCCCCCTCGAATCCATCCGTTCCCACAACCTATCCATCGCGCCCTCCCCTCACCAGCGATCCTCGCGCGGATCACTCCCCCGATGGACGCGGATGCGCCTTTCGGTGGATGACGGCGTTCTCCACCGTTGCGAGGGTGGAGGAATGCTCCTCCCGCGTCGCCTCCTTTTCACCACGGCCCTGACCGTGTCCGCCGTGCTCGCCCTCGCCGGCTGCACGGCAGCGACGCCCGGGACCCCCTCCGGCTCGGGCGCCGGTGCGGCGCTCGGCGCGGGCGGCGCGCTGACCGATGACGACGGGTACATCGCCGAGGGGGCCTCCCTCCCGCTCGACAGCGATGCGCCCGCGGTGCAGCGCCTGAGCCCGGCTCTGCTCGACGCCCTGCGCGAGGCGCGGTCCGTCGCTCTCGACCGCGGGACGGACATCACGATCGCCGACGGCTGGCGCTCCGAGCGCTACCAGGAGCAGTTGTTCGCCGACGCGGTCCGCACCTACGGCAGCGAGGAGGAGGCGTCCCGCTGGGTCAAACGCGGAGCCGACTCGGCACACGTCACCGGCGACGCGGTCGACATCGCGACCGCCGACGCGATGGACTTCCTGAACCGCTTCGGCGCCGAATGGGGGATCTGCCAGGCGTACGCGAACGAGCTGTGGCACTTCGAGCTCCTCGCCGAGCCCGGCGGCGACTGCCCGGCGCCGGCGGCGGACGGCCGCGGCTGACCGGCGGGGTCCCGACACCCGCCGCCCGCGCCGTCCCCTTCCCTCTAAACTTGTGGTCGTGTCCAAAGTCTTGAGCAGTCTCCCGGTCGGTGAACGAGTCGGCATCGCGTTCTCGGGGGGTCTCGACACCTCCTGCGCGGTCGCCTGGATGCGCGAGAAGGGTGCGATCCCCTGCACCTACACCGCGGACATCGGGCAGTACGACGAGCCGAACATCGGCGAGGTCCCCGGTCGCGCCCACGAGTACGGCGCCGAGATCGCCCGCCTCGTCGACGCGAAGGCCTCCCTTGTGGAGGAGGGCCTGATCGCCCTGCAGTGCGGCGCGTTCCACATCCGCTCCGGCGGCAAGACCTACTTCAACACCACTCCGCTGGGCCGCGCGGTCACCGGCATCATGCTGGTCCGGGCGATGATGGAGGACGGCGTCGAGATCTGGGGCGACGGCTCCACCTACAAGGGCAACGACATCGAGCGGTTCTACCGTTACGGCCTCGTCGCCAACCCGCGCCTGCGCATCTACAAGCCGTGGCTCGACTCCGCCTTCGTCGAGGAGCTCGGCGGCCGCAAGGAGATGAGCGAGTGGCTCGTCGCCCGCGGCTTCCCGTACCGCGATGCGACCGAGAAGGCGTACTCGACCGACGCGAACATCTGGGGTGCGACGCACGAGGCGAAGCGACTCGAGGAGCTCGACGCCGGTCTCGACATCGTCGACCCGATCATGGGCGTCGCCGCGTGGCGGGAAGACGTCGAGGTCGTGCCGGAGACGGTGTCCGTGCGCTTCGAGGCGGGCCGTCCGGTCGCCCTCAACGGCGTCGAGTTCCCCGACGCGGTCGCGCTGGTGCTCGAGGCGAACGCGATCGGGGGCCGCCACGGCCTCGGCGCGTCCGACCAGATCGAGAACCGCATCATCGAAGCGAAGAGCCGCGGCATCTACGAGGCGCCGGGCATGGCCCTGCTGCACATCGCGTACGAGCGCCTCCTCAACGCCATCCACAACGAGGACACGGTCGCCAATTACCACAACGAGGGCCGCCGCCTCGGTCGCCTGATGTACGAGGGCCGCTGGCTCGACCCGCAGTCGCTCATGCTGCGCGAGTCGCTGCAGCGCTGGGTCGGCTCGGCGATCACCGGCGAGGTCACCCTGCGCCTGCGCCGCGGCGACGACTACACGATCCTCGACACGACCGGCCCGGCGCTCAGCTACCACCCGGACAAGCTGTCGATGGAGCGCGTCGGCAACGCCGCGTTCGGCCCCGGAGACCGCATCGGCCAGCTGACCATGCGCAATCTCGACATCGCCGACTCACGCTCGCGCCTCGAGCAGTACGCCGCCTCGGGTCTGATCGGCGGCCCGACCGCCGACCTCGTCGGCACCCTGGAGGCCGGCAGCGCCCGCGCCATCCTGGAGCTCGACGTCACCGACACGGACGACACCCTCGCCCGCGAGATCGACGCCAGCTCCGAGGGCGCCGCTTTCGACGCCGGCACCGACTGAGCAGAACCCCTCCCGCGAGCGCGAGATAGTCAGCCGGCTGAGTATCTGGCGTAGGGTGAGGGGCATGGCTAGGCGCATCGGGGTCGTGGCGGGATGGGTCGCGGGCGTGCTCGTGCTGGCGGTCGTCGGGTTTCTGGGCTGGGCGAACACGCCCATGATGGGCGAGCGGCAGGCCGCGATCGAAGCGTGGACGGATCCCGCGGTGCAGATCCGGGATGCCGGGGACGCCGTCGTCGTGGCCCCGACCGGCCCGGCGTCCGGCGAAGGGCTCGTCTTCATCCCCGGAGCGCGCGTCGACCCGTACGCCTACCTCCGCAAGCTCTCGGGCGCGGTGGCGGAGACGGGGCTGACCGTGGTCGTCACGAAGCCGACCCTCAACCTGGCCTTCTTCGACACCCGCCCGCTGAGCACCTTCACGAGCCTCGCTCCGGCGGTGGACGAGTGGGCCGTCGGCGGCCACTCCCTCGGCGGCGTGCGCGCCTGCCAGCTCGCCGACGACCCCGTCGTCAAGCGACTCATCCTGTTCGGAAGCTACTGCGCGAACGACCTGTCGCAGACCGGTCTCGAGGTGCTCTCCATCGGCGGCGAGCGGGACGGCCTGAGCACTCCCGCGAAGATCGAGGCCGCGGCGCACCTGCTGCCCGCCGACGCCACGTTCGTGGAGGTGCCCGGGATGACGCACGCGCAGTTCGGCGACTACGGCCTGCAGCCCGGCGACGGAACCGCCGCGATCAGCGACAACCAGGCGCGCGACGCGATCACCGCAGCGCTCGCATCGGTACTCTGAGGGGGTGGACCAGCGCGCCGAGGAGGATCAGCACCGCCCCGAGAACTGGCCGCTCGGCCGGCTGCTCGGCGCGGCCTCCCGGGCGGTCGAACGCGCGTGGGCCGAGGCTCTCGACGCGCGCGGCCTCACGCACGCCGGGCTGATCGTGCTGCACCTGCTGGAGCTCGGCGTCGCCTCCCAGGCCGACCTCGCCCGCATCGCCCAGGTGGAGGCGCAGACGATGTCCCGCACGGTCGACCGCCTCGAGCGCGAGGGACTCCTCACCCGGCAGCCCGACGCCTCGGACCGCCGCCGTCACGTGCTCGCGATCACCCCCGCCGGCCGCACGGCGTTCGAGGCCATGCGCGGCCTGGAGGACGAGGTCTTCCCGGAGGTCGCCGACCCGGCCGGCCTGCGCGCCGCCCTGCTCCAGATCGTCAGGGCGTCTCCCCGTCCGGGGCCGCCGGCACCTTGACGACCAGGCTCAGCGGGTCGACGCGAGTGCGCATGGCGAGCACCTCGCCGAACAGGTCGCCGTCGAGGTCGACCGGCTGGGGCTCGCTGAGACGGAGGATGAGCTCGCGTCCCTTGAGGTAGTTCATCGCGTGGATCTCGTGGCCGGAGCCCATGAGCCGGCGGCCGACCCCGGTGCGACGGAGGATGCCGTTCTCCCAGAAGACCTTCGCGACGATCTGCACCCAGCCGAAGAACCCCTGCGGCCGCAGCACCACGATGTCGAACTCCCCGTCGTCGACGGCGGCGTCGGGCAGCAGCAGGATGTTCGCCGGCAGGGAGCCGCAGTTGCCCACGATGACGGTGTGCGCGCGCATCGCGTGGACCTTGCCTCCGTCGAGCCGGTAGCGCAGGTGCAGCTCGTTCTTGTCACGCAGCACGGTCCCGATCGCCTTCACGTAGGCGAGCCAGCCGGCCTTGGCCTTGAGCTCGTCGTCGGTCGCCGCGATCATCTGCGCGTCGATTCCGAAACCGGCCATCACCAGGTACGCGTGCTCGGTCGTCGCGCCGTCCGCGTCCCGCAGCTCCGCGACGCCGACGTCGATCGGCCGGTCGTCGCCGCCGAACGCGCTGTCGAGGGCGTTCTCCACGTCGTCCAGGGTGAGGCCGAGGTTACGGGCCAGGAGGTTGCCCGTGCCGGACGGCAGGAGGGCGAGAGGCGTCCCGCTCCCGCGGAGCGCCTCGGCGACGGTGCGCACGGTTCCATCTCCGCCTGCCGCGATCACCACGTCGACCCCCCGCTCGATGGCCTCACGGGCCTGCCCCGATCCGGGGTCCTCTGGAGTGGTCTCGAGCCACAGGGTCGGCTCCCAGCCCCAGCGCTCCTCGGCGGCGCCCAGGGCAGCGCGAAGGGCGGGCTCGTCGACCTTCACAGGGTTGACGACGATCGCGGCGATGCTCATTCAGGTCCTCTCGTCCCCCACGACCGTACCCCGCTCGGCGGCGAATGGCGCTCGACATCGCGCGCATCACGTTGCGGAACTGCGATCCCGGACGCAGTGCGCCTCGCGCCGCAGGTCCTCCCTAGCGGTCGGCGACGTCGCGGAGCACGACCTCGACGATCACGACGAGGCACACGGCCACGAGGGCCCAGGCGAGGAGGGTGAGAACCACTCTCCCTTCCTACCGGAGCGGGGGCTTGCATATGACGGATCGCGGGAACTCGTAACATGCGGGGGCAAGATGTCACACGCCGGAAATGCAGGAGAGCCGGACTGCGGAAGGGGATCAGCCTTTGCCGTTGCCCTTGTTGCCTTTGTCGCCCTTGTTGCCGTGCCCGTTGCCGCCGTCGCCCTTCCCCTTGCCCTTCCCCGGTCCGTCGTCGCCGGCACCCGGTGCAGGGTCGGGTGTGGAGGCCGGGGTCGGCTCGACCGCCGGAGCCACGGTCTGCGGCGGCGCCGGCACGCTCGGCGTGGGCCGCGGAGTCGGGCCGGTGTCGGTGGGGCCGCCTCCGGGCGCCGTCATCGCGCCGAGCGCGAGCGCGGCCGCCACCACGACGACGCCACCGCCGGCCAGCGCCGCGACCCGCAGCCTCCGTCGACGTGTCGTGCGGGGAAGCAGCCGCGTCGAGGCGGGAAGCAGCCGCGTCGCCGTCGCAGCCGCGCCCGGAGCCGCCACCTCCGCGCCGGGCGGCCCCACTGTCCGGGCGGCCGACACCGCCGCCTCCGGCGCCCAGCCCGCCAGCTCGGGCGCCATCTCCGCGGCCATCACGGCCACCTCTCCCGCGGTCGGCCGCAGGGCGGGGTCGCTGCTCGTCATCGCCAGCAGGAGCCCCCGCCAGCCGTCCGGGAGGTCGGCGGGCACCCGCGGGTCGTGCGCGGCCCGCGCCGCGACGGCCTCCATCGCGGTCCCGGGATACTGCGCGACGCCGGTCAGCGCCTCCAGCACCACGAGACCCAGCGCGTAGACGTCCGCGGCGGGGCCGACGTCGCCTCCGCGCAGCTGCTCGGGGCTGAGGTAGCCTGCGGTGCCGATGATGGTGCCCTCGGTCGTCAGCCGTTCCGCGCCGAGCAGGTGAGCGATGCCGAAGTCGGCCAGCTTCGCGACGGGCGGGCGGCCCGCAACGGGTGAGGCGGCGAGCAGGATGTTGGCGGGCTTGAGATCGCGGTGCACCATCCCGGCGCCGTGGACGACGACGAGGGCTTCGGCCACGCCTGACGCGACGGCGGCGGCCTGCTCCGCCGGCAGCGGGCCGGCATCGAGGCGCGTCCGGAGGTCCTCGCCGTCGACGAGCTCCATCACCAGGAAGCTCGGCGTGGCGTCCCCTCCCGCGGAGAGGTGCGCGTCGAAGAGCGTGACGAGGTGCGGGTGCGCCAGCCGGGCGAGCGCGCTCGCCTCCCCGCGCCTGCGCGCGTCGTCCGCCGCCGTCCCCGCTGGGAAGAGCTTGATGGCGACGAGTCTGCCCAGCTGCCGGTCGTACGCGCGGTAGACGGTCGCCATGCCGCCGCGACCGAGCCGGTCGCGCAGCTCGTACCGGTCGAGTAGCGGATCCACCGTGCGAGCATACGCGCCCACCTCGACGGAGGCGCGTCCGGCCGTCGTCCAGCCTCCACCGTGAATACGCCCAGAATCCGCTGTCCCGCCCTTGAACCCGGGGTGCGAGTGGGCCTCTGTGGGTGACGTGGATGAGCGTGTGGACGACCAATCGGGCGGCGTGGGCGACGCGCGCCGGCCAGAAACGGGCGTGCTCGAGGCGCTCCAGGTCTACCGCGCGGCCGAGGCGGCGATGCGACGGCGCACCGGCGCGGCGATGGGCATGGGCGACAACGACCTGCTCGCCTTGCGGCTCATCCTCGACAACACGGCCGCCGGCCGGCACACCGCCGCGAAGGATGTCAGCGTGTATCTGGGCATCTCCAGCGCCTCCACGACCGCTCTGATCGACCGCCTCGAGAGCGGCGGGTTCGTCGAGCGGCGCCGCAGCATGACCGACGGCCGCTCCATCACTCTGCTCCCCACACGCGCCGCGCTGGGCGAGACCGGGCCGCTCCTCGCGGAGGCCGACGCGCAGTTGGCCGCCGCGTCGGCCGAGCTGAGCGCCGACGAGGCGGAGACCGTGACGCGCTTCCTCATCCGCATGCGCGAGACGGTGGATCGCATCTCGGCCGACCGCGCACGGGCTAGACCCGAAAGGCGACGCAGTCAAGGGGATTACTAGGCAACCGAAACAGTTGTTCGGTGGTTGGCGTCTAGGAAAGGACACTCTCCATGAACATCCTGCTCATCATCATCGCGATCATCGCGATCGTCCTGCTGCTCACCGGAGGCTTCGTCCAGTCGCTGAACTTCCTCCTGTGGGTCGGAATCATCCTGCTCGTGCTCGCCGTGATCGTCTGGCTGGTGCGGATGCTGACCGGCAGCCGCCGGGTTTAGCGGAGGCCCTCGATGAGCCTCGGCACCGGGATCGTCCTCTTCGTCATCGGCGCGATCCTGGCGTTCGCCCTGAACGTGCAGGTGGACTGGATCGATCTCCACCTGGTCGGGTACATCCTGATGGCCGCCGGAGCGGTCGGCATCATCCTCGGAATCGTGATGATGTCCCGCAGGCGCCGCAGCGTGGCGACGACGCGCACGGCCGTCGACCCCGCCACCGGCGAACGTGTGACCCGCCGTACCGGCGAGTCGGACGAGTTCTGACGGCCTGCTGACACGACGGAGGCCCGCACCCCATGGCGGATTCAAGGGGTCGTCGCAACACTAAGTGAACTAAACGAGTTGTATCAGACGCTCGGCTGGGGTATCCCAGCCGAGCGTTTTGCGTGGCCGGCTGTTGAGTTTCTGGGCAACGTGTTCGAGGTCCTCCGGGCCGTGAGCGGTCAGGTCGGTGCCCTTGGGGAAGTATTGGCGCAGCAGCCCGTTAGTGTTCTCGTTCGAGCCGCGTTGCCAGGGGGACGCGGGGTCGCAGAAGTAGACCGGGACGCCGGTGGCGACCCGGAAGGCCTTGTGAGCGGCCATTTCTGCTCCCTGGTCCCAGGTCAACGACCCGCGCAGGTGTTGTGGGAGCGTGCCGATCAGTTCGACGAGGACGTCGCGGACGGCTTCGGCGGTGTGCTCGCCGGGGAGGTGGCCGAGCATCACGTAGCGGGTGGTGCGCTCTACCAGTGTGAGGATCGCGGACTGGTTGTTCGCGCCGACGATCAGGTCACCTTCCCAGTGGCCGGGGACGGCGCGGTCTTCGACCTCCGGCGGACGCTCTGAGATCATCACCATCGGATCCACGAACCGGCTGGTGCGTTGCTCGGGTGACCGGTGGGGTTTGCGGCGGGCGCGGCCGGTGCGCAACGCGTCGGCGATCTCGCGTTTGAGCCCACCGCGGGCCTGGATGTAGATCGCTTGATAGATCGTCTCCGTGCTCACCTGCATGCTCTCGTCATCTGCGTAATCACGCGACAAGACGCCGCTGATCTGCTCCGGAGACCATTGTTCCCTCAGTCGCTGGGCGACATACTCACGCAACCGTCCGGGCTGTGCGAGCTTCGCAGGTTTCGGGCGAGCTCGCTTGGTGGCGGCATCCCGATGCGCGCCGTGCGGGAGATAGAGACCGCCCTTCGAACGCGCATCGAGTTCGCGTTTGATCGTCGATGCGGGCCTGTCTAGCGCCCGTCCAATCGCCCGCAGTGTGAGCCCGGCCCGTCTGAGATCGGCGATCGTCTCCCGCTCCATAAGCGACAGGAGACGGGAGCCAACCTGCTCCGGAACCTTCGGCGGTGGACTCGTCATGGACTCCATCGTGGTGCGCCCGGTCGTGTAATCAACACGTCGCCCGTCCGAGTAAAACCGCGAATTCCGCGACTTCCTCACGCCGTAATCCCAGTCGCGGCCGGTGCGCTCGTGGATCCCGACTCGCGCCGCTGCCTCCCGGCGTGACACGCCCTCCGCCCGCAATCGGGCGAACTCCTCTCGTCCCGGGTGCGGCCTGGCCGGATACGCCTTCGCCCGGAACCCGGCCTTCCGCGCCCAACCGAACGCGGTATTCGTGTTCAACCCCAACTCACGCGCGGCAAGAGTCACACTGCCCAACGACCCCAACAACGCTAGGAACTCAGCCCGACGCCGATCCTGCTCCTCCGAAAACGACACGGTGGTCGCAACCTCCCGAAAACCGGAGTGTTGCGACCACCATTAGAACCCGCCCATCCCGGGTGCGGGCCTCCGTCGTGTCAGCGGGTCGACGCGGGCGTCACATCGTGTCGAGGATGGCCACGAGGTCCTCGAACGTCGTGAGGGGGTTCAGGATCGCGAACCGCGTGTTCGGCCGCCCGGCGTGCGAGCTCGGCGTGACGAAGGCGCGCTGCTCCTCGAGCAGGCGCGCCGACCAGCGAGCGTAGTCCTCCTTCGTCCAGCCCTCGCGCTCGAAGACGACGACGGAGAGCTGCGGCCTGCGCACGAGCCGGAAGCCGTCACGCCCCTCGATCTCCGCGGCGATCCGCTCGGCGAGCCGCAGCGAGGCCGTGACCGCCTCCCGGTACGCCGCGGCCCCGTGGCTGGCGAGTGAGAACCAGAACGGCAGCCCCCGCGCCCGCCGAGTGAGGTGCACGGCGTAGTCCGACGGGCTCCACTCGGCGGCATCGGTCAGTGTGTCGAGATACTCGGCGTGCTGCGTGTGCGCCCGTCGGCCCGCCTCCGGATCCCGGTAGATCAGCGCGCACGCGTCGAAGGGCGCGAACAGCCACTTGTGCGGGTCGACGATCACCGAGTCCGCGTGCTCGACACCGGCGAACCTCGGGCGGGCCAGCGGGGAGAGCATTCCGGCGAGCCCGTAGGCACCGTCGATGTGCAGCCAGAAGTCGTGCTCGGCCTTCAGCGCGGCGATCGAGGCGATGTCGTCGACGATGCCGAAGTTGGTGGACCCTCCCGTCGCGACGACGGCGAACACCGCGTCCCCGTACTGCTCGAGCGCGGGGCGCACGGCCTCGCCGGTGAGGATGCCCGACTCCCCCGGGGAGACCGGGACGACCTCCACATCCATGACGCGTGCCGCCGACGCGACCGACGAGTGCGCCTCCGCGCTGCACACGATCACCCACCGGCCGGACGGCGTGCGACCCTGGGCGCGGGCGTGATCGCGCGCGGCGACGAGGGCGGAGAGGTTGCCGAGCGTACCGCCCTGCACGAACACTCCGCCGGCGGTCGCGGGCAGCCCGAACTCGGCGGCGAGCCACGCAAGCACCTGGTTCTCCGCGTAGACCGCGCCGGACCCCTCCAGCCATGAACCTCCATAGACGGCGCTCGCCGAGACGACGAGGTCGAATGCGGTCGCCGCCTTGGTGGGGGCGGTCGGGATGAACGACAGGTACTGCGGGTGGTCCGTCGTGATGCAGGCCGGGGCGAGCACGTGCTCGAACACGGCCAGCGCACGCTCGGCGCCCATACCACCCTCGGAGACGGTCTGCCCGGCGAGGCGGCGCAGCTCGGACTCGGGCAGGGGCTTGTCGAGTGGGGTGTCGGTGCTCAGAATGCGGCGGCGCGAGTAGTCGAGCACGAGATCGACGAGCTCGCGCGTCTCGGGCGTGACGGCGTGCATCCGGTCTGCGGACTGCGGGGACTGGGCGTTCATGGGACCTCCGCGGTCCATGCTTTCACACGGAATGAGCAGGAGTGCAGCAGCAGACGCGGATTCGGTGCGTGGTTGTCCATCAGTGCGCACGTATCGTGCGCTGCCGTCGCACCCAACGGCGGCGACTGCTCACGAGACCACGAGCCGGACGAAGCGCACCCCCTCGTCCCCGGCCGCCGCGTAGGAGTAGCGCTGCGCACTGGAGTAGATGACGTGGTCGCCCGCTCCGAGCTCCGAGACACCGTCCTCCCGCTCGATCACGAGGCGGCCGGCGGTCACGAAGACGATCTCGTGCCAGCCGGCCGGATCGGGCTCGGCGTCGTAGCGGTCGCCCGCGGCGAGCGCCCAGGTCCACAGCTGTGCGTCGGCGCGGGCGGGCACGGCTCCGACCAGCGCGGCGACACTCTCCGTCGAGGCACCGCGCCAGGCGACCGCGTTGACCGCGATCGCCGGGGCCGACGGCTCGGCGACGAGCGTGACGAAGTCGGTGTCCAGCGCCGCGGCGATGCGGTCGAGCCCGGAGAGGCTGATGTTGGCCTCCCCCGCCTCCAGGTTGATGATCGTGCGACGGCTGATCCCGGAGCGGTCGGCGAGAGCCGCCTGACTGAGTCCGTGCTCCTGGCGGAGGCGGCGGAGGTTGCCGGCGACGTGGGCGAGGACATCCGAGCCGTGCTCTGGCATGTGCACCATTCTGCACCATAGAATGTGCAGGATGCTGCACACGCCCGTTGAGAGCCGCGAACCCGCGCGGCGACGCCTCCCCATCAGCCGCCAGGAGGGCGCGCTGCTGGGGATCACCGCACTGTGGGGCTCGACCTTTCTCATCGTGCATCTCGCCATGCAGCACAGCGGTCCGTGGTTCTTCGTCGGCCTGCGCTTCGCGGTCGCCGGGCTGGTCGGCATCGTCGTGTTCCACCGCGCCCTGCGCGGGATGCGCTGGCGCGACGTGGGGGCGGGCGCCGCGATCGGCTTCTCGATCGCGCTGGGCTACGGCCTGCAGACGATGGGCCTGCAGACGATCAGCAGCAGCACCTCCGCCTTCATCACCGCGCTCTACGTGCCGCTCGTGCCCCTGCTGCAGTGGCTCGTGTTCCGCCGCGCGCCACGCGCGCTCACCCTGGTCGGCGTCGCGCTCGCCTTCGTCGGTCTGCTGCTGCTCGCCGGACCGGACGCGCTGACCATCGGCCTCGGCTGGGGCGAGATCGCCACCCTCATCAGCACGCTGCCGATCGCGGCGGAGATCCTGCTGATCGGATTCTTCGCGAAGTCGGTGGACGCCGGGCGCGTCACCGTCGTGCAGCTGCTCGTCGCGGGGGCGGTCGGCTTCATCGCCATGCCGTTCGCCGGAGAGGCCGCGCCGTCCTTCTCGTGGGCCTGGCTGCTGCCCGGCATCGGCCTCGGCGTCGCGAGCTGCGTCATCCAGCTCACGATGAACTGGGCGCAGCGTTCGGTCTCGCCGACCCGGGCGACCATAATCTACGCCGGAGAGCCGGTGTGGGCAGGCCTCATCGGACGCATCGCGGGCGACCGCCTCCCGCCGATCGCGATCGCCGGGGCCTGCCTCATCGTCGCCGGTGTCATCGTGAGCGAACTGCGGCCCGGGAGGCGGAGGGCCGCCGATCCCGCCCCCGCCGCTCCCTCGTCCTCCGGCGCGGACCCGCAGCCCGACCTCGGCTAGACTCCGGCGCGCGGGCGTCTCCTGCCCGCGGAAGGAGCTCGGATGACCGCCCGGGACCATCGCGTCGCCGTCCTCGTGCTCGAGGGCGCGAAGCCGCTCGACGTCGGAATCCCGTCCCAAGTGTTCGCCCACCGGCCGAGCATGCCGTACGAGGTGCACGTGTGCGGCGCCGAACCGGGCCTCGTCACCGGCGGCGACGGACTCTCGTACCACGTCGCCGACGGGCTCGGCGCGCTGGAGTGGGCCGACACCGTCTTCGTGCCCGGCTACCGCGAGCCCGCGCGCACCGAGCCTCCCGCCGCCGTCGTCGAGGCGCTGCGCCGAGCCCACGACCGCGGCGCCCGCCTGGCCGCCATCTCGACCGGCGCGTTCGCGCTGGCCGCGACGGGGCTGCTCGACGGCCGCCGCGCCACCACGCACTGGCATTACACGCGCGCCCTCGCCGAACGGCACCCCTCGATCCGGGTCGACGAGAACGTGCTCTTCGTCGACGAGGGCGACGTCCTGACCTCGGCGGGCGCCGCCTCCGGGATCGACCTGTGCCTGCACCTCGTGCGACGCGACCACGGCGTCGCCCTGTCCAACCGTGTCGCACGCCGCCTCGTCGCCGCGCCGTACCGCAGTGGAGGCCAGGCGCAGTACGTTCCGCGCAGCGTCCCCGAGCCCTTGGGCGACCTGTTCGCGGAGACACGGGAGTGGGCGCTCGGCCGGCTCGCGGAGCCGATCGCGCTGGCCGATCTCGCCCGCAACGCCAACGTCTCGGAGCGCACCTTCTCGCGCCGCTTCGTCGAAGACACCGGCTACACGCCGATGCAGTGGGTGCTGCGAGCCCGCGTCGACCTCGCACGCGAGCTGCTCGAACGCAGCGATCTCGGTGTGGAGCAGATCGCCCACCGGGTCGGCCTCGGCACCGGCGCCAACCTCCGCCTGCACTTCCACCGCATCCTCGGCACCTCCCCCACCGACTACCGCCACACCTTCTCCGCCTAACCCCCCTCCCCCTCCCCTCCCCTCCCCTCCCCCCAGACGGCACAGCGAGGCGGCTCGAAATCGCACGAAAAGCTCCGAGGCGGCGCACTATTCGCCGCCTCGACGTCGCAGGGTGCGGATGGGTGGCGGGATGCTTGGGCGCAGTGGCGAGGACCGTGGCGGGATGCTTGCGGGAGGTGTCCACGCAGCCACTTTCGTGGCGCACGCGGAGTGCTGACGATGGAAGGCGCAACGAAAGGACTCCCCATGACCCGCATCGCCGTCAACGGCTTCGGCCGCATCGGACGAAACACCCTCCGCGCCCTCCTCGAGCGTGACACCGACCTCGAGGTCGTCGCCGTCAACGACCTGACCGCGCCCGACGCCCTCGCCCAGCTCCTCCGGTTCGACAGCTCGCTCGGCCGCCTCGGCCGCCCGGTCGAGGTCGACGGCAGCGCCCTCGTCGTCGACGGCCGCCGCATCGAGGTGCTCGCCGAGCGCGACCCCGAGAACCTGCCGTGGGCGGAGCTCGGCGTCGAGATCGTGCTGGAGGCCACGGGCCGCTTCACGTCCGCCGAGGCCGCCCGCGCCCACCTGCGCGCGGGCGCCGAGCGCGTGCTGGTGAGCGCCCCGTCCGACGGCGCCGACGTCACCCTCGCCTACGGCGTGAACACGGACGCGTACGACCCGGCCGCGCACACCATCGTCTCCAACGCCTCCTGCACCACGAACGCCCTCGCACCGCTGGCGAAGGTGCTGGACGACCTCGCGGGCATCGAACACGGCTTCATGACGACCGTGCACGCCTACACGCAGGAGCAGAACCTCCAGGACGGCCCGCACCGCGACCCGCGCCGCGCCCGCGCGGCCGGCGTCAACATCGTGCCCACCACGACCGGAGCCGCCAAGGCGATCGGCCTGGTGCTCCCGGGCCTCGATGGCAAGCTGTCGGGCGACTCCATCCGCGTGCCCGTCCCGGTCGGCTCGATCGTCGAGCTCAACACGACGGTCGCCCGCGAGGTCACCCGCGACGAGGTGCTCGCCGCCTACCGTGCCGCCGCCGAGGGTTCGCTGGCCGGCATCCTGGAGTACTCGGAGGACCCGCTGGTCTCCAGCGACATCACCGGGCAGCCCGCGTCCTCCATCTTCGACTCCGCGCTCACCCGCGTGGACGGCAAGCACGTGAAGGTCGTCGCCTGGTACGACAACGAGTGGGGCTTCTCCAACCGCGTCGTCGACACCCTCACCCTCCTCGCCCGGTCCTGATCCGTCTTGCGAGACGTGAGTCGTTGCGGGGTGGAGGCACGTCCTCACCCGCAACGACTCACGTCTTGCGGCCGGTCTGTTAGCGTCGAGCGGGTGCACTCAGGATCCACTCCGACGGCGGACATCGCCGCCGACGCCACGCTCGTCGCGCGCATGATCGCCGAGCAGCACCCCGATCTCGCCGGCCCGCTGCGGCTGGTCTCCGACGGGTGGGACAACCGCATCTTCCGGCTCGGCGACGACCTCGCGGTCCGCGTGCCGCGGCGGGAGGCCGCCGCCCACCTCATCGAGCACGAGCAACGCGTCCTCGCCGCGATCGCCGAGCGCGTCGCCGTCCCCGTCCCCGCCCCCGTGCGCGTCGGCGTGCCGAGCGTGACCTTCCCCTGGCCGTGGAGCATCGCCCGCTGGCTGGAGGGGGTCGACGGCGCATCGGTCGACGCCTCCGCCCGCGCCGTGATCGCGGAGCCGCTGGCGGGCTTCCTGCGCGCTGTGCACATCCCCGCGCCCGCCGATGCGCCAGTCAACCCGGTCCGCGGCGTTCCGCTCGCGACGCGCGACATCGCCGTCCGCGAGCGCCTGGCGATGCTCGCCGCCCGCCCTGACACCGTGGCCTCCACCGACGCCCTGCTCGCCGTGTGGGAGGACGCGCTGGCCGCTCCGCTGTGGACCGGGCCGGCGCTCTGGCTGCACGGCGACCCCCACCCCGGCAATCTCCTGCTCCGCACCGACGCCAGTGGCACCGTGGAGGGCCTCGCCGCGGTCATCGATTTCGGGGACGTGACCGCCGGCGACCCGGCGACCGATCTCGCGACGGCCTGGCTCACCTTCGACGCACCGGCCCGCGCCGAGTTCCGGGAGACGCTGGACGGCTCCGTCGACGAGGCGACGTGGCGACGCGCACGCGGCTGGGCGGTCATCATGGGCACGGCACTGGCGGCGAACTCCGACGACAGCCCGCGCATGGCGTCCCTCGGCCGGCACGCGCTGGCACAGCTGACCGGCTGACCGCCGGCCGCCCGCAACACAGGAGCCCCCGCCCACCGCTCAGCAGACGCTGCGCGACGGACGGGGGCTCCGCGCTTCGGGCCTCCGCTTACGCGTCGGCCCCGGCGAGCGCGGACGCCTGGGCGAGGTCGGTGACCAGCTGATCGCCCGGGATGACCGGGACGAACTCGGCCTCGATCTCGGCGCGGTCGAGCAGGTCGTTCATGCGGCGCTGGCGCTGGCGCGGGATGAGCGTCACGACCGTGCCCTGCTTGCCGGCGCGGCCGGTGCGGCCGGAGCGGTGCAGATAGGTCTTGTACTCGTCCGGCGCATCGGCCTGGATGACCAGGTCGATGTCGTCCACGTGGATGCCGCGGGCGGCGACGTCCGTCGCGACGAGCACGTTGACGCGGCCGCTCGTCAGCTGCTGCAGGTTGCGGGTGCGCCGGGACTGGTTGAGGTCGCCGTGGAGGCTGACCGCGGGGATGCCCGCGTCGTCCAGCTGGTCCGCCAGCATCTCGGCGAAGGCGCGGGTACGGGCGAAGATCAGCGTCTTGCCCTCGCGGTCGGCGAGCTGCTCGATGATGGCCGGCTTGTCACGGTGCTCGATCACGAGCACGCGGTGATCGATGGTGGAGGACGCCTGGTCCTCCCCCGCGACCTCGTGCACGGCGGGCTCGACGAGGAACTCGTCGACGAGCTGGGCGACCCCGGTGTCGAGGGTCGCCGAGAAGAGCAGCTTCTGGCCGCCCTCGGCGGTCTCGCGCAGGATGCGCTGCACCGGCTCGAGGAAGCCGAGGTCGCACATGTGGTCGGCCTCGTCGAGGACGCTGATGACGACCTGGCTGAGGTCGAGACGACCCTGCTCCACGAGGTCCTCGATGCGGCCCGGGGTGCCGATCACGATGTCGACGCCGCGCTGAAGGGCACCGACCTGACGGCCCTGCGGCACGCCGCCGTAGATCTGGGTGGTGAAGAGGCCGACGCTGCGGGCGATCGGCTGCACCGTGCGGTCGATCTGGAGGGCCAGCTCGCGGGTGGGGGCGAGGATCAGGGCGCGCGGGGCGCGTCCGATCTGGCGCTTGCCGCCCGACTTGCCCGACTCCGCCCAGAGCTGCATGAGGCGCTCGACCAGAGGGGCGCCGAAGGCGATCGTCTTGCCGGAGCCGGTGCGGCCGCGGCCGAGCACGTCCTTGCCGGACATCACGTCGGGGGCTGTGGCGGCCTGGATCGGGAACGGCCTCTCGGCGCCGAGCTCGGCGAGGGCGCGCACGACGTTGCCGCCGAAGCCCAGGTCGGCGAAGGTCACGCCGTCGACGTCCTCCGCCTGGATGGCGTCGGCCTCGAGCCGCTCGAGCACGACGTCGTCCTGCGCGTTGTAGGCGGGCTTGCCGTCGCGGGACGGAAAGAAGGAGGAGTCGCGACGCGGGGCACGGTCGCCGCGGTCGTCGGACGAACGACGCGGACGGTCGTCGTACTCGCGACGCGGCCGCTCGGCGCGGTCGTCGAAGGAACGTCGCGGGCGGTCGGAGAAGTCGCGACGCGGGCGGTCGGAGAAGTCGCGACGCGGGCGCTCGGCGCGGTCGCCGCGGTCGTCGAACGAACGACGCGGACGGTCGTCCTCGCGACGCGGGCGCTCGGCACGGTCGTCGAACGAACGGCGGGGACGGTCGTCATAGTCGCGACGCGGGGCACGGTCGCCGCGGTCGTCCAACGAACGACGGGGACGGTCGTCCTCGCGACGCGGGCGCTCGGCACGGTCGTCGAACGAACGGCGCATGCGGTCGGCACGGTCGTCCGCCGTGCGGCGCGGACGGTCGTCGTACTCGCGACGCGGAGCACGGTCGCCCCGGTCGTCGAAGGAACGACGTGGGCGGTCGTCGTACTCGCGACGCGGGGCCCGGTCGCCCCGGTCGTCGAACGACCGACGCGGGCGGTCGTCGTCGCGGCGCGGCCGGTCATCGCGGCCGGCGCGACCGCGGTTGTCCCACTCGCGCTCGGTGCGGCGGGCGTCTTTGCCGCGGGGCTCCCAGTTCGGGCGCTCTCCGCGACCACGGCCGCCGGCGCTGTCGGAGGCATCACGGGTGCCGTAGACGGAACGGCCGCGCTCGGCACTCGCGCCGCGCTTGGCCCGGTCGTCGGCGGACCAGCGGGCCTTCTTGCCCGCGGTCTGCTCCTCGGGGCGATAACCGCGGTGCTTGGGGCTCTTGCTGCCGACCTGCTTGGGCCGGTCGTTCTTCTTGTACGGGGGCATGCGTCGTTCTTCCTGGGTTGAGTTCAAGTGCGCGGCGGCGCGCTGAAGCGCACCGGGGATTCCCCGACGAACATCGTCCGGGGCCGTTCACATCGTGATTGTCCGCACCACCGATCGGGTGCGGAACCGGCCCGCTTGACTTACAAACCCATCCGCGCGCCACATGCGCGGTGCCAAGAGCCGACCGTTCAACGATACAGGATGGATGCTGGGAGCGGGCTGCCGATCCTCACGACCGCGGGCGACCTCCGGGGTATACAGGAGTCATGTCCTCCGATTCCTCCGTCGACGCCGTCGTGATCGGCTCCGGCCCCAACGGGCTCGCCGCGGCCGTGACGCTGGCCCGCGCCGGTCTCGCCGTCCGCGTGTACGAACGCAACGCGACGGCCGGAGGCGGGATGCGGACCGAGGAGGTCACCCTCCCCGGCTTCCGCCACGACCTGTGCTCCGCCGTGCACCCCCTGGCCTTCGCGTCGGGCTTCTTCCGCCGGTTCGGGCTGGCGGATCGGGTGCGGTTCATCACACCGACCGCCTCGTACGGTCACCCGCTCGACGGTGGACGCGCAGCCCTCGCCTATCGCGACCTGGAGCGCACGGCCGACGCGCTCGGCCCCGACGGAGCCGCCTGGCGCGCGCTGATCGGCCCGCTCGCGCGGCACGCGGACGAGGTGGCGCAGTTCACCGGCTCCGCGGTGATCCAGCTCCCGCGGCACCCGCTCGTCGCCGCCCGTCTCGGCGCGACGGCGCTGCTGCAGGGCGGCCCCTGGTGGAACCTCCCCTTCCGCACCGAGGAACCGGGCGCCCTGCTGGCCGGAGCCTTCGCGCACACGACGGTCGCCCTCCCGAGCGTCGCGGGCGCCGCCGCCGGGCTGACCCTCGTCAGCTATGCGCACGCCCGGGGCTGGCCTGTACCGATCGGCGGGTCGCAGAGCATCGCGAACGCCCTCGTCGCCGATCTGGAGGCGCACGGCGGCGAGGTCGTGACCGGGGCCGAGATCACCAGCCTGGGCGACCTCCCCGACGCGCGCGCCATCGTGTTCGACACCCACGTGCGTGCGGCCGCGCGCCTCGGCGAGGACCGCCTCGCCGCCGGGTACCTGCGCCGGGTCTCGCGATTCCGCGACGGCAACGGCGTATGCAAGGTCGACTTCGCCCTGTCCGGCCCGGTGCCGTGGACGAACCCTGAGCTGAACGAGACCGCGACCGTCCACCTCGGGGGCTCGCGGCCCGCGGTCGCCCGCTCGGAGCGTGCGGTCGCGGCCGGGCGGCTCGGTGACGATCCGTACGTGCTCGTCTCGCAGCCCTCCCTCTTCGACGGATCCCGGGCACCGCTCGGTAAACATGTCCTCTGGGCGTACACGCACGTCCCGCGGGGCTCCTCCGCCGACCGCACCGAGGCCGTCATCCGGCAGATCGAACGGTTCGCCCCGGGCTTCCGCGACCTCGTGCTCGCCAGCACGTCCCGCACCGCCGTGCAGATGGAGCAGTACAACCCCAACTACGTCGGCGGCGACATCTCGACGGGGATGCCCGATTTCCGCCAGCTCATCGCCCGCCCCGTGCTCTCCCCGGACCCGTGGCGGATGCCCGGCCGCGGCCTGTACCTCGCGTCCGCCTCCGCCGCGCCCGGCCCTGGTGTGCACGGGCTCGGCGGCTACTACGCGGCGCGGAGCGCGCTGCGCCACGAGTTCGGCGTGACCCGCATGCCGTCGCTAGCGCCCGAAGGGTGACATCGTGTCCGTGACCGTCCGCCGTCTCGACTGCACTCCCGAGCAGGTCTTCGCCGTGCTCGCCGACCCGTGGGTCTACCCGAGCTGGGTGGTCGGCGCGTCCCGCATGCGGGCGGCGGACGACGGATACCCTGCCGCGGGTTCGCGGCTGCACCACTCCATCGGGGTGTGGCCGTTCGTGCTGAACGACGAGACCCGCGTCGACGAATGGGACCCGCCACGACGGATGGTGCTGCAGGCCAAGACGCGTCCCTTCGGAGAGGAGCGTGTCGTGATCGACGTCCGCCCACGCGGCGCGGGATGCCTGGTGCGGATGGAGGAGCACCCGGTCGCGGGGCCGGCGCGCCTCATCCCGCGCCCGATCGCCGACCTCGTGCTGCACGTGCGCAACGCCGAGTCGTTGCGCAGGCTGGAGTGGGCGGCGCGCGGACGGGCGTAGCGCCGTCGCGGCCCGACGGGCATGGCGACGACGCCGCGCCCGGCGTACCCTCCCGGTATGTGCCGCAACATCCACGTCCTCCACAACTTCGAGCCCGCGGCCACCTCTGACGAGGTGCGCGCCGCCGCGCTGCAGTACGTGCGCAAGGTGTCCGGGTCGACCACGCCCTCCCAGGCGAACGCCGCGGCGTTCGACGAGGCTGTCGCGGAGATCGCCCACGCGACCCAGCACCTCCTCGATCACCTGACGACCTCCGCCCCGCCGAAGAATCGCGAGGTGGAGGCGGAGAAGGCGAAGGCGCGGTCGGCGCAACGCTTCGCCCAGGTCTAGCTCTCTGCACCGTCGGCCCCACCCGCTAGCGTGGGAGGCGTCGCACCGAGGGAGAGACCCATGAGCACGCCCACCACTCACGTCGCCGACACCCACGACCTGCTGCGGGTGCAGGGCGCCCGCGAGAACAACCTGAAGGACGTCAGCGTCGAGCTCCCGAAGCGGCGGCTGACCGTGTTCACCGGGGTCTCCGGCTCGGGCAAGAGCTCGCTGGTGTTCGGGACGATCGCCGCCGAATCGCAGCGGATGATCAACGAGACCTACAGCGCGTTCGTGCAGGGCTTCATGCCCACGCTGGCCCGACCGGACGTCGACGTGCTCGAGGGGCTGACGACCGCGATCATCGTCGACCAGGAGCGGCTCGGAGCGAACGTGCGGTCGACCGTCGGCACGGCGACGGACGTGAACGCGATGCTGCGCATCCTGTTCAGCCGGCTCGGGCAGCCGCAGGTGGGGTCACCGCAGGCGTTCTCCTTCAACGTGGCGTCGGTGCACGGCGACCGGGCCGTGACGATCGAGCGCGGCTCCGGCAAGGCGGAGGCCGGCAGCTTCACCATCACCGGTGGGATGTGCCCGCGCTGCGAGGGGATGGGGACGGTCAACGAGATCGACCTCGCGCAGCTGTACGACGGCACCCGATCGCTCTCCGAGGGCGCGATCACGGTCCCGGGCTACACGGCCGACGGCTGGGCGGTGCGGCAGTACGCCGAGTCCGGGTTCCTCGACGCGGCGAAGCCGATCGACGACTATACGGACGCCGAGCTGAAGGACTTCCTCTACAAGGAGCCGACGAAAGTCAAGATCTCCGGCATCAACATGACCTACGAGGGGCTCGTGCCGAAGATCCAGAAGTCCTTCCTGTCGAAGGACCGCGACGCCCTCCAGCCGCACATCCGCGCGTTCGTCGACCGCGCCGTCGCGTTCACGACCTGCCCGGACTGCGGCGGCACGCGCCTCAACGAGGGAGCCCGCTCCTCCCGCATCGACGGCGTGAACATCGCCGACGCGTGCGCGATGCAGATCAGCGACCTCGCGGAATGGGTACGCGGGATCGACGAGCCGTCGGTCGCTCCCCTCCTCTCGAACCTGCGGCACACGCTCGACTCGTTCGTCGAGATCGGGCTCGGCTACCTCTCCCTCGACCGGCCCTCCGGCACGCTGTCGGGCGGGGAGGCGCAGCGCACCAAGATGATCCGGCACCTCGGATCGTCGCTCACCGACGTCACCTACGTGTTCGACGAGCCGACCATCGGGCTCCACCCGCACGACATCCAGAAGATGAACGAACTGCTGCTGCGACTGCGCGACAAGGGCAACACGGTGCTCGTGGTGGAGCACAAGCCCGAGGCGATCGCGATCGCCGACCACGTCGTCGATCTCGGTCCGGGCGCGGGGACCGCGGGAGGCACCATCTGCTTCGAGGGCACCGTGGAGGGGTTGCGGGCGAGCGGCACCCTCACGGGCCGCCATCTCGACGACCGCGCCGCGGTCAAGGATGCGGTTCGCACCCCCTCCGGCGCCCTGCCCGTGCGCGGGGCGACCGCCAACAACCTGCACGACGTCGACGTGGACATTCCGCTCGGAGTGCTCGTCGTCGTGACCGGGGTGGCGGGCTCGGGCAAGAGCTCCCTCATCCACGGCTCGGTGTCGTCGCACGACGACGTCGTCTCGATCGACCAGGGTGCGATCCGCGGCTCACGACGCAGCAACCCCGCCACCTACACCGGCCTGCTGGAGCCGATCCGCAAGGCGTTCGCGAAGGCGAACGGCGTGAAGCCCGCCCTGTTCAGCGCCAACTCCGAGGGCGCGTGCCCGACCTGCAACGGCGCCGGGATGATCTACACGGATCTCGGGGTCATGGCGAGCGTCGCCACCGTCTGCGAGGAGTGCGGGGGCAAGCGGTTCCAGGCCTCGGTGCTCGAATACACTCTCGGCGGCAAGGACATCAGCGAGGTGCTGGCGATGCCGGTCACGGAGGCGCGCGAGTACTTCCGCGAGGGCGAGGCGCGCACCCCGGCGGCGAGCGCCATCCTGGACCGCCTGGAGGATGTCGGCCTCGGCTACCTCGCCCTCGGCCAGCCGCTCACCACCCTCTCCGGCGGCGAGCGCCAGCGGCTCAAGCTGGCCACCCACCTCGGCGAGAAGGGCGGCGTCTACGTGCTCGACGAGCCGACCACGGGCCTGCACCTGGCCGACGTCGAGCAGCTCCTCGGCCTCCTGGACCGGCTCGTCGACTCCGGCAAGTCGGTCATCGTGATCGAGCACCACCAGGCCGTCATGGCCCACGCCGACTGGATCGTCGACCTCGGCCCTGGCGCGGGGCACGACGGCGGCCGCGTGGTCTTCGAGGGCACGCCGGCCGAGCTGGTCGCAGCGCGCTCGACCCTGACGGGCGAGCACCTGGCGCGCTACGTGGGGGCCTGACGCGGCCAGGCGCTCAATACGTCGCGCGCCCCCGCTGACGTCGTAGACGCCCCCGTGGAGAAGCTCAGCCCGCCGGAGGCGAGCCGGGCGACGAGCATCGTCGCCGGATTCCACTGAAGATGGAAAGGAAGGGGCCACCCCGGTGACGCGCGGGCAGCGGAGAGGTGTCCGATCGGTGAACACACCCGCGCCCCCACCGATCCGCCGGCCCAGCGCCTTACAACGTGAGCCCCGACGTCCCTCCCCGCCTCACATTTGGACCGAATGTGCACTCTGGCGCCGACGCCATTCCCCACATTTGGTCCGAATCGCAAGGCTCGCACCACGCCACGGTCGGCACTGTCGGGCGTGCTCGGCGGCGTAGCGGCGTTGCGAAGCGCCGCCTCAGGCGCGGGAGGCGGTGACCTTCTTCTTCAGGAAGATCAGCGGCAGCAACCAGGTGCCGAGCGCCGTGACGAGCCACACCACCAGGGCCGCGAGGATCCACGTCGCGAAGTCATCGACACGGATACCGCCGGGGAACAACGACGCGATGATCAGCGCCACGAGCGTCGACACGAGCCCGATTCCGCCGAGCACCGCCGACGCGTACTTGCGCGCCAGGTTGAAGATGAACGGCGCCAGCACGCTCTGCGCGATGGCGAAGACCACGATGGCGACGAGACCGCCGGCCCACTCGAGATGGAACCCGGGCAGCAGCCACATGGCCACCAGCAGTCCGAGAGCGGCGGTCACGACGAAGATCGCCGCACGGATGAGGAACCTGACCATGCCAGGACAGTAGCGCCACGCGCTCCGGCGCCGCTAACCTTGCGCACGATCGACCAGGGAGGCGCCGTGACAGACCGCGACGAGCAGTCGGAGAACGCTCCGAACGACGGCGCCGACGCGCCGACCGGGTCGACATCAGAAGGGGTGAGCACCGAGCCGACGACCACGACGCCGGCCGACCTCGCGCCGACCCCCGCATCCCGCACCTCCTGGGCCACCGCCCTCCTCGTCACCGGTTCGGCCCTCGCCCTCATCGCCGGCGGATTCATCGCGGGCACCATCACGACGACCGCGCTTACGGCGGGTGCGTCCGGAGCCTGCGACGCCTCCTCGGTCGCGAACGGCGTCCTGCCCACGATCGTCACGATCTCCGTCACCTCCTCCTCGGGCGGCCGCAGTAACGGCAGCGGTCAGATCATCGCGGACGACGGCTACATCCTCACGAACAACCACGTCATCTCGCCCGCGGCCTCCGGAGGCTCCCTCTCGGTGCGCTTCAGCGACGGGCACGACCTCGACGCCCGGCTCGTCGGCCGCGACCCGAAGACCGACCTCGCGGTGGTGAAGGTCGACGACGACGAGCCGCTGCCGGTCATCTCGATCGGCGACTCGGGCGCCCTGTCCGTCGGGCAGCCCGTGGTCGCCCTCGGCGCGCCGCTGGGGCTGTCGAGCACCGTCACCGCCGGCATCGTCAGCGCGCTCGGCCGCACCGTCCCCGTCCCGAGCGACGACGACCGCAATGCGGTGCTGGTCGGCGCCATCCAGACCGACGCCTCCATCAACCCGGGCAACTCGGGAGGCGCGCTCGTCGATTGCCGCGGGCGTCTCGTCGGCGTGAACACCGCGATCGCGACCGTGCCGGGCAGTGGAGGCCAGAGCAGCACGGGCAGTGTGGGCATCGGCTTCGCCGTGCCGGAGTCCTCGGCGATGCGGATCGCGCACGAGCTCATCGACAAGGGAAAGGTCTCGTACCCCACGGCGGGCCTCTCCGTCCTCCCGATCCCGCCCGGCGTCGCCGCCGCCTACGGCATCGCCGACGGCCTCTTCGTGCAGTCCATCGACGCGGGAGGCCCGGCGGCCGACGCCGGGCTGCAGGCCGGGGATGTCGTCACCGCCCTGAACGGGACGCCCGCCAGCAGCGTCGACGTCCTCACGGCAGTGCAGATCACCTCCCGGCCCGGCGACGAGGTCGCGGTCACCTTCGTGCGCGGAGGCCGCTCGCACGACACGACCCTCACCCTCGCCGAGGGCTGAGCGGCCCCCTCTCCCGCCACAGGGGTCCCACTCCGCCGCTCTGATCGGCGCAATGCGGCAGAGTGCGACCCCTGTGCGGCAGCGGAGCGCCCGACGCCTCCCGCCTCAGCTCCCGCGGATGCGCCGCGACAGCTCCGCCGCCGCATCCCGCACCCGCGCGGCGAGCGTCTCCCATTCCGTGTGGGGCACGTTCTCGCGCGGGAACGTCACCGCGATCCCCGCAGCCGGCCAGCCGGCGTGATCGCGCACCGACACGGCGACGGACGCGAAGCCGGGCGTGACGTCTCCGTCCTCCGTCGCGAACCCGCGTTCGCGCACCTCCGCCAGCACCCGGCGCAGCTCGCCGTAGGTGTGCGGTCCGGCGCCGGTGCGCTCCTCGAAGGCGTCTCGGTCGGGGTACAGGGCGCGCAGCTGCCCGGCAGGGAGGGTCGCGAGCAGCGCCCGGCCGCTGGCGGTCAGGTGAGCCGGAAGGCGCACCCCCACATCCGTCACGAGCCGCGGCCGGCGGGGCGCACGCTCCTCCACGATGTACACGACGTCGCGCCCGTGCAGCACGGCCACGTGTCCGGATTCGCCGATCGCGTCGACCAGACCGGCGACGATCGGGCGGCCGAGCCTGCTCAGCGGCTGCTGGCGTGAGAAGGCGCTCGAGAGCTCGTAGGCGGCGACGCCGAGACCGTAGCGGCGCGCCTCCGGGAAGTGGAGGACGAACCCGTGGTCTCCGAGCACGGTGAGCAGGTGGTAGACGGTGGAGCGCGGCAGAGCAAGCGCCGTCGCGATGCTCGCCGCCGGAACCGGTCCTCGCTGTGCGGCGAGGTGGCCGAGGATGCGGAGGGTGTTCTCTGCAGCGGGGACCTTGCTCATCGACCCATCCTCTCGCGGGCGCGCGGCGGGGGAGGCCGCCCTGCCTCCCGGGCGCCGTCTGGGATCCCGGACACGGATGAGTGTACAGCCGACCCGAGCGCATGCCCCCGCGGCGAGGATCGGAGCATGCTCGTCACCACCTCCACCGACATCAGTGCCGTGACCGTGGGCGGCGCACCGCTCACCATCGCGGACGTCGTCGCCGTCGCCCGCCACGACGCCCGCATCGAGCTCGACCCGAATGCGCTCGAGACCGTCGCCGCCTCCCGCGCGATCGTGGAAGCGCTGGCCGACGACACGGAGCCGCACTACGGCATCTCGACCGGCTTCGGCGCGCTCGCGACCACATTCATCCCGGCCGAGCGGCGCGCGCAGCTGCAGGCGAGCCTCGTGCGCTCGCACGCCGCGGGCAGCGGACCGGAGGTCGAGCGGGAGGTCGTCCGCGCGCTCATGCTGCTGCGCCTCGCGACCCTCGCGACCGGCCGCACCGGCGCCACCCCGCGCACGGTCGAGACCTACGCCGCCGTGCTCAACGCGGGCATCACGCCGATCGTCCGGGAGTACGGCTCGCTCGGCTGCTCGGGAGACCTCGCGCCGCTCGCCCACTGCGCGCTGGCGGCGATGGGCGAGGGGCAGGTCAGGGTCGATGGCGAGCTCGTGGACGCAGCGGACGCCCTGGCCGCCGCCGGCATCGAGCCGGTCGTTCTCGCCGAGAAGGAGGGCCTGGCGCTCATCAACGGCACCGACGGGATGCTCGGAATGCTGTCGCTCGCCCTCCACGACCTCCAGCGCCTCCTCACCACCGCCGACATCGCGGCCGCCCTCAGCGTCGAGGCGCTCCTCGGCACCGACGCGGTCTTCGCGGACGACCTGCAGCGGCTGCGCCCGCAGACCGGGCAGGCCGTCTCGGCCGGCAATCTGCGCGACCTGCTCGCCGGCTCGCCGCTCGTCGCCAGCCACAAAGGCACCGAGTGCACGCGCGTCCAGGATGCCTATTCTCTGCGCTGCGCCCCGCAGGTCCACGGCGGAGCCCGTGACACCGCCGCACACGCCACGACCGTCGCCGAGCGCGAACTGGCCTCCGCTATCGACAACCCCGTCCTGACGCTCGACGGCCGGGTGGAGTCGAACGGCAACTTCCACGGCGCGCCCGTGGCCTACGTGCTCGACTTCCTCGCCATCGTCGTGGCGGACGTCGCGAGCATGTCCGAACGGCGCACCGACCGCTTCCTCGACCCGGCCCGCAACCAAGGCCTCCCACCGTTCCTCGCCCACGAGGTGGGGGTCGACTCCGGCCTGATGATCGCGCAGTACACCGCAGCGGGCATCGTCTCGGAGTTGAAGCGGCTCGCGGCCCCGGCTTCGGCCGACTCCATCCCGTCGTCCGCCATGCAGGAGGATCACGTGTCGATGGGATGGGCCGCGGGCCGCAAGCTCCGCCGGGCCGTCGACGGGCTCACGCGGGTGCTCGCGATCGAAGTGCTCACGGCCTCGCGCGGCGCCGACCTCCGGGCGCCCCTCGGCCAGGCTCCCGCCACCGGTGCGGTCACCGCGGCGCTTCGGAAGGCCGTCGCCGGTCCCGGGCCGGACCGCTACCTCTCCCCCGAGATCGAGGCCGCGGTCGCGCTCGTCGCCTCCGGCACCCTCGCCGACGCCGCCGAGAGCGCCCTCGGCCACGCCCTCCGCTGACCTGAGCCCACGACCACGACGAAGGAGCCGACACCATGGATGGAGCGAGAGCAGTGCGCGCCCCGCGCGGCACCCAGCTGACCGCCAAGAGCTGGCAGACGGAGGCGCCCCTCCGGATGCTGATGAACAACCTCGACCCGGAGGTCGCGGAGCGTCCCGACGACCTGGTCGTCTACGGAGGCACCGGCCGTGCGGCCCGCAGCTGGGAGGCGTTCGACGCGATCGTCGAGACCCTCCGCGACCTGGAGCCCGACGAGACCCTGCTGGTGCAGTCGGGCAAGCCGGTCGGCGTCTTCCGCACGCACGAGTGGGCGCCGCGCGTGCTCATCGCCAACTCGAACCTCGTCGGCGACTGGGCGACCTGGCCCGAGTTCCGCCGCCTCGAGGCCCTCGGCCTCACGATGTACGGCCAGATGACGGCCGGCTCGTGGATCTACATCGGCTCGCAGGGCATCCTCCAGGGCACGTACGAGACCTTCGGCGCCGTCGCCCGCAACAGGTTCGGGGGCAGCCTCGCGGGGACGCTCACGCTGACCGGCGGCTGCGGCGGGATGGGCGGCGCCCAGCCCCTCGCCGTCACGCTGAACGGGGGTGCCGTGCTCATCGTCGATGTGGACCGCAGCCGCCTCCAGCGCCGCGTCGACCACGGCTACCTCGACGAGCTCGCCGACGACCTGGACGACGCCGTCGCCCGCGCGGTCGCGGCCAAGGAGGAGGGCCGCGCGCTCTCCGTCGGCGTGGTCGGCAATGCCGCCGAGGTCTTCCCCAAGCTGCTGCGCCGGGCCGTTCCGATCGACATCGTGACCGATCAGACGAGCGCGCACGATCCGCTCAGCTATCTCCCCCTCGGCGTCTCCGTCGACGAGTGGCACGACCGCGCCGCCGCCGACCCCGAGGCGTTCACGCAGGCCGCACGCGCCTCCGTGGCGGCCCAGGTGGAGGCCATGGTCGGCTTCCTCGATGCCGGTGCCGAGGTCTTCGACTACGGCAACTCCCTCCGTACCGAGGCGCAGCTGGGCGGGTACGACCGCGCCTTCGCCTTCCCCGGATTCGTGCCGGCGTACATCCGGCCGCTCTTCGCCGAGGGCAAGGGGCCGTTCCGCTGGGCGGCGCTCTCCGGCGACCCGGCGGACATCGCCGCGACCGACCGCGCCATCCTGGACCTCTTCCCCGAGGACGAGCACCTGCGCCGCTGGATCACCCAGGCGGGCGAGAAGGTGCCGTTCGAGGGCCTCCCGGCGCGGATCTGCTGGCTCGGCTACAAGGAGCGCCACCTCGCCGGCCTGAGGTTCAACGAGATGGTCGCGAGCGGCGAGCTCCGCGCCCCGATCGTCATCGGCCGCGACCACCTGGACTCCGGCTCCGTCGCCTCGCCGTACCGCGAGACCGAGTCGATGGCCGACGGCTCGGACGCCATCGCCGACTGGCCGCTGCTGAACGCCCTGCTCAACACCGCGTCGGGCGCCACCTGGGTCTCGCTCCACCACGGCGGCGGTGTCGGCATCGGTCGCAGCATCCACGCCGGACAGGTGATCGTCGCCGACGGTACGCCGCTCGCCGCGGAGAAGATCGAGCGCGTGCTCGTCAACGACCCGGGCACCGGGGTCATGCGGCACGTGGACGCGGGCTATGAGCGCGCGGTGGAGGTCGCCGACGAGCGCGGCCTGCGCGTCCCGATGCGGGAGCACGCGGCCCGGGAGGGGTCCCGCGGCTGATGTCACGGCAGCCGTCTTCCTCGACGCTCCTCACCGGGATCGGTGAACTGGTCACTTTCGACCCGCAGCACGACGGGCCACTCGGACTCGTCCGGGATGCGGCCCTGCTCAC
The DNA here is from genome assembly GCF_019924635.1 of Leifsonia sp. ZF2019. Taxonomy (NCBI): domain Bacteria; kingdom Bacillati; phylum Actinomycetota; class Actinomycetes; order Micrococcales; family Microbacteriaceae; genus Leifsonia; species Leifsonia sp. ZF2019. The sequence goes on from NZ_CP065037.1 coordinate 3,676,447, forward strand.
CGTCGACGGCCGGATCGAGTGGACGGGCCCGGCATCGCGCGCACCCCGGGGAGACGCGGACCGCGAGGTGGACGCGGGCGGCGCAGCCGTCATCCCGGGGTTCGTCGACAGCCACACTCATCTCGTCTTCGGCGGTGACCGCTCCGCCGAGTTCGAGGCGCGCATGGCGGGGCGGCCGTATTCCGCCGGCGGAATACGCAGCACGGTCGCGGCGACGCGCGCGGCTTCGGACGACGAGTTGCGTAACCGCCTCACCCGGTTCACGGCCGAGTTGCGCGCCCAGGGGACCACGACCTTCGAGGTCAAGAGCGGCTACGGCCTCACGGTCGCCGACGAGGAACGCGCCCTGCGCGTGGCGCGGGAGGTCACCACGGAGACCACATTCCTCGGCGCGCATGTCGTCCCCGCCGAGTACGCGGACGACCCTGCCGCCTATGTCGACCTGGTCGTCGGCCCCATGCTCGACGCGTGCACGCCGCACGCCCGCTGGATCGACGTGTTCTGCGAGACCGGCGCCTTCGATCCGGAGCAGTCGCGCCGCATTCTGACGGCGGGCGCGGCGCGCGGGCTGGGCGTGCGGGTGCACGCGAGCCAGCTGGGTCCCGGCGAGGGCGTCCTCCTGGCCGTCGAGCTCGACGCCGCCGCCGTCGATCACTGCACCTACCTCACGGACACCGATGTGGAGGCCCTCGCCGCTTCCGGCACGGTGGCCGGGCTCCTTCCCGGCGTCGAGTTCTCGACGCGGCACCCCTACCCCGACGCCCGCCGGCTCCTCGACGCCGGCGTCCGGGTCGCCCTCGCGAGCGATTGCAACCCCGGGTCGTCGTTCACCTCGTCCCTGGCGTTCTGTATCGCCGTCGCGGTGCGCGACATGGGCATGACCGTCGCGGAGGCGCTGCGGGCGGCCACTCTCGGCGGCGCCGAGTCCCTCCGCCGCGACGACGTCGGTCACCTCCGCCGCGGCGCCCGGGCCGACTACGTCGTCCTGGACGCGCCCTCGTACGTCCACCTCGCCTACCGCCCCGGCGTCCCCCTCGTCGCGCAGACGGTCATCGGCGGCGCGTAGCCGCGCGCCCGCGTGCGCCGCCCGCCGGCCACTCAGGGGTCGCAAACCGCCGGTATTAGGGCGCCAAAGCGGCAGAGCGCGACCCCTCTCACGCTCACAGCGCTCACGCCACTCACACCCCGCAAGCCGCGCGCGTCAGGATGCGCGGGACGCGAGCCCGGCCACAGCCTCCAGCACCAGGAGCGCGGCCAGCCGCACCGTGCGCTGGTCGGCGGCGTCGGCGGTCGCGTCCACCTCCGCGATGTCGAGCGACCGGACGCGCGGGGAGGCCGCGGCGAGGCGTGCGAAGCGGCGCAGCTCCCACGCCGCGAGGCCACCGGGGACTGAGGCCGGGCAGCCGGGTGCGACGGAACGGTCGCACACGTCCACGTCGAGGTCGACGTGGACCGGGCCTGCGGATGCCCCGGCGATGTCGAGCGCCTCCGCCATGACATCGTCGAGCGGACGGCCGTGGAGCGCGTCACGCGGGACCACCGTGATCCCGAGCTCCTCGGCCCGGCGCGTGTAGGCGGCCGAGTTCGCGAAGTCGGCGATCCCGATCTGGACGATCCGGGTGCCGGCGAGCCCCGCCTCCACGAGCCGGCGGACGGGTGAGCCGTTCGAGACGCCGTCTCGGAGGTCGTGGTGGGCGTCGAGGGTGATGAGCCCCGCCGTCCGCAGGTCATCGCCGAATGCGCCGAGAGCGGCGGGAACGGTCAGGGAGTTGTCGCCGCCGACCGCCACCGTGACGGTCGACCGGGCCGCGGCGGCCCGCATCGCCGCGATAGCGCGTGCCTCGCCCTCCGGGCCGTCCGGCTCCACGACATCGCCCTCGTCGACGAGCCGCAGGCGGTCGACCGCCGCGCCTGCGGTGTGGGTCGAATAGCGTCTCAGCGCGGATCGCACCGCGGCAGGCGTCGCGTGCGCCCCGGTCGGCGAGAGGGAGGTGCGCCAGGTCGGGAGTCCGAGCAGGGCGAGGTCCGCACGCGCGTCGTCCCCGAGCGTCTCGAGCGCGGGCCAGTCACCGGCCCGCGGCCAGAGCGGATCGACGGACAGCGCTGCGGTGCTCATAGCGCGACGATACCGAGCGGGGGATGCGCGGACCGGAGCGGCCACGCATCCCCCGTCTGGGATCCCGGACGACGTGTCGATCGCCCGGGACATCGTCAGAGCTGCCTGCCCCCGACCGGGGACGTGAACACAGGCGGCTGCGGGGTGCTCGCGCCGACCTCCGCTCCGGTGCCGCCGGGGCCCCGGGGAGCCCCGCCGTCGCCCGGCCCATCGTCGCCCGGCCCACCGTCCCCGGACGCGCCGCCGCCCTTCGCCGCCTTCTTCGCCTGCCGACGCTCCCGCGCCCCCTCGACGAGGTTGTAGAGCGTCGGCAGCACGACGAGCGTGAGCACGGTGGACGAGATCAGGCCGCCGATCACCACGATCGCGAGCGGCTGCGAGATGAAGCCGCCGTGGCCGGTGAGTCCGATCGCCATCGGGGTCAGCGCGGCGATGGTCGCCAGCGCGGTCATCAGGATGGGGCGCAGACGGCGGGAGGCGCCGTGGACGACCGCCTCCGAGACCGAGAGCCCTCGCCTCCGGTACTGGTTCACCAGGTCGATGAGCACGATGGCGTTCGTCACGACGATGCCGATCAGCATCAGCACGCCGATGAGCGAGGCGACGCCGAGCGGGATGCCCGAGGCGAGCTGCAGCAGGATCGCGCCGGTGGCCGCGAACGGCACCGAGACGAGCAGGAGGAGCGGCTGACGCAGCGAACGGAACGTCGCCACCATCACGATGTACACGATCAGGATGGCTGCGAGCAGCGCGAGCCCCAGCTGCGCGAACGCGTCGGTCTGGCTCGACGAGACGCCGCCGATCACGGCGGTCGCGCCGTTCGGGAGGTCGGCAGCCTTGAGCGCCTTCGTCACGTCCGCGTTGGCGACCGTGAGGTTGTCCGTCGCGGGTGTCGCCGTCACCGTGGACGTGCGCAGGCCGCGCGCCGTGGTGACCGTCGCCGGGCCTTTGGCCTCCTCGACGGTCGCGAGGGAGCTGAGCGGCACGATGCCGGCGGCCGTCGGGATCTGCAGGTCCGCGAGCCCGGCGACGGTCGTCGGCGGGTTGGCGTTCTGGATGTAGATCTTCAGGCTGGTGTCGTCGATCGCGACGGTGCCGGCCTGGGTCGGCTGCATCGCCTGGGAGACGATCGTGCCGACCGCGACCTCGCTCAGCCCGGCCTCCGCCGCCTTGGTGCGGTCGACGGTCACGGCGATGTAGGGCAGCGAGGCGCTCAGGTTGTCGGTGACCTGCTTGAGCGAGTCGTGCTTCTTCAGCTCGGCGACGACGGAGTCGGTCGCGGTCTGCAGATCGGCGCTGGACGTCGCCGAGATGTCCACCTCGATGTCGCTGGAGGCGCCGAATCCGCTCTGCGACGACACCTGGATGGTGCCCGCGCCGCTGATCGAGCCGAGTTCGCTCTCGATCGTGTTCTGCAGCTTCTCCTGGTCGGCGTCCGGGTCGGTCGTGATGGAGAAGGTGGTGCCGCCTCCGCCGCCGCCCGCGAAGGCGTCGCGCAGGGCGGAGCCGCTGGAGCCGATGGAGACCTGCACGGTCTCGACGCCCTTCGTGTCGAGCAGCTTCTGCTCGACCGCCTTCGCCGCGTCGTCCTTGGCCTGGAGGCTCGCGCCCGCCTCGAGCGTCTGCGTGATCGTCAGCGAGTTCTGGCCGCTCGAACCGAGGAAGTTCGTCTTCATCAGCGGGGCGAGCGCGAGAGTGCCGATCAGCACGAGGATCGAGAGGATCACCGTGATCGCCGAGTGCTTGAGCGTCCACCGGATGATCGGCAGGTAACCCTTCTGCAGTCGCGAGGGATGCTCGAGCTCGTCGTGACCGGACGCGGCGGCCTCCTCGACCGTCAGGTGCGCGGCATCGTCGTCGTGGGCGCCCCCCTCGTGCTTGCGCGCCTTCGGAGCGCGCAGGAACCAGTAGGCGAGCACCGGCACGATCGTCAGTGCCACGAGCAGCGACGACAGCAGCGCGATCGTGACGGTCAGCGCGAACGGCCGGAACAGCTCGCCCGTCACGTCGCCCACGAACGCGAGGGGCAGGAACACCGCGACGGTCGTGATGGTGGACGCGGTGATCGCGCCGGCGACCTCGCGGACCGCGCGCACGATGGTGACCGCCCGGTCCGCGCCGGGCACCAGCTGTCTCTTGATGTTCTCGATGACCACGATGGAGTCGTCGACCACGCGCCCGATCGCGATCGTGAGCGCGCCGAGAGTGATGATGTTGAGTGTGTAGCCGGTCGCCCACATCACGACGAAGGTGATGAGCACGCTGGTCGGGATGGAGATCGCCGTCACCAGGGTCGAGCGCACCGACAGCAGGAACACCAGGATGACGATGACCGCCATCACGAGGCCGAGCAGACCCTCCTCGGTGAGCGAGTTGATCGACTGCGTGATGAAGGGTGCCTGGTCGAACACGACGGTGATCTTCGCGTCGGAGCCGAGCTTCTTCTCGAGCTCGGAGATGAGCGCCGTCACGCCGTGCGAGACCTCGACCGTGTTGGCCGACGGGAGCTTGGTCACCGCGATCGTCAGGGCGGGCTTGCCGTCGACGCGGGAGAGGGAGGTGATCGGGTCGTCGGTCTCCGCCACCGTGGCGACGTCGCCGATGGTGGGCGGGGTGGCCGCCGCGTCGGCCGCGGCGGCAGCGGCGGCAGCGGCGGAACCGGCACCCGCGGCACCAGCGCCCGCGGCACCAGCGCCCGCGGCACCCGAACCCGCGGCACCGGCACCCGCGCCGCCCGCACCCGCGCCGCTGCTCGATCCGCTCGCGGATGTCGTGCTGCGGACCAGCGGCAGTGCCGCGATGTCGTCGACCGAGGCGAGCTGCTTGCCCGACTGGATCGAGAGAGTCTTGCCGTCCTCGGTGATCGAGCCGCCCGGGAGCAGCACGCCGTTCTGCTGCAGCGCATCCTTGACCGCCGAGCTGCTGACACCCGCGGCAGCGAGCTTGGCCGCATCAGGGGTGATCGTGATGCGGCGGCCGACCTCGCCGACGAGCTGCGCGTCGTTGACGCCGGTGACGTCCTTGATGTCCGGGAGGGCGACCTTGGTGATGTCGTCGGCGAGCGTGCGCTGGTCGCCGCTGCTGCTGACGGCGAGCTGGATGACGGGGAGATCGTCGATGCTGCCGGAGACGACCTGCGGCTCGACCCCCGACGGGAGCGTCGACGAGATCTGGTTGATGGCGCGGTCGATCTTCTGCTCGGCCGTCGCCAGGTCGGTGCCGTAGGTGAACTTCGCCGTGATGATCGACTGGTTCGTGCTACTGACCGCCGACGTGCTCTCGAGGTCCGGGACGCCCTGGATCGCGGCCTCCACGGGCGTGCTCACGTCGTTGTTCACGACCTCCGGCGACGCCCCGGGGTAGGTCGACACGATCGCGAGCTGCGGGAACGAGATCGACGGGACGAGCTCCTGCTTCAGGTTCGCGAGCGCGAGGCCGCCGAACACGGCCGCCACGATCGTGACGAGCGCGATCAGCGCGCGATTCTTCATGCTGAGCACAGCGAGAAAGTGCACGGATGTTCCCCTCAGCGGGTGGTTGTTACTGGACGTGCGACAGCGACGGCGCATGCCGAGTATCGCATTGCAGCGACTGCACAATCCTCATGCCGTGGTACTACATCCCCTTCGGCGCCCGGCGCCGGGTCGAACGACGGGGGTCGCGAAACGCCGGATTGGTTGCACCGGAGCGGCAGGATGCGACCCCTCGGCGGGAAGGGCGGGGGCGGGCAGCGGCGCGGACGGCGGCGGCTCAGACCACGTTGGGCAGCGCCGGGGCGTCGTAGTATGGCGCGGGCTCGTTCGCCGCCACGGCCCACGCGCGCTCCAGGGCCGCGAAGGCGCGCTCCGTCTCCTCGACCGAGTAGGTGATCGGGATGCGCAGCGAACGCTCGAAGGCCCCGTCGAGCCCGAAGCGCGGGCCGGCGGCGATCAGGAGGCCGTGGTTGCGGGCGGCGAGAGCGAGCGCCGAGCTGACCGGCGCACCGATGCCGACCCACGCCGCGAGTCCTCCGTGGAGGCGCGGCATCGTCCAGTCGGGGAAGGTGGAGGCGATCAGGCGCTGCACGGTCGCGCGCCCCTCCCGCAGCTGCACCCGACGCTCCTCCACGATCTCCGCCGTCTGCGGCAGCATGCGGGCGACGACGAGCTGCTCGAGCATCGGCGTTCCGAGGTCGGTGGCGGGTTTGGCGGCGATCATCCGCTGCACGAGCGGTCGGTCGGCGCGGATCCAGCCGATCCGCAGACCACCCCACAGGCTCTTGCTGGCCGAGCCGATCAGCAGCACGGGGGCCCCTCCCGCGTGGGGCTCCGCATAGTGCGGCAGCGGGAGGTGCGCACCGAGGCGGTCGATGTCGAGCTCGCCCGTCGTCTCATCCGCGACGACGATCGTCCCCTGGGCCGCGGCCGCGGCCAGCACCCGCTCGCGCGTGGTGGGCGACATGGACGCGCCCGTCGGATTGTGGAAGTCGGGGATGAGGTAGGCGAGGGCGGGGTTCGCTCGGCGGATCGTCTGCTCGATCGCGTCCACGTCCCACCCGTCGTTCTCCGCGTCGAGAGGATGCGGCCCCTCCTCCGGCGGCGTCACCGTGATCGGGACGAGCCGCGCGCCCGCCAGCCGGAGCGCCTCCGTGGCGTGGGGATAGGTCGGCATCTCGACCAGCGCGCGGTCGCCGCGGCCGAGAAAGGTGCGGGCGATCAGGGCGATGGCCTGCTGCGCGCCGACGGTCACCAGCACCTGGTCCGGATCGGTCGGGAGCCCGCGTTCGGTGTAGCGGTCGGCGATCGCCTGCCGGAGGTGCGGCAGACCGACCGGGTCGTAGCCGGAGTCGGGGAGGAAGTGGGGCAGCTCTTCGGCGGCCGCGCGCGCGGCAGCCGGGAGCGACGCCGCCGCCGGCAGTGCGGCCTTCGTGAAGTCGAGCATCCCTTCGCCGCCGCCGATCGGCAGGGCGAGCGCGGGTCCGGGGAGGCGGGTCACGCTGCCGGAGCCGCGCACGCTGTCGACGAAGCCGCCCTCGCGCAGGTGGCGGTACGCCGCGGCGACCGTCGTGCGGCTCAGGGCCAGGCGGGCGGCGAGATCACGCTCGGCCGGCAGGCGTGTGCCGATCGGGATGCGGCCGTCGAGCACCAGGAGGCGCACCCGGTCGGCGAGGTCCTGGTACTGCGAGCCGTTCCCCCGCCACTGCCCGAGCAGGGCCTCCAGGGAGCGGGCCGTGAGATGTGTATCCGACATGCATGCCACCTTAACTTAATTGGCATCTTGATGGAAGGCCAATCGGGCGATTGGATTGTGAAGGTGACCACTCGACTCCTCCTGACCCGGCGCCTCGTCCAGTTGCTGATCGGCCTCTTCCTCTACGGGATGGCCATCGCACTGATGGTGCGCGCCGCCATCGGGGTGTCGCCGTGGGACGTGCTCGCCCAGGGCCTCTCCATCCACAGCGGCTGGGCGTTCGGCCTCATCACGAACGTGGTCGGCCTCGCGGTGCTCCTCCTCTGGATCCCGCTGCGACAGCGCCCGGGTCTCGGCACGGTGCTCAACGCGCTGCTCGTCGGGCCCAGCGCGCAGTTCGGGCTGTGGATCATTCCGCAGCAGACCGAGGTATGGCTGCAGGTACTGCTCTTCCTCGCCGGGCTGGCCCTGCTCGCCGTCGCGACCGGCCTCTACATCGGAGCCCAACTGGGCCCCGGCCCCCGAGATGGCCTCATGACCGGCCTGCACGCGCGGACGGGATGGCCGATCTGGGCCGTCCGCACCGGTATCGAGATCGTCGTCCTCGTGATCGGCTGGATCCTCGGCGGCAACGTCGGCGTCGGCACCCTCGCCGAGGCCCTCCTGATCGGGCCGCTCTGCGCCATCACGATCCCCTTCTTCGCCATCCGGCTGCCGCAGGACGCTGCAACGACTGCACCGCTGGAGAGCGAACTCGAGGGCACGGCCGAGCAGTCGGCCGGCCTTCGCGACGAGCAGGATGCCGCGCGTGTCGACGTGCGCGACGGCATCCTGCTCGAATCGGACGCCGCCGCACGCCATCGCTTCGCCGACCACGCGCGCAGCCCGCTCGTGCGCCGGACGCAGCCCGACCGGGCGCCGGCGGACGCGACGCCCGCCGCCCGCTCCGCGGACGCCGGAGAGTCCGCTCCCCCTGCCGACTCCGACCGCCGCCCCTCCCGCCTCGTCGCCGCCCACTGGCTCGACGACCGCCTCACCGGCCGCGCCCGCGCGCGCCGCGCCTGACCCGCGCGCGCCTCCGGCGCTCTCGCCGAGACGGCTCGAAATCGCACGAATCGCGTCGAGACGGCCCACTGTGGGCCGCCTCGACGGCGCGGGCACCCGGCGTGCGCGCCTACGCGGGGCCGGCAGCCACGTAGGCGCGCAGGGCGTCGCGGACGAACTCGGCACCGGAGGCGCCGCCGTAGTTCGCGGCGAAGCGCGCGTCGGCGACGTACATGTCGCCGAGGCCCGTCAAGTAGCCCGCCGGCGGCGTGCCGGTGCCGTAGCCCGGGGTTCCGGGGATGTCGGCCAGCCATTCCGCGTGACGCCGGGCGAGCGCCTGGGCCTCGTCCGAGTCGGGCGCGAGCCCGCGGGAGGCCGCGTCCGTCCAGTCGGCCGCGAGCCGCTCCTGGCGCTCCTTCCACCCCTGACGCTGCTCCGGGGTCATCCCCCGCCACCAGCGATCCGACGCGGCGTACGCCTCGCTCCCCCAGCGTTGCTCGACCTCCTCCTTGTACCGGGTGTGGTCGAACCCGTCGAACATGTCTTCCGCCATGATCTCTTCTCCTCTCTCCACGGCGTGGATGGTCGTCTCGACCGACGCGATCTGCCGCGCCAGTCGTGCCTGCTCGCCCTGCAGCCACCCGAGGTGGTCGCGCAGCGCGAGCACGGCGTCGTCCCGGTCGGCGAGCACGCGGGCGACGGCCGGGAGGCTCAACCCGAGCTCCCGCAGCAGCAGGATGCGCTGGAGCCGCACCAGCGCATCCCGGTCGTAGTGCCGGTACCCGTTCGAGCCGACGCGGCTCGGTCGCAGCAGACCGATGGCGTCGTAGTGGCGCAGCGTCCTGCTGGTGGTGCCGGCGATACGGGCGATGTCCTGGATGGACCAGTCCATGGCGACCCTCCTCTCGTTCGCTGCCACGCTACAACTTGACGTAACGTCAATCTCAAGGCGCCGCTGCACGGTATTCGGTGCAGGCCCGGATGCGCGTGGGCCGCGTTCTGTTAGCGTGACTGGCGGGGGCGAGGGGCCTCCGCCAACCGTGGAAAGGCGTACGACGTGACGACACCTGGCATCCGGAACAGTGCGATCGGCGGGTGGGCCCCGCGCGTGCTCATCGGGGCGGTGATCCTGGCGGCGCTCCTGTCGATCGGGTTCGTGCTCTTCGGCGTGAGCGGCGAGACCCTGGGACGCGTGATCGCGACCAACATCACCCTTGTCGTGTTCGCCCTGCTCGTGTGGGTGGACTCGCTCATCGGCCGGTTCCGTCCCTCCTGGTTCGAGTTCGCGTCGCTCGCAGCGGACGCCTACCTGCTCCTCCTCTGGATCGGGATCATCTGGCTCGGACCCTTCACCGTCGGCGACCAGTTCGCCTCGTTCTTCCTCGCGATCGGCACGCTGCTGTGGGTGCGCGCCATGCTGGGCCTCGGCGACCTGCTGCGCCTCATCTGGAACCGCTGGCGCAGCCGCCCGACGGACATCTTCGCCGTCATCGCGCTCGTCGCCATCGCCGTCGTCGCCGTGCTCGTGACTCTTCCGGCGCCGCACTCGCTCAACGACCTGTGGGATTACGAGTTCTACGGTCGCGTCATCGGCGCCGTCAGCATCGTCGCCGCGGTGTGCTTCGTCCTCGTGCCGTTGTGGGGCCTCCTCGGCTCTCGCGACCAGCGCGTCGCCGCCGCGCAGGCGCAGGCCGCGGCTCGGTCCGGATACGGGCAGGCTCCCTCCGCGGGCGCCCCCTACGGACAGGCACCGTACGGACAGGCACCGTACGGACAGGCACCCTACGGACAGGCACCCTACGGACAGGCACCCTACGGACAGGCCGCCAGCGCGGCCGCTCCGATCCCCGCCCCCGGTGCTCCGGCGGCTCCCGCGGCTCCCGCGGCTCCGGCGGCTCCCGCGGCAGCCCCCGCAACGCCCGCCTCCCCGGCTGGCCCCGCTCCGACCTCCCCGGCGGCGCCCGCCCCCGCGGGACCCGCCCCCCGGCGGCGCCCGCCCCGCGGCACCCGCCTCCTCGGCACCCGCCCCCGCGGCCACGCCGTCCCAGCCGCTCGCCTGGCCGCGCCTGACCGACGGCACTCCGCTCGCCGCCGGCCCGGACGGCCGGCCCGACTTCCACGCCGTCCCGGCGGGGAAGCAGCTCGGCTGGCCGCTGCACGTGGACGGCACCCCCGTCCCCGCCGGTCCCGACGGAGCCCCGCTCTACCGCTGAGCCTCCGCGAGACGCGAGTCGTTGCGGGTGTGCAGGCCGTCCCAGCGGCAATGACTCACGTCCCGCGCGGGAAGAAAGCGGGCCGTGCGACGGTTGCGGAGGAGGACGCGACGCGACGGCGATGAGAGAGGCACCACAGCAGCGATGAGCACGACCGAGACACCCCCGACCTCCCCCACGACGGCGGGTGACGGCCTCGTCATCCGGCTCGCGGAGCCGGACGAGTACGAGGCCGTCGGTGCGCTCAGCTATGCCGCCTACCGCAATGACTACACGATCAGCGACGGCTACCGCGCCCAATTGGTCGACACCGCGGGCCGCACCGACGAGTACGAAGTCTGGGTCGCCGCGGAGGCCGACGGCACGCTGCTCGGGACCGTGTCCATCCTGCGCGCCGGCTTCGACCTCGGCGGCGCACTGCGGGAGGGGGAGCTGTACTTCCGGCTCCTCGCCGTGAGCCCGGACGCCCGGCGGCGCGGGATCGGCGCCCGACTGACGACCTTCACCCTCGACGAGGCCCGGCGACGCGGTTACCGCGTGGTCGCGCTCAACAGCGGCGAGCACATGACCGGCGCGCACGCGCTGTACCGGGGACTCGGATTCGTGGCGGACCCCGACCGGGACATCCGCATCCACGACGACGACCACGAGATCGTGGTGCATCTCTTCACGCGCGAGGTCTGACGACGAAGCGCCGCGCGCCGCACCTGTCAGGGGATGCGGCGCGCAACACGCTCAGGGGTAGAGACCGCGTAGGCGGTGGGCCTCCGCCACCCGCTCCACGGCGAGCGCCGTGGCGGCCGCGCGCAGCGTGAGATCGCGCGAACGGGCGGATTCCAGCACGTCGCGCCAGGTCGCGAGCATGCGCTCCTCGAGGCGGGCCTCCACCTCGTCGACGCGCCACCAGTACGCCTGGTTCGCCTGCACCCATTCGAAGTACGAGACGATGACGCCACCCGAGTTGGCGACGATGTCGGGGACGACGAGCTGGCCGTTGGCGGCGAAGACCGCGTCGGCGGCGGCGGTGGTGGGGCCGTTGGCGCCTTCGACGATGACACGAGCGGTGACGCGCGGCGCGTTCTCCTCCGTGAGCACACCCTCGACCGCGGCGGGGACCAGGAGGTCGACGTCCAGTTCCAGCACCCGGCCGCTGTCGGCGGCGTCGGCGCCGATGTAGCCGACGACCGAGCCGGTGGCATCCACGTGGGCGGCCAGGCGCTCGGGGTCGAGCCCGGCGGGGTTGTGCACCGCACCGTACTGGTCGGCGACCGCGACGACCCGCACGCCGGCCTCGTGCAGGAAGAAGACGGCGTCGCGGCCGACCTTGCCGAAGCCCTGCACGACGGCGGTGGCGCCGGCCGGGGCGATGCCGCGGTGTCGCAGCGCGGCGAGCGCGATGTGCACCACGCCCCGGGAGGTGGCGCTGGCGCGGCCGAGGGATCCGCCGAGGCTGAGCGGCTTGCCCGTGACGACGCCGGGCACGGTGTAGCCCGAGACGACCGAGTAGGTGTCCATGATCCACGCCATGGTCTTCTCCGACGTCCCGATGTCGGGCGCCGGGATGTCGCGCTCCGGCCCGAGGATGGGCAGGATCTCGCTGGTGTAGCGGCGGGTGACGCGCTCGAGCTCCGCCTCGGAGTGCAGACGCGGGTCGATCCGTACGCCGCCCTTGGCGCCGCCGTACGGGATGTCGACGAGCGCGCACTTCCACGTCATCCACATCGCCAGTGCGCGCACCTCTTCGAGCGTGACGTTCGGGCTGTAGCGGAGGCCGCCCTTGGCGGGCCCGCGGGAGAAGTTGTGCTGCACGCGGTGGCCCGTGAACACCGTCACGGACCCGTCGTCGGCGCGCAACGGCACGGCCACGGTCATCTCGCGACGTGGGGTGGCGAGCATGTCGCGGATCCCCTGGTCGTAGCCGAGGGTCGCGATGGCCCCGTCCAACTGGGCGATCGCCTCCTCCAGCGGGTTCGCTTCCGTCCGATCCAACGTCAGGGCCACGGCTCCTCCTCAAGCTCTCGTGTGCTAGCCACGGTACGGAGACCCGGGCGGGAGAGTGGTCGACATGGTGTCGAATCGGGAGGCCGAGGATCGACAGGATGGCGAGCCGCGGCCTGCGGGCGTCGGCCGATCCCGAGCCGCCGAGCTGCCCGGGGGAAAGACGAACGGCCGCCCCGGAATCCCGGGACGGCCGTTCGTATGCGCGGCGGGGTCAGCCGATGCGGATGAGCTTCTTGTTCACGAACTCGTCGGCACCGAAACGGCCGAGCTCACGACCCGAGCCGGAGCGCTTCACGCCGCCGAACGGCAGTTCCGCGCCGTCGGCGAGGACGAGGTTGACGAAGACCATGCCGGCCTCGATCTGGTCCGCGACGCGGTTCGCCTGCTCCTCGTCGGTGGTGAAGAGGTAGGAGCCGAGACCGAACGGGGTGTCGTTGGCGATGCGGACGGCGTCGGCCTCGTCCTTCGCGCGGAACACCTGGGCGACCGGGCCGAAGAACTCCTCCTTCGACGCGGGGTTCTCGGGCGTGACGTCGGTCAGGACGGTCGTCTCGAAGAATGCGCCGTTGCGGCCGCCGCCGCGCACCAGGGTGGCGCCGTTCTCGACGGCGCGCTTGACCTGCTCGTCGAGGTTCTCGGCGGCCTTGAGCGACGAGAGCGGGCCGAGGGCGGAGTCGGTGCTGGTGGGGTCGGTGGCCTCCACCTCGGCCAGCTTCGCGGTGAACTTCTCGAGGAAGGCGTCGTAGAGCTCGTCCGCGATGACGAATCGCTTCGCCGCGTTGCAGGACTGGCCGCTGTTGTCGAGGCGGGCGTCCACCGCGTTCTGCACGGTCGCGTCGAGATCGTCGGTGGAGAGCAGGATGAACGGATCGGAGCCGCCCAGCTCGAGCACGACCTTCTTGAGGTTGCGCCCGGCGATCTCGGCGACCGCCGCGCCGGCGCGCTCGGAGCCGGTGAGCGAGACGCCCTGGACGCGCGGATCGGCGATGACCTTCTCGATCTGGTCGTGATCGGCGTAGATGTTCACGTACGCGCCGACCGGGAAGCCCGCGTCGAGGAAGATCTTCTCGATGGCCGCCGCCGACTCCGGGCACTGCTCCGCGTGCTTCAGGAGGATGGTGTTGCCGATGACCAGGTTCGGTCCGGCGAAGCGGGCGACCTGGTAGTACGGGAAGTTCCAGGGCATGATGCCCAGCAGCACGCCGAGGGCCGAGCGGCGCACGACGGCCGACCCGTCGCCGTCGAGGAGCGTGATCGGCTCGTCCTTGAGGAACTCGCTCGCGTGATCCGCGTAGTACTCGTAGATCGCGCCGGAGAAGTCGACCTCGCCCAGCGCCTGTTCCACGGGCTTGCCCATCTCGCGCACGATGATGTCGGCCAGCTCCTGCCGGCGCTCGACGTGCAGCTCGCCCACACGGCGGATGAGGGCGGCGCGCTCCTCGACCGTGGACGACTTCGACCAGCCGCGGTAGGCGTCGCTGGCGGCGGTGATGGCGGCCTCGAGCTCGGCGTCGCCGATCGGCTCGTAGGTCTTCACGGTCTCGCCGGTGGCGGGATTGGTCACGGCGTAGTTCATGGCGCTCCTCTTCTCCGATGAATGGCCTGCGGCCCTCTAGCGACCCTACGCGGGATCCGCGAGGATCGCCTCGACACCGCGTCCGAGTCCGAGGGCTCAGACCGACACAGTGTACAGAGCGGGAACGGGTCAACGCTTGGCGCGGGCGGGCACCTTCGCGGCGGGCTCCGAGCCGGAGGGGGACGCCGCGGGAGCCGGTCCCGGTGAGTCGTGCGGCGCGGGAGGCGCGGGGGCGTCGTTCTCCGGCTGCCCGACCGCGAGCGGCGTGGAGTGGATGTGGACGCGCGCGTGCGGCTTCGAGGCCGGCACCAGAGGGCGGCGGGCGATGGCGCGCACCGGTTCGCCGCGGCGGTCCTGCCCGGGGAGCGGGCGGGACCGGCGGCCGTAGATCAGCGACGACGAGTCGAGCAGCCAGGGCACGAGCGCGACGGTCACACCGTGGCAGAGCATCAGCATCTTGGCGAGCCGGCGGGCGCGGTGGTTGTGGAGCAGCCCTTCCCACCAGTGCCCAACGATGTACTGGGGCAGGTAGACGGTCGTGACCTCCGAGCCGTGCTCCTCGCGACGGTGCTTGAGGTACTTCACCAACGGGACGCCGAATTCGCGGTACGGCGACTCGATGATCGTGAGCGGCACGTGGATGTTCTGCTCGACCCACTGCTTCTGCAGCAGCTCCGTCGCCTCCTCCTCGATCGAGACGTGGACCGCCTCGATCGAGTCGTGGCGGGCGGCGATGGCGTAGTCGAGCGCTTTGAGGGCCGGCTTCTGCATCTTGCCGACCAGCACGATGGCGTGGTCGCCCACGGAGCCGAAGGTCGTGATCGGGTCGACCTCGATCTCCTTCTCCACGTCGCGGTAGTAGCGGTTCACGCCGAGCATGAGGAACCACAGGATCGGCATGAAGATGAAGACGAGGTACGCGCCGTGCGTGAACTTCGTGATCGTGACGACGATCAGCACGATCGCCGTCAGGCAGGCTCCGAACGCGTTGATGCAGAGCGAGCGGACGATGCTGCTGCGCTCGCGGGCGGTCTGGCCGCCCTCTCGGAGCAGCGTGATCCAGTGCTTCACCATCCCGGACTGCCCGAGGGTGAACGAGACGAACACCCCGATGATGTACAGCTGGATGAGCTGGGTCAGGTTCGCCTGATAGACGAGCAGCAGGGCCGTCGCGGCGAGCGCGAGGAGGATCATGCCGTTCGAGTAGACGAGGCGGTCGCCTCGGGTGTTGAGCGCCTTGGGGGCGTAGGAGTCGCGGGCGAGCACCGAACCCAGCAACGGGAAGCCGTTGAAGGCCGTGTTGGCGGCGAGCAGCAGGACGATCGCGGTGGCGGCCTGGATGAGGAAGAAGAAGAACGTGTTGTTGCCGAAGGTCGCGGCGGCGATCTGCGCGATGAGGCTGCGCTGCGGGGAGGTGGCGCACTGCGCCCAGCCTTGCAGGTCGCACGGGCTCTCGGCGTAGTGCACGCCGCTGATCAGGGCGGTCGCGGTGAGCCCGGCGAACAGGACGATCGCGATGCCGCCCATGAGCCCGAGAGTCACACGGGCGTTGCGGATCTTCGGGGTGCGGAAGGCGGGCACCCCGTTGGCGACGGCCTCCACACCGGTGAGGGCGGAGCAGCCGCTGGAGAACGCGCGGAGCAGGAGGAGCACCATCGCGGCCTGCGTCAGGCTGCTGGCGTGCACCTGGAAGCCGGCGGACTCGGCCACGGGGGCGTCGCCGAGCACGGTGCGGACGAGCGCCGTCACGATCATGAGGAAGACGCTGCCGATGAAGATGTAGGTGGGCAGCGCGAACGCCTTGCTCGACTCGCGGACGCCGCGCAGGTTCACCGCGGCGATGAGCACCACGCACAGCACCGCCAGCTCCACCCGCCACGGTGCGAGGAACGGCAATGCCGAGATGACGTTGTCGACGCCCGACGCGACCGAGACGGCCACGGTGAGCACGTAGTCGACCAGGAGCGCGGAGGCGACGATGAGGCCGGCCTTCTCGCCGAGGTTCTTGTGCGCGACCTCGTAGTCGCCGCCTCCCGACGGGTAGGCCTTGACCAGCTGGCGGTAGCTGAGGACGACGGTGACGAGGAGCACGACGACGGCCGCGGCGACCCACGGGGCGAAGGTCA
The DNA here is from genome assembly GCF_019924635.1 of Leifsonia sp. ZF2019. NCBI lineage: Bacteria > Bacillati > Actinomycetota > Actinomycetes > Micrococcales > Microbacteriaceae > Leifsonia > Leifsonia sp. ZF2019. Next base: position 3,692,692 of record NZ_CP065037.1, read on the forward strand.
GGAACGAGAGCCCGCCCAGCAGCAGGATCATCAGCAGTTCCTGCGGAGCGTAGGCCACGCTCGACAGGGCGTCGGAGGCGAAGATGGGTAGGGCGAGGTGCTTCGGGAGCAGCTGTCCTTCGAGTTTCTCACTCGGAAGCGGGTCGCCGATCAACCAGCGCTTCGGGGATCTCCCCTCATTTGTCACGAGGGACGAGATTACTCGCTGCCAATACCCTGTCAAGTCGGCGCGTCGGGGCGGCGTCGGCTTGCGATTCCGCAAGGCTCGGGCTTCGCCTCCCCGTCCTCTCCGGATCGGCGGAAAGACGCGGCGGAACGGGGGTCCGGCACTCTCTCTGAGACCTCTCAGAATGTTCGCCGGGAGTTGCTGTGCATCCGGTCACGGGCACGCTTCCACGCAGGTAGAACCTCAGCGACGACATCGCGTCCCCCGTCAGCGGCGCGCGAGCGCCTCCAGGACGGAGCGGCGCACGCGCACCAGCTCGTCCTTCAGCAGCGCGACCACGTCATCCGGCAGCGTGCCGCGCGAGGCCTGCAGCCGCAGCTCGGTGCGAAGCTCCTGGCGGAAGTCGTTCAAGGCGACGTCGGCCTCGCGGACGGCCGCGCCGGCCGCCATCCGGGCATCGCGCGTGGCCTCGCGGGCGGCGTCGCGTGCCTCCCGTCGCGGGTCCACTCGCGTGGCGTCCCGCCGATTCTGCCGGGCGGCGGAGGCCAGCTCGGCCCGCAGGGTGCGCATGGCGTCATCGACGCCCGCGCGCACCTCGTCGGCCAGCCGGCGCACCGAGTCGGTGACCTCGTCCTCGATCGCGTCGAGCTCGTGCTCCCGGGAGGCGAGCTCGCGCCGGCCCGCGTCGGTGATGGCGTACACGGTCTTGCGGCCGTCCGCCTGCTTGGTGACCAGCCCCTCCTCCTCGAGCTTGGCGAGGCGCGGGTAGATCGTGCCGGCGCTCGGGGTGTACGTGCCGCCGAATCGGTCGGAGAGCGCCTGGATCAGCTCGTACCCGTGCCGCGGGGACTCCGCGAGGAGGCTGAGCAGATACAAGCGGAGGCTGCCGTGGGCGAAGACGGGGGTCACGCGGACGCCGCCTCGCCGTTGCGGCCCGCACCCTCCTGAGCCTCCCGTGGGCTGCGGAGCACCGAGACGCCGCCGGAGACCGAGTTGACGTTGATGTCGACCCAGGTGCCGTCGAGCGTGCCGGAGGTGCCGGTGTACCCCTTGCCGCCGTATCCGACGACCACCACGTCGTCCAGCTGCACGCGGCCGGAGACCGTGTTGGCGCGGTAGCGCGCTCCGACGGCTTCCGGGATGCGGATGGTCGAGTCGCCCGAGACCGTGTTGATCGCGATCTCGTCCGGCGTGCCCGAGATGTCCGCCATGACGTCGCCGGAGACGCCGTCGACCGCGAGCTTGCGGATGGCGCCGCTCACGGTCACGTCGCCCGAGACCGTGTGCGCGTTGATGCGGCCGGTGTGGTCGCGCACCGAGAGCTCACCGCTCACCGAGTTGAGCTCGATGTCCCCCACCAGGCCGTCCGCGACCACGTCGCCCGAGACAGTGCTGAGGCGCGCGTCCGTCCGCAGGCCCGAGACGAGTGCCGTCGCCGAGACCACGCCGAACTTGAGTGCGACGTCGCGCGGCACCAGCACGCTGACGTCGGCCTTGGCGTTGGACCGCATCGACTTGAAGACCTCGATGAAGTTGTCCCAGCGCAGCTGCGGGTGGTCCACCTCCAGCCGGTCGCCGTCGATCGAGATCTTCAGATCCCGTCCCTGCACCGAGTGCACCTCGATGCGCGCTCCCGGCTCGTCGTGCCCGATCACGTCGATCTGCCCGCCGATGAACCCGACCTTCAGCGCGCGGACCAGCTCCACGTCGATCGTGCGGCTCTCGCCCGGCTGAACCAGCCACTTCTCCTGTGCCATCGTCCTGACCTCTCCGTTGTGCCGCTGCCACGCGGCGATGCTGAAGAGGGTCCGGGCCGGTTCGCCGGGACCCTCGGTGACTCGCGATATATCGCGATGTTGACAAGACTCACGATATATCGCGACTCGCGCCTCCTGCAACCCTGGCGCAGGGATTCAGGGTCGGATCAGGGTGCGCTCAGGGTCGCGCCGCCGGCGGCGCTTGCGCCTTCCAGGGTTCGCACATGGCCGGAATGTCGGAGGGAAAACGGCGGAATGCGACCCCGCTGACCGCTGGGCCCGCGGAGGACGCCGGGCGGCCTAGGCGCGCGGCTCACGTCGCAGCCAGGGCTGCAGCAGCCGGGTGACGAACGGCAGGAGGAGGTAGGTCATCGTCGGAGTGAGACACAGCGTGCTGATCAGCACGGTCGCGAGGGGCCACAGCGAATGCCAGCCCGGGACGAACGTGACGGTCAGCCAGGTGAAGAGGAGCGACAGCGGGAAGAAGCCGAGCCAGATCGTCACGGCCTGCTTCCAGCGGGGAGGCGCCGCGGGCACACCCGGCTGGGGCGCGTCGAACCATCCCTCGATCCCGGTGCGGCGCTCGACGCGCGAGACCTCGACCAGCTCACGGCCGTCGTAGAGCCAGGACGTGCGGTCATCGGAGGCCTCCCACGCCTCGAGCGTCTCCGCATCGGCGAAACGGTAGAGCATGTGCCACTCGTCGGAGTCGGCGTGCGCGCGCACCCATCCCGAACCGAGGAAGCCGTCGTAGGTGTTGGCCAGGTTCACGCCCGACTGCACCCACCGGGTGACCTCGGGCAGGCGGTTGCCGTCCACGCGACGGGTGATGGACACGGTGATCGGGAGGCGGTGCGCTTGTGGCGCGTCCCGCAGCGACTCTTGTGGAGACATGCCTCCATTGTCTCCACCGCGCGTTACACCGGTGTTTCGGGGGGTGGACGAGCGCGGTGCGGTGCTGCTCAGCGCGGAGCGATGAGAGCGGGGCCGTCGCGGACCACGAGGCGCGGGGCCACGAGCCGGTGGCGGGGATCCGAGAGATCGCTGCCGGCGGTGACGCGGCCGCCGTGCACACCCGTCAGCAGTTCGAGCACGCCGCCGGCGACCTCCTCGAGCGGCTGCTCGACGCTGGAGTAGCCGAGCGATGCGGCGACGGGGGTGTTGTCGTACCCGACGACGGGGACACGGGTGCCGACCACCGTCAGCGCCCCGAGGGCGAGGGAGTCGGAGGTGCAGACGACCGCGTCGACGCCTTCGGCGCCCGCTGCGACCTCCAGCCGTCGCATGGCTTCCGCGCCGAAGGTCACGCCGTCCTCCGCGATCGCCTGGAGAGCGGGGAGGTCCGCCTCCGGTACGGTGCCTGCGTCGCGCATCGCCTCGAGCCACCCGGCCCGACGGTCGTCACCGGTGCCCGAGCCGTCCGGCCAACCGAGGAAGCCGACGCGGCGCGCGCCGTGCTGGAGGAGGTGCGCCGTCGCATCCCGGAGGCCGGAGCGTCCGTCGACGTCGACCCAGAGGTGCTCCGGATCGGTCATGTCGTCGATGCCCCACGGGCGCCCGAACGTGACGAAGGGCTGGCCGTGCTCGATCAGCCATTCGGTGCGCGGATCGCCGTGGAAGGTGGAGGTGAGCACGAAGCCGTCGACGTCCGCCGCGTCGGAGAGGCGGCGGAACTGGCGGATCTCGTCGTCGGGGCTGTCGGCCGTGAACAGCAGGACGCGCAGGCCCTTGCGGTCCGCCTGCTCGGTGAGCGCATGCAGGAAGCGATCGAGGATGCTGCCCGAGATGCCGTCCTGCGTGATCGGATCGAGGCGGATCCCGATCGTCGAGCTCTTCTGGGTGCGCAGGCGGCGGGCGGAGGCGTGCGGGCGGTAGCCGAGGCGCACGATCGCGTCCTGCACGCGCTCCCTGGTCGCCGGGCGGACGACCTCGGGCGCGTTGAGCACGTTCGAGACCGTCTGACGGGAGACGCCTGCCGCATCGGCGACATCGCTGACGGTGGGCTGGGACCCCATGGCGGCCTCCTCTCGGCTCGGTGCTGGCTGTCCTAGACCCTACCGTCCGCCCGCTTGACAGGTCAGGAGGCCCATGGTTATGGTGACAACACTCCAATTTGATCGTTCAAATGGACGGTAGCACGACAAGATTTGATCGTTCAAGGACGATTGCACCACGGACCAGAGGAGGTCGGATGCCCGCACCGAGGCGCAGCGTCCCTCCCCTGGCACACACGCTGACCGCATCCATGCCGCCGGATTCTTCGCGGGTCCGCTGGGCTACTGTCGGCGGCGCCGCCCCCTCCGGCACGGCGTGCTCCACAGCCCCGTCGCCGACCTGACCCCTCCACACTTTCCCGACCCCACCCTCTGCGTGCCCGCCTGGCTGGCACGCTCACACCAAGGAGAGAAAACACATGCGCAAGAACACCAACCGGTGGATCGCGAGCGGCGCCGTCGCCGTCGCGACCGCCTTGGCGCTGACGGCCTGCGGGTCCGGCTTCAGCGGCAGCAGCAGCAGCGACTCGGGCAAGCTCACGTCGTCCGACAAGGCGCTCACCGTCATGATCGGCTCGTCCGGCGACGCGGAGACGACCGCGGTCAAGTCCGCGGTCTCCGACTGGTCGAAGAGCTCCGGGACCAAGGCGTCCGTCGTGGCGGCGACCGACCTCAACCAGCAGCTCTCGCAGGGCTTCGCGGCGAAGAAGCCGGCGGACGTCTTCTACCTCTCGACAGACGCCCTGGCCGGCTACGCGTCCAACGGCTCGCTGCTCGCCTACGGCGACCAGCTGAGCAACAAGGACGACTTCTATCCGAGCCTGGTCAAGTCCTTCACCTACGACGGCAAGTTCTACTGCGCGCCGAAGGACTTCTCGACCCTCCAGCTGATCATCAACACGGACATGTGGAAGGCGGCCGGCCTGACCGACGCCGACATCCCGAAGACGTGGGACCAGCTCGAGTCCGTGAGCAAGAAGCTGACCACCGCCGACCACGTCGGCCTCGGCATCTCCGGCGAGTACGCCCGCATCGGGTCCTTCATGGTCCAGGCCGGCGGCAACCTCATGAACGACGACTCCACCAAGGCGACCGCGAACAGCGACGCGAACGTGAAGGCGCTCGACTACGTCAAGACGCTGCTCGACGGCGGCGAGCTCAAGTACGCCAAGGACCTCGGCGCGGGCTGGGGCGGCGAGGCCTTCGGCAAGGGCCTCGCGGCCATGACCATCGAGGGCAACTGGATCACCGGTGCGATGACCGCCGACTACCCCGGCATCAAGTACCAGGTGGCCGAGCTGCCCGCGGGCCCTGCCGGCCAGGGCACTCTGCAGTTCACCAACTGCTGGGGCATCGCCGCCGACAGCCCCAACCAGGCTGCCGCGCTCAAGCTCGTCGAGAAGCTGACCAGCAAGGACGACCAGCTCGCCTTCTCGAAGGCGTTCGGCCCGATGCCGTCCATCAAGTCGGCCGCCGACGACTGGAAGTCGGCCAACCCCGAGCTCGTTCCGTTCCTCTCCGCCGCCGACTACGCCAAGGGCGTGCCGACCGCGAAGGGCTCGGCCGATGTCGTCACCGACCTCAACAGCAAGCTGGAGTCGCTGGCCACGGGTGACCCGAAGGCCATCCTGGACGCGACCCAGAAGAACCTCGAAGCACTGCTGAAGTAGGAGCGATCACTCCCATGTCGCAAACCACGAGTCGGTCTCGCCGTTCCGGAATCCGGCGCGGCGAGGCCGCCTCGGGGTGGTTGTTCACCGCCCCGGTCATCATCCTGCTCGGCGTGTTCCTGGTCGTCCCGGTGCTCATGGCGCTGTGGGTGAGCTTCTCGGACTGGGGCGGGCGCGGCAGCCCCTTCTCCAGCGATGTCAACTTCGTCGGACTGAAGAACTACACGTCGATCCTCGCGGGTGGCGGCCTGGCCGAACAGGACTTCGGCATCTCCCTCAAGAACAACGCCTGGTACGTCGTGCTCGTCGTCCCGATCCAGACCGCGGTCGCCCTCGGCCTCGCGGTTCTCGTCAACCGCGCCGTCCTGCGCGGCCGCGGATTCTTCCGCACCGCCTTCTACTTCCCGTCGGTCACCAGCTCGGTCGCGATCACCGTGCTCTGGCTCTTCCTCTTCAGCACCACGGGCGCCGTCAATCAGATGCTGTCGTGGATCGGGATCAACGGCCCCAACTGGTTCAACGACCCCGACGGCATCGTCCACAACCTGCTCGGCGTCTTCGGCGTGAAGCAGGGGCCGGCCGCACTCACCCAGAACACGCTCCTCGGCGTCTCCTGGTGGGATTGGCTCGGCGGTCCCTCCGTCGCCATGAGCGCGTACATCGTGATGGCCGTGTTCACCACGAGCGGCACCTTCATGCTGCTCTTCATCGCGGCCCTCCAGAACCTCGGCGGCGACGTCACCGAGGCCGCCATGATGGACGGCGCCAACGGCTGGCAGCGCTTCTGGCGCATCACGCTGCCGCAGCTGCGCCCCACCCTGTTCACTGTTCTCACGCTCGGCCTCATCGGCTGCTGGCAGGTCTTCGACGCGATCTACACGGGCACCAAGGGAGCCCCGGGCAAGACGACACTCACGCCCGCCTACCAGTCGTACAAGACCTCGTTCGTCGACCAGAACTGGGGTCAGGGCGCGGCGATCGCGTTCATCCTGTTCGTCATCATCGTGCTGTTCACCATCTTCCAGCGCTGGGTGCTGCGCGAGCGCTCGGTGTCGAAGCGCCGCATGCGCCTGTACGCGCCCGCCGTCGCCGCGAGCGGCTCCGTGCCGGCCGGTGCGACCGCCCCGGCCGAGAAGGAGTCGAAGCGATGAGCGCGACCGCCCCCACCGCCCCCTCGGGAGCCGAGGCCGCCTCGGCCTCCCCTGCTTCCGCGCGCCCGGCACGGCCGCCGCGCCGGCACTCCACCGGCACGATCGCCGCCACGTCCGTCAGCTACGCCATCCTGATCGTCCTCGCGGTCGTCTACATCCTGCCGTTCCTGATCCAGGTGGCCACCTCGTTCAAGACCGACGCCGACGCCACCGCGCACCCGGTCTCGCTCATCCCGCAGGTGTGGACGACGGCCGCCTACACGAAGCTCTTCCTCAACTCCGACTTCCCGACCTGGTTCGCGAACTCGGTGATCGTGACGGTCTTCGTGACGCTCGGGCGCGTGTTCTTCAACTCGCTCGCCGGGTACGCGCTGGCCCGCCTGCACTTCCGCGGCCGCGGCGTCATCTTCGCCGGGCTGGTCGCCGTGATGTCGGTGCCCATGGTCGTGCTGCTCATCCCCAAGTTCCTGGTGATCAACCAGCTGGGCATCTACGACTCCTACGCCGGCATGATCCTGCCCCTGCTGACCGACGCCGCCGGTGTCTTCATCATGAAGAACTTCTTCGAGTCGATCCCCGCCAGCTTGGAGGAGCAGGCCCGCATCGACGGCGCCGGCACCTTCCGCGTGTTCTGGTCGATCGTGCTGCCGATGGCGCGCCCCGCGCTGGTGACCATCGTCATCCTGTCGTTCCAGGGATCGTGGAACGAGCTGGCGCACTTCATCGTCTCCACACAGGATCCCGCCCTCACCACCCTGACCAAGGGTGTGGCAGGTCTCGCCAGCGGCCAGCTGAGCCAGGGCAACCAGTTCCCGCTCAAGCTCGCCGCCGCGGCCCTCATGACGATCCCCGTCGCCGTGATGTTCTTCATCTTCCAGCGCCGCATCATGAACTCGAGCGAGGGAGCGGTGAAGGAGTGACCGCCGACGCCCCCACGATCGTCGCCACCTGCGGCGGCCTGAACGGCGGCGACTGGTCCGACTCCGTGTACGGGCCACTGCTGCTGCACGCGATCGAGCTCGCCCGGGTGAAAGGACGAGCGCCCCGGGTCACGCACATCAACACCGCCGGCGGCGACCAGCGCCACGTCGAGGGCGCCGAGCTCGAGGCCGCCCGTCTCGCGGGAGTCGACGCCAGCCATGTGCGGTTCTTCCCGCACCCGAACATCCCCGACCTGCGCGCGCACCTGCTGCGCCAGGACGTCGTCTGGGTGAGCGGGGGGAGCCTGGTCAACCTGCTCGCCGTCTGGCGCGCGCACGGCCTCGACCGTCTGCTCGCCGAGGCCTGGCAGGCGGGCGTCGTACTCGCCGGCGGATCCGCAGGGGCACTCTGCTGGCACGAGGGCGGCACCACCGCCTCCTTCGGCCCGGGCATCAGCGCGGTGCCCGACGGTCTCCGCCTGCTGCCCGGCTCGCTGGGCGTCCACTGGGACTCCGACCCGCAGCGCCGGCCCGCCCACCTCGCGGCGATCGCCGCCGGCACCCTCGGCGACGGTCACGCCCTCGAGGAGGGTGTCGGCCTCGTCTACCGCGGCACCGACGTCGTCGATGTCGTGTCCGAACGCCACGGCGCCGCGGCCTGGCGCCTGACCGCCTCCGCGGGCGAGGTGACCGAGACGCGCGTGACTCCGCGGGTCATCGGGCACAGCTCGGCCCCCACCGACCCCTCCGACCGAACCACACTCACACCCCCTATCGAGGAGGCGCGACAAACGCGATGACCCATCCGCTCCAACCCCTGCTGCACGACAGCGTCGTGGTCCTGACCGCGCCCAGCCAGGCCTGGTCGACCGCCGACGGCGACATCGACGGTGTCGGCATCCACGGGTTCTTCCACTCCGACCTGCGCGTGCTCGACCGCGTCGGCCTCACCGTCGCGGGGTCCGCTCTCGAACACCTCGCCACGGCCGGGACGGATGCGGCGACCGCCGTGTTCACCGCGCTCGCGCGCGGGCTGGACGACACCACTGCCGACCCGCGTGTGCGGGTCGAGCGCACCCGCGAGGTGCGCGCGGGCGTGCTCCGCGAGACCATCGTCGTCCGCAACGCGCTGAAGCAGCCGATCTCGACGACCGTCTCGATCTCCGTCCGCGGCGACTTCACGCCGATGCAGGTCGTCAAGGCCGGGATGACCGGGGCGGAGCACCCGGTCGAGGCCGCCGTCGACGGATCCACCCTGACGTACACCTCCGGTCCGGTCACGGCCGTGCTCCGTGCTGAGGGCGCACGCATCGCCATGGACGGAGCCGCCGCGACGCTCGACTGGGACGTGGAGCTCGCCGGTGCCTCCGCCGCGACCCTCTCGTGGGAGATCTCCGTCGACGACCCGACCGCTGTGGTCGCCGGGGCAGGTCCGTCGGCCCAGCGGGAAGCGTTCACGATCTCGACCGGCGACTCGCGACTCGCCTCCTGGCTCGAGCGCGCCCTCGCCGACCTCCAATCGCTGCGGATGACCACCACCGCGCGCCCCGACGATGTCTTCCTCGCCGCAGGTGCCCCGTGGTTCTTCACCCTGTTCGGCCGCGACTCGATCTGGGCCGCCCGGATGCTGCTGCCCCTCGGGACCGACATCGCGGCCTCGACGCTGCGCGTCCTCGCCGCTCTGCAGGGCACGGATACCGTCGGGGAAACCGCTGAGCAGCCCGGCAAGATCATGCACGAGCTGCGTCCCTCCGCCCTGACCATCCCGGGCGAGGGCGTCGTGCTCCCCCCGCTCTATTACGGCACCGTCGACGCCACCGCCCTCTGGATTGCCCTCCTGCACGACGCCTGGCGCTGGGGCATGCCCGCCGCCGAGGTCGAGGAGTTGCTCCCGGCGCTCGAGGCCGCCCTGGTCTGGATGCGCGACCACGGCGACAGCGACGGCGACGGCTTCCTGGAGTACCGGGACACGACCGGTCACGGGCTCGCGAACCAGGGCTGGAAGGACTCGGGCGACTCGATCCAGTGGAACGACGGCACCCTCGCCGACGGTCCGATCGCACTCTGCGAGGTGCAGGGCTACGCCTACGAGGCCGCCATCGGCGGCGCCGAGCTCCTCGAGGCCTTCGGGCGCACCGGCGCCGATGAGTGGCGCACGTGGGCCGCCGATCTGAAGGATCGCTTCGCCGCCTCCTTCTGGATCGACGACCCGGCGGGCGCCTACCCCGCGATCGCGCTCGACGCCGCCAAACGCAGGGTCGACACCGTGACCAGCAACATCGGGCACCTGCTCGGCACGGGCATCCTGCAGGACGGACAGGCCGAGCTGATCGCCCGCCGCCTCGCCTCCCCCGAGCTGTCGTCCGGCTACGGCCTGCGCACCATGTCGAGCGCCGCCGGCGGGTACTGGCCGCTCAGCTACCACGGCGGAAGCGTCTGGGCGCACGACACCGCGATCGCCATCACAGGCCTCGCCCGCGAGGGCTTCGCCGCCGAGGCCGAGCAGCTCTCGGACGGCCTGCTCGCCGCAGCGGACGGCTTCGGCTACCGCATGCCCGAGCTGCACTCCGGCGACAGCAGCGCCGAGACGGCAGCGCCCATCCCCTACCCGGCCGCGTGCCGACCGCAGGCGTGGTCGGCGGCCGCTGCCGTCGCGGTCCTGACGGCACGTCTCGGGTTGACCGCGGACGCTCCTGCAGGCCGCCTCGATGTCACGCCCGGCTCCGCCGCAGCGAACACGCGCGTCCACGGCCTCCGGTTCGCCGGCGAGCCGCGCGACATCGAGGTCGCCTAGGCACTGCACGGACGGCGAGGTTCACGTCGTTGTCGCCATTTCGCGCGAATGGGCGCAACGACGTGAACTTCGGCGGGCTTTGCTAGAGCTGGGCCATGATCTGGCGGGCGATCACGCGGCCGGCGCGGTTGGCGCCGATCGTGCTCGCCTGCGGGCCATAGCCGGCGAGGAATATGCGGCTGTCCTGCCACGAAGCGCCTGAGGCGACCGTGAGGCCCCCCGCCTTCTCGCGGAGCTTGAGCGGCGCAAGATGCCGCAGCTCCGGACGGAAGCCCGTTGCCCAGATGATCGCATCGGCTCTGGTGAACGTGCCGTCCGGCCAGCGGACACCGTCGGTCTCGATGGCGCTGAACATCGGCCGCTCCACCAGCAGGCCGCGGTCGATGCCGGCGGCGATGCGGCGCGTGCGCGGCACCCCGGTGCCGCTGACGATGCTCGGGAGGGCCGCGCCGGCCCGTGCGGCGGCATCCTGCTGCTGCACGGCGGCCACCCCTCCCTCGATGGTGAGCTCCGACTCGTCCCGGAAGTCGACCGGACGTCGGGTCGCCCAGGCCAGGTCGGCCGCGACGCCCTCCAGCTCGAGGAGGAAGCCGATGGCGCTGGTGCCTCCGCCGACGACGACGACCGATTGGCCGGCGAACTCGTCGGCCGACACATAGCCGGACGTATGCACATGCCGTCCTGAGAATGTGTTCATCCCGGGGTACCACGGGACGAACGGCGCGCCCCAGGTTCCGGAGGCGTTCACCACGACCCGGGTCGCCGTCTCCCCCGCGGAATGCGCGACGACCAGGTCGGCACCGCGATCGAAGACGCTCGCGACCGCGACCGGCCGCTGCACCTGCAGGCCGAAATGCTCCTCATAGCGGCGGTAGTAGCCGGCGACGATGTCCTTCGCAGGCAGGGAGCGGTCGGCGGTCTCGAAACTGAGCCCGATCTCGGCCATACCGGGAAGGTCGTTGACGTGATGGGCGCTGCCGAGCTTGAGCGCGTCCCAGCGGTGCTGCCACGCTCCGCCGGTGTGGGGGCCGCGGTCGAAGATCACGAAATCCTCGCCGGGAACCAGCTCGAAACGGCGGAGATAGTAGGCCACTGCAAGGCCCGCCTGGCCGGCACCGATGATGACCACCTGGGTCTCGGTCCTGGTCGTGGTCACACTGCCATCCCATCATGTCGCGCTGTGCGCATACTCCGGGTCCCGGAGGTCCCGCATGCTAAACTCGATGCTAGTTTTTATTGTTTCTGTTCGGATCCCCGGGAGCCCAGCCCCCGGGCTGGGACCAAAAGGGGGTCACGCATGGGGCGCGGCCGTCAGAAGGCAAAGCACACCAAGATCGCACGTGAGTTGAAGTCGTTCAGCCCGACTGTCAACTACGACGCTCTCGAGCGCGAGCTGACCGGACATTCACACCACGAGGACGACCAGTACGCCGCGTGGGCCGACTACGAGCCGGAAGACGCCGGCGACGAATACGAGGACGAAGAGACCGAGACGCCGAAGCGCGCTTGATCGATCCTCTGCGCTGCCGTGCATGACGGCCACGCCTGCTGCGGGCCGGCAACGACCGGGCAACAGCGGCTCCACCCGCGGGCGCACGCCCGGATCACCTGCCGATGGCGCGGCGGACGCCGCAGCTTCGCGAACTCCCCGGGTCGAGCACGCGGGCGACACGGCGACACAGCGAGCGGGCGCGTGAGGACGCCCGCGCCGCCGAGTGGCGCGCCCCCGGCGTGAGCTATGCGACGAGCGTGGTGTGTGCCCGTGCGATCGTGTTCGCGCCGATGATGAACGTCGCGACCGCGGCCGAAGCGCTCGGAGGGATCTCGAGTCGTGGCACGGCGAGAGCGTGGACGGTGAAGAGGTAGCGGTGAGGGTGGTCCCCCTCCGGGGGCGCAGCGCCGTCGTAGGTCTCGTTGCCGAGGTCGTTCCGCAGCGTGTGAGCTCCCACGCCGAGGTCGGGGAGGGCGGCGGCATTCTCGGACAGCGCATCCGTCTCTGCAGGGATGTCGGTCACGATCCAGTGCCAGACCCCGGACGGGGTCGGCGCGTCGATGTCGAAGCAGCTGATGGCGAAGGACTGCGTTTCCGGCGGGGCGCCACGCCAGGTCAGAGCCGGGCTGGAGTCGGCACCGCCGATCCCCGCGGCCTTCTGGGGGAGCGGCATGGGGTCGCCGTCGCGCCCTGCGGTGGTGGTGACCGTGAACTCCGGTCGCCTCGGCATGAAGTCGTAGGGGTGCGGTGGGCGGGTGCGTTCCCAGGTCATCGATGGTCTCCTTGTCGCGGTGATCGTTCTGGGCGTCCGGCGGGGAGCCAGGGGTGCCTGCGGTTCTCATGACGGCGGATGATGTCGTCGAGCGTGAGCGTGACGGCGATCGGGTCCAGTCCGTTCACGAGGTTGTGGTGCGGTGCGTCATCGAGGCGGAAGGGAGCGTCTCTGATGCCGGCTGATTCGCAGGTCACGGTTCGCGCGACCACATCGATGCGCACGGGCGCTGCCACGTCGGCCTCCACCGCATCCATGATGCGATCGAGGACGTCGGGCTCGACTTCGACGGGGACGAGCCCTTCTTGCGGAAGGTTCGTGCGGTGGATGTCGGCGATGCGTGAACTGATCACCGCTCGGAAACCACCATCGCGGAGCGCCCAGACGGCGTGTTGACGCGAGGAACCGCAGCCGAAGTTGGGCCCGGCGACGAGGACGCTGGCGCCGGCGCGGGCGGGGTCGTTGAGGGGGAAGTCGGGATCCTTTCGCCAGTTCTGGAAGAGCCCTGGTCCATAGCCGTCGCGGTGGATCCGTTTCATCCACGGTGCAGGGATGATCTGGTCGGTGTCGATGTTCTCACGGCGCAGCACGACGGCTGTCCCGGTGACGGTGGTGACGGGGTGCATCGTCGCGGCTCCTAGTGCGTTCCGATGGGTGACAGGGTGCTCGGCGTGGTGAGATGCCCGGCGATGGCCGTGGCGGCCGCGGTCTCGGGTGAGACGAGATGGGTGCGGGCGCCGGGTCCCTGCCGTGATTCGAAGTTGCGGTTGGAGGTCGAGGCGGAGTGCATCCCGGTCGGAACGGTGTCGCCGTTCATCCCGACACACATCGAGCAGCCCGGGGATCTCCATTCGAAGCCGGCGTCGAGGAAGATCCGGTCGAGACCTTCCTCTTCGGCCATCCGTTTGGTCTGCGCGGAACCGGGGACGACGATCGCACGGATGCTCTCGGCGATCGAGCGCCCGTCGACGATTCGGGCCGCCGATCTCAGGTCGTCGATCCTGCCGTTGGTACAGGAGCCGATGAAGACGGTGTGGATCGGGATGTCGGCGATCGCCTGCCCCGGTCGCAGGCCCATGTAGGCCAGCGCCGCTTCCGCGGCGGCGCGCTGCTGCGCGTCGGGGAACTCGGAGGGGATCGCGCCACCGACGGAGACGGACTGTCCCGGGTTGGTGCCCCAGCTGACCATCGGACCGACGCCGGTCACGTCGACGACGACCTCTCGGTCGAATGCCGCTCCGTCATCCGTCCGCACGGAGCGCCAGTAGGCGACCGCCTGCTCCCACAGCTCTCCGCGCGGGGACCGGTCGCGGCCCTTCAGATACGCGAACGTGGTCTCGTCGGGTGCGACCAGGCCGGAGCGCGCGCCGGCCTCGATGGCCATGTTGCAGAGTGTCATCCTCCCCTCCATGGTCAGCGCGGTCACGGGGTCGCCCCGGAACTCGATCAGATGACCGGTCGCCCCGCCGTGGCCGATCCGGGCGATGATCGCCAGGGCCAGGTCCTTGGCGGTGGCGTCCGCGTGGGGTGCGCCCACCAACGTCACCGACATCGTCTTCGGCCGGTCGACGCGGACCGTCTGGGTTGCGAGCACGTGTTCGACCTGGCTCGTGCCGATGCCGAAGGCGATGGCTCCGAAGGCTCCGTGGGTCGCCGTGTGGCTGTCCCCGCACACGATCGTCATGCCCGGTTGGGTCAGACCCATCTCGGGACCGATCACGTGCACGATTCCCTGCCCCGCCGATCCCATCGGGTGCAGTTCCACGCCGAACTCGGCACAGTTCTCACGCTGGAGCCGCAGTTGCTCGGCGGCGAGCGCGTCCGCCAGGGGCAGATCGAGGCCGCTGGTGGGAACGTCGTGGTCGGCCGTGCCCACCGTGAGGTCGGGGCGGCGAACCCGTCGCCCGGCCTGCCGGAGCCCCTCGAACGGCTGCGGTGAGGTCACTTCGTGGATGAGATGCATGTCGACATAGAGCAGGTCGCCCTCCGCCTGGTGGAGGACGTGCTCGTTCCAGACTTTGTCGATCAACGTCATGGCTGTCATTCGTGGTCCTCCTACTCGAGGTCGCGCGGGACGCGGGCGGTGGCGGGCGATGACAGAGCTCGTCGGGTCAGGCATCGACCCCCAACAGAATTGGGATACCAGAATGGTACACCACGTTGGTATCCCAACTCGGTGCACCAGAATGACCACGCTGGACAGAGCTTTCCACCGACGTCGCGGCGGGCCGGGGCTCGGCGCTTACAGCCACCCCTGGCGGGTGGCGATGAGCACCGCGTCCGAACGATTGCGCGCGGCGGTCTTGCCGATCGCGCTCGACAGGTGATTGCGCACCGTTCCCTCGCTGAGGTGGAGCCGTCCGGCGATGTCGGCGATCGTCGCTCCGTCGCCCGCGAGCGCCAGCACCTCCGCCTCCCGTACGGTCAGCGGAGAGACTCCGGAAGCGAGCGACTCGGCAGCGAGCGTCGGGTCGACCACGCGCAGGCCGGACGCGACTCGGCGCACCGCGTCGGCGAGCTGACCCGACGGCGTGTCCTTGACGATGAAGCCGGACGCGCCGGCCTCCATCGCCCGCCGCAGATAGCCGGGACGCCCGAAGGTCGTGACGATGAGCGACCGGCACTCCGGCACCGTCACGCGGAGCGCTGCGGCGACCTGGATGCCATCGAGACCGGGCATCTCGACGTCGAGCAGGGCGACGTCGGCCGCGGATGCGAGCGCAGCCTCGACGACCTCGTCGCCGCGGCCGACCTGCGCGACCACCTGCAGGTCGGCTTCGAGGTCGAGCAGCGCGGCGAGCGCGCCCCGCACGAGCGCCTGGTCGTCGGCGAGCAAGAGGCGGATGGTCATGCGGTCCTCCGGACGGTCAGCAGGGTGCCCCCGCGGGTGCCCTCGGAGATCTCCAGCACAGCGCCCGCGTCGCGCGCCCGCTCGGACAGACCGGCGAGGCCGGATCCGCGGACGGCGGCGGCCGCCGGCGCCGACCCGACGGGCGCGGGGCCTTGCCCGTCGTCCTCGATGGCGAGCGTCTCCGGCCCGACGGTGACCCAGCAGTTGCGGGAGCCGGAGTGCCGGATGACGTTGGTGATCCCTTCCCGCAGCACCCAGCCGAAGAGCTCGCGCAGGTCGGGCGCCACCTCCTCGCCGTTGCGTGGCAGGTGCGCGGTGATGTCCGCGGCGGCGAGGCTCGCCTGCACGGCGGCGAGCTCGGTGGAGATGCTCATCTCTCGGTAGCCGGCGACGGCGGCGCGCAGGTCGGCGAGGGCCGAGCGGGCGAGGCGCTCGATGTCCGCGAGCTCCGCCTCCGCCCGCGCCGGGTCCACCGGGACGAGTCGGCGCGCGAGCTCCGACTTCACGGTCACGACCGTGAGCGAGTGGCCGAGCACGTCGTGCATGTCACGGGAGAAGCGCGAGCGCTCCTCGACCACCGCCAGCCGCGCGATCTCGCCCTGGGCGGCCCGCAGCCGGCGCAGCGCGTTGATCTGGCGGGCGAAGGCGCTCATCATGACGCCGATCGACACCGTGATGAGGGCGATGTACCAGTAATCGTCGAACCCGCCCGCGATCAGGAAGACCACCAGCTGCAGGAGCCCGAGCCCCACGATCAGAGCGGTCGACAGGACGGGGCGCGCGACGACCATACCGATGACGCACGCGACGAAGACCCAGGTCCAGCAGGTGATGATGCCGAGGAACGGGACGAGCAGCAGGGTCAGCGCGAAGTACGCCGCGATCGCGACGAACCGCGTGCGCTCGCCCTCCCACCACAGCAGCGGCGGGAGGGCGAGGAAGCCCGCGTAGACGAGCGCGAGGAGCAGAGTGGCCACGACCTTCGACGCGGTCGAGCCGTCGGAACCCCAGAGTCCGAACAGGACCGACACCTGGTACACCAGGCCGATCACGGCCCCGGGGTACCAGCGCAGCGCCGCCGCGTGCGCCAACCGGGCGCCGAGGCCGACCGGCCGCCGCGCGTCGAGCTCGTTGCTGAACACGTCCCTACCCTAATCAGCGGCCGGTCAGCCGCGTGCTGCGTCGCGGCGGTAGCGCCAGACGATCAGCGCCCCGAGAGCGACGGTCCACGCGGTGAGCACGAGCGCCGGGGTCAGGGCGTCGCCGCTCTGCAGGGCGCCGAGCTGCCCGACGCGGTTGAGCCAGTAGGAGGGAACCGCTTGCGCGACATTCGCGACCCAGGCGGGGAAGATCTGGAGCGGGATCCACAGGCCACCGAGCACGGCCATCCCCATGAACACCGCCATGAAGAGCGGCTGGGCGAACTCGGGCTTCGCGAACTGTCCGATCAGGATGCCGAGCAGGGCGAACGGGATGACGCCGCACCAGATCCCGAGTGCCGCGAGCATCCAGCTGCCCGCCGAGAGCACCGGGTGGTAGAGCGCCAGCGAGACACCGATGATGACCACGATGCTGACCAGCGCGAGGGCGAGGGCGGCGACCAGCTTCGACACGAGGTAGCCGGTGCCGGAGAGCGGGGTGACCCGCAGCTGGCGGTTCCAGCCGATCGACCGCTCGGTGACGATCCCGAACGCCTGCGAGAGCGCCGCCATCATGCCGCCGTAGGCCGCGACCTGGATGGTGGTGACCACGATCCAGGGGAGGTGCGTGACCGTGTCCACCTGGCCGCGGCCCCCGAAGGTGCCGCCGAAGGCGATCAGCATGACGAGCGGGACGGCGAGAGTGAACACCATCGACCGCATGTTCTTCAGCTGGCGGAGCGACTCGCGCCCCAGGTAGGCGATGCTCATCGCGTCGCTCCGTCCGTCTCGTGCGCCTCGGTCAGGGCGAGGAAGGCCTCGTCCATCGTGTGCGCGGTCACTTCGATGTCGTGGATGTCGTCGTGCGCCGCGAGGAGCGCACGGAGGGTGGCGTCGGAGTCGTCGCTGACGAGCGCGACGGTCCCCGCGCGGTGCTCGACACTGCGCACTCCGGGCAATCCGGCGAGTGCGGTCTCGACCGTGGGGCTCCAGGGGAAGTCCACATTCGCCCGGATGCGGCGACCCGACACCACCGCCTTCACCTCGGCGGGCGTGCCGTCGGCGACGACCCGGCCGCGGGCCAGCATGACGATGCGATCGGCGTAGGTATCCGCCTCGTCGAGGTAGTGCGTGGCGAAGACGACGGTGCGGCCCTCCTCGGTGAACTCCCGCATCGACTGCCAGAACGTGCGTCGCGCCTCCACGTCCATGGCGGCGGTGGGCTCGTCGAGGAACAGCAGGTCCGGGTCGGAGACGACGGCGACGGCGAACCGGGCGCGCTGCATCTGACCGCCGGACAGCTTGGAGACCCGCTGCGTGGCGATCTCGGTGCAGCGGGCGCGCTCGAGGGCCTCGGCGACGCTCAGGGGCTGCCGATGGGCGGAGGCGACGAGCGCGACGCACTCCCTCACGGTCAGGGTCGGCAACAGCGCGCCACCCTGCAGCATGGCGCCGACGCGTCCGTCGCGGATCGCGCGGATCGGCTCGGCACCGAACAGCTCCGCGGTTCCTGAGCTGGGCCGTGCGAGGCCGAGGGCGAGGTCGATGGTCGTCGACTTGCCTGCCCCGTTCGGGCCCAGCAGCGCGACCACCTCGCCGGGGCGGATGGTGAGGTCGACGCCGTCGACGGCGGTGAGCGGGCCGAAGGACTTGCGCAGCCCGTCGAGGCGGATGGCGGGTGTCTGATTCACCTTCTCAGCGTCGCGCCGAGCGGGTCGCGGTGTGCAGAGCGGGTGTCAGGAGCTCGACGTGACGAATGTCACGGCACGCGCCGCCCGGTCAGTCGCCCTCGGACGCCGCCGCGGCCAGCTCCGCGCGGGTCTGCCGCCCCGTCTTGCGGAGGCCGTTCGAGATGTGGTGCTCGACGGTGCGGACGCTGATGCTCAGGCGCAGCGCGATCTGGGCGTTCGTCATCCCGCCGGCCAGGAGGGCGACCTCCCGCTCGCGCGCACTCAACGGCTCGTCCGCATCGAGGGTCGCGGTGAGCGGATGCAGAGGGCTCGCGGCGCGCGCCTCCAGCCCTCTGCAGAGCGGCTCGAGCTCCGCGGCGACCTCCCGATGGCCCTCGGCGTCGGCGCGCCGCTGACCTGCTCGCAGGATCTGCGCGACGAGCTGCACATCCTGTCCGACCGCCCCGCCGTCGACCATCGCTCTCAGCTCGCCCACCCGATGGGCCCGCACCGCGGAGGCGGCCCGTGCACTGTTCACGAACAGTGGTGGCGTGGCCGCCGCCGCCAGCTCCTCGAGCTGGTCGACGATCTCGTCGCCCGTGTCGAAGGTGGCCGCCGAGACCGCAGTCGTCCACGCGGAGAGGAGGTACCCGCGCGATCGGCGCAGACGGACGCCGCCGGCGAGCAGACGTTCGAATCCGCGCCGTTCGTCGGCTCTCATCGTCTCCGGAGGCGTGAGGTCGTTCCCGGTCGCGTACACGGGGCCGGCGAAGGAGGCGTAGGTCGACACGTCCCGCGCGAGGATCCGCGACGCGGCGGACCCGGGCCGATCCACGCGTGCCATCGCCGACGCGATGTTGAGGATGCCGCCGAACATCGGGCGGGCGAACATCGTCACCGGCGCGAGACCGAGCGTCGACCTGATCAGCTCGGACGCATCCGGGATGCGCCCCTCGAGCGTTGCGGTCAGCACGGCGATGTAGGAGGCGGAGACGAACTCGGTGCGGTCGCGCTCCTGGGCCGCCGCGTCCCGCTGCGCGAGCGCGTCCGTGTACGCCCCGCGCAGATCGCCCGCGTACGCGTTGACCAGCGACGCGAGGCTCGTCGGCGCGATACCCCGGGTCTTCGCCAGGACGGGCGCCAGTTCGGCCTTGGCGCGGCCCACCTCTCCGCTGAAGAGGAAGAGCGTGGCCAGAACCTGACGCGCGAACCCGCTCGTATCCTCGCTCCCCAGTTCTTCCAGCTCGGCTGCGAATCCCGCCGGCACCGCCTCGAGGAATGCCTGCAGGAGAAGAGCGGCGGACCGGGCGCGCGCCCGCTCCAGGCGGTTGGACGCGACCAGTTGCGCCAGAACAGTGAGACCGGCATCGAGGTCGCCGCGGTCGAAGGCGAGCCACGCGGCCCGCTCGAACGTGAACCGGAACAGCTCGTCGCGTGTCGCGGCGGCGTGCGACGTGCGGGCGAAGACCTCGTCAACGCGGTCTCCGTCGACGAGGGTGCCCGGCGCGTGGAAGACGTACGCGCTCGCGACCGCCGTCGTCGGGGTGCGCTGCCACTGCCGGAACCGCTCGTCGGCCTCGGTGTCCGCCGCGACGTGGAAGGCCCCCGTCACCACGGATGCCGTCGGTGGTCGACGCGAGCGCGGGAACCCGTCCGCGTCGTCGCCGATCAGGACGCGCACCGGATCCTGCGCGAAGAGGTCGCCGATGAGAGGCGGCCAGACGTCGAGAAATCGTTCGGACGGGACCACGTCCACGATGCGGACGAAGCCTGCGGCGAGAAGGAGCCCCACGGTCTCGTCGTCTCCGTCGAACGCGCCGCCTCCGAAAGGAACGGGACCGTTCAGCGCGACGTGTCGCAGCGCTCTCACGGCCTCCGGGGAGAGGTCGCGGATGCGCCAGCGGAGGAGAGGGATGAGTTGCTCGTTCCAGAGCGACCGTTCCGCCATCCGCCACAAGCCCGCCTCCTGGCGGAGGAGGCCGGACTGCAGCGCCGACTCCGCGATGGCGACCACGAGCTCCGGGTTGCCGCCCGAGGTGGAGAGGATGCGCGCGGTGACCGCGGTCGACGGGTCGGCACCCGGCAGTCGGTCGCGCAGCAGTTCGGCGACCCCCTCGAACCCGAGCTCGGGCATGGCGACCGTCACCTCCGGCCACACCGGCTCGCTGCGCCCCGCGCTCACGCGCAGCACCCGGACGCTCACGAGCGGAGGACTGACCGAATCGAGCACCTCCATCGAGACGGCGTCGATCAGGTCCGCATCGTCGATGAGCAACACGGCTCCCGGCGTCTCCAGCAGAGTCCGCTGCATCGCGAGGGCCGCGTCCACCGGGGTACGCCGCTCCTCCTTCGCCCCCAGCTGCATCGACGCCACCGCGAACCCCGGAAGCTGCAGCGGCCGTGCCGTCTCCGGCGTCCGCAGCACCTCGAATCCACGTTCTTCCAGCAACCGTCCGATCTGACGCACCGTGGTCGACCGCCCCGACCCCGCACTCCCGACCAACCGAACGCTGCGCCCCTCGGCGACGTGCGCCGCGACGACCCGTGCCGTCTCAGCGAAGTGGAAGATCACGCACGGCCCCTCTCGGACGGTTGACTGCACGGTACTCCGGCCGGCGTCGAGGTTGAAGGCACGAGCGGGCTCCCGCCGCGGAGGTCAGCGGCCGAGCGTCACGAGGCCCGCGCCCGCTCCATCGTCATCCCGCGGATGACGCTGACGACCCCGACGATACCTCCGGCCGTGAGCAGGGCGCCGACGATGAGGAGCAGGAGATCCTGGCCGGCACCGCCGTCGACTCGGGCGGTGGGGTCCGCCAGGGGAAGGGCGGAGGCGGGGCCGCCGCGGTCGCCGGTGGCCGGACGCGCGCCGGACGCGCCGGAAGAGCCGCCGGGCTGATCGGCCACGGCGAGCGCCGGCGCGGCCGGGACCGCGGGGAGCAGCACCACGGCGGAGGCGGTGGAGACAGTCGTGGAGGCCCGCTGCAGAAGGACGAAGAACGACACCGCGGGCGCCCCGGCGACACGCGCCGGGAGCGGGATGCGCACCGTCGCCTCGCGCATGCCGTCCGCCAGGACGACGGTGCCGGAGGCGGCGGCGTAGTCGAGGCCGGCGCGGGCGGTGCCGTCGGCCGTCGTGTAGTCGACAGTGGCTTCGCCTGCGGCGGAGCCCCGGGACACCACGACGATCGCGGAGGCGCTGCCCGCGACGACGCTGTTCGCGGCGACCGTCAACGGGCCGACCGCGCTCGCGCTGGCGAGCGCGGTCGAGGCGGACGACGGGCGGAGCGCGGATCCCTCCGCGGGCACGTAGCGGGCGGTGAGCGTGTGCGCGCCCGCAGAGGGAGCCACCAGCGTCGCGCGCGCCGATCCTCCCGCGACGGGGACGACGGTCTCGTCCCCGTCGTCGAGGGAGAAGGCGACCGCGCCGCCGCCGACCGGTCCGAGCAGCAAGCGCGTGACGGCCGCCGTGACGACGACGGCCCGGCCCGGCTCCGCGGTGGCGGGCGCGCTCAGCGTGACGGCGGTCGCGGCCGTGCAGGCCGGGGCCGCGGGATCGATGGGGGCGACGGCATCGCGCACCCGCCAGCCGACCGTCGGCTCGGACTGCGCGTCGATCGTGAGGAGGGCGACGCCGTGGTGCTCACCGGGAAGGAACGTGCTCGGCTGCCCGCGATCGGGGGCGCCGGAGGTCAGATCGTTCTGGCCGCCGCCGGCGGGGATGGTGACAGGCCGATCGGCCGTGGACCGGTAGCCCAGGACGACCGTGCGGGACACGACCGCGCCGAGGGGCGCATCCTGCACGCAGTCGACGACAGGAACGATCGCTCCGTCTGCGGCGGGCGCACTCGCAGCGGGCTCCGCGAGAGCGGCAGGGGCCGCGCCGAGCAGGAGGGCCAGCACGGCGACCCCGATTCCGCACGCCACGCGAAGGTGGGCAGACGAGCGGGTCACCCGGCCACTCTATCCGCTGGCCCGTGAGCGCCGCTCCGACCAGAACAGGGCACGCCGGGCACGGCGGAAGGCCCGCCTCCCGGGCGGGCGGGGGGTCATCCCGCGTACGAGCCGACCAGACGGACCGCGCCGCCGTCGACGCCCTTCGTTCCCTGCTCGAACCCGGCGAGGTCCCGGGCGGAGGTCGAGACCGTGCCCGCACGCCAGGTCGGGATCCCGTCGGCGGCGAGCGCCGCAGCGACCGCGTCGGCGGCCTCCGACGCCACGACCGCGAACATCCCGATGCCGAGGTTCCAGGTGCCCTCGGACGACTCGAGCGTGCTTCCGGCGAGGTCGCTCAGGATGCGGAACACCGGGCTCGGCGACCACGTCGAACGATCCACCTCGACCCACGAGCCGACGGGCAGCACGCGAGCCAGATTGGCGGCGATGCCGCCGCCCGTGACATGGCTCAGCGCGTGCACGGCCCCGCGGAGCGACGGCTCCTGGAGCACGCGCAGCAGCGGCGAGGTGTAGAGGCGCGTCGGCTCGAGGAGCGCCTCGCCCACCGAGCCGCCGAAGTCCTCCGAGTGGTCGGTGAAGCCGATGTTCCGCTGCGCGAGGATGTGCCGCACCAGCGAGTACCCGTTGGAGTGCAGTCCCGACGATTCCAGCGCGAGCACGACATCGCCGTCGCGCACGCGATCGGCTCCGAGCAGCTCGTCGGCCTCCACCGCGCCGACGGCGGCTCCGGCCACGTCGTAGTCGTCGGGGCCGAGCAGGCCCGGGTGCTCGGCGGTCTCGCCGCCCACCAGCGCCGTGCCGGTCGCCTCGCACGCCCCGGCGATGCCGGCGACGATCGCGGCGATGCGCTCGGGCACGACCGTGCCGCACGCGATGTAGTCGGTCATGAACAGCGGGCGCGCACCGACCACGACGATGTCGTCGACGACCATGCCGACGAGGTCCTGCCCGATGGTGTCGTGCTTGTCGATCGCCTGGGCGATCGCGACCTTGGTGCCGACGCCGTCGGTGGAGGTCGCCAGCAGCGGACGGCGGAAGTCCTTCAGGAACGACACGTCGAAGAGCCCGGCGAAACCGCCCACTCCCCCGAAGACCTCGGGACCGTGCGTGCGCGCGACGGCGGTCTTCATGAGCTCGACCGCGCGGTCCCCGGCGGCCGTGTCGACGCCGGCGGCGGCGTAGGAGGAGGACGAGGATGCGGTGGAGTCGGTCACCCGCCAATCGTACCCGGGGTGCGGCGGCTCCCCGGTCACCCCGGTCGCCCGGGTGCGCTACTCCTGGCGCCCCGGATCACCGAACGAGAGCAGGCGCTCGTACTCGGAGTCCGGGCCGGGCTCGCAGCCGTCCGATGCGGCGTCCGCGCCGGTGTCGGTCTCGGCGATCGCGACGGCGGGCGCTGCCTGCTCGGTGCGCTCGAGGAGGTTCTTGCCGAGGTGGTGCGCGTCCGGGAGCTCGATCGGGTACTGGCCGGTGAAGCAGGCGGTGCAGAGGCGCTCGCGCGGCTGCTCGGTCGCGTCGATCATGCCGTCCTCCGACAGGTAGCCGAGGCTGTCGGCGCCGATGGACTGGCGCACCTCCTCGACGCCGAGGCCGGTGGCGATGAGCTCGGCACGGGAGGCGAAATCGATGCCGTAGAAGCACGGCCAGGTGATGGGCGGGCTGGAGATGCGCACGTGCACCTCGGCCGCGCCGGCCTCCCGCAGCATCGAGACGAGCGCGCGCTGCGTGTTGCCGCGCACGATCGAGTCGTCGACCACCACGAGGCGCTTGCCCTTGATGACCTCCTTGAGCGGATTCAGCTTGAGCTTGATGCCGCGCTGGCGGATGGTCTGCGAGGGCTGGATGAAGGTGCGGCCGACGTAGGAGTTCTTGACCAGGCCCTGCCCGAACGGGATGCCGGACGCCTGCGCGTAGCCGATCGCCGCCGGCGTGCCGGACTCGGGGGTCGGGATGACGAGGTCGGCCTCGACCTCGTGCTCCCGGGCGAGCTGGCGCCCCATCTCGACCCGGGCCTCGTAGACGCCGCGACCGGCGATCGTGGTGTCGGGACGGGCCAGGTAGACGTACTCGAAGACGCAGCCGGCGCGCTTCTCGGCAGCGAACCGCGCGGTGCGCAGGCCGTTCTCGTCGATCACGACGAGCTCGCCGGGCTCCACCTCGCGCACGAAACTGGCGCCGACGATGTCGAGGGCTGCGGTCTCGGAGGCGACGACCCAGCCGCGGTCGAGGCGGCCGAGCACCAGCGGGCGCACGCCCTGCGGGTCGCGGGCGGCGTAGAGCGTGTGCTCGTCCATGAAGACGAGGCAGAAGGCACCCCGCAGACGCGGGAGCACCTCCAGGGCAGTGGCCTCGAGCGTGTGGTCGAGGTCGCCCGTGAGCAGTGCGGTCACGACGGCCGTGTCGGTCGTGTTGCCGCGGGTGAGCTCGCCGTCGAGCTCGGGGTAGCGCTCGTGGACGAGCTGCATCAGCTCGGCGGTGTTGGTCAGATTGCCGTTGTGGCCGAGCGCGACAGTGCCGCTGGTCGTGCGGCCGAGCGTCGGCTGCGCGTTCTGCCAGCTGGAGGCTCCGGTCGTGGAGTAGCGCGTGTGACCGACGGCGATGTGACCGGGGAGCGAGTTCAGCGCGTTCTCGTTGAACACCTGGGAGACCAGGCCCATGTCTTTGTAGATGAGGATCTTGTCGCCGTCGCTCGTCGCGATGCCCGCCGACTCCTGCCCGCGGTGCTGCAGCGCATAGAGGCCGAAGTAGCTGAGCTTGGCGACCTCCTCGCCGGGGGCCCAGACGCCGAAGACGCCGCACGCGTCCTGCGGGCCCTTCTCACCGGGCAGCAGATCATGACTGAGAAGACCGTCGCCTCCGGCCACAGCGGACCCCTTTCTCGAGGTGTGTCGTGTGTTCAGCTCTCGGGGTGGGAGGCGGGGCGTTCACCGTCGGGCTCGACACCGGTGCGCGGGGTCTCGCCGGGCTCGGCGTCCTCGGGCTCCTCCACGGGGATGTGCACGTCGATTCTATCCGCCTGGACGCTGCGCGCGCGCCGGGAGGTGGAGCGGTCGACGATCAGCGCGACGACGCTGCCGACCGCGACGCCGACGGCCACGCCGATCGCCAGCAGGAAGCCGAAGACGCTCCCGCGGTCGTAGGTCGGGTTCTCGGGGAACGAGAATGTGAGGACGAGGGCGACGATCGCGAAGAGCACGGCGCCGGTGAGCATGAAGCGGAAGTACCGCGGCGAACGGTGCACCCGCACCTCCGCCTCGGTGACGGACGCCTGCTCCTCCGGATCAACGCTCATCCCCCCATTCTCCCCTACCCCGCCTGGGCGAACGCGCGTCGTCGGCGCAGGGATGCGGGACGCGGTCAGTACCGGAGCGGGAGCAGGCCCTCGAGGGAGGCGCGCTGGCCGGAGGCGTGCACGGCTCCGGAGGCGAGGCCATCGTCCCAGCTCAGCGCACCGGAGGCGAGGGCGAGCCACGTGCGCGGGTCGGTCTCGATCACGTTGGGCGGGGTGCCGCGCGTATGCCGCGGGCCCGGGATGCACTGGGTCGCGCCGAAGGGCGGGACGCGCACCTCGACGGTGTTGCCCGGGGCGCGCTCGGCCAGCAGCTGGAGAAGGTAGCGCACGGCGGTCGCGGTGGTGTTGCGGTCGGCGCCCTCGGTGAGCGCGGCGCGCACGGCGGGACCGCCCTCGGAGTCGGGGATCTTCGCTCGGGCCATGACCCCATCCTCCCACCGTGCACATCCGGGAGCCGGCGGAAGCGACTCCGGAGCACGGCCGGGCCGTAACGCCCCTCCCGGCCCTCTAGCATGGTCGCGTGAAGATTCTCGTCCTCGGTTCCGGTGCCCGCGAGCACGCCATCATCACCGCGCTCCTCGCGGAGGAGGCGGGCCACCACATCGTCGCCGCCCCCGGCAACGCCGGCATCGCCGCGGATGTGCCGGTCGAGACCGGCCTCGACATGCTCGACGGCGCGGCGGTGGCGGAGTACGCGATCGAGAACGGCATCGAGCTCGTGGTGATCGGTCCCGAGGCCCCGCTGGTCGCCGGGGTGGCCGACCCGCTGCGCACCCGCGGCATCCCGGTCTTCGGTCCGGGCAAGGCGGCGGCGCAGCTGGAGGGGTCGAAGACCTTCGCGAAGCGCGTCATGGAGGCCGCCGGGGTGCCGACCGGCCGCGCCGTGCGCGCGGCCACCCTCGCCGACGTCGAATCCGCGCTCGACGATCTCGGTGCCCCGTACGTCATCAAGGCCGACGGGCTGGCCGCTGGCAAGGGCGTGCTCGTCACCGAGGACCGCGCCGCCGCGCTCGCGCACGCCGAGCACTACCTGACGCAGGGCGGGGTCCTGATCGAGGAGTTCCTCGACGGCCAGGAGGTCTCGCTCTTCCTCGTCAGCGACGGCCACACCGTGCTCCCGCTCAGCCCGGCCCAGGACTACAAGCGCCTCCTCGACGGCGACGCCGGACCCAACACCGGGGGGATGGGCGCCTACTCGCCGCTCCCTTGGCTCCCGGAGACCTTCGTCGACGAGGTCATCGACACCGTCGCGCTGCCGACCGTGCGCCGGCTGGCCGTCGAGCAGACGCCGTTCATCGGGCTCCTTTACTGCGGACTGATCGTGACGGAGCGCGGCATCCGCGTGATCGAGTTCAACGCGCGCTTCGGCGACCCGGAGACGCAGGTCGTCCTCCCTCGGCTGGTCACGCCGCTGTCGTCGCTGCTGTTCGCGGCGGCGACCGGAGCGCTGGCCGGGATGCCGCGGCCGGAGTTCGCGCTCGACACGGCGGTCACCGTGGTGGTCGCGAGCGAGGGGTACCCGGAGGCGCCGCTGACCGGCCGCCCTATCACCGGACTGGAGGCGGCAGCCGAGGTCCCCGAGGTGACGATCGCCCACGCGGCGACCGCACGCGACGCGTCGGGTGCGCTGATCGCGACCGGCGGCCGGGTGCTCTCGGTGGTCGCCCGCGGCACGACCTTCGCCGAGGCGCGCGAACGCGCCTACGCCGCCGTCGACCGCATCCACCTCCCCGGTTCCCAGCACCGCACGGACATCGCCGCCCGCGTCTCCTGACCCGCGGCCTCGAGGCCACCGAGGCGGCCGATAGTCAGGCGTCTGGGCGGATTCGACCCCATTTCGGGCCGCTTCGGCGGCTCAGCCGAGGAGGCGGGTGAGGAACGGGTTGCGGAAGCGGCCCGCGGGGTCGAAGCGCTCGGCGAGGGCGCGGAAGTCGTCGAGGCGCGGGTACAGGTGCGGGACGAGGCCGGCCGGGTCGAGGTAGAGCTTGCCCCAGTGCGGGCGCGCGCCGAGCGGGAGGAGGGCGTCCTCGAGCGCGGGGAGCACCGCCTCCACCCCCTCCTGGTCGCGCAGCCAGGTGAAGTGGAGACCGACCACGTCGGTGCCGTAAGCGCTCGACAGCCAGAGGTCGTCGGCCGCCGCGGTGCGGATCTCGCTGATCTGCAGCACCGGAGCGATCAGCGCGCCGAGGGAGCGCACGGCGCCGATCGCGGCGACGGCGTTCGCGCGCGGCACGAGGTACTCCGACTGGATCTCCGCGCCGTTCGACGGCGTGAACTCGAACCGGAAGTGTGCGAGCCGCTCGCTCCACGGGCCCGCGACTCCGAGCTGCTCGGTGGTGTTGCGCACGTCCATGGTCGCGATCATGTGCCGGGCCTCGGTGAGGGCGGGTGCGCCGAAGAAGTCGTCGCCGACGGCGGAGGGAGCGTCGGCGAGCTCCTTGATCCAGCCCAGGCTCACCGTGGGCTCGTCCCACGTGGTGAAGAGGGAGACGCTGTAGGCCGCCGACGTCACCTCGTCGAACCGGTCGAGGACCGCCTCCCACGGCACCCCGCCGAACAGTCTCTGCCGCACGGTGTAAGTCGGCCGGATGTCGAGGGTCACCTCCAGCACGACGCCGAGCGCCCCGAGCGAGACCACGGCGCCGTCGAAGCCCTCGTCCCCGCGGCGCAGGTCGACGACGTCCCCGTCGGCGGTGAGGATGCTCAGCCCGGCGACCGCCGTCGCGAGCGTGCCGTTGCGGTCGCCCGACCCGTGGGTGGAGGTCGCGATCGCGCCCGCGACGGAGATGTGAGGGAGCGACGCGAGGTTGTGCAGTGCCCAGCCGGCGGCCTCCAGCTCCCGCGCGAGGTCGCCGTAGCGCACCCCGCCGCCGACGGTGGCCGTGCGCGCCTCCGCGTCGATCCGGATCATCGCCGGGAGCGCCGCAGTGCTCACGAGGAGGTCACCGGTGTCGGCGAGATCGTTGAACGAGTGCCGGCTCCCCAGCGCCCGCACGGTGCGGGCGCTGGCGATCAGCTCCCGCAGCTCCGCCACGGTCGCCGGAGCGGCGATGCGGCTCGCCCCGTACTCGTAGTTGCCGGCCCAGTTCCATTCGCCCACGTGGTCCTCCTTCGCACCGTGGCACGCGCGGTCCCGCGCCGCCTCCGACCGGTTCAGTCTAGGGATGTGAACGTGCGCATCGCGACGGCGACGCTGCTCGGCCGGCGGAGGCGCGTGCACCCGACGAACGCCCCTACGATGGACGGGTGAGCGAACTGGCGGGATGGGTCCACAGCTATTCGGGCAAGGTGCGTGACCTCTATGTGCCGGACGGCGCCTCCGGGCTCGACGACGCGGATGCGATGCTCGTCGTCGCCAGCGATCGGGTGAGCGCGTTCGACCACGTCCTGTCCCCGGGCATCCCGGGCAAGGGCGAGTTGCTGACCGCGCTCAGCCTGTGGTGGTTCGACCAGCTGAGCGACGTTCCGAACCACCTGGTGCCCGATCACGAGCTGCGCCGGGAGGGGGCGGATGACCGGGTCGTCGAGCGCATCCCCGCCGAGGTCTCCGGCCGCGCCATGCTGGTGAAGCCGCTCGACATGTTCCCCGTCGAGTGCGTCGTGCGCGGGTACCTGACGGGCAGCGGGTGGGCCGAGTACCAGGCCAGCCGGAGCGTGTGCGGCATCCCGCTGCCCGAGGGCCTGAGCAACGGCGACCGGCTTCCGGAACCGCTCTACACTCCCGCGTGGAAGGCACCGCTCGGAGAGCACGACGAGAACATCAGCTTCGAGCGCACCGTCGAGCTCGTCGGCCCCGAGGTCGCCGAGGAGCTGCGCCGGCTCTCCCTCGAGGTCTACGCGCGCGCCTCCGCCATCGCCGAGCAGCGCGGCGTCATCATCGCGGACACCAAGTTCGAGTTCGGCGCCGACCGCACCACCGGCGAGATCACCCTCGCGGACGAGGTGCTGACGAGCGACTCGAGCCGGTACTGGGACGCGCGGGTCTACGCGACGGCGGCGACCGCCGAGGAGCGCATGGCGAGCTTCGACAAGCAGATCGTCCGCGACTGGCTCGCGGCGCACTGGGACAAGTCCGGCACCCCTCCCGAGCTGCCCGCCGAGATCGTCGAGCGCACGACCGCGCGCTACCGCGAGCTGCTGGAGCGGCTGACCGGCGCCTGAGCGCGCCCGGCTCCTTCCCCTCTTCCGACTTCCGAGCACGACGAAGCCCTCCCGCCGAACGGCAGGAGGGCTTCGTGACGTCGGGCGCCGGTCGGCCGGTCAGTCCGCGACCGGGGCGGAGTGGAGGCCGTGCGGCGGCTCCTCCCCCTCGGCCAGGTCGGTCGCGGGAGGCACGTCGGCGGCGTGCGATCCATGCGCCACCGCGTCGACGGGGACCGGCGCGGCATGCGAACCGTGCCCGCCGACCTCGGCGGGAGCGCCCGCTGGAGCACCCGCCGCGGCTCCCGCTGCAGCCCCGGGACCGGCCGCGGCGGCAGCTCCAGGCCCCCACGCGGGCGGCTTCGGCTTGGCCCACCAGATCACGATCAGCGCGCCGAGGAGGGCGACCGCCGACGGCAGCAGCAGGGCCTCCGCCATCGCCTGCGTGAATCCGGCGTGGAGGAACTGCGGCAGTTCGGTGCCGGCGCTCGCTTCGCTGACGTTCGCACCTCCGGGGACCTTCGGCAGATCGACCGCCAGACGGCTCTCGATCAGTGCGGCGATGGAGGCGCTGCCCAGCACGGCGCCGATCTGGCGGGTGGTGTTGAAGACGCCGGATCCCGCGCCCGCCTGGTTCAGCGGGAGGTTGCGCGTGGCCGTCGCCGAGATCGGTCCCCAGACCCCCGACATCGCGATGCCCATGAGGGCGCTCGGGATGAGCAGCCACCAGATCGTGACGTCCGGCGAGAGCATCCGCGAGTAGAGGAACAGGGCGATCGAGAAGAGCAGCAGGCCAGGGGCCGCGATGAACTTCGGGTTGATCTTGTCGATCAGGCGGCCCATGAGTGGCGCCAGCACGCCGGAGAAGACGGCAGTCGGCGCGAGCATCAGAGCCGACTCGGTCGGAGTGAGGCCACGGACGGTCTGGAAGTAGAACACCAGGGGCAGCGCCATGCAGGTGACGGCGAACCCGACGGTCGTGATCGCGCCGTTCGACAGCGAGAAGTTGCGGTCGCGGAACAGCGGGAGCGGCAGCAGCGGCTCCTTCTTGTTCATCGCCTGCCAGATCACGAACGCGATCAGGACGACGATGCCCGCGATGATCAGCCCCCACACGCTGATGGGACCCCAGATGACACCCCAGTCGTAGGTGCCGCCCTCCTGGATGCCGAAGACGAGGAGGAACATGCCGATAGCCGAGAGGATCACACCGAGGATGTCGAAGCTGTGCGAGTGCGTCGGAAGGGCGGGCACCAGGCGCATCGCGAGGATGAACGCGACGACGCCGACGGGGACGTTGATGAAGAAGATCCACTCCCAGCCGAGGGTATCGACCAGGATGCCTCCGAGCAGCGGGCCGATGAGCGTGGCGACGCCGGCGACGGCTCCCCAGAGGCCCATGGCCGCGCCTCGGCGGTCCGGCGGGAAGATCCGGGTGATGACGGCCATCGTCTGCGGTGTCATCAGCGCCGCACCGAGGCCCTGGACGACACGGGCCGTGATCAGCATCCCGATGCCGCCTCCGGGCATGTCCCCCGCGAAGCCGCACCAGGCGGAGGCCAGTGTGAAGATCACGAGGCCGATGAGGTAGATGTTCTTCGGTCCGAAGCGGTCGCCGAGGCGGCCGGTGATCAGGAGGGGGACCGCGTACGCGAGGAGGTACGCACTGGTCACCCAGATGACCGCGTTGTAGTCGGTGCCGAGGTCGAGCCCCTTCATGATCGAAGGGTTCGCGACCGACACGATGGTGGTGTCGATGAGGATCATGAAGAACCCGACGACCAGTGCCCAGAGGGCCGGCCAGGGCTTGAGTTCGCGTTCCATGGGTCTCTTTCTCACTGCTTCTTCTCGTCGTCCCAGGAGATCTCTCCCGAGACGAGGTCGTCGATGAGGGCCTCGAGCGTGGCCGCGTCGGCCTCCGCCATCGCGCGCTGGTAGCGCACGTCCATCCAGTACCGGGCAGGCAGGCCCTTGGCCGTGACGGAGCGTTTCGCATCGTCGAGCGTCTCGATGTCTGCCCTGATCAGGGAGACGCGCTGCCGCAGCAGCGCGATGACG
This sequence comes from Leifsonia sp. ZF2019, assembly GCF_019924635.1. Taxonomy (NCBI): domain Bacteria; kingdom Bacillati; phylum Actinomycetota; class Actinomycetes; order Micrococcales; family Microbacteriaceae; genus Leifsonia; species Leifsonia sp. ZF2019. The sequence continues at coordinate 3,724,512 of NZ_CP065037.1, forward strand.
GACTCGACGGGGAGGTTGTGCGACTCCCCCAGCCCGACGGGGAACTCGGGATACTCGTTGACGGGCGTGCCGACGATGTCGGCGATCCGTTCCGTGAGAGCCCGCGTCCCCTGCTCCGTGATCTCGTAGGTGGTGCGCTCGGGCCGGTTGCCCTCGCGCTCGGTGCCGGTCGCCCGCACATACCCCTGCCGGGCCAGGCGGTCGACCGTGTGGTAGAGCGACCCCGGGCGCACCTTGACGAGCCGGTCCTCCGACCGCAGCACGAGGGTCTGATACATCTCGTACGGATGCGTGGGACCTTCGGCGAGCAGCGCGAGCGCCGCCACGGCGAGCGGGGTGAGGGAGGGACTGGGTGTCATGGGGAGCGTTCCGAGATCAATTATTCCGTCTTGATTATTCCGTGTGGAATAGTATGCGGCGAACCAATCGCGTGTCAACCCCGGCGTTGCCGGCCGCTCTCAGCCGTGCATGCTCCCGGTGAGCCTCAGCAGCTGCTCGGTGAACTGCCGCGCTCCCCCCTGTGCGGGATGCCGGACGGCCGGTGCCTCGACCCCCGCCGCGGCGAGCGCCCCCTGCGCCTTGCGGCCCACGGCGACCACGACCTCCACGCCGAGCGCGCGGATCAGCTCGAGCGCCACCGGAGCGCCTGCCCGCACCTCGGCGGGGCGCGGTGTGCGGTTCGTGCGCGGGTCGCCCGCGACGAAAGGATGGTGCGGGTACACCGGCCAGGAGAGCGGCAGCGGCCCCGTCCAGGCGCGGAAGGCCGCCCAGACGTCACGGCTCGACGCCTCCCACGGCGCCTGCGGTTCGGAGGGCAGCTCGAGGGCGGCGATCTCGGGAGTGACCGCAGCCTCCACCTCCCGGACCGATGTGAACGGCACCCCGGTGACCGTCATGCCCCGCCAGCCCGGCGCCTCGCCCAAAAGGAGCACGGGCGCGTGCGGCATGGCCAGGTAGCGGCGCAGGTTGCGCTCCCGGCGCGCACCCTCGGGGTCGTCGCCGTAGAGCGCCTCCGCGTCGTCCGGCACCGGCACGGCACGGAGCAGACGGAAGAAGCCGGCGAGAGGGTCGACGCTCATGCCTCCACGATGCACCCGATTCGGCGAGCGGCGAAGGCCGGCGCGAGGATGAGGGGATGGACGAGCAGAAATGGACCAGGGTGTCGGCGCGGACCGTGTACGAGGGACGGATGACCATTCGCGAGCACTCCGTCCAGCTGCCCGACAGCACGCCGGGACGCTACGAGGTGGACGAGAGCGTTCCCTACGGGGCCGCGGTCCTGATCCGGGACGGCGGCGACATCCTGCTCAGCCGCCAGTACCGGTTCCCGGTCGACGGGTGGATCCACGACTTGCCGGGTGGCGCGGGGGAGGACGGTGAGCAGCCCGCCGAGGCCGCGCGCCGCGAGGCCGTCGAGGAGCTCGGGATAGTGGTGGGCGACCTGACGCCTCTGCAGACGTTCTACCCGAACCCGGGCCGGTCCGCCTGGCCGGTCCACCTCTTCTTCGCCGAAGCAGCGGGGACACTCGCGCCGAAGGCGGACGACCCGTTCGAGCAGGTGCGGTGCCTGCGCATCCCGATCGCCGACCTCGCCTCCCTGGTCGACCGCGGGGAGATCGTGGACCCGTCGCTGCTCATCGCGTGGCACACGGCGACGACCAGGGGGCTGCTGGCCCCCTGAGCCGGTGCGGTCAGTGCCCCTTGTCGCCCGCCTTGCGCGACATCCGGTCGATCGCCGCGAGCGCGACGGCCGAGAGGATGAAGACGCAGTGGATGACGACCTGCCAGAGCACGCCCTGCGGCGTGTAGACGGCGCCGGTCACGTTCGTCGCGCCCGGGGCGCCGAGGTCGCCCACCTCGATGAAGGTCTTGAGGAGGTGGATGGACGAGATGCCGATGATCGCCATCGCCAGCTTGACCTTGAGCACGTTGGCGTTCACGTGGGAGAGCCACTCGGGCTGGTCGGGGTGGCCGTCGGTGTTGACGCGGGAGACGAACGTCTCGTAGCCGCCGATGATGACCATGATGAGCAGGTTGGCGATCATCACGACGTCGATCAGGCCGAGGACGGCGAGCATGACCTCCGCCTCTTTGATCTCGCCGTGGATGACCACCTTCTCGCCCAGATGCCACAGCTCGACGATGAACACCCAGACGTAGATCGCCTGGGCGACGATCAGGCCGAGGTAGAGCGGAGCCTGCAGCCAGCGGCTGAAGAAGATCAGCGAGCCGATGGCGCGGCTGGCTGGGCCCGGCTGCCGATGCTGCCGAGGCGCTGCGGGAGCCGGCGGCTCGGGCGGCGCGGCCTGGTCATCGGTGCTGCGGGGACGGGTGGTCGGGTCGGTCGTCTCGATCACGGGATTCCTCACGGGTTCGGGAGCTCGATCCTAGAGAACCGAACATGTGAGAACGCTCAGGAAACGGGCGATGGCCGCACACCCACCCGCGAGTGCCCGGTCGCCTGCAGCGCAGCGTCCACCTCGGCGAGGGGGAAGATCGCCCCGACCTGCTCCGCGAAGGGATAGGCGCGGCCGCCCCCGGCGAGGAAGCGGACCGCCTGCTCGAGGTGCCGCGGGGCGTAGTTGTGCACACCTCGGATCGTGAGCAGGCGCCGGGCCAGCTGCTCCGGCGAGACCGTCAGGTCGGGGCCGGGGAAGACGGAGCCGACCAGGACGAGCACCCCGCCCACGTCGACGGCGGCCAGGAGCGAGCGGAGGGCCGCGGCCGTGCCGGAGAGCTCCAGCGCGATGGTGGGTGCGGCGGCGCGACCGCCCGCCCTGCCGAGCGCTGTCGCGAGACCGGCGGGGGAGTCCGCTACGGCGCGCGGATCGGCGACGGCCGCGGCGCCGAACGCGAGGGCGGCCTCCCGACGGGCGGGCACGGGATCGCTGACGACGACGCGCGCCCCCGCCTCCGTCGCCATCGCGGTGGCGGTGAGTCCGAGCATCCCCGCGCCCGCGATCAGCACCAGGGCTCCGTCCAGGGGGACGATCTCGGACGCCGCCTCGAGTGCGGCGGCGACGGTGGCGGTGGAGCAGGAGGCGGGGGCGAGCACTGCTGCGGGCAGGTCGTCCGGAGCGGCCACGATGGGCGTGCCGTCGAGGATGTGGGTGTGCGTCGCGAACCCGCCCGAGAGCTCCCAGCCGCGGCGCATGCGCTCATGGCCGTATTTCTGGACGGTGAGGCACTTCTGCGGGAGGCCGCGGCGGCACCGCACGCAGCGCCCGCACGGCACGGCGACCGACCAGACGACGCGCTCGCCCAGGGCGACCCGGTGGCCGTCGGTCGTCTTGGCGCCGCCCCGGCCGAGCGCGACGACACGGCCGACCTGTTCGTGGCCGAGCACCAGCGGCGTCGGCGCCGAGCGGTGTCCGAGCACCGTGTGAACATCGGAGCCGCAGACGGTCGCGAGCTCGATCTCCACCAGCACGTCCCCGGGAGCCAGGCGCACGCCGGGCACGGCGACGGCCTCGTGCCGGTGCCCCTCCCCGGGCCACACCATCGCCGTCGCCGACGGATACACGCTGACCCCCATCCCCAGGCTCGCCGGCGGCGCGACGACGCGCGGTGTCACCGCCTTGATCGTCACCGGCCGGCCGGTCCCTCGGCAGGCGCGAGCACAGCGTCCCCCGCGAAGCGGCCCTCGTCGGCCGGGTCGTCCTCGTCGTCGAAGCCGAGCAGCTCGGCGAGGTCGGCCACGCTGTGCACGACGGCGTCCGCTCCCGCGTCGAGCAGGTCGCGCTCGTCGTGGGAGCCTGAGAGCACACCCACCACGAGACCGGCGCCCGCCGCGATGCCGGAGGCGATGTCGCTCGCGGTGTCTCCGACGACGACCATCCCGTCGACGGAGGTCGCGCCGGTGCGCAGCAGTGCGGTGAGGGGGAGGTCGGGGTACGGGCGGCCGCGACCCGCCTCGTCCGCGGTCAGCGTCACGTCGGCGAGGTCGTCCCAGCCGAGGGCGTCGAGGACGACGTCGAGCGTCGCCCGTGAGAGCCCGGTCGTGAGCGCCACGGCGACGCCGGCATCGCGGAGCAGCCGCACCAGCTCCTCGGCGCCCGGAACCGCGCGGACGCCCTCCGCGGCGACGAGCTCGGCATACGCCGATTCGAAGACGGCGGTGGCGTGCTGCGCCTGGTCGTCGTCACCGGTCAGGGCGCGGAACACGGCGGCCTTCTCCTGGCCCATGGTGCGGCGTACGAAGGCGAGGGAGCGCTCGCGGTCGCCCTCCGACCCGGCCAGGCCGGCGGTGTCGACGGCGCGGACGAACGCACGCTCGACGAGACCGTCGTCGACGACGGTCGTGCCGACGAGGTCGAGCACCACGAGCTCGAGGTCGGCGAGCTCGTCGTCCTCCTCGGGCTCGATGATCGCGGTGTCGTCGAACTCGCTGGTGATGCGGCCGTCAGGGGTCATGGGGATGCCTTTCTCCTGTCTCGTGCAGACGTGTCAGTGGGCCCGGCCGGCGGCGGTCGCCAGCACGCCGGGAGCGGAGGCGAACAGCTCGTCGACCACGCGATCGGCCAAGCCCAGCCCGGTGGTCATCCCGATGCCGGTCATCACCGAAACGACGCGGACGTCGGGCTGCGGAGCGGCGACCAGGAACTCGTCGGGAGCGGAGGCGTAGACGCCCTGCCAACGCTCGCGCACCCGGAGCCGGCCGGTGCCGAAGAGAGCCCGCGCACGCTCCAGGAGCAGCTCGAACGCCTCCTCCGATTGGAACGGAGGGATATCCGGGCCGAGCCGGTGGGTGTCGCCGACGAGCAGCGAGCCGTCAGGACGCTGCGTGTACATCTGGTTCACGTCGAGCGCGGCCAGAGCGGGGTGCTCGGCCGCCAGGCGCTCGCGCACGGCCTCCGCGCTCGGCGTGCGTGCGAATCCCGGATACCGGACGAGCGACCAGCCGGTGAGCAGCGGGGCGGCGAGGGGATGGTCGAGCTCCGCCTCCACCAGCATCATGTCGAGCACGCAGCGGACCATACCGTGGGCCTCCGCGACGCCCGGGAACAGCTGCTCGACGTCATGGTTGACGGCGACGACGACCGCGTCGGCGGCAAGCCGGCCGCGCGACGTGTGGACCGTTCCGGTCTGCACCCCGCCCACCGCGGTCTGCCAGTAGAAGTCGACGCCGTGCGCGTCGAGCCAGCGCACGATCGCGGGAGCCGCCTCCCGCGGGTCCACTTGCAGGTCGGCGGGGAGGAACGCGCCGCCCACGGCGACGCCGTCGGCGACGGGGATGCGCTCGCGCACCTCCGCCGGTGTCAGCATGCGCACCTGACGGCCTCCGCGCTGCGCGCGGAACTCCTCCAGCACGCCCAGCTCGTCCGGGGCCTGCGCGACGACGACGGTGCCCGACTCCTGCAGCCAGAACCCGGCCTCGGGGGCGAGCGTGAGCCATAGCTCGCGTGCCAGCTCGGCGTAGGCCCGCGCCTCACCGTCCTGGCCCGTCACGTGGAGGTGCCCGAAGTTGCGCACGGACGCGCCGAAGGGAGCCGCGGCGCGGTCCACGACGGCGACGGTCAGGCCCCGGCGCAACGCCGCGACAGCATGGCCGAGGCCGACGATGCCGCTGCCGACGATGGCGAGATCGTAATGCCTGCCCATAGCACTCCTCCTGTAGCGCACACGCTAGGCGGCGGGGACGACGGCGGCGCGACGGCCGGGTAACCGGGAGGTGAACGACGGGTGGGGTGAAGGAGACGCGGACCCGGTCGCTGGCGGGCCGGCGGATCCGCTCAGGACGGCGCCGACACGGCCGTGTCGGCGAGCACACCGTGCCGCCCGTCCACGACCACGGTCGCGCCGACGCGGTGATCGCCGGGCGCGACGACGAGGAGCACCGCACCATAGCCCGTGGAGTCGAGAGCCAGGGTGTGGCCCGTCTCCGCACCGTCGAGCCACACCTCGACCGTGTCACCGGGCTCGCCGTGCACCACGAGGAGGGCGGCGAACGGAGACCCCATCGCGAACACGTCCGGTGCGGTCGCGATGCACGTCACCGCCGCGGAGGGCGGGGAGACGTTGCCGGCCTCGTCCGTCTGACGGGCGGTGAGCGCGTAGGAGGGGGACGCGAGCATGAGCTCCCCGGTGCTCCAGGATCCCGACCCGTCGGCGGTGACCGTCGTCAGCGCGCGGTCACCGTCCGACACCACGACAGTGGCCCCCGGCTCCGCCGTCCCGGACACGATCGGGGCCGCGCGCCCGGCCAGGGCTCCGGTGCCGGTGTCGACCGCGGCGATCACGGGAGGCAGAGCAGTGCGGTCGACCAGGAGGCCCAGCGTCGTCGGCGCCGAGGTGCCGGCGGAAGTGCGCTGGTCGACGTCGAGAAGCCACGATCCGTCGGCGAGGGAGGACAGATCGACGGCGAGCGACCATTCCCCCGTGCCGGAGACGGTGGTCGAGGCGAGGAGCGGGGAGGCCGGTGTGCTCGCGGTCGCGGCGGCCGAGGAGGTCGCCGACGGTCGGGCCGCAACACCGACGATGGCGCCGGGAGTGCCGGTGCCGGCGAGGTCCACGGCGGTGGCGGAGGTGGCGCGGTCGGACTCCCAGGGCGAGGTGACCACGGGCGCGGCCGGGGGCTGCGGATCGGTCGGGGTGGTCGGGCCCGTCGGGGTGGTCGGGCCCGTCGGGGTGGTCGGGGCGCTGGGCGTCGCCGGCTCCGTCGCGGCCGCATCGGCGGGCACCCCGGGTCGCGACGGCGCGGCGCCGTCGCCCTGCCCCGTGTCGCGGCCGGTGCCCGGAGGGACAGGCGGCGTGGACGGTCCGGGCCGCGGCGAGGCCGGCGGCTCGGCCACCGGAGCGTCGGCGAGGGGGCCGGATGTCGCGGAGCCCCTCGTCCCGTCCTCTCCCAGCGCGCGCGGCGCCGTCGCGACCGGCACGTCGGCGGTCGGACCGTCGCCGCCGGAGGCGAGGAGCTGCGGGCCGAGCACGAGGACCCCGGCGACCGCGGCAGCGGCGAGGAGTCCGCCGCCCGTCCAGGCGGCCACGGTGACCCCGCCCGCGATCGCTCCGCCACCGGCTGCACCACCCGCCGGACCCGCCGACGAGATCGCGGTCGAGACGGACGCCGGAAGCGGAGCCGCCGCCGTGGACCCGGCCGAGGCCAGGACCGCGTTGTGTCCACCCTGGATCCACGCGGCGTAGGCGGCCGCGGCTCCCGTGCCCACCGTCAGAGGCAGGACGATCAGGGCCAGCCGCGATCCGACGTCGCGGGCCTCGCCGAGCACGATCGTGCAGCGGGCGCAGGTGAGCAGATGCGCCTCGAACCGCTTCGTCTCGCGCGCGGCGAGCTTGCCGCGGGAGTAGGCGCCCATGCGATCCGTCACCCAGCGGCACTCCGAGTCCGCGTCGAGGGACTGGAGGTGCACCTGGATCCACGCCTGGCGGAGTCCCTCCCGCGCCCGGTAGGCGAGCGCTGAGACGCCGTTCGGGCTGAGGCCCAGCAGCGGGGCGACCGAGGCCGGGCTCAGCTGCTCGACGTCGCAGTACCAGAGCACCTCCTGCCAGCGATCGGGGAGGGAGCGGAACGCCTGGGCGGTGAGGGAGCGGTCGAGCGCCTTCAGCGTGGTCGACTCCGTCGTCTCGGGATCGGGGACCGCCTCTGCGTCCTCCAGCGGCGACTCCCGTCGATCGCGGCCCCAGGACGCGGCCAGGTTGCGGATCGTCGTGAAGAGATACGGGCGGAACCCCACCTGGGGCCCCTTGCCGCTCTGCACCGCCTGCAGGATCTTCAAGAACGCCTCGGCGACGAGGTCGTCGGGGTCGAGCGTCGAGCTCGCGGAGCGTGCCACGGTCAGACCCGCGCGGGCGTGCCGACGCCACAGCTCCGCGTACGCGAGCTCGTCACCGGCGCGCGACCGCTCGACGAGGTCGCTGTCGGAGAGCTCCTCGGGGTCGGTTCGGCCCCCACGGCGGCGGGAGGGCTTCCGGTGCTGCGGGGTGGGTCGCGTGTCGCGAGGGGTCATCGGAACGCTCATTCGGGAGGGGCAGCGACCGACGGGCGTGCGGCCGGCTGCGTTCGGGTTCGGGGTTCGGGAGTTCGGGAGTTCGGGTTTCGGGGTTTCGGGTACGACCGCTCCGACTGGTCGCGTCCAAAGAGACGCAGCACCGGGCGTTCCATGACGCGACGGCGTCGAAGCCCTGCTCGATATATGCGTTTGTGGCTGTTTGGATACGTATATAGTTGTCGCATGAGGTCATTTCTCAGCGTGAACGAAGCAGCCGACGAGCTCCGCGTACAGCCGCGCACCGTGCGCGACTACATCCGATCGGGGCGCCTCGCCGCCACCCGGATCGGCAAGCAGTACCGCATCCGCGTGGAGGATCTGCGCCTCCTCACCGGGGCGCCCGCCTCCGCCCCGACCACCGTGGCGGGCGACGGTGCAGCCACGACAGCGACGGTGATCCTCGACATCGACGCCCACGACAGCTCGATCGCGGAGCGCCTGACCACGCTCGTGACCGCACAGGGATTCGTGTCAGGGGTCGACGCTCATCTGTCGCGCGCGGCCGGCTCGCGGACACTCCGGGTCATCCTGAGCGGTTCCGCGGGGAGCGTGCTCGAGGCGGCGTCCACCATCCATCGAGCGGTGGAGGCCATCCATGCGTGAGGACGCAACGACCGCCTTCCGCTCCCCCGCGGGCGCACGGACCGTGCAGGACGCGTACGACGAGACCGTGCGAGCACTCCTGCCGGACGTCGAGCACATCCGAATCGGACTGCCGTCGAGCAGCTCGAGACCGGCCATGACCGTCCACGCCCTTGCCGCAGGACCGCTCGACGCACCGCCCGTCGTGCTCCTGCACGGATCCGGCGCGACGGCAGCAGGGTGGGCCGCGGAACTGACGGGGCTGAGCGCCGACCATCGCTTACTCGCCCTCGACCTCCCCGGAGAGCCGGGCGACCCGAGCGGAACACGGCTTCCCCTGAGTCCGGGAGTCCATGCGTCGTGGCTGGGCGCCGTCGTCCGCGAGCTCGGCGTCGAGCGCCCCGTCCTCGTGGGCGAATCCCTCGGCGGCTGGGTGGCCCTCGACGCCGCGTCGGCGGCTCCGCACCTCCCGCGCGCCGTCGTGCTGGTCTCGTCGAGCGGCATCGGGCCCCGCCGCACGGCACCGCTTCTCGTGGCCGGGCTCCTCGCCGTCGCCGGGCGCAGTGGCCGCGCCCGCGCGCTCTCCTATCTGACCGGTCCACATCCCACGTCGGGCACGACCGGGCCCAGCCCGCTCGCTACCCTCGCTCTCACGACGTTCGCCCACTTCTCTCCGCGCACCGATCCCCTGCCGGTCTTCGATGACGCCGCGCTGTCCGCGATCACCGCCCCGGTCTGGGCGCTGTACGGCGCGCGCGACCGAATGCTCGACGCGCCCGCCGCCGCCCGCCGCGCCGACACCGCGCTCGCCGGAGGGCACGTGGAGCTCATCAGCGACGCGGGACACCTGCTGCCCGGGCGGGCATCCCGCGTCGAGCGCGCCGTCCGCGATGCGGAGGCCGGCTCGGAGCGCGGCTGATCACCGGGGTCCTGGGAATCTCCGGCGTCTCGCTGTTGCGTTTTCGTGACGATCGGCGCAGAATTGCAGCATGAGCGTCGACGGGAACACGCGGGATCTCGAGCCGGACATCGTGACGGACTTCCGCGAGCGGATGTCGTACGGCTCCTACCTCGACCTGGCGACCCTTCTGAGCGCGCAGCACCCCGTCAGCCGGCCCGAGCACCATGACGAGCTGCTGTTCATCGTGCAGCACCAGACCACCGAGCTCTGGCTGAAGCTGGTGCTCCACGAGCTCGAATCCGCGCGCGACCTGCTGCGTGCCGACGAGCTGCCGCAGGCGCTCAAGCGGATCGCCCGCGTCAAGCACATCCAGAAGACGCTGACCGAGCAGTGGTCGGTGCTCGCCACCCTGACGCCGACCGAGTACGCGCAGTTCCGCGGGTTCCTCGGCAACTCCTCCGGCTTCCAGTCGTACCAGTACCGCGCGGTGGAGTTCGTGCTGGGGAACAAGAACCGCCGCATGCTCTCGGTGTTCGCCGCCGATCCCGAGGCGCACGCACTGCTCGCGAGCCTTCTCGAAGCGCCGAGCGTGTACGACGAGTTCCTGCACTACCTCGCCCGCGCCGGCCACGACATCCCCGCCGCCGTGCTCGACCGAGACGTCACTCAAGCCCACGTCTACACGCCGGAGCTGGTGCCGGTGTTCCGCGGCATCTACGAGAACGCCGACACCCACTGGTCCGAGTACGAGGCCTGTGAAGAGTTCGTGGACCTCGAGGACAACTTCCAGCTCTGGCGGTTCCGTCACCTCAAGACCGTCCAGCGCACCATCGGGATGAAGGTCGGCACCGGAGGATCGTCCGGCGCCGCTTTCCTGCAGAAGGCGCTCGACCTCACCTTCTTCCCCGAGCTGTACGCCGTCCGCACCGAGATCGGCGCCCCGCGGTGACCCGGCCCGATGCCGTCCGGGTCGACGCCGTCCGGCTCGATGCCGTCCGGGTCGACTCAGTCCGCTTCGACGCCGTCTGGACCGGGGACGGTTTCCGCACCCCCGCCACGTTCGAGGTGCGGGGCGACCTGCTGACCCCGACCGCCCGCACCGACCTCCGGCCGCACCACATCGGCGGCACGCTCTTCCCCCGGCTCACCGACCACCACGTGCACCTCGGCCTGATCGACCCCGCGGCGCTCCTCGCCGGAGGGATCACCCACGCCGACGACCTTGGTTGGACCCCCTCCATCGCCACCGGCTGGCTGGCGGCAGAAGCCCCTGGCCCGACGACCACGATCGCCGGCGCCCTCCTCACCGCCCCCGGCGGCTACCCCGCACGGTCCACCTGGGCTCCCCCCGGCGCCGCGCGCGAAGTGGGCGGGCCTCGCGACGGGAGGGAGGCGGTGCGCGAACAAGTCATGGCAGGAGCCTCCCGCATCAAGGTCGCGCTCAACAGCGCCGCCGGCGAAACTGTGGACGACGCGACGCTGCGCGCGATCGTGGATGAGGCCGTGACGGCCGGGCTGCCCGTCATCGTGCACGCGCAAGGCCCGGGACAGCCCGCTCGCGCGATCACCGCGGGTGCGACGCACCTCGCGCACACGCCCTTCGACGAACGAGTCGACGACGCCGTGCTCGCCGAGATGGCGGATCGCGGCGCCACCTGGATCTCGACGCTCGACATCCACGGCTGGGGGCACCCCACCGCGCAGCACGCGATCGCGATCGACAACCTCCGCCGCTTCCACGCCGCGGGCGGCCGGGTGCTCTACGGCACCGACCTCGGGAACGGCCCGCTCGCCGTCGGCGTGAACGCCCGCGAGATCGCCGATCTGCTCACGGCCGGTCTCACCGCGGTCGAGACGCTGCGCTCCATCGCGGGCGACGGGAGCGCCGCCCACCTCGCGCCGAACGCCTCCATCGGCCCGCGCTTGGCCTGGACTCCCGCGCCACCGCCCGCCGATCCGGCAGATCTCGCCGCCTGGATCGCCACCGCCCGCCCGCGCGCCGTCGCGGACCTCCCCGCCCCCGCCTCCCCCGACACGACCGACACCGACACCGACACGACCGGCACCGACACGACCGACAGCACCACACGCACCACCATCTCCACCGAAGGGCCGCACCGATGACCGACCTCACCGTTCCGACACTCCTCTCCCCCGAACCGTTCACCGCCGCGCGCGCCCTGGACGCCGCGGACGCCCTCGCCGGGTACCGCGACCGCTTCGTCGGCGTGGCGGACGGCTCCGGCGTCTCCGCCTACTTCGACGGCAACTCCCTCGGCCGTCCCACCCTGGCGAGCATCGAGCGGGTGCAGCGATTCCTGGTCGAGGGATGGGGAGGGCGGCTCATCCGCGGCTGGGACGAGGAGTGGATGGAGCTGCCGTTCACGATCGGCGACGCCCTCGCCGACGCCGCACTCGGCGCCGCCGCCGGGCAGACGTTCATCGGCGACTCCACCACGGTCGTCCTCTACAAACTCGCCCGCGCCGCCGTCGACGCCCGGCCGGGCCGCTCGCAGATCGTGCTCGACACCGACAACTTCCCCACCGACCGCTACCTGCTCGATGGGATCGCGCGGGAGCGCGGCCTCGACCTGGTCTGGATCGAGGCGGACACCGAGGCCGGCGTCACTCCGGAGCAGGTAGGCGCCGCGGTCGGCCCGCAGACGGCGCTCGTCGTGCTCAGTCACGTGGCCTACCGCTCCGGCTACCTCGCCGACGTGCCGACCATCACGCGCATCGCCCACGATGCGGGCGCCCTCGTGCTGTGGGACCTCTGCCACTCGGCGGGGTCCGTGCCGGCGCGGCTCGACGAGTGGGGCGTCGACCTCGCCGCGGGCTGCACCTACAAGTACCTCAACGGCGGGCCCGGCTCGCCCGCGTTCGGCTACGTCGCCGCGGGCCTGCAGGGCCGGCTGACCCAGCCGATCCAGGGCTGGATGGGTGCGAGCGACGTCTTCGCGATGGGCCCGGAGTACCGGCCGGCGGACGGCATCCGCCGTTTCATCAGCGGCACGCCGCCGATCGTCGGCATGCTGGCGATGCAGGACACGATCGGGATGATCGCGGACGCCGGGATCGACGCGGTGCGCGCCAAGTCGGTCGCCCTCACCGAGTTCGCGATCGCGCTCGCGGACGAGTGGCTCGCCCCGCTCGGCGCGACGCTCGCGAGTCCGCGCGACGCGGATCGGCGCGGCGGTCACGTGACGCTCAACCACCCGGCGATGCGCCAGGTGACCGCGACTCTGTGGAAGCAGGACGTCATCCCCGACTACCGCGACCCCGACGGCCTCCGCATCGGCCTCTCGCCGCTGAGCACCAGCTTCGAGGAGACGTGCCGCGGAATGGCCGCTGTGCGCAACGTCCTGGGCGAGCTGACGCATGACTGACCGGGAGGAGGCGCCCTCCGTCGCCGTCCGCGAGGATCTCGAGGCGACCAGCGGAAGCGCCACGGCTCTGCTGCGCACGCTCGTCGGCAACACGCTGCGCCCGCTCGGCGGCTGGATGTCCGCCGCCGGGGCGGTGCAGCTGCTCGGCTCGCTGGGCATCCCGCCCGCGACGGCCCGGTCGAGCATCGCGCGGCTCGTCGCGCGCGGAGTGCTCCGCCGCGAGACCGGCCCCGCAGGAGCTCTGGGCTACGCGCTCGACCCCGGCGCCCTCCCGATGCTGGAGCGCGGCGACGCACGCATCTTCGGCGAGCGCCGCGCGGCAACCGCCTGGTGCCTGGTGTCCTACTCCTTCCCGGAACGGCAGCGCGCCCTGCGCCACCAGCTGCGTCGCCGGCTGGCGGCGATCGGCTGCGGGACCGTCGCGGACGGTCTCTGGATCGGCCCGGCGGCCCTCGAGGAGGAGCTCGCCGAGGTGGTCGCCGAGTTCGACGCCGTGCTGTTCGTGGATGCCGGCGTCCGCGGCGATCTCGTCGACGGCCTCGCGCGCTGGTACGACCTCCCGGCGATCCGGCGCGTGCACGAGTCGTTCCTCGATCGCTTCGGCGACGCGGACGCCTCCGCAGCGATCGGAGACGAGGAGGCGTTCGCGCTCTGGGTGCGCGCGCTCGACGAGTGGCGCGTCGTCCCCTACCGAGACCCCGGCCTGCCGCCCGCAGCGCTGCCGCCCGACTGGCCGGGCGACGCGTCGGCCGCCCTCTTCGCCCGGCTGCGCTCGGCGCTCGAGCAGCGGGCCGTCCACTACGCCTCCCGCGTCGCCGGTCCGGACCGCGCCGCCGTCGGCGCACGGTAGAATCGCTGGCGAACCCCCCGACCGCGAGCGAGCAGGAGCGCACCTTTGTCGACGATCGTTGTGGAAGTCATGCCGAAGGCGGAGCTGCTCGACCCGCAGGGGAAGGCCGTGGCCGGCGCCCTCGCGCGCATCGGCAAGGGCCAGTTCTCCGGCGTCCGTGTCGGCAAGCGGTTCGAGCTGACCGTCGAGGGCCCGATCGACGAGGCCACCCGCACCGCGGTCCAGGAGATCGCCGACGAGATCCTCTCCAACTCCGTCATCGAGGACGTCGTGGGCATCCACTACCCCGACGAGGCGGGCGCCTGATGCGCATCGGCGTCATCACCTTCCCCGGTTCGCTCGACGACCGCGACGCCCTGCGCGCCGTGCGGCTCGCCGGGGCCGAGGCCGTCGCCCTGTGGCACGGCGAGCACGACCTCCAGGGCGTCGACGCGCTCGTCCTCCCGGGCGGTTTCAGCTACGGCGACTACCTGCGCTGCGGTGCGATCGCGAGCCTCTCGCCGATCATGACCGAGGTCGTCGATGCCGCCGGCACGGGGATGCCCGTGCTCGGCATCTGCAACGGATTCCAGATGCTCGCCGAGGCGCACCTCGTCTCCGGCGGCCTCATCCGCAACGACCACGGCAACTTCATCCGTCGCGACCAGGCGCTGACCGTCGAGAACACGGACACCCCGTGGACGAACGGCTTCGAGCAGGGCCAGGAGATCGTCATCCCGCTCAAGAACGGCGAGGGCGGGTTCATCGCGTCGGCCGAGGAGTTGAAGCGCCTCGAGGGCGAGGGACTGGTGGCGTTCCGCTACCGGGGTGTCAACCCGAACGGGTCGCTCAATGACATCGCGGGCGTCCGCAACGAGCGCGGCAACGTGGTCGGCCTCATGCCGCACCCCGAGCACGCGGTCGAGCCCGGCTTCGGCCCCGACACCCGGGACGCGATGCGTTCCGGTGTCGACGGCCTCACCTTCTTCACCTCCGTCATCCGCTCGGCTCTCGTCGAGGCGTAGCCGGCGCACCGAGGCGGCCGACTCTGGGCCGTCTCGCACCGAGGCGGCCGACTCTGGGCCGCCTCGCGCCCGGAGCGGCGATGTTACGCCAGGGGGGTGTAGACCACCAGGCGCAGCTCGGGGTGGTCGGTCGGGGTGAGTTGGTGGTGCTCGTACCGCGCGCTCACGCCGCCCGGGAGGCGGAACAAGCGCTCACGGGAGGCGAACCCGCTGATGTCGTAGTGCTCCCACGCGGCGCGGAACTCCGGGCTCGCCGCACGCAACCGTTCCACGAGCGTCCGCACGCCCGGATCCCCGGCCCGCGCGCCGGTCTCCGCCCGGAACTCGGCGAGGAAGCGCGCGCTGGTCACATCCCAGTCCGGCAGCAGGTCGCGCACGGCGTCGTCCGTGTAGACCAGCCAGAGCAGATTGCGGTCTTCGGGAGGCACGGCACCGACCCGCGGGTACAGGCGCTCATAGGCCGCGTTCCAGCCCGCGATCCCCCAGTCGGGAGCGAGCGCGAACGCCGGATTCGGGTCGATCGCGTCGAGCAGGCGCTGCAGGTGGGGAGGCGCGTCCTCCACCGCGCGCGCCGCGACCGTCGGCGTCAGGCCGAACCCGGCGAGCGAGAGCACGAACTCCTGCTCCGGCAGCGGGAGGCGGAGCGTGCGGGCGAGCGCGTCGAGCACCGACCGCGACGGGTTGATCGGGCGCCCCTGTTCGAGCCACGTGTACCAGGTGACGCTGACGCCGGAGAGGTAGGCGACCTCCTCCCGCCGCAGGCCGCGGTCGCGCGTGCGCCCCACCGGTGGCAGGCCGTAGTCGGCGCGTGGCGCCTGCTCACGGCGGGAGCGCAGGAAGCGCCCGAGCTCACGGCGGCGGTCCTCGGTCTCCGGCATGGCGTCGATACTAGTGCTCCCACTACTAGGAGCGATGCTGACTTCCCCTCCCGCCCGGACGACCGAAGGATGGGGGTATGCCTCCGCTCCGTTCACGCACTGTCACGCACGGCCGCAACATGGCCGGCGCCCGCGCACTGCTGCGCGCCGCCGGCGTCGCCCGCGAAGACTTCGGCAAGCCGATCATCGCGGTCGCGAACAGCTTCACCGAGTTCGTCCCCGGCCACACGCACCTCCAGCCGGTCGGCCGCATCGTCTCGCAGGCCATCCACGACGCCGGCGGCATCGCCCGCGAGTTCAACACGATCGCGGTCGACGACGGCATCGCGATGGGCCACGGCGGGATGCTGTACTCGCTGCCCTCGCGAGAGCTGATCGCCGACTCGGTCGAGTACATGGTCAACGCGCACTGCGCCGATGCGATCGTCTGCGTCTCCAACTGCGACAAGATCACGCCGGGCATGCTGCTCGCGGCGCTGCGCCTCAACATCCCGGTCGTCTTCGTCTCCGGCGGCCCGATGGAGGGCGGCCGCACCACGCTCGTCGACGGGACCGTGCGCACGCTCGACCTCATCTCGGCCATCGCCGACTCCGCGAACGACAGCGTGAGCGACACCGACCTGTTCCGCATCGAGGAGAACGCCTGCCCGACCTGCGGTTCGTGCTCCGGGATGTTCACCGCCAACTCGATGAACTTCCTCACGGAGGCGCTCGGCCTCGCGCTGCCCGGCAACGGCTCGACGCTGGCGACCCACACCGCGCGACGCGCTCTCTACGAGAAGGCCGGCGCGACCGCCGTCGAGCTCGCCCACCGCTACTACGACCAGGACGACGTGTCCGTGCTGCCGCGGTCGATCGCGACCAGCGCCGCCTTCGGCAACGCCATGGCTCTCGACATCGCCATGGGCGGCTCGACCAACACGATCCTCCATCTGCTGGCCGCCGCGCGCGAAGGCGGGATCGACTACGACCTGACCGACATCGACGCCCTGTCGCGCCGCGTTCCGTGCCTGTCGAAGGTCGCCCCGAACGGCGCTGCGCTCGTCGAGGACGTGCACCGTGCCGGCGGCGTCCCGGCCCTGCTCGGCGAGCTGGACCGCGCCGGCCTGCTCGATCGCGGCGTCCACAGCGTGCACGCCGCGACACTCGAGGACTGGCTGGCCGACTGGGACGTCCGCGGCGGCTCCGCGATCCCCGAAGCGATCGAGCTGTTCCACGCGGCTCCCGGCGGGGTGCGCTCGTCGTCCGCTTTCTCGCAGTCCGAGCGCTGGCACGAGCTCGACCTCGACGCGTCGACCGGCGTGATTCGCGATGTGGCCCACGCGCACTCGAAGGACGGCGGCCTGGCCATCCTGCGCGGCAACCTCGCGCCGGACGGCGCCGTGGTGAAGACCGCCGGCGTGGACGAGAACATCCTCACCTTCTCCGGACCCGCCGTCGTGGTGGACTCGCAGGAGGCCGCGGTCGAGGCCATCCTCGGCAAGCGCGTGAAGGAGGGTGACGTCGTCGTCATCCGCTACGAAGGACCGCGCGGCGGCCCCGGGATGCAGGAGATGCTGCACCCGACCTCGTTCCTCAAGGGCCGCGGGCTCGGCGCGAAGTGCGCCCTCATCACCGACGGCCGCTTCTCCGGCGGAACCTCTGGCCTGTCCATCGGCCACGTCTCCCCCGAGGCGGCGGCCGGCGGCCTGATCGCGCTCGTGGAGGACGGCGACACGATCAGCATCGACGTGCACACCCGCGCACTGCGCCTCGACGTGCCGGACGCCGTGCTCGACGCCCGTCGCGAGGCGCTGGAGGCCGGCCGCGGCTATCGCCCGCTCGACCGCGACCGCCCCGTGTCGGCGGCGCTCCGCGCGTACGCCGCGATGGCGCTCTCCGCCGACAAGGGCGCGGCACGGGACGTCGACCAGCTCGAGGAGCGCATTCGTACTTTCGGGTGATTCGACGGCGGCGGGGAGCGGCCAGGCTGGACGGATGACTCCCCGCCTGCTCTACCGCATCCTCGCCGTCGCCGAGGCGATCACCTGGACCCTCCTCCTCGCCGGGATGCTGCTGAAGTACGCCGTCGGGGTCGGCGATTGGCCCGTCGCGGTGGCCGGCCCGATCCACGGCTTCGTGTTCATCGCCTACGCGATCACCGCCGCACTCATCGGCGTCAACCAGCGCTGGCGGCCGGGCCTCATCGTGCTCGCGGTCGCGACCGCCGTCATCCCGTACGCCACCATCCCGTTCGACCTCTGGGCCGACCGCACCGGTCGGCTCGACGGCGCCTGGCGCACGACGCCGACCGAGGACCCGCGCGACCACACCTGGTTCGGGCGGCTCTTCCGCTGGATGCTGACCCACGTCGCCGTGCTGGCCACCTCCCTCGCGGTCCTCGCCGTCGCCATCATGGCGGCCCTGCTCGTGATCGGACCTCCGAAGCTGTCCTGAATCGGGTCCCCGGGCTCCCATCCGACGTGACACGACGTTCCGCGCGACCGTTCACGGCCCGCGAGGGCGTGTCCTGACGTCTCGATCCTGCCGACTCCTCGCGTCGACCGGCCCCGGTAGACTGGTCTCCATCCCCCGCTTCCGCCTGCAGCCTGGAGTGCCCGCGTGACCGAGACCACCGCCCAGCACGTCGTCGACACCGTCGCGAACGCGATCGAGACTCCCGAGAAGGAGCAGCCGTTCGCGGCCCTCGGCCTCAAGGAGGACGAGTACGCCACGATCCGCGAGATCCTCGGCCGCCGCCCCACCAGCGGCGAGCTGGCGATGTACTCGGTGATGTGGTCGGAGCACTGCTCCTACAAGTCGTCGAAGATCTACCTGCGCCAGTTCGGCCAGAAGGTCTCCCCCGCCATGAAGAAGAACCTCATGGTCGGCATGGGCGAGAACGCCGGCGTGGTCGACGTGGGCGAGGGCTGGGCGGTCACCTTCAAGGTGGAGTCGCACAACCACCCCTCCTACATCGAGCCGTTCCAGGGCGCCGCGACCGGCGTCGGCGGCATCGTGCGCGACATCATCTCGATGGGCGCGCGCCCGGTCGCCGTGATGGACCAGCTGCGCTTCGGCGCGATCGACGAGGCGGACACCGCCCGCGTGGTGCACGGCGTCGTCTCCGGCATCTCGTTCTACGGCAACTGCCTCGGCCTGCCGAACATCGGCGGCGAGACCTACTTCGACCCGATCTACCAGGGCAACCCGTTGGTCAACGCGCTCTCGGTCGGCGTGCTGCGCCACGAGGACCTCCACCTCGCCAACGCGTCCGGCGCCGGCAATAAAGTCGTGCTCTTCGGCGCCCGCACCGGCGGCGACGGGATCGGCGGCGCCAGCATCCTCGCGTCCGACACGTTCTCCGCGGGGGGTCCGACCAAGCGGCCGGCCGTGCAGGTCGGCGACCCGTTCGCCGAGAAGGTGCTCATCGAGTGCTGCCTGGAGCTGTTCCGCGACAAGCTCGTCGAGGGCATCCAGGACCTCGGTGCGGCCGGCATCTCCTGTGCGACCAGCGAGCTCGCCTCCAACGGCGACGGCGGCATGTACGTCGAGCTCGACAAGGTCCTGCTGCGCGACCCGTCGCTCACCGCCGAGGAGATCCTCATGTCGGAGAGCCAGGAGCGCATGATGGCGGTCGTCAAGCCCGAGCTGCTCGACGCCTTCCTCGCCGTCACCGCCAAGTGGGATGTCGAGACCAGCGTGCTGGGCGAGGTCACCGAGACCGGCCGCCTGGTCATCAACTGGAAGGGCGAGGAGATCGTCAACGTCGACCCGCGCACCGTCGCCGTCGACGGCCCGGTCTACGAGCGCCCCGTCGCCTACCCGGCCTGGATCGACGCACTGCAGGCCGACTCGGCCTCCCGCCTCCCGCGCCCGCAGGACGGCGACGCCCTCCGTGAGCAGTTGCTGGCGCTGCTCGGCTCCGCCAACCTGGCCGACAAGGGCTGGATCACCGACCAGTACGACTACTTCGTCGGCGGCAACACCGCGCTCGCCTTCCCCGACGACGCCGGTATGGTCCGCGTCGACGAGGAGAGCGGCCTCGGCTTCGCCATCGCGACCGACGCGAACGGCCGCTACTGCCAGCTCGACCCGAAGGAGGGCGCCAAGCTCGCCCTCGCCGAGGCCTACCGCAACGTCGCCGCGTCCGGCGCCGTGCCCGCCGCGGTCACCGACTGCCTCAACTTCGGCAGCCCGGAGAACCCGGAGGTCATGTGGCAGTTCTCGCAGGCCGTCGAGGGCCTGTCCGACGCCTGCCTCGAGCTCGAGATCCCGGTCACCGGCGGCAACGTCTCCTTCTACAACCAGACCGGCGACGTCCCCATCTTCCCGACCCCGGTCGTCGGCGTCCTCGGCGTGATCGACGACGTCGCGCGCCGCATCCCCGCCGGCTGGCAGGACGAGGGCGAGAACATCTACCTGCTGGGCATCACCCGCGAGGAGCTCGACGGCTCGGCCTGGGCCGGCACCGTGCACGGCCACCTCGGCGGACGCCCGCCCGCGGTCGACCTCGCCGCCGAGCGCACGCTCGCCGAGACGCTGCACGCCGCGTCGGTGGAGGGGCTCGTCTCCTCCGCACACGACCTCGCCGACGGCGGCCTCGCGCAGGCCCTCGCCGAGAGCGTCATGCGCTTCGGCGTCGGCGCCCGCGTCTGGCTGGGCGAGATCGCCGAGCGCGATGGCGTGGATGCGGCGACCGCGCTGTTCAGCGAGTCCACCGCGCGCGTGATCGTCTCCGTGCCGCGCGAGGACGACGTGAAGTTCCGCGGGCTCTGCGAGGGCCGCGGCGTTCCGCTCCTGCGCATCGGCGTCACGGATGCCGAGGTGGGCACTCAGCCCGTGCTCGAGGTGCAGGACCAGTTCACGATCGGCCTGGAGGAGCTGCGCGCGACGCACCGCTCCACCCTCCCCGAGCGTTTCGGCCCGGTCGTCGCCTGACGTCCCACGGCCTCTGAACAGCGGGGTCGCACTCTGTCGTTCCGGGAGGCCCGGAACGACAGAGTGCGACCCCGCTGTCGCGTGCGGATGGCGCTCGTCGGACGCCCGGCCGCGACACGGGCGGTCACACGATTCCGTGACGGTGCGACCGGCTGCCAGGCTGGGAGCACCATGACCCAGCACAGCATCGATCGTCTCTCCGGCCGCTCCGTCGTCCTCGTCGGAGGCGGCTCCGGCATCGGGCTCGCCGTCGCGCGCCAGGCCGTCGCCGCCGGTGCCCGCGTGCACCTGGGAGGCCGCACCGAGGAGACTCTGCGGCGGGCCGCCGCCCAGCTGGGCGGGGCTGCTACCTGGGGCGTGGTCGACACCTCCGACGACGACTCCGTCGGCCGCTTCTTCGAGCCGGTGGAGACCGTGGACGCGCTGCTGACGACCGCCGCGAGCTACACAACCGGTCCCTTCACGACCTCCACCCTCGCCGAGGCGCGCAGCCCGTTCGAGTCCAAGTTCTGGGGCCAGTACCGGGTCGTCCACGCCGCCCTCCCACTCCTGACCCCCGACGCGTCCGTCGTGCTCATGTCGGGCGCGGCGAGCGTGCGCCCCGCCGGACCGGCCGCCGCCTACGTCGCCGCGAACGCGGCCGTCGAGGGCCTGGCCCGGGGCCTCGCCGTCGAGCTGGCACCCGTGCGCGTCAACGCCATCGCTCCCGGGACGATCGACGGCAACCTGTGGGCGCAGCGCTCCGCAGAGGTGCGGGAGGCGGCCTTCCACGGTTTCAGCGCGACCACCCTCCTCGGCCGGCCCGGCACGGAGGACGAGATCGCCGACGCGGTCGTGCACCTCTTCACGAACACCTACACGACGGGCTCGACGCTTTACGTCGACGGCGGCTACGCGTTGCGCTGACCGGCCAGTTCGGCCTGCCTGCGCGAGAAGATGCGCACTCGCTGCTGCGTGAGCAGGATTCCGGCGAGCACGATCAGCGCGCCGACGGGCTCGTTCCAGCTGAGGTGCTCGCCGAGCACGAGGATGCCCAGTGCGACGCCGACGACGGGTGTCACGTAGGTCACGCCCGAGGTGGCCGTCGGTCCCCACGCGCGCAGCACGTTCATGTTCCAGATGTAGACGACGCCGGTGCCCAGCATCCCGAGGGCCAGCAGGCTGAGCAGCACCGGCCAGCTGAACTCGACCGGTCCCCACGCGACGACGGGCGTCAGGAGGACCATGATGACGGCGGCGATCCCGATGTTGAGGAACGCCGTCGTCGTGGCGGGGATGGCCCGGTGGCTGATGAACCGTCGGATGTAGCCGAAGCTGAAGCCGTAGCAGGTGACCGCGGCCAGGCACGCGAGCTGGCCCCACAGGCTGCCGCTGAGCGCGGCGACGGTCCACGGGCCGACGACCACCACGACCCCGACCACGCCGATCGCGACGCCGAGCACCTGGTCGCGGTTGAGCTTCTCCACACGGAAGGCGGCGGTCGCCAGGATGGCGGTGGTGATCGGCGTGACCGCGTTGTAGATGCTGGCCAGACTGGACGACACATACTGCTCCGCCCAGGCGAAGAGCAGGAACGGGACGACGCAGTAGGTGATCGCGACCACTGTGAAGTGCAGCCAGACGATCGGCTCCCGCGGCAGCCGGCTCCGGGCGACGAGCACGATGACTCCGAGCGTGATCGCTCCGAACACGAGTCGCGCCCAGGCGACCTGGCCGAAGGAGACGCCCTCGAGCGCGACCTTCATGAACAGGAAGCTGGCGCCCCAGATGAGCCCCATGGCGACGAACTGCAGAGCGACCTTCACGAATGCGACAGTAGCGAATGCCGCCGACGCCGGCTCGCGGGAATCGGACGCGGCGTCGCACTCTGTCCGCAGCTTTTCGAAAGCTGGCCGGATCTCCCTTCTGGAGGCCAGACTGGGGGTCGGGAATACTTCGGCAGCCTCCGCGTTATATGCGTTTGCATAGAAACGGCGAGACGAAACCCACAAGGAGCCAGCCATGCAGTACGGACTCTTCTCCGTCAGCGACATCACCCGTGACCCGGTCTCGGGCCACACCCCGAGCGAGGCCGAGCGGATCGACGCGATCGTGAAGATCGCGACCCACGCGGAGGAGGTCGGGCTCGACGTGTTCGCGATCGGCGAGCACCACAACCCGCCGTTCTTCTCCTCGTCGCCCACGACCCTGCTCTCGCACATCGCGGCCCTGACGAAGACCCTGACGGTCACCACCTCCACGACTCTCATCACCACGAACGACCCGGTACGCATCGCCGAGGAGTACGCGATGCTGCAGCACCTGTCGAAGGGCCGCATGGACCTGATGCTCGGCCGTGGCAACACCGGCCCGGTATATCCGTGGTTCGGCAAGGACATCCGCCAGAGCCTGCCCCTCGCGCTCGAGAACTACAACCTCCTGCACCGCCTGTGGCGAGAGGATGTCGTGGACTGGGAGGGACGGTTCCGCACTCCGCTGCAGGGCTTCACCTCCACCCCTCGCCCGCTCGACGACGTGCCGCCGTTCGTCTGGCACGGCAGCATCCGCACCCCCGAGATCGCCGAGCAGGCCGCGTACTACGGCGACGGCTTCTTCGCGAACAACATCTTCTGGCCCAAGGAGCACTACCAGCGGCTGATCGCCTTCTACCGCGAGCGCTTCGAGCACTACGGCCACGGGACCGCGAAGGAGGCGATCGTCGGCCTCGGCGGCCAGGCCTTCATCGCGAAGAACTCGCAGGACGCCAAGGACCAGTTCCGCCCCTACTTCAACGAGGCGCCCGTCTACGGCAACGGCCCGACCATGGAGGAGTTCACCGAGGCGACGCCGCTGACCGTCGGCAGCCCGCAGGAGGTCATCGACAAGACGCTGACCTTCCGCGAGTGGGCGGGCGACTACCAGCGCCAGCTGTTCCTGATGGACCACGCCGGCCTGCCGCTCAGCACCGTGCTCAAGCAGCTCGACCTGCTGGGCGAGGAGGTCATCCCCGTGCTCCGCAAGGAGACCGAGGCCCGCAAGGACCCGGAGGCCCCCGAGGCCCCGACCCACGCCTCCCTGGTCGCCGCGAAGTACGGCGACGCCGAGCCGCGCCAGCCGCGCCCGAACGCGAACCGCGGCGACAACGTGACCGGCGCCTCCCCCTACCAGGACACCGAAGAGCAGTTCCAGGCCACCTTCCCCTCCCTCTGAGGGACGAGGCGGACCGGAACCGAGAGAAGGACATGATGACGAACAGCGAGCAGCGCCCGTTCCTCGTGGTGGTGGTCAACGCCGGCGTGAGCGACCCGTCGTCCACCAAGATGCTGGCGGACCGGCTGGCCCTGCGGGTGGAGGCCGCCGCCCAGCGCGACGGCCGGACCGTGGAGACGCAGCACCTCGACCTGCGCGAGCTGCTGCCCGAACTGCCGGCGGCACTCGCCTCCGGTCACCTCGGACCGAAGTTCACGAAGGCGGTCGAGGCGCTGAAGGCGGCGGACGGCATCATCGCGACGGCACCCGTCTACAAGGCGGGCCCGAGCGGGCTGTTCAGCTCGTTCTTCCAGGTGCTCGACAACGACCTCCTGATCGCGAAGCCCGTGGTGCTCGGCGCGACCGCCGGCACCGCCCGGCACGCGCTCGTCGTCGACGAGCAGATGCGGTCGATGTTCGCCTTCCTCCGCACGATGACCACGCCCACGTCGGTGTTCGCGTCGACGGAGGACTGGCAGGACAAGTCGCTCGGCAAGCGCATCGACCGGGCCGCGCGTGAGCTGGTCGTGCTCATGGAGAGCGAGGTGGAGGCCAAGATCACCGATGCCTCCTGGGACCACTACCAGCACGAGTTCGGCTCGGCGGGCGGCAACGAGCTCGGGATCGACCTCGACTCCGACCTCATGAAGCTGGCGGCCGGCGGCTCGCTCGGAGCACCCCGCTCCTAGCCCCTGTGCAGAAGCGGGCCCCCTCCACAGGCGGGGGCCCGCTTCTGTCCGCTCCGCATGCCCCGCTGTAGGGTTGCGGGTAGACGAGGGGAGTTTCCGGGTGGATGTACTGAGCGTCCTGCAGTGGATCGGCGTCGTCGTCTGCCTGATCCTGGCGCTGACGGGATTCATCCCCGTGATCGCAGCCGCGGCCACGTTCTTCGTCATCCCGTTCCACGCGTGGTTCAACCACTACAAGAAGGCCGCCCCCTTCCTGCCGCGAGTCGCGATCGTCGTGCCGGCCTGGAACGAGGGCGCCGTGATCGGCGCCTCCATCGACCGCCTCATGAAGCTCGACTACCCGAAGGAGGCGCTGCGCATCTACGTGGTCGACGACGCCTCCACCGACGACACCCCCGACGTCGTGCGCAGCCGCGAGGCCCAGTACCCGGGCAACGTGTTCCTGCTCCGGCGCGACCAGGGCGGGCAAGGCAAGGCGCACACGCTCAACCACGGGATCAGCCGCATCCTCGACGAGGACTGGATGGAGGCGCTCCTGGTGATGGACGCCGACGTCATCTACCTCCCCGACTCCCTGCGCCGCATGACCCGGCACCTCGCCGACCCCGAGGTGGGCGCCGTCTCCGCGTACATCCGTGAGGGCAGCACCCAGGGCCGCAACTACCTCACCAAGTTCATCGGCGTCGAATACGTGCTGTCGCAGCCCGCCGCGCGCCGGGCTCAGAACGTGCTCGGCGCCCAGGCGTGCCTCGCGGGCGGCGCGCAGCTGCACTCGCGCGAGAACCTCGTGGCCATCGGCGGCCGCATCGACACCTCCTCACTCGCCGAGGACACCATCACCACGTTCGAGACGCAGATCAAGGGGCGCAAAGTGGTCTTCGAGCCGCACGCGCACGTGCTCGCCGAGGAGCCGAGCCGGGTCGACGCACTGTGGAAGCAGCGCCTGCGCTGGGCGCGTGGCAACGTGACCGTGACCGCCCGCTACTCGAAGGTCTGGTTCCGCCCGTCGAAGGTGCACCACCTCGGCGCCTGGACCTTCGGGATCGTCTGGTTCAGCCTGTGGCTGCTGCCCCTCATCATGATCCTGTCGGCGATCGGACTCGCCGGGCTGCTGTTCCTGCAGTTCCCGTTCGCGACGGGGGTGTTCCGGGCGCTGTGGATCAGCGCCGCGCTCGCGTACCTCTTCGTGCTGATACTCGGATCGCAGACCGACAGCCGCACCTCCCTGCACGCGCTCGGCCATGTCCTCTTGTTCCCGGGGATCATCAACATGCTGGTCATGGTCACCGCTCTGTTCCCGACGCTCATGCTGGTGTGGCTGCCCGGCGCGTTCGGTGCGAAACTGAGCGACTCGACCGTCTTCGTCCTCACCCTCCTGATCTACATCTGGATCCCGTTCTCGATGCTCGTCGCGTGGCTCGCGCGCGTGGTCGAGAAGCGCAGGCCGCTCCGCTGGCTGGCCCCCATCCTCATCTACCTCGCCGGGTACGGCTCGCTGCTGTGCGCCATCACGTTCGACTCCTACTTCAAGGAGCTCGCGGGCGCTGAGGCCCGCTGGGACAAGACGGAGAAGGTCGGCCGCGTCACCGTCTGACCTCCCCGCCGAAGTTCACGTTGTGGTCACCACAAGCGCGAAATGAGCGCAACGACGTGAACTTCGGCGGGCGACGGCTTCGGCGGACGGTTCGTCAGTCGACGATGGTGATTTTGACGGGGATGTTGCCACGGGTGGCGTTGGAGTACGGGCACACGTGGTGGGCCTTCTCCCCGAGCTGCTCGGCGACCTCGCGGCTCACGTTCGGCACGTAGACGTCGAGCTCGACCTCCAGGCCGTAACCGCCCTCCCCGTTGGGGCCGATGCCGACGCTGGCCGAGACGCCCGCGTCGGTGGTGTTCTGCTTCTCGGCGCGGCCGACGGCGTGCAGGGCGCTGAGGAAGCAGGCGGCGAAGCCGGCGGCGAAGAGCTGCTCGGGGTTGGTGCCCTCGCCGGAGCCGCCGAGCTCGCGCGGCGGGCGGGTGTCGAGATCGATCAGGTCGTCCTCGCTGCGGACGTGTCCGTCGCGTCCGCCTCCGGAGGCGTGGGCGATGGCGGTGTATGCGATTTCCATGAGCTCAGCCCACTCCTCCCGTCTGAACGGCGACTGGGAGCCGCGTGAACAGTGCGGGTGTATAAGGCGCTAGCGTAGAGACATGAAGGTCCGCGGAATGGTGCAGAACAGCGAGACCAGCGACCTCACGGCCGAGGCGGACGACGCCGAGACCGCGCGGGCGCTGGTTGAGGAGCAGGTCCCCGAGGGCTACGAGCTTCTCCAGGTGCACAACGCGATGCCGCGCGGCGGCCGGGTCATCGCCACAGCGAAGATCCGCCTCGCCGCCGTGACCGAGATCGAGGCGGACGGCGCGGACTACGCGGCCGCGCGGGACGCGCTCCGAGCGGCGGTGCCCGACGGCCAGCGGTTGCTGTCGATCACCATCGTCGGCGAATAGCCGCCGCCGCGCGTCAGCGCGGAGCCTCCACCGCGCTCAGCCGAGCCCCAGCTCCACGCCCGCGGCCTGCTCCAGCAGCGGCCACAGCCGGGCGCCCACCCGCGGCGAGCGGGATTCGCGCGTGGGATGCGCGTGGGTCGGGATGCCCTTCGTACGGCCGACCGGTCCGAGGTAGTCCTCGCCGGTGAGCTGCGGATCGAGCACGGCCCGCACCGGCGCCCAGGCGCCGTGATCCTTGCCCTGCGTCCACGCCGCCTGCAGGTTGTCGACGAACCGCGTGGCGCGGCTCGGCTGATTGACCCCGCGGATGCCCGGCGTGCGGCCGGAGGTCGAGTATCCGGGATGCACGACCAGGCTGGTCACGTCGCTGCCGGATGCCCGCAGCCTCCGTTCCAGCTCGAAGCCGAAGACCTGCACGGCGATCTTCGAGCCGGAGTACGCCCGCCACGAAGTGTAGGAGCGCTCCAGCTGGAGGTCGTCCAGCCGGAGGCGGCCCAAGCGGGTGGCGAGCGACCCGAGCGAGACGATGCGCGCTCCGCCCGTGCGCTGCAGAGCCGGGAGCACGCCCGCCACGAGGCGGACGTGGCCGATCACGTTGGTGGAGAGCACGAGCTCGTTGCCGACCGCATCGGTCTGCCGCTCCCGGGGCGGGTGCACGATGCCGGCGTTCAGGACCAGCGCATCCACCCGCTCCCGCTCGCGCAGCTGCTCGGCGGCCGCGTCGATCGAGCCACGGTCGGTCAGATCGAGAGGCATGGCCTCCACGCGGGAGCCCGGCACGCGGCGCCGGATGGCGGAGACGGCGGCCTCCGCGCGCTCGGGGTCACGGCAGGCGAGCACGACCCGCGCTCCGGCCCTGGCCAGCTGCTCGCCCGTGAAGTACCCGACGCCGGCGTTGCCGCCGGTGATGACGATGGTGCGGCCGAGGGCGTCCGGCAGCGCTGTCGGATCCCACACCACGGTCAGCGGCCGTTCTCGGTCGCGATGCGCTCGTGGTGGTGGATGACCTCGGCGATGATGAAGCCCAGGAACTTCTCCGCGAACGCCGGGTCGAGGTGGCTCTCCTCCGCAAGGGCGCGCAGCCTCTGGATCTGCTCGCGCTCACGTTCCGGGTCGGCCGGGGGGAGCCCGTGCTCGGCCTTCAGCGCGCCGACCTGCTGGGTGAACTTGAAGCGTTCCGCCAGCATGTGGATGACCGCCGCGTCGATGTTGTCGATGCTCTGCCGGATGCTGCGCAGCCGCTCGACGGCCGCGTCGGACTCTGTGTCACCCATGCTCCGACCCTACCGGTTCGCGGGCTGAGACCGAGAGCGCCCCACGACTCCGCTCAGAGACTCGGCGACGGCTCGGCGAGCACCCGGGTGAGCACGGGCCGGGTCGCGAGGAGAGCAAGCCAGACCAGCGCGAAACCTGCGGCGAGGCACCCGACGATCACCGCGATGCTCGCGGGTGCGATGAGCAGGCTGAGGCCGGCGAGCGGGAAGACCACGACCCCGGCGACGAGCGCGGAGCCCACCGTCGTGATGCGCAGCGGCGACAGCACCGCGCGGCCGCGGGCGGCGTTCATCTCGCTCACGGGCATCCCGAGCCGGTCGAGGCTCACGTAGAGGTCCCGTCGGTCGAGGATGGCCGCCGCCTGGTTGACGCCCGCCGAGCACGCGACCATGAGGAAGGACGCGATCACCGTGATGAGGACGCCCGTGCGCACATCCGTCGCGAGCTGGAGCGTCTCGGGATCCGCGTCGCCGACGGAGCCGAGCAGGGCGACGCCGACCCCCGCGAACACCGCCATGAAGCTCGTCATCGCGACGCCGGAGACCTGCCGCCACGCCGCCTTCGGCGACTCCAGCACGGTGCGGGCGGCGAGGAGGCGGCGCGGGGTTCGCGCGCGGCGGGCCTGGCCCGTGGCGAGCAGGCGCAGCACCCACGGGCCGACCAGGTTGAGCACCGCGATCGTCCCGCCGAAGCCGGCGCCGAGCACGGCGATGATGATCGCCATGCCGTCCAGCGCGCCGAGAGCGCTCATCGCGGCGTACACCGCAGCGACGACGGCGACCGCGATCACGGCACGCAGCCAGTGCATGCGCGGTGCGTCCTGCCGGGTGCGCACGCCGAGGGGCGAGAGCACGACCTGCCGCAGGCCGATCACGGCGCTGAGCGCGGCCAGCACGCCGACGCCCGCGACGACGAGCGCGATCCAGCCCGGGGCGAGCAGCACGGACATCCCGAGCGGCTCGCCCCGGAACGGGATGAGCCCGACGAGCGGTGCGGTGACCAGCGCGAGCACCACGCCGACGAGCGCACCGGCCACGGCGAGGACGGTCGACTCGATGACGGTCAGCGCCGCGACGGTGGCGGTCGTCGCGCCGAGCAGGCGGAGGCCGGCGAGGCGGTCGTCGCGGCGACGCGCGGAGAGGCGGGCCGCCGAGCCGCCCAGCGCGATCAGCGGGACGACCAGCAGGGCGAGCGCGATGACCGCGAGCGCCAGATAGAGCGGGTCGGACAGGAAGGTCTGCGCGCCGCCCGCGACGATCAGCAGCAACGCCGTCACCACGGCGAAGGCGATGATGGGCAGCAGGATGGTGGAGCGGTCGGTGGCCCCGCGGCGAGCGAACAGCCACGCGAGGCGGAGGGTGGTCATCGGGATCCCTCCGTAGGTGTGCGTACCTCGTCGACGATGCGACCGTCCGCCAGCCGCAGCACCCGCGAGCACCGGGCCGCCACCTCGTCGTCGTGCGTGACGACGACGAGGCTGCGCCCCCGGCCGGTCGTGGAGCCGATGAGCGCATCCATCACCTCGGCGGAGGTGCGGGAGTCGAGCGCGCCGGTCGGCTCGTCGGCGAACACGACAGCGGCACCGCCCACCTGGGAGCGCGCGATCGCGACGCGCTGCGCCTGACCGCCGGACAGCTGGCCGATGCGACGCTGCTCGAGGCCCGCCAGCCCCAGGGCGGCGAGCCAGTTCGCGGCGTTCTGCTCGGCGCCGGCGCGCGGGACCCCGGCGAGCATGAGCGGGAGGGCGACGTTCTCGATCGCCGTGAGCTCGGGCAGCAGCAGCCCCTGCTGGAAGACGAAGCCGAACGCCTCGCGCCGCAGCCGGGAACGCTCAGCGTCGCCCAGGCCCGTCACCTGGAGCGGTCCGTGCGGGGTGGAGAGCACCACCGATCCCGCGTCCGGCCGTACGATGCCGGCGAGGCAGTGCAGCAGGGTGGTCTTGCCCGAACCGGACGCCCCCATGATCGCCACGGACTCGCCGAAGGCGATGGCGACGTCGACTCCGGCGAGCGCGATGGCGGAGCCGTACGACTTGGTGAGGCCCGCGGCGCTGAGCGCGGGCGAGGAGGCAGGAGGGGAGGCAGAGGGCGATGCGGTCATGTCTCCATGCTCGTCAGCGTGCGGCGGATGCGCATCGGACGACGGCGTCATCCCGGTCGATGGAGGTCATCCTCGCGATGGAGGAGGAGGTCGGACCGGCGGAGGGCGCCCCTCGCGGCCTCCCGGGCCCGGTGAGTACGGTGGAGAGGTGAACCAGAGCTATGAGAACACGCCCGTCGACGAGCAGTCCGCCCACGAGATCGAGGATGCCGGTCTGCGCCTGGCGCTCGTCGACACCTCCGACGCCGACGCGTTCGACGGATGGATCCGTGCCGACTTCCGCGGCTTCCACGGCGGCGCGCCCTCGAAGGACGTGCTGGAGGAGTCGCGCGGGCACCTGGCCGACCGGCGCACCACCGCGGTGTACGACGACGACGCTCCGACGGCCGAGCCCGTCGGGACCGTGAACTCGTGGATCGCCCCGCTGACCGTGCCCGGCGGCGTGCGCCTCGACAGCTGGGCCATCAGCTCGGTGACGGTCTCGCCCACTCACCGGCGCCGTGGCATCGCCCGCGCCCTGCTCGGCGGCGAGCTGCGCACCGCGCACCGTCTCGGCGTCCCGCTCGCGATCCTCACCGTCTCGGAGTCGGTGATCTACGGCCGCTGGGGTTTCGGCCCGGCCACCTTCTCCGCCGAGTGGCGCGTCGACACCAAGCGCGTGCGCTGGGCGGGCGGCGCGACCGGCGGACGCCTCTCGTTCACCGAGCCCGACGCGTACCGCGAAACCGGTCTCGCCGTCCTCGACGCCGCGATGGCCGCGCGCCCCGGCGAGATCGGCCTCTCGCCGTACCTGGCCGAGCGTCTGATCGGCCCGCTGAAGGGCAGCGACCACCCCGACCGCTTCCGCCTCGTCCGCTACGACTCCCCGTCGGGAGACCCGGAGGGCTTCGTCAGCTTCGCGCTGAAGGCGCACGACGACTTCGTGCGGCACACCGTGGAGGTCAACCACCTCGCAGCGACGACCGACGCGGCTCTCACGGCGCTGTGGCGGTTCCTGCTCGAGATGGACCTCGTCTCGGAGGTCCGCGCCTGGACACGAGGTGTCGACGAGCCCCTGCCCGCCCTCGTGTCCGATCTGCGCGGCGCGGCGGTCGCCAGCGTGCAGGACCACCTCTGGGTGCGCATCCTCGACGTCCCCGCCGCTCTGACCGCCCGCCGGTACGAGCGCGACGGCGAACTGGTGCTCGACGCGACGGATGACCTCGGTTTCGCCGCCGGCCGCTACCGTCTCACGGTGACGGACGGCGCCGCGACCGTCAGCGAGACCAGCGACGCCCCCGACGTCACCCTGCCGGTGGCCTCCCTCGGCAGCGTGTACCTCGGGCACGATTTCGCCCGCGCGCTCGCCGTCGCCGGCCGCATCGAGGGCGACGTCGCCGCGCTGGACGCGCTGTTCCGCACGGCGGTGCCGCCGCGCCTCAGCACCTGGTTCTGACGCGCCGCGCGCGCCGTCCCGTCCGCGCACCTACCTACTCGCCCGCCCGCCCGCCCGCCCGCCCGCCCGAGCAAATCCGGAGATGTTTGCTCGGCCGATCTCGATCTCCGTGCGAACGGAGTACTGAGCGGCGTGTCGACCCAAGCCTCCGGAATTCCGGAGTCCTCTGTCACCGCACCGCGGCCGGCTCACGCACAGCCAGGCCGATCCGTAACTCCGGAGACACCGACCGACACGCCGCTCACGTCACCGGAACTCCGGAGGCATCGCCGCGGGCGGCAAGGATCTCCGGAATTGCCCGGCGAGGAGGGCGCTGCCGCCGATTGAGCGCGGTGCTCAGTCGATCAGGTCGTGGCGGACGACGATCTCGTCGCGCGCCGGGCCGACGCCGATCGCCGAGATGCGGGCGCCGGACATCTTCTCGAGCGCGAGGACGTAGTCCTGGGCGTTCTTGGGCAGATCCTCGAAGGTGCGGGCACCGCTGATGTCCTCGGTCCAGCCCGGGAACTCCTCGTAGATCGGGGTGGCGTGGTGGAAGTCGCTCTGCGACGCGGGGACCTCGTCCACGCGCACTCCGTCGACGTCGTAAGCGACGCAGACCGGGATGCGCTCGATGCCGGTGAGCGTATCGAGCTTTGTCAGAACGAAATCCGTCACACCGTTGATGCGGGCGGTGTAGCGCGCGACGGGCGCGTCGTACCAGCCGGTGCGGCGCGGGCGGCCGGTCGTGGTGCCGAACTCGAATCCGCGCTCGCGCAGGAACTCGCCCCACTCGTCGAACAGCTCGGTCGGGAACGGACCCGCACCGACCCGGGTCGTGTACGCCTTGACGATGCCGATGACGCGGTCGATGCGGTTCGGGCCGATGCCGGAGCCGATGGCCGCGCCTCCCGAGGTCGAACTGGAGGAGGTGACGAACGGGTAGGTTCCGTGGTCGACGTCGAGCATGGTGGCCTGGCCGCCCTCGAAGAGCACGTATTTGCCGTCCTCCAGCGCGCGGTGCAGCAGGAGGGAGGAGTCCACGACCATCGGGCGCAGGCGCTCGGCGTAGCTCAGCAGCTGCTCCACGATCTCGTCCACCGAGATCGCGCGACGGTTGTACACCTTCACCAGCAGGTGGTTCTTCTGGTCGAGGGCGCCCTCGACCTTCTGGCGCAGGATGTTCTCGTCGAAGAGGTCCTGGATGCGGATGCCGACACGGTTGATCTTGTCGGCGTAGGTCGGTCCGATGCCGCGACCCGTCGTGCCGATCTGGCGCTTGCCGAGGAAGCGCTCGGTCACCTTGTCGATGGTGCGGTGGTACTGCGTGATCACGTGGGCATTGGAGGACACCTTGAGCCGCGACACGTCGACCCCGCGGGCGATCAGCCCGTCAAGCTCCTCGAAGAGCACTTCGATGTCGACCACCACACCGTTGGCGATGACCGGGGTGACACCCTCGGTCAGGATCCCCGACGGCAGCAGGTGAAGCGCGTACTTCTCGTTCCCGACGACGACCGTGTGCCCGGCGTTGTTGCCGCCGTTGAACTTGACCACGTAGTCGATGCGGCTGCCGAGGAGGTCGGTCGCTTTGCCTTTGCCTTCGTCGCCCCACTGGGCGCCGATGATCACGATCGCGGGCACTGTCCACGTCCTCTCGATGGATGGGCGCACCGGTGCGTCACAGGACGACCGCTGCACTCGATCCTATCGCGACCCGTGTGCGGGGGCCGTCGGAGGGGTCTGCGGGGCGGCCTATTTGATCGCCCCCGCCGACAGTCCCTTCTCGAAGAACTTCTGCAGGCCCAGGTACGCGATCACGATCGGGAGGCAGATCAGCACGAGGGCGGCGAAGATCTTGGGCTGATCCGAACCGTAGGTGCTCGTGAAGTAGAGCGGGATGGTCGTCACGGTCTGCATGGACGGATCCGGCAGGAAGAGCAGGGGAAGGAAGAACTCGTTCCATGCCTGCAGGAAGGTCCACACGATCAGGACCGCTGTGATCGGCTTCGCGAGAGGCAGGACGATCCTGACCAGCGCGGAGAAGCTGTTGCAGCCGTCGATGCGAGCGGCCTCGAGCACCTCCTCGGGGATCCCGGCGATGTAGTTGCGGGTCAGCAGGAGGGTGAACGGCACGATCGTCGTCGCCAGAGGGATGATGACCGCCAGATAGTTGTTGAACAGGTCCAGCCGCTGGACCATGACGAACAGCGGCACGATCAGCGCGATCGTCGGGAGGACGAGCCCGACCAGGATGGCATTGAAGACGAGCTTCTTGGCCGGGAAGCGCATCTTGCCGAAGGCGTACGCGGCGAGCATCGTGACGGCGTAGACGAGCACGATGACCCCCGCCGAGATGACGAGGCTGTTGCCCATCGACTGCAGGAACGGCGTCTTGGTCAGCACGGCCAGGTAGTTCGCCGCCGCCCCCTCCCCGTCG
Source organism: Leifsonia sp. ZF2019 (assembly GCF_019924635.1). NCBI lineage: Bacteria > Bacillati > Actinomycetota > Actinomycetes > Micrococcales > Microbacteriaceae > Leifsonia > Leifsonia sp. ZF2019. The sequence goes on from NZ_CP065037.1 coordinate 3,758,669, forward strand.
AACGACTTCGCGACGATGGCCACGAGCGGAAGGAGGAAGGGGAGGGCGATCAGGGTCGCCGCGAGCTGGCAGACGACGCGGGAGAGTGTGGTGGGGCGTCCGAACATGTCAGTCCTCTCCGAAGCGGTAGGCGCGGATCTGGATCGAGGTGAGGATGAGGGCGATCACGAGCAGGAGGATCGAGAGGGCCGCGGAGTAACCCGCGTGGTACTGCTCCACGACCTGCTTGTAGATGTAGGTGGTGAGGAACTCGGTGCTGCGACCGGGGCCTCCCCCCGTTGTCAGATACACCAGGTCGAAGGTCTTCAACGCACCGATGCAGCCTGTCAACGCCAGGGTCGCGTGCGTGCCCTTGAGCTGCGGAAGCAGGATCCGCCGGACGATCTGCAGGCCACCCGCACCGTCGATGGCCGCCGCCTCGAACAGGCTCTGGTCCAGCTGCGAGATGGCGGCCTGATAGAGCAGGAAACTGAAGCCCGTCCACTGCCAGATGTTGATGGCGGCGATCGAGTAGAGCGCGATGTTCGGATCGGCCAACCAGGCCGTGTGCGCGTCGATGCCGACCGACCGGAGGAGCTGATTGAGCGCACCGTCCGGGCTCATGATCTCGCGGAACGCGGTCGCAATGGCAGCGGGAGCGAGCACGACCGGGAGGAACATCACGATCTTGTAGAGGGCGCGGCCCCGCACGGAATCGCTGGCGAGCAGAACGGCCATCGTGAGTCCCAGCACCATCTGGACGAGCACGGTGATCACGCCGAAGATCGCGACGTGGCCGAGCGCGGTCCAGAACACCGGATCCTGCGCGATGGCGACGTAGTTGCCGAAGCCGACCTGCTTCTGGCTGTCGTCGATGCCGTTCCAGTCGAGGGTGGAGACCCATCCCGTGTAGCCGATGCCGACGTAGATGATCCCGACCACCAGGAGGAGCGCGGGAAGGATGTACAGCCAGGGTGTGAGCGGACGCTGCCCGATGGTGCGGACCGCGGCCGTGCGGCGCTTGGGCGCCCGCGAGCCATCCGGAGGCGCCGGTTCGGCGCGGGGCGGGCGTTCGATGACGGTCCTCGTTGTCATGTGCTTTTCCGAGGGGTGCCCGCCTGCGCGGGCACCCCGTCCTTCCTGATCCGGTGACGACTATTTCGCGATGGCGTCGATGGCCTTCTGGACGCTGACCGCAGCGTCCTCCGGGCTCATCTGACCGCTTGCGACGGACGAGAGCGCCTGGCCGAGTGCTGTCTGCACGTCGGCGTCCTGGATCTGCCGAGCGCCGATCAGGTTCGTGATCTGCTTCGCCTGATCCTCCAGCGCGGGCTTCTGCACATCGGGCGCCGCCAGCTCGCTCGCGTCGACGGGCACCGACTTCAGCGCCGGGGTCTGCAGGGTCTTCGCGATCATGGTCTGGGCCGTCTTGCTCGAGGTCAGCCACTGCACGAGTGCGAAGGCCGCATCCTTGACCTTGCTCTTGGCCGAGATGGCCCAGCCGACGTCCGGCCCGCCGAAGAGCCGGCCGGTCTCCTTGGCGCCGCCGACCACGTCGGGGAAGGCGGTGGGCACGAACACCTGCGACGTGATCTGATCGCCGTACGTCGGCGCGAGGGAGGCGAGGGTCGGCTTCGTCATGTGGTCGTCGTTCCACGTGCCCAGTGCGATCATCGCCGCGTCGCCCTTGCTGAACATGTCGTTCACGTCCGGGTACTCGGTCTGGCCGAGGGCGCCCGGCTGGACGATGCCGTCGTCGAAGAGCTGCTTCCAGACCTCGAACGCTTTCACGAAATCGGCGCTGTCGAACTTCGCCTTGCCCAGGACGGCCTTGTAGAAGGTGCCGGGCGTGATCTGGTTGACGATCGACTGATAGACGTCGATGTTGACCCAGTCGTCTTTCGCGCCCTGGACGAAGCAGGTCTTGCCGAGCTGGGTGATCTTCGCGCAGGCGTCCTTCCACTCGGCGAGCGTGGTGGGCGGCTGCACCCCTGCCTGGTCGAGGATGCCCTTGTTGTACCAGAGGAGGCCTCCCCCGGCGATCATCCACGGGAGGCCGACCTGCTTGCCGTCGACGGCGAGCTGCTGGGTCTCGAGCAGTCGGTCCTTCCAGTCGGCCCCGATGTTCTTGGCGGCGAGCGGGGCGAGGTCGACGGCGAGCGGGGCGAACTGCGTGGTCAACGCCCCGACCTGCAGGCCGAACACGTCAGGGCCGGAGTTGCTGGTCGCGGCAAGGCGAACGGCGTTGACGTAGTCGCTGTACTGGATGAAGCGGTGCTTGATCGTGATGTCCGGGTGCTCCTTCTCGAACGCCGTGATCCACTGCTTGTCCTGGGTGTCGTCCGGGTTCCACGACCACCAGTTGACGGTCGTCTTGCCTCCGGAGGCGTCGGACGATCCGCTCGACGAGCAGGCGGTCATGCCGCCGATCGCCACGGTCGCCGCTGCGGCGGCCGCGACCGCCCGGGTGAGCCACTTGCGGGTGCGGGATTCCATGCTGTCTCCATTACTTCGTTGTAGGGGATGGTGCGAGGGGTCGGTTCAGGGACGGAGCGCGTTCTCGATCCAGAGCATGCTCGGGCGCTCGACGAGGGCGACCACCCATTCGGCGGCGTCCCGATGCTGCGGCGGGCGCTTGAACGCGATCGAGAGGGTGTGCGCGCCCTCCGCGAGCTCGAAGTCGACATACTGGCCGACGGGCGCCATGTGGGGTGCAGGGAAGAACAACACGCTGCCTTGCGCTCCGTGGAGGAACTCGCCGTCGATCCACACGCGGTAGTCCTCGGTGCTGTTGACCATCAGGCGCACGTCCTGCCGGCCGCGCCCGTCGAGCGCGTACTCGACCATGAGCAGGCGGTCGTCGAACTCGGTCCGGGGCTTGCGCACCCAGGTGCCCGGAAGGCTTCCGTCCACATAGTCGAGTGCGGGGAGAGGCCCCCCGATCTGCGGCAGCTCGGACTGGTCGCGCTGGTTCCACCGCTCCGGGGAGTACACCGTGTTGAAGTGAGAGAGGCGCACGGGGATGCGGTGGGTCGCCGGGTCGAACGGTGCGCTCGTCGCACGGGGTGCGACGCCACCGAGACGGCGACCGAGCCTGAGGACCAGATCGGTGAAGTCGTCGAGTGTGGAGGGGTGCTCCAGGTCGACGATCTCCGAGTTGAGCACGAGGTCGCTGCCGATCGGCGCGAGCCAGCGATCGTCGATGCCGCCGGGGTCAAGGATGCCGAGCAGCGCGCCCACAGAGGCCGTCGAGCTGTCGCAGTCCTCGCCGCAGTTGTTGGTGATGAGGATGGCCTCCGAGAAGTCGCGGCCGTGCAGCCAGCCCAGGATGACGAAGCCCGTGTTCTGGCGCACGTCGGTGAAGTCCTGGCTGCCGTACTTCTCGACGATGAGCGCACGGACATCGCGCCAATCGTCGTGCTCCCGCGCCCAGCGTCGCGTGTCGACGACGACGGCGGCGATGCCGCTGTCGGCGGGGATTCCGGCGAGGGCGCCGTCGATGAGCGCGTCGGTGTCGGACTCGACGAAGGCGAGTGACTGGAGGCGGGCGAGGAACTGGGCCGCGTAGACACCGTCGCCGTCGTGGTCGAAGCAGGCGTCCTCGTAAGCGTAGGCGGCCGCGAGATCGGGGTCGCCGGGCGCCAGGCAGGCCCAGATCTCCGACCGGATCGCCGCACCCTCTCCGCAGGTGAACCAGTTGTCGTAGGAGCCGGTGTAGGGCGGCTCCAGCCCTTCCGCGAGGTTGCGCACCGCGACGCCGTACTCGTTCCAGGGGAAGAGCACGTGCTTGCGCCAGGCGTCGGCGAGGATGTGACGGTCGACGCGGGGCTCCTCCAGCGCGTCGAGCACCGCCGCATAGACGACCTGCAGGTCGAGGTCGTCGTTCGGGACCATCTCGTCCGGCACCGGGAAGTAGAAGTCGGCGTCGATCGGCCCGGACAGCCCTTCGAAGGTCTGCCCGAGGGTTCCTCCCACGGCTTTGCCGAGCCAGCAGCCCTGGATGCGGTCACGCACCGAGGGGGTCAGATCGGTCGGGGCGAGTGTCGTCATTGTTCTCCTTCGAACGGACTGCGCGTGCGGCGGTGAACCATTTCACCGTCGATGTGGTGAATCATTTCACCGAGGCGACTATCCTGTCAACGTGCGGATGCTCGGAACGGGCCCGCCGCAGAGAGGGGGCCACGTGTCGGCACGATCCAGCATCCGCGACGTCGCCGAGCGCGCGGCCGTCTCCATCGGCACGGTGTCGAACTTCCTCAACGACACGAAGCCGATCGCGCCCGCCACCGCGGAACGGATCCGCGCCGCGATCGACGAGCTCGGCTTCATCCCGAACGCAGCTGTGCGGGTGATGCAAGGCGCGCGCAGCCCCGCATTGGCGTTCCTCGTGCCCGATCTGTCCAACCCGTTCCTCGCGGAGGTGAGCCGAGGCATCGAGGACGTGGCACTGGAGCACGGCCACATCGTGATCACCTGCAACACCGACGGCGACCTCGACCGTGAACAGCGCTTCGCCCAGGTGCTCGCCGAGATGCGCGTGGCCGGCGCGATCACGATGGCGATGACCGCCGAAGGGGAGCCGTTGCAGCTGGTCAAGGACAGCGGCGCACGAGTGGTCCTCGTCGGCTCGCACTCGGACGAGTACATCTCGGTGAACATCGACAACCCGCTCGCCGGATATCTCGCCATGCAGCATCTGCTCGACCGAGGGCACCGGCACTGCGTGTTCTTCGGGGGCCCGGGCGCCGCGCCCCAGATCGCGGAGCGCCTCGACGGCATCCAGGAGGCCGCCCGAGACGCGCGCATCGCGATCGAGATCGCGCGCTTCGACGCAGCGGGCAACGACATGGCCTCACGCCTCCGGGCCGCCGAGGAACTGCTCGACGATCTCGGCGGCGCGACCGCTGCGATCTGCGCCAACGATCTCCTGGCGCTGGCGCTCCAGACGGCGGCACTCCGCCGCGGCCTCCGCATCCCTCAGGACCTCGCGATCATCGGATACGACGATATCGACGATGCGATCTCGGCGGTCGTGCCCCTCACCTCCGTCCACCATTCGGGCCGCGAGCTGGGTGCCCACGCCGCCGCCCTCGCCCTCGGGCTCGATCACGAGCTGCTGCCCGTCTCCCCTCCCCGCCTAGTCGTGCGCGCGTCGACCTGACACCCCCGCGCCCCGCACCCCCACCCCCTCCCCCTCCCCCCGCGTAGCCCGTGCGCCGAAGTTCACGTTCTTGCGCTCATTTCGGCGAAATGAGCGCACCGTCGTGAACTTCGGCGGCGGATGCAGTGCGATAAGTTGCACAGTGGTGTGCAAGAAGCGTAGGATGAGGGCATGCCCGCTCCCTCCAGCCGCGCGACGCGACGCGATGCCGCCGCGAACCGGGAGGCCCTCCTCGTCGCCGCAGCGGCGGCCCTGAACGAGGACATCGACGCCTCCCTCGAGACCATCGCCGCGCGCGCCGGCCTCAGCCGCCGCGCGCTCTACGGGCACTTCGCCAACCGCGACGACCTGCTGGTCGACGTGTTCACGCGCGGCGCCGCCCGGCTGGCGGCGCTGCTCGACCCGGTGTCGCATCCCGACGCCCGCGTCGAGATCGCGCTGTTCGGAGCGACCCTGTGGGCCGAGGTCGAGCACATCCGGGTCAGCGCGGCTCTCGCCGTGCGCGGGCCGCACCGGCACATGGTCGCCACCGCCCTCGACCCGGCCCGCGAGCGCCTCCGCTCCACGGTCGAGCGGGGGATGGCCGCCGGTCAGGTGCGCACCGACCTCGACCGCGAGACCGTCACCCGGCTCATCGAGAACGCGGCCGTCGCCGTGCTCGACGAGGCCACCCGCGCCGGACTCTCCCGCGCCGCCGGGCACCGGCTGGTCATGCTCGCCGGCCTCGGCGCCGCCGGGCTGGGCTGGCAGGAGGCCGACGCACTCATCGACAGCACACCCGAACTCGCGTTCGTCCCGGAGCAGGGCGGCACACCCGAACAGGACGCGGCACCCGAGGAGACCCGTTGAAGATCGCACTCGACTCCGTCGCGAAGGGGCCGCGCAACGCCGCCCTCCCGCCGACCACCGTCGCCTACGCCACCGGCCAGGCCGTGCTCGCCCGCGCCGAGACCGAGCAGCGCCCCACCGTGCTCGGGCTGATCGCCTCGGGCCGGATGCGCCCGGACGCCGGGGTGGTGACCATCGACGGAACGACGGACTACCGCACCATGCGGCGCCGGATCGCCCTCATCGACGCCCCCGACGTCTGCGAGCCCGCCGCCGACGTCACCGTCGCCGGAATCGTGGCGGAGGAGCTGATGTTCGCGGGACGCGCCTCCCACCCGATCGCCGTCAACAAGCGGCTGAACGAGCTCGGCGCCTCCGAGTACGCGCGCTGGGCGATCGGCACGGTGCCGCCCACCGTGCGCATCCGCCTCCTCGCCGAGCTGGCGCTGATGCGGGAGGGGGTGGACGGTCTCGTGATCGTCTCGCCCGACCGGCACGGCGGCGACCCGACCGAATGGTGGACGTTCGCGCGCGAACTCGCCGGTCGCGGCATCGCCGTGCTCGTGGTGGCGGGCGACGCGTCCGCCGCGGCCATCGCCGCCGCCTCCCTCGTCTCGCGACTCGACGAGACCGCTCCGACGACCGGCCCCGCGACCTTCGACGAGGACCCGGGCCACGACGACACCGACGACCTTCCCGACCTGATCGTGGAGAACGCATGAAGATCCCGCAGATGATCGCGGCGGAGTTCCGCCGCCTGACCGCCAACCCGATGGCCATCGTGGCGCTCATCGCGCTCATGGCCGTGCCCGTGCTCTACGGCGGCCTGTACCTGTGGGCCAACCAGAACCCCTACGCCAACCTCAACAAGATCCCAGCGGCGATCGTCGTGGACGACACCGGCGCGACCGTCGACGGCAAGACCGTCAACTACGGCGACCAGGTGGCCGACCAGCTCATCAAGGACGGCTCGTTCGACTGGAAGCGCGTGGAATCCGGCTCCGCGGCGAGCGGCGTCGACGACTCGAAGTACGACTTCAGCATCACGTTCCCGTCCGACTTCTCCGAGGCGCTCGCCTCCGCCTCGGGCGACAGCCCGCACCGCGCGGTCGTCACGCTGACGACCAACGACACCAACAGCTACCTGGCGTCGACGATCGGCACCCAGGCGGCCGAGAAGATCCGCACCTCCATCGTCAAGCAGGTGAACCAGCAGGCGGCGGAGCAGTTCCTCCTCGGCCTCGCGGACATCCGCTCCAGCCTGGTGAAGGCGGCGGACGGCGCGAGCCAGCTGGTCGACGGCAGCGCCACCGCGCAGTCGGGGGCCTCCGCACTCGCGGACGGCACGGCGCAGCTGTCGAGCGGGTCGCAGACGCTGGCGAGCTCGCTCGGGCAGCTCGCGTCGGGCGCGCAGCAGGTCAGCGACGGCGCGGCGCAGGTCGCCACGGGCAACAAAGAGCTCGCCGGCAAGGCGGACGAGGCAGGGCAGGTCGCCGCGCAGCTCGCCGCCGACGCACCGGCCGCGCAGCAGGAGCTGTTGACCCGCCTGCAGGAGGCGGGAGCGACCGAGGCCCAGCTCGACCAGGTGAAGGCCGTGCTCGGCGAGCTCGACACGAAGGTGCAGGCGGGCAACGACAAGATCCAGGCGGCCGTCGGAAAGATCAACCAGCTCTCCGCGGGCGCAGACCAGGTCGCGAGCGGCGCCTCCCAGGTCGCCAGCGGATCCGCCCAGGCGCAGGCCGGTGCCGAGCAGCTGGCGACCGGCGCCGGCTCCGCGGCCTCCGGCGCCGCCCAGCTGCGCGACGGCCTCACGACACTCCACGACGGCACCACGACACTGAGCAACGGTCTCCAGGACGGCGTGAAGCAGATCCCGGACAACTCCCCCGAGCTGCAGAAGAAGCAGGCGTCGACCATCTCCGACCCGGTCAACCTCAAGAACGACAGCATCACCTCCGCCGGCACCTACGGTGCCGGGCTCGCGCCGTTCTTCGTCGCCCTGGCCGGCTGGATCGGCATCTACGCGCTGTTCCTGATCGTGAAGCCCGTCTCGCGCCGGGCGATCACGGCCCTCCACTCGCCGGTCAAGATCACGCTCGCGGGCTGGCTCACGCCGGGCCTGCTCGGCGCGATCCAGATGGTCGGCCTCTTCGCGATCGTCGCGGGGGCGCTCGGCTTCCGCATCGACAACCCGGTCGGGATGTACGGGCTGATGGCGCTGGCGTCCCTGACCTTCGCGGCGATCATCCTGACGCTCAACGTGTGGCTGGGCAGCGTCGGACAGTTCCTCGGCCTGGTGCTGATGGTGCTCCAGCTGGTGACCGCCGGAGGCACATTCCCCTGGCAGACGCTGCCCGGACCGTTGGCCGCCCTGCACCACGTGCTCCCGATGTCCTACGCCGTCGACGGGATACGCCAGCTGATGTACGGCGGCAACCCGGCGACGGCCTGGGCGGACGCGGGCGTGCTCGGTCTCTGGCTGCTGATCGCGCTGCTGCTGGCAGCGATCGGGGTGACGCGGATGACGCACTTCCGCACGCTGCGCGACCTGCGGCCGTCGCTGATCGGGTAAGCGCGCCGATCCGCGAGAATCGAAGGCATGCGTTCGCAGCAACTCGAAGCCATCGTCCTCTCCGCGCTCGATCGGCTTCGCGCCGGGCAACCGCTCGAAGACGACCGCATCGAGCTGAAGCGGGAATGGCCGCTCCCCGACCGGCCGCGACAGCTCGCCGGCGCGGCCAACCGCGCGAACGGCGAGCCGATGATCTACATCATCGGAGTGGACGAGAAGACCGGAGACGTCGTCCACCCGGGCGATGTCGATCCGGCCACCTGGTGGAGTCAGCTCAGCTCACGCTTCGACGAGGTGCATCCCGAGCTGCTCCTCCACCTCAACATTCCGGTCGGCGAGGGCGGAAGCGTGGTTGCGATGCTCTTCGGTACCGACCGAGCCCCGTATGTCGTCAAGGCGCCGAGCGGTGGAGCGGTCGAACGGGAAGTGCCGATGCGCGACGGGACCAGGACGCGCAGCATCAAACGCAACGAGCTGGTGAGGATGCTGGCTGCGCAGGTGTCGATCCCGCCCGCTCAGATCCTCGACGCCGAACTGACGCTGACACGTAGCACCTACTCCGCCGCGCTGTCGCTGTCCGGCTTCGCCACGATATTCCTCGAGCACACCGAGGAGCGGAATCTCCTGCTTCCGCTCCATCGCTGTGCAGGCAGGGTCACCCTCGGCGACGTCGATCACGACGCAGATCTCGCTCTCTTCGGCTTCCCTTCCCGCGACTATCCCGCGCCGACGTACGGTGTCTACGCGGCGGGCGATGGCATCGTCGCCACGGGGCCGGGTTCGATCCGGGTCAGGATCGAGGCTCGTCCGACCGATGCGCTGACGGAGGAGACCGCTGAGGCATCCTCGGCCACCCTTCGCCTCGACCTGGGAGTGGCGGGTACACGTCGGGCGCTCACGCTCCACTGCGAATTGCGCGCAGAGAAGCGGCCGCGACCCGTCTCCGTCACCGAGCAGACTCTCGCATCCTGGACATACTCGGCGTGACGGCTTCGCTCCTCGCGAGAACGGCCCCGTCACCGGTGCGCGCTAGGCTCGGCGCGTGACCGCCTCCCACCGCATCCTGCACCTCAGCGATACCCACCTCTTCGGCGACGGGACCCTGCACTACGGCCTCGTGGACACGCGCATCGCGCTCGAGCGGGTGCTCGAGCGCGCGGGGTCGCTGGGCGCTGTGGATGCGGTCGTCGTCTCCGGCGACCTCTCCGACGACGGGTCGGCCGAGTCGTACCGGATCCTCTCCGGGATGCTCGAGCCGTGGGCGGCCGATCGGGGTGCGCAGGTCGTGTACGCGATCGGCAACCACGACCTCCCGGAGCCGTTCGAGGAGGTCCTCGGGGAGCGCGAGACCGTCGTGGAGGTGCGCGGGCTGCGGATCGTGACCGTCGACTCCACGGTGACGGGCGCCGGGTACGGGTCGATCGACGAGGAGCAGCTGGAGCGGCTGCGCGAGGTCCTGTCGGAGTCGGCCGAGCACGGAACCGTCGTCGTGCTGCACCACCCGCCGACGCCGCCGACGACCGGGCTCTTCGAGAGCCTGCGGCTGGTGGACCCGGACCCCCTCCTGGAGGCGTGCCGCGACGGCGATGTCCGCGCGATCCTGGCCGGCCACTACCACCACGCGCTCGCGACCGAGACGGACCCGGGGTACATCCCGCTCGTCGTCGCCCCGGCCGTCGCGAACACCGTCGACGTGCTCTGGTCCGAGCCCGGCGACCGTGCGGTTCGCGGTTCGGGATTCGCGGTGGTCGACCTCCCGGACGACGAGCCTGTGCGCGCGCACTTCGTGACGGCGCCCGCCGGGGACGACGGCGACCCGGTCTACGTGCTCAGCCCGGCGGACGTCGAGCGCATCGCCGAGGCTTCGGGGTGGCGGGGCGAGGGATGAGCACCCCGGCCGGCTACTCCGGCACACCGCTGTGGAAGAAGCTCGGGCTGAAGCCCGGGATGCGCGCCCAGCTGCTGCACGCGGACGCCGGCTGGCGCATCCCCCTCGACGCACCGGACGCCCCCGCACCGATCGAATGGCTCCCTCCGCGCGATGACGGCCCGGCCGGGCTGGTGCTCGCGTTCTACCGCGAGGCGGCGGAGTACCTGGCCGAACTCGACGCGCTCGGCGCGCGCATCCGGCCGGCCGGGATGCTGTGGGCGGCCTGGCCGCGCAAGGCCGCCGGGCACGTGAGCGACATCGACGAGAACCTCCTGCGCGACGCCGCACTCGACCGCGGGCTTGTCGACGTGAAGGTCGCCGCCCTCTCGACCGATTGGTCCGGCCTCAAGATCGTCTGGCGCCGCGAGAACCGGTGACCCCTCCCCTCGCGCGCGCCCGCCCTCCTCGCGACATTTGGACCGAATCGCGAGAAACGGCGTCGGTGGTTTCTGGTGGTGAGTGCAACACCCTTTGTTGATGTGGAGGGTTGGGATGGGGTTGCATTCGTCGTTGGAGACGCGGGTTGAGGCGTTGGGGTTGTTGTTGGCTGGTGCTTCGGCTGTGAGTGTGGCGGTGGTGGTGGGGGTGCCGCGTGGTCGGGTGCAGCGGTGGGCCAGGCTTGCGGGCATGAGGTTTGAGCCGGGGAGTCGTGCTGGTTTGTTGCGTGTCGGGCTGTCGGGTGCGGGTGGCGCGGCGGGGGGTCATGGGCGCAGGTTGTCGTTGGCGGATCGGGCGTTGATCCAGGCAGGGTTGGCGCAGGGGTTCTCGTTGCGCCGGATCGCGGGTCTGGTCGGGGTGGCACCGTCGACGGTGTCGCGGGAGGTTGCCCGTTCCAGGTGGTCGTATCGGGGGCGGTGGCAATATGAGGCGGGGGTGGCGCATCAGGTCGCCGGTCAGCGGCGGGCCCGGCCCAAGCCGCGCAAACTCGATCAGGATCCGTGGTTGCGGGCCGCGGTGGTCGAACAGTTGAACGCCCGGTTCTCCCCGCAGCAGGTCGCGGGTCGGCTGCCGCTGCTGTTCCCGGGGCGAGAGGATATGCGGGTGACGGCTGAGACGATCTACCAGGCCCTCTATGTTCAGGGCAAAGGCGGGTTGCGGCACGAGCTGACCGTGGTCAAAGCGTTGCGGACCGGTCGGGCGGGACGCATCCCGCAGTCGAAACTGCCGCGGCGCAGCAACCGGCCCTGGCTGGACGGTGCCCGGCTCAGCGACCGGCCAGCCCAGGTCACCGACCGCGCCGTCCCGGGACATTGGGAAGGCGACCTCGTCGTCGGACCCGCAGGCTCCGGGATCATCACCCTGGTCGAACGCTCCACCCGGTTCGCCCTCCTGGGCCGGCTGCCCGGAACCCGGGACTCCGCCACGGTCATCGACCGGCTCACCGAGATGATCGGCCACCTGCCGTCCGCACTGTTCTCGACCCTGACCTGGGATCAGGGCACCGAGATGGCAGAACACGCCCGCTTCACTATCGCAACCGGTTGCCCGGTGTTCTTCGCCGACCCTCACTCACCCTGGCAGCGCGGCAGCAACGAGAACCTCAACGGGCTGATCCGAGACTTCTACCCCAAGGGCACCAACTTCAACACCATCCCCGACGCCGACCTCGCCGAAACCCAACGCCTCCTCAACATCCGCCCCCGACAAACCTTGAACTTCCACACCCCAGCCGAGAAACTCGACCAATACCTACAAGGTGTTGCACTCACCAGCTGAAACCGCCCGCGCTATTCGCGACTTTTGGACCAAAACGCGCCGCACCTCCCCTCGTGCGATTTGGACCAAAGCGCGGGATAGCGCGCGCCATCCGCGACATTCGGACCAAAACGCGCGTGGGAGGTCAGAAGCGCACGTGCTGCAGGATCCAGGCGTGCATGGCCACGGCGGCCGCCGCCGACGCGTTGATCGAGCGGGTGGAGCCGAACTGCGAGATCTCGACCACGGCGTCCGCCGCGTCGATCGCGGGCTGCGAGAGCCCCGGGCCCTCCTGCCCGAAGAGCAGCACGCACTCCCGCGGGAGCGCGAAGGTCTCGATGAGCACCGACCCGGGCACGTTGTCGATCGCGATGATCGGGAGGCCGGCCTCCCGCGTCCACGCGACGAACCCCTCCACGTCCTCATGGTGGCGGACGTGCTGGTACCTGTCGGTCACCATGGCACCGCGCTTGTTCCAGCGCCGACGGCCGATGATGTGCACGGTGTCGGCCGCGAACGCGTTGGCGCTGCGCACGATCGAGCCGATGTTCATGTCGTGCTGCCAGTTCTCGATGGCGACATGGAACGGATGCCGGTGCTCGTCGAGGTCGGCGACGATGGCCTCCATCCGCCAGTAGCGGTAGCGGTCGATCACATTGCGGGTGTCGCCGTGGCGCAGCAGCTCGGGATCGTAGTGCTCGCCCGCGGGCCAGACGCCGGGCCAGGGGCCCACGCCGTGCGTGCTGAGCTCGTGCGACGGTCCGGGCTGATCCACTCCGCCAGCGTAGTCGCGCGCCACGCATCTGCTCGACAGCGGCGCCATCGCCCCGGACGGGTTCGCGTCGCTCACGGCGAAGGCTCTGGCCCGATGCGTCCGCCTGGCCCGTCCCCGGCCCGTCCGCCCGGCGCATCCGCGCAACGCGCCCGCGCGGCGGGCGTGAACAGGCTGAGTGCCCGCCCGCCGCCCGGCCCCGACCTCTAAGCTGGTGGCGTCCGGTCCATCGAAAGGGGTTTGCGTGGCTCGACGCGACGAGATCGAATGCTGGCTCACCGACATGGATGGTGTGCTCGTCCATGAGAACAAGGCGCTGCCGGGCGCCTCCGAGCTGATCCAGCAGTGGCGCGACAGGGGCACGCCGTTCCTCGTGCTCACGAACAACTCCATCTACACCCCGCGCGACCTCGCCGCCCGTCTCCGCGCCTCCGGGCTGGACGTTCCGGAGGAGTCGATCTGGACCTCCGCCCTCGCCACGGCCGACTTCCTCAAGTCGCAGAAGCCCGGCGGCAGCGCCTACGTGATCGGCGAGGCGGGTCTGACGACCGCCCTGCACGAGGCCGGCTTCATCATGACCGACACGAACCCCGACTACGTCGTCGTCGGCGAGACACGCAGCTACTCGTTCGACGCGATCACCAAGGCCATCCGCCTCATCGGCGCCGGAGCGCGGTTCATCTCGACCAACCCCGACGCGACCGGCCCGAGCGCCGAGGGCCCGCTGCCCGCGACCGGAGCCGTGACCGCCATGATCACCAAAGCGACCGGCGGCATGGAGCCCTACGTCGTGGGCAAGCCCAACCCGATGATGTTCCGCTCGGCCCTCAACCGCATCGGCGCGCACTCCGAGAACACGGCGATGATCGGCGACCGGATGGACACCGACGTCGTCGCGGGCATCGAGGCGGGACTGCACACCATCCTGGTGCTGACCGGCATCAGCGATCAGGCCGAGATCGACCGCTACCCGTTCCGGCCCGACGAGATCCTGAGCGGCGTCAGCGAGCTGCTCTCCACCGAGCCCGTGGAATCGGATCTTTGACGGCGTGACCCTCGAGCACCACCCCGCCGCCTACGCGCGCGTCCGCTCCGCGATCCGGGGGGCCGCCCGCCGCGCGTGGACCGAGCTGCGGCGCGAGCACCCCGAGTCGTTCTACTACTTCGGGCTGTGGACGACGCCGCTCGCGCACCGGCCGGCCCCCACGGCCCTCTCGGTGGAGGGACTCCGTCGAACGGTCGACCACTACGGCGCGCGAGGCATGACCGTCACCGAGGACGAGCTGCGCTGGGCGGAGAACGACTCGCCCTTCGACCTCTACGGTGACGCAGGCTTCGCCGAGGTCGAGGAGCTCTTCGACGCGTTCGGCAACCCCTACGACCGCCCCCGCGCCGTGAACGAGGCCCTGTTCGAGGCGATCTCGGGCGCACTCGCCGACCTCGACGCGGAAGGGTTCTTCGGTACCGGCTCCGCCCGCGACGCCGTGGTCGTCAACGTGACGATGCCCGGTCACGACGAGGCGGAGGACGTGCTGGAGTCCGCGCGGGCCCTCAACCCGCCGACGGCGCTCGGCCGCTACGAGGCCGACAGGTCGGAGTGAGCGCCACGACCGGCGATCAGGCCGCGGGGCCCGGCCCGGCCACCGATGATGTCATGGGCTCGCCCGTCGACCGGCTCGCGAAGCAGTAGTAGGAGCGCTGCCCGTCCTTCCACTGCTCCTCCGTCGCGGGGAAGGTGCCCTGCACCTGCAGCCCGGTATATGCGCCCGCGGCGTTCAGGTCGATCACGCCCGGGGCTGTGCACAGGCCGTTGATCTGCTGCGCGAGGGCGTCGGCACCGGGATAGGCCGCCGCGATGTCGGGGTTCAGGATGCCCGTGTAGACCATCTGCGCCGTGTGCGGCGTCGCGCAGTCCACGACCGTGAACGACTCGGCCCACGGTGTCGTGTACGGCTCGATGCACTCGCCGCCGCCGAGCACATCCCAGGCCTGCACGCCCGCCGCGGCGGGGGCCGCCGGCTTGGGCGTGACCGTGGGGGTCGGGGTGGGCGTCGGCGTGGGCGTCTTCGACGGGGTGGAGGCCGACGTCGCCTTCGCCGTGGACGACGCGGCGCCGAAAACCGACGGCAGACGCGTGCCGAGGGCGAAGAGGCCGATGAGAACGAGGATCACCGCGAGAATGCCCGCGACGAGGAAGAGCACGCGGGTCTTGCGCGGATCCCGCGGCCGGGACGGGGGTGTCGAGCCGTCGCCCGCGCCGGGTGCGCCCGGGCCGGCGGGTTCTGCGAGCGGTCCAGGGAGCACGGTGGTGGGCGGGCCGTCGACCGGGGGCGGCGCCGTCGGCGGTGTGGCCGCGGACGGGATCGCGACCGTCGGGTCGGCGGCGAAGACCGGAGCGGGCAACGTCTCCTGCGGCACGGTCACGGGCTCCGTGAACTGCGGGCCCTCGACGGCCGCGCTGGGCTCGACGGGCGGGAACTCCCGGAACAGCGCGGGCTCGACGGCGGCGGGGAGGTCGGCGGGCGCTGCGGGGTCGGCGGTCGCGTCGGCTTCGGGCTCTGGAGTCGTCTCGGGAACGAGTTCCGGGTCGGGCTCGGGCTCGGGCGCGAGTGCCGGCTCCGGTTGGGCCTCCGGCTCCGGCTCAGCGACCTCGCCAAAGAGCGCGGCCAGGCCGTCGTCCGGGTCCGCGTCGCCGGGATCCGCGCTGCCGGACTGCGGTTCATCCGAGCCCTCGGTCGGCGTCTCCCCCGTCGCGGGGTCGTCGGCGGTGACCGTGTCCTGGGGCAGTGCCGCGGTCGGCTCCGACGCTGCGGTGGGGGCCGTCGCCGCGGTGGGCTCCGACGCTGCGGTGGGGGCCGTCGCCGCGGTCGACGAGGCGATCTCGGGCGACGCCAGCGGATCCGGGTCGCCGGCTCGGGCCGCGAGCAGGGCGGCCATCTCCGCGGTGTCGAGTTTCGTGGTCGGCACATCCGCGCCGTCGACTGCGGGCTCGAACAGCGCGGACGGATGCGGCGGCGGAAGTACGGGCTCGGCGGGAGGTTGGGGCGCGACGAACGCGGATGGCGCGGGCGTGGGTGCGAACGGCTGCGTCGGCGTCCAGAGCGGCGCTGCCGCAGGCGGGGGCGTCGTGTCGGTAGGCGTCGTGGCCGCAGGCGGGGGCGTCGTGGCCGCAGGCGTCGTGGCGGTCGTGGCGTCTTCCGGGGCCGGCGTGGCGACGGGAGACGACGGGACGACCGGCGTCGCGGGTGGCGGTTCGGACCCCCGCACGATCGGGATGATCCCGGTGGTGTCGCCGATGATCGAGCGCGACGACGGCGCATCGGGCGGGGGTGGACCGTAGCCGAGAAGGGCGGCGAGGCCGTGGCTCTGCGCCTCCTCCGGAGCGACCGATTCACGAGAGGCCGGGGACGGCTCCGGCTGCTCGGGCGCGTCGGCCGATGCAGGGGGCGTGCCACGGCGCGCACTGGCCGACGCGTCATCCCACTCCGGAGGTTCCGGCATCCGGAGCGAAGCGAGGAAGCTCGGCGGTTCGGAGGACGGCGCGCCTTCATCCGTCGCGGACGCCTCCGCGGCGGGCGGAGTCGGTTCCGACGGTGCACGGTGCGACGGCGCGGTCACCGGCGCAGTGAACAGTGGCGGCTCCGCCGGCGCGTCGGCGCGCGGCTCCGCCACCGGCGCAGTGAACAACGGCGGCTCCGCTGCGGGCGGGGCCTCCGCGGTCGGTTCGGCAGCCGGCCCTGTGACCGGAGGGGTGTACACGGGCGGTTGCGGGAGCACGGGCTGCTCCGCGACAGCCGGCTGCTCCGTAACCACCGGCCGGTCCGGTGTCACCGACGGCTCGGGGAGGGCAGGGATGACGGGTGCAGACGGTTCCGGCAGCGTGGGTTCACGATCCGGCTCGGCGGGTTCCGACGAACTCGATCCGGCATCCTGAGCGGGGTTCGATCCGGGTTGCGCACGGTCCTCCGGGTTCCCGGCGACCAACGGGTCCGCGCCGGTGCCGGGCGTCAGGTTCCAGGTGAAACCGGCCGGGGCGACCGGGGAGACAGGCGGGCTCGACTCGGCGGGCGACGCCGACGAAATCGCCGACACAGTCGGTCCGGTCGGTCCGGTCGATTCGGCGGATCCGGGCGCATCCTCGTCGCCGACGTCCGCATCCGCTTCGGCCGAGGCGTCGGGAGCGGTCGACCCTCTGCGCCACCGTCGCCGTCCGCGCGGCGCGGGCTCCAGCTCGTCGTCGTCCTCGAAGGAGGAATCCGTGGCCGCATCCTCGGCCGACGTTCCCAGCTCGCGGAGGAGCCACTCGCTGCTTCCGAACTCGGGTTCGGCCTCCTCCGCGCCGGGCGCTGCGGAACTCGGCGGCGCCTCGGCATCGCCGTCCCCGGTGCCGGGATCGCGGTGGTCGGCCACTACTCCAGCCCCAGGTCCTTGAGGCCGATGGCGGCGTAGTACGGGTAGCCGGCGGCCTCGATGACCTCGCGCGCGCCGGTGTCACGGTCGACCACGACGGCGACGGCGGCGATCTCGGCCCCCACCTTCTTCAGGGCCTCGACGGCCTTGAGCGGGGAGCCTCCGGTGGTGGAGGTGTCCTCGAGGACGACGACGCGCTTGCCCTCGAGGTCGGGGCCTTCGACCTGCTTGCCGCGGCCGTGGTCCTTCGGCTCCTTGCGCACGACGAACGCGTCGTAGCCGGCGCCGCGGGCGGCACCCTGGTGCAGGATTGCGGCGGCGACCGGGTCGGCTCCCATCGTCATCCCGCCCACGGCGGAGACGTCGGGGATGCCCGCGATCAGATCGAGCATGACCTGGCCGATGAGCGGCGCGACGCGGTGGTCGAGGCTGACCTTGCGCAGATCGACGTAGTAGGTGGCCTTCTTCCCGCTCGTGAGCGTGAAGTCCCCGTGGAAGACGGCCTCGGCCGAGATGTAGTCGATGAGCTGCTGTCGTGCGTCGGTCACGTCCCGATTCTATGGGGGCGGGCCTCTCGATACGATCGGTGCATGCGTGTCGCCACCTGGAACGTCAACTCCATCCGCACCCGTGTCGGCCGGGTGGTCGACTGGCTGGTCCGCGAGGACGTCGATGTGCTGGCCATGCAGGAGATCAAATGCAAGCCGGAGCAGTTCCCGTACGCGCCCTTCGAGGACGCGGGCTACGAGGTGGTGCTGCACGGCCTCAACCAGTGGAACGGGGTCGCCATCGCAAGCCGTCTGCCCCTCGAGGACGTGCAGATCGGCTTCCGCGACATGCCCGGCTTCCTCAAGGGCCACGAGGGGCCGGACCTGCCGAAGGAGGCGCGTGCCATCGGCGCCACCGTCGACGGTGTGCGCGTCTGGAGCCTGTACGTGCCGAACGGCCGGGCCCTCGGCGACCCGCACTATGACTACAAGCTCGACTGGCTGGCCGCTCTCGCGGAGGACACGCGCCGCTGGCTGGCCGAGAACCCGGGCCTCCCGCTCGCGCTGACCGGCGACTGGAACGTGGCGCCGCTCGACTCGGACGTCGGCGACCCGAGTCTGATCCCGGGCGTCTCCACGCACATCTCGCCGCCGGAGCGCTCCGCGTTCTCGGCCTTCGAGGCCGTGGGCCTGACGGATGTGGTGCGCCCCCTCGTTCCGACCGGCTACACCTACTGGGATTACAAGCAGCTTCGGTTCCCCCGCAACGAGGGCCTGCGGATCGACTTCATCCTGGGCTCGCAGGCCTTCGCCGACCGCGTGGCCTCGGCCTCGATCCACCGCGAGGAGCGCAAGGGCGATGCGCCGAGCGATCACGTTCCGGTGCTCGTGGAGCTGACGGATACGGCCGCCGCCGAGGACGACGACGACCGGCCGATGATCTTCGGCTGACGCGCCTCCGCCGACCGCGTGCCACGCCGCCGTCGGATGTCCGACGGTCCGGCGGGCAACCTTTCGTTACGTCACGTTTCGTCGGGCGGGCGTGAGCGCGTGCGCTTCGGTAGCGTCGGAGCACCATGTCCGAGACATCGTCCGCCTACCCCGTCGAGTTCGCCGGGGTCGGGCGCGCCTTCGCGACGCCCAAGCGACGCGGGAGCGCTGGCGAGGTGCGGCCCGTTCTGCGCGATGTCTCCCTGCGCGTCGACGCCGGAGAGGTGGTGGCCATCCTCGGCCCCAGCGGCTGCGGCAAGTCGACGTTGCTGCGCATCGCCGGCGGCCTGGACCGGCCCACCGCGGGATCCGCGCTCATCGACGGCTCGGCCGTGGCGGGCGTCGACCCACGCTGCGCTGTCGGGTTCCAGGAGCCGCGACTGCTCCCGTGGCGCTCGCTCGCCGACAACGTGGCCCTCGGGCTCCCGCGTGGCATCGACCGGTCCGAGGGTCGCGAGCGCGTCGCCCGGCTGCTCGACCTCGTCGGGCTCTCCGCCTCCGCCGGGCTGCGTCCTCGTGAGGTCTCGGGCGGCATGGCCCAGCGCGCCTCCCTCGCGCGAGCACTCGCCCGCAACCCGGGCGTGCTGCTGCTGGACGAGCCGTTCGGCGCCCTCGACGCGCTGACCCGGCTGAAGATGCAGGACCTCCTGGTCGACGTGCACACAGCGGCCCCGACGACCATCCTGCTCGTCACCCACGACGTGGACGAGGCGCTGCAGCTCGCCGACCGCATCATCCTGCTCGGCGCCGAGGAGGGTCGCGTCGGGGCGACCATCCGCAGCGTCACGACCGTTCCGGGCGAACGACCTCGCGATCGTGGATCGGCGGAGCTCGCCGAACTGCGCGCCGACCTGCTCGACGGGCTCGGGATCGACCGGCACGGGAACGCGCACGGCACCACCGCGACCGGCAGCGGGCGAATGCCCTCCACAGCCGAGGCGTCTCTGGTCTGATTCCACAGATCGGCCGGCCCCGCCCCGCGAGCCTGCTCCGGCCGCGAGGCTCGATCCAGCACCACCGCTCCATCGCACCACTCGCACCGCCCCGTCTGCACCGCAGCACCCGCACCGCAGCACCCGCACCGCAGCACTCACACAGCACCGCTCATCGAGCACCGGACCAGGAGGCCCCATGCGCCGCACACCCACCATCGTCACCGCCCTCGCGGCGGCCGCCGCAGCAGCGACCCTGCTCCTCACCGGCTGCGTGGCCGGCGAGGGCTCGGCCTCCGGCGCCGCGGCGAGCAGCACCCCCGGCGCCGTCACGAAGGGCGGCACTCTCAACATCGACTTCGCGACGTACAACCCGCTGAGCCTGGTGATCAAGAAGGAGGGCTGGCTCGAGAAGGCCCTCGCCAAGCAGGACATCACCGTCAACTGGGTGCAGTCCGCCGGGTCGAACAAGGCGAACGAGGCGCTGCGCTCCGGTGCGATCGACGTGGGCTCGACGGCCGGCTCCGCCGCGCTCCTCGCGCGGTCGAACGGCTCCGAGATCAAGACCATCGACATCTTCTCCCAGCCGGAGTGGTCCGCCCTCGTCGTCGGCCCGAACTCGTCGATCACCGACGTGAAGGAGCTCAAGGGCAAGCAGATCGCGGCGACCAAGGGAACCGACCCCTACTTCTTCCTGCTGCAGGCGCTGGAGGCGAACGGGCTCTCGGCCGACGACGTCACCATCCAGAACCTCCAGCACGCCGACGGCTGGGCCGCCCTGCAGAACGGCTCCGTCGACGCGTGGGCCGGGCTCGACCCGATCATGGCGAACGCGCAGGCCGCCGGCGCGAAGCTGATCTACCGCAACGTGGCGTTCAACACCTACGGGTTCCTCAACGCGACCGAGTCGTTCATCTCCAGCAAGCCCGACGTCGCGCAGACCGTCGTGAACACCTACGAGTACGCGCGGGCGTGGGCGCTGAAGCACCCGGACGAGACCTCGCAGATCCTCGCGGACGCGGCCAGCATCTCCCTCCCGGTCGCGACGACCGTCATCACGGAGCGCACCAACCTCGACGTCTCGCCGATCCCCGGCGATGCTCAGTTGAAGGTGCTCAAGAAGGTCGGCCCGATCTTCGTGCAGACCGGCGACGTCGCGGCGCAGTCCGACATCGACGCCGCTCTGAAGAACCTGCTCGACCCGGCCTTCGCCAAGAAGGCCGA
Source organism: Leifsonia sp. ZF2019 (assembly GCF_019924635.1). Lineage (NCBI taxonomy): Bacteria > Bacillati > Actinomycetota > Actinomycetes > Micrococcales > Microbacteriaceae > Leifsonia > Leifsonia sp. ZF2019. Next base: position 3,779,650 of record NZ_CP065037.1, read on the forward strand.
CCCGAGCGCGATCGGCGGCTGATCGAACCATGTCTTACCAGAACGCACCGGAGGGCGACGGCCCGCTGATCGTGGTCGGCGGCCCGGGCGGCGAGGTCGGCAGCGCCACGTCGGTGGCCGGTGAGCGGCCCCGCGAGGCCGCGGCTCCGACCATCGTCGCGGACGGAACGGGCGCGGTCGTCGCGCACACCCCGTTCCTCTCGCGCCGCTGGGTGCGGATCACCGGCGGCCTCGTGCTGCCGGCGATCATCCTGGTGGTCTGGCAGGTCGCCAGCACCTCCGGTGCGTTCACGTCCGCCCAGCTGCCGTCGCCGGCGATGGTGTGGAACGCCGCGATCGACCTCGCGCAGCGCGGCCTGCTCGGCCTCTACGTCGCGATCTCGACGCAGCGCGTCCTCCTCGGCTTCGCCTGCGGCGCCGCCCTGGGCCTCGTGCTCGGGGCGGTCGTCGGGCTGTCGCGGCTGGCGGACATCCTGTTCAGCTCCACGCTCGCCGCCATCCGGGCCGTGCCTTCTCTGGCGTGGGTGCCGCTGCTGATCCTGTGGTTCAAGATCGGCGAGGACTCCAAGATCATCCTGATCGCCATCGGATCGTTCTTCCCCGTCTACACGACGGTCGCGGCCTCGCTGAAGCACGTCGACCGCCACCTGGTGGAGGCCGGCCGCGCGTTCGGGCTGAACGGCATCCGTCTGTTCACGACCGTCCAGCTCCCATCGGTGCTTCCGTCCGTGATCTCCGGCCTGCGGCTGGCGCTCGCGCAGGCCTGGCTCTTCCTGGTCGCCGCCGAGCTGATCGCCTCCTCGATGGGCCTCGGCTTCCTGCTGAGCGACTCGCAGAACAACGGGCGCACCGACCGCCTCTTCCTCGCGATCATCCTGCTCGCCCTGCTCGGCAAGCTCACCGACTCGCTCGTCGGCCTGTTCGAGCGGTGGGCGAACCGGCGCTGGGCCTGAGCAGGAACCCGAACCTCGGTCGCCCCCTTCGCACCATCCGCCTGTGATGTCCAGGCCCTGTACCCGACCGCTGCCCGGCCTACCGTCCCACGGGAATCCGAAGACAGCGAAAGGAGCAGCGATGGCTGCAGTGACCACCTCCATCGACGTGAACGTGCCGGTCTCGACCGCGTACAACCAGTGGACCCAGTTCGAGTCGTTCCCGCACTTCCTCGACGAGGTCGAGGAGATCCGTCAGGTGGATGACACCACGAACCACTGGCGGGTGAAGATCGGCGGCGCAGAGCGTCAGTTCGACACCGTCATCACCGAGCAGCTCCCGGACGAGCGCGTGGCGTGGAAGTCCGTCGCCGGCGACACCGAGCACGCGGGCGTCGTGACCTTCCACCGGCTGTCCGACACCGAGACCAAGGTGACCGTGCAGCTGGAATGGGCGCCGTCCGACGCGCTCGAGAAGATCGGAGCCGTGTTCGGCCTCGACGACCACGCGGTCAAGAAGGACCTCGAGAACTTCAAGAAGTTCATCGAGTCGCAGGGCTCCGAGTCCGGTGCCTGGCGCGGCGAGGTCGACCACGGCACGACGGTCTGATCGTTCCGCTTCCGGAACGAGGGAACGGCGCCGGTGCGAGTCGCACCGGCGCCGTCTCCGCATCGGCTCTCCGCGTCAGCGCTCCCGGTCAGCGCTCCGGGTCTATCCGCTCCAGGGCGGCGCGCTGCCTCGCCCTCCGCGAGTAGATCCGCTCGACGACCCACAGCAGGATCCCGATCGCGAGCAGCCCGAGAGCGATCGTGTACTGACCTACGGGGCGACCCGAGGTCCACGGGAACACCAAGTAGAGGCACGTGAGCCCGCCGACGATCGGCAACACGGTCGGCGAGCGGAAGTGCTTGTGGTCGACCGGCTGCTTGCGCAGCACGAGCACCGCCACGTTGACGACCGCGAACACCGCGAGGAGGAGCAGCGACGTCGTGCCGCCGAGCAGCGCCACGATCGAGCCCTTCGGATCGAGCGAGACATAGATGATGAGGGCCACGGCGAGCGCCGAGGTGAACAGGATGGCGGTCCACGGTGTGCGGCGCTTCGCGGAGACTTTCGCCAGGAACGGCGGCAGCACCCCCTGCTTCGCCATGCCGTAGAGCAGACGACTCGCCATCATCATGTTGATGAGCGCCGTGTTGGCGACCGCGAACATCGAGATGAACGGCAGGAGGTCGTTGATCGGGAAGCCGGGGGCGGCCGCCTCGACCGCCGTGACGAGTGGCGTCTCGCTGCCGGCGAGCTGACCGATCGGGACCAGCGCGACGACGGTGATCGACACCAGCACGTAGATGACGGCCGCGATGCCCAGGCCGCTCAGCATCATCTTCGGGAAGATGCGGCTCGGCTCCTTGGTCTCCTCCGCCATGTTGACCGAGTCCTCGAATCCGACCATCGCGAAGAACGCCAGCGAGGTCGCCGTGCTCACCGCCAGCAGCACCCCTTTGTCCTCCGGCGTCTCGAAGGCCACGACCCGGGACCAGTCCGCGTTGCCACCGGCGATCGCCCACATCCCGATGAAGATGACCAGCAGCAGACCGGACAGCTCCACGAGGGTGAGGACCACGTTCAGCCACACGCTCTCCGTCACCCCGCGCAAGTTCACCAGCATGATGAGCACGATGAACGCGAGCGCGATCAGCAGCGTGGTGAGATTCGCGTCCGGGATGCCGAAGCCCACGGTCAGGTTCACCGCGAACGCGCGCGACGCCGTCGACGCCGAGGTGATGCCGGACGTCATGACGATGAAGCACACGATGAACGTGAAGAAGTGGATGCCGAACGCCTTGTGCGTGTAGAGCGCGGCACCCGCCGCCTGCGGGTACTTGGTGACCAGCTCGAGGTACGAGAAGGCGGTCACCGTGGCGACTGCGAACGCCAGCAGGAACGGCAGCCAGGCCGCGCCTCCCACCTCCGCCGCCACCTGGCCGGTGAGGGCGTAGACGCCAGTGCCGAGGATGTCGCCGACAATGAACAGCAGCAGCAGACCGGGCCCGAGTGCCCGCTTCAGCTCGGGCTGCTCCGGCTCGACGGTCTTGACCACCTGGGTCCAGGACGGATCGCTCACGAGTGCTCCCTTCGGCGCGGCCGCGGTGCGGCGTGTACGGGGCACTGTATGTGAGTTCTCTCAGAAATGCGACCCGTTCGGGGGCCTGCGAGCCGGTCGAGCGCCGGAAGAGCGCATTCTGCCCGCTGCCGCGGCGGCGAGCGAGCGCGGGGCTCCCGCATCGTTTGAGTGAACGTACTCGAACTGACGAGTTCCGTCGCACAGCTGGCCGGGTCCCGTGCGAGCCATGCCTCTGCCGCGCCGAGCCACCGTCTCCACTATTCCAAGTAACGTATGGGAAGCGCTCCCGCTGGCACCGGGGATCGCCCAAGCCCTGCTCGGCTACGCGCGGAAGGTGAACGCGCCCGGCGGCGTTGTTCGCCGGCGTCGCAGCACATTCCGGTGCCCCGCTCGGCGGGGTGAGTTCTGCCAGCGTCAGGGTAGTGCTTGGCGCCCTGGCCCACACCACCGGATGGCGCTACCCGGAGGTGGCGCGGCCGTCTCGCCGACGCGCTCGTTGCCGATCTGCGGGCGCACGGCGGTGCCGTACACACCGACGTGCCGATCCGGCGCTGGGGCGACATGCCGTCTGCAGACTTCGTGCTGTTGGCGACCTCCGCCCGTAACACCCACAACATCCTTGCCAGCTCTCCCGGCTACCGGTCGCGGCCGCGCCGGACCCTCTCCCCCGGCCCTGGTGTGTTCAAGGTCGACTTGCTGCTTTCCGAGCCACTGCCGTGGGCTCACCCGGGTGTCCGGCGGTCGCCGACCCTCCATCTCGGCGGGGCGCGGCCCAGCTCGCCCACGCCGAGTGGGAGGTCGCCTCCGGGCGAATCCCGGATCGCCCGTTCGTCATGCTCATCCAGCCCACCGTCGTCAACCCCGCCCGCGGTCGCGGCCGACACACCGCCTGGGCATACACACGCGTCCCAACCGGTCCACAGCCGACATGACTGATGCGATCCTCGACCGGATCGCCTCGGGCACCCGCGACACGATCCTCGCCAGCCAGGTCACCCGCCCGACCGACCTCGAGACGGCCAACCCCAGCCTGAAAGGGGGCGACATCTTCGGCGGCAGGACCCGCGGCCTCGACTTCGCCCGCCGGCCCACACTCCACACCGCCCCCTGGCGCACTCCGATCAAGCACGTCTACCACGACTCCAGCGCCGTCGCGCCCGGCCCCGGCGTCCACGGCATGGCCGGCTACCTCGCCGCCGTCGTCGCCTTTCGCGCCCACTACGGGCTGCCCGCACCATCGCCGACTAACACCGCATAGGAATCGAAGCATCGCGATTATGATAGGTCAGATTCTTTTATATGCATTTCAAGGGCTTGATGCACTGTTTTTATATGTGCACGGTGTGTCACTCTATTGCCAGGCCAACTCGTGAGTTGGACGACGGACAAAGGGGTTTCTATGACTGTTTCTTGGGGAAAAGGGCTTGCCATTACAGCAGGGCTGGTGAGTGCGAGCCTGTTAGGGGCAGCGATCCCGGCCAACGCTGCGCCCGCGGAATCCGCTTCGGTAGTGGAGACGCACGGTAGCAACCTTCAGTACTCAGACCGGGACGTTGTTGACTTTCTCGTCTTCGGGCGGGGAGAGATCGCCGAGAACAAACCTGAACTGCTCGAGGCCCTGAACATGACTCCAGTGCCCGACGCTCCCAGCTCGGTCACCGACCAGCTGCTTGCCGAGTTCATGGAAGAGGACCCGACCTTTCACGAGGACGTCACCGTGAAGGCTCAGGCCGGTGACCCGTATAAGGCGGAAGAGTCCTTGAAGGCCTTCTCGGATGTGGTCCAGGCGGTGGCGGCGAAGCATCAGGTGTCATCGAACGGATCGATGATTTCCACGCGGGCGAACGGGTCGGTGTGGGCGTTCTCAAATTACGTCGTGAGTACTCAGGTCGCCGTCGCGGCGGCCATCGCGATCTCGGTGATTGGTGTTGTTGCCGCGTTGGCCGTGATCGCGTACCAGCGGCCGGGCGACGACAACGCGATTGTGCGGCAGACATATGCGTCGGCGTGGGCCGGGCTGTAGGTCGATGTCGGTAGGTGGACAGCGAACCCGAACGTCCTTCGCCTCTGGGAGGAGGACGTTCGGCTTCGCGTTGGGAGCAGTCGCAGTTCTGCTTGCGATCACCGTGGGAGCGTCGTGGCAGGACAACGTACTTCAGCCCACCACCACAAAGGGAGTCAGATTCGACCTCCAGGTCCTCGTCCCGCAGGGGTGGGCGTTCTTCACTCGCAGTCCCCAGGAGACCAGCTACGTTCTCTATGAGCGGGTCAGTGGCCAATGGGTGCGGGCTGACTCCCTGCCACAGTCAGAAAGCGAGAACCTCTTTGGGTTCAGCAGAGAGCAGCGGGCGCAGGGCACCGAGGTAGGCGTCTTGGCGTCGTCGGTTTCGTCCTTCACCGACTGCGCAGGCTACCTGAGTGAGTGTCTGGCCAAGCCGGCCACGCGGGCATGGGAGATCGCGAACCCGACGAACACCCAGCACTTCTGCGGCGCGATTCGGGTCGTTCAGCAGGAGCCGGTGAAATTCGCCTACCGCAACTCCGCACCGGAGCAGGTTCGAGTGAAGTCGTTCGCAGATTTGGAGGTCACGTGTTCTCACAACTGAGTCCTGGCAGGGACCTTCTTCGTGCGTTCGATTCGCTGGCGAACAACATCCCTCGCTTCCGCAGCGGCTCGATTCAGGTGCAGGTGGGACGATCGCTGATCGCTCTGGCGCAGCTGATCACGCTCGCGCTCACTCCCTGGGTCAGCCTCAGTGCCGACGTCGTAGGAAGAACTCCGGTCGGCTATTGCGAGGGCGTTCGGCAGATCTCGGTGTTTTGCCTGGGCAGCGAGGTCCCGAACGAGTTCGGCAGATGGGCCGGAACCGCGATCGCGATACTGGTGATCAGTGGGCTCTTCCCTCGGTACACGTCGGTGCTGCACGCCTGGTTGGCGCTGTCGATGGGCGTGTCGCTTTCCGTCCCGGATGGTGGAGAATCCGTAGCCGTGTTTTCTGCGGTGCTACTCATTGCGGTGACCGTCCCGGACGGGCGGGTCAACGGATGGGCTCGCCGCGGCTCCCGGACGCCGTCCGGGCACCTCCAGGCGATCGGATATGCCGGCTCGATTGCTCTGTGCCTTCAGCTCTCTGGGATCTACTTCGAGAGCGGTCTGGCCAAACTCGCGGTTACCGACTGGGTGAACGGGAGTGCCATGTTCTACATCACCCGAGACCCGATGTTCGGAAGCGTCGGAGTCGTAGGCGACGTTCTGCACTGGTTTACCGCCCTCCCTATCGGCACTGCACTGCTCACCTGGGGAACGATCATCGCGGAGGTGAGCTTCGCGGTCCTGTTCCTATGCCCCGCCCCGCTCAAGAAGTACGGCTTGATCGGCGCGATCACCTTGCACCTTGGCATCGGTGTGATTATGGGCTTGTGGTCTTTCGCCCTCACCATGATCGGGACGGCCGTAGTGGCTGCCCACACGCTGAGGCCGCGCGAGAGTCGAGCGAATGATGAGGCAGCCACCGAAAACGCATCCAATATCGCGCCCGCGGGTACGAAGGAGTTCGTGACATCATGACAGCGTTGCTGACGCTGATTGGGCTGGCTATTGTGCTGATACTGGTCGTCGGCTTGTGCGCCGGGGGGACGATCGGGGCAAACCGCGGAATCGGCATCCGACTGCCGGCAACCCGATTGAGCGAGAGCGCATGGCGAGCCGGGCACCGCGCGGCGCTCCTACCAGCGATCGTCGGCGGCGGTGTAGTGATCGTCATCGCGGGCGTGGGGCTTGCCTACCCTGATCTTCAGCCGGCGATGCAGGTGATAGGCATCGTCCTGTTCCTGGGTACGCTGACGTGGGCCACCCTCTGCGCCAACAACGCTGCCCGCGCACTGGCTGACGATCGACGAGATCGGTGACCATGGAGCGGATTGTCTTGCAATTCGTTGTCGTCGCGGTCATGACCGCGGCCACTCCGATCGCGCTCGTCGTGTCTGCGTTGCTCTGGCAATCGCCAGCTGCGCAGGTCCCGTCGCATTGGAGCTTCACCGGGACTCCTGAGGTCCAGTCATCCACTACGGTCTTCCTCATCGCACTGGTCCCCTCCGTGCTCTGCAGCATCGTTGCCGTCTTCTGTGCGATCTTCCTGCGCGGAGACGTCGGACGTTGGACGGCAGCAATCGGGTTAGGCGCTCTGGTGCTCGTTGCAGCGTTCTCGAGCCTCATCTGGCCCGTCGCCCAACTGACCGCAGCGACACCGTCGTTGGAGAACCGAATCGGGCCGCCATTCGCGCTCTTCGGCATCGCGCTAGCCCTCGGCGCCGGAGCGTTCGTGATCGCCGCGACACGTGCGCCCGCCGGCACGTCACTCGAACTCCTCGATGACGGTGTCCAGCCAGACCGAGATCCTGGCGCCCGACGCCTCAACGAACGCTGGCGCTGACGGCCCCGCGAGAACCGATCGCGGCGCCCCTCGGGCCAGGCGCCCGCACGCGGGGTGCCGGTTCACGAAGGCGGGGTGCCGGTTCACGAAGGCGGGGTGCCGGTTCACGAAGGCGGGGTGAGGGTGCATGGAGAAGATGGGCGCGGTGAGGGTGGCGTGCTCGAGTCGGCTGTGAGCGGGCGGATGGCTCGGACGGTCTGGGCAGCTGGTGCAACTCGCGCGACTTCCACAGTCGCTTCGAGCGCACGGCCCGCGCCTACGCCTCGCCCTGGACGGCCCTTCGCAACGCTCCTGATCCCTGACAGGCTGGCACACATGATCGCTCTCGTGTCGGCGCCGACGAACCTGGGCCTGCGGCCCCCGCAGCCCGGGAGCGTGCCCGGTGCGGACAAGGCTCCGGAGGCCCTGCGGGAGGCCGGCCTGTTCGGGCGCCTGCTCGCCTCGGGGGCCCGGGATGCCGGGGCGATCGTCGCCGGGCGCTACCGCGATGACGACGGCACGCGCGCGCCCGGTCACGTGCGCAACGAGGAGGCGCTGGTCGATCACGCCCTCCGGCTCGCCGACCGAGTGGGGTCCGTGCTCGACGCCGGCGACGCACCCGTGGTTGTCGGCGGGGACTGCAGCGTGCTGGTCGGGATCGGCCTCGCGCTCGCGCGACGCGGCGGCACCGGGCTCGTCCACCTCGACGGTCACACGGACTTCCGGCACCCGGGCAACAGCGCCGCGTGCGCCAGCGTCGCGGGCGAGGACCTCGCGGCGGCCGTCGGGCTGCACTGGCCGGCCATCGCCGACCTCGACGGGCTCTCGCCGTATTTCGCTCCCGGCCGCGTGGTGCACCTGGGCCACCGGGAGGACGACGAGCACGCGGTGGAGGCGCGCGAGATGCTGGGGGCCGTCGTCTCGGCACGAGAGGCGCGGGAGGCCCGGGAGGCCGCACCGGCACCACTCGTCGCGCGCCTCCGGGACATCGCGGGGCCGGGCTATTGGCTGCAGCTCGACGTCGACCTCCTCGACCCGAGCGTGCTGCCCGCCGTGGACAGCCCTGACCCCGGCGGCCTGGACGTCGAGCAGCTCGGGGAGCTGCTGCAGCAGCTGGCACCCCACGCGGCCGGCGCGTCGATCACGGTCTTCGACCCGGACCTCGATCCGGACGGGCGCTTCGCGCGCCTGCTCACCGACCTCCTGGCCGGCCCGCTCGCCTCCGTCGGGAGCGCACTGCGCTGAGAGCGGCCGCGCGATCCGCGCCTACGGCCGGCGGCCCGTGAAGAAATCCATCGAGTGGTAGACGCCGAGCCGGTCGGCCACCGCATCCCACGCCCGCGTCGGGAGCACGCCCTTGAGCAGGCGAGCGAGGCCGACCGACCACGGGAGCATGAGAAGAGGACGCCCGGCGAGCATCGCCCGCCAGACCTTGTCGACGACGTACTCGGGTGTCAGCACCGGCGTCAGGAGCGGCCCGCGAGCGCCCTCGAACATCCCGGTGTCGATGTAGCTGGGTGCCACCGTGGTGACCTTGACATGGTCGAAGCCCTGCTGCTGCAGCTCCAGCCGCACGCTGTCGCTCCAGCCGATCACCGCCCACTTGCTGGCGGCGTAGACGCTCATGCGCGGGTTGGAGAGAGTGCCGGCCGCGGAGGCGATATTGACGATGCGGGCCTCGCGCGTGCTCTCGATCATGCCGGGCAGGAACTCCCGGGTGATGTACATCGGAGCGAGCGCGTTCACCTGCATGGTCGGCCGGGTGTCGTCGCCGTTGTCGTGCTCCCAGAAGTACTTGCCGCGCACGATGCCCGCGTTGTTGATGAGCACGTCGATCCCGCCGAGCTCGCGGCGCACCGCCTGGGCGCTCTGCGCGATCGCGCCCAGCTCGCCGAGGTCGAGGAAGTAGGGGTGCACGCTCGTCACCGCGCCGCCCGCAGCGGAGGAGGGCGAGCGCGGAGGCGCACCCCACGCGGCGGCGGTGCGGCCGGTGAGGATCTCGGACCGCAACGTGTCGGTCAGAGCTGTGAGGGCGGCGGCGTCGCGGTCCCACAGCACGACCGCGCGGGCGCCCTCGCGCACCGCCCGCTCCGCGTAGAGCCGCCCCATGCCGGACGCGGCCCCGGTGATCAGAACCCGTGCGCCCCGAACCGTTCTCGCCATCTGTCCATCATCGCAGGCGCGAGAAGAATGGTGCGGCGTGTACCATCGACGTGAACACCGACCAGCAGTCGGTTTTGTTCCCCCGCCCGCCTGCCCCGATACGAGGTCCCTGTGACGACGCAGACCGCTCTCGACCGCCGCGCCCTGGTGCGCTGGCGCAACGCGATCACCGCCGCCTTCGGACTCGGCGGCGTGACCATCGCCACCTGGGGCCCGAGACTGCCCGAGCTGATGCGCGAGCTGAACATCGACACGCCCACGGTCGGCGTGCTCATCGCCTGCTCGACGGTCGGGTCGATCGCCGGGCTCGGGATCTCCACTCCCCTGCTCGGGCGCCTGGGCGGTCGGTGGGCGGTCTCGACGGCGCTGCTCACCATCGCCGGCTCGCTGGTACTGCTGGGCGGCGCGCTGCTGCTCCAGTCCGTCCCGCTGGTCGCGGTGGGCTTCGTCACGGTGGGCCTCGGCATCGGGACGCTCGACGTGCTCATCAACGTGGAGGGCGCGGCGATCGAGCAGGCGGCCGCCAAGACCCTCATGCCGCTCATGCACGCCGCATGGTCCGTCGGAGCGGCCATCGGCTCCGGGATCGGCGCAGCCTGCGCCGCCCTCGGCATCGCCCCGTCGGCGCAGTTCACCGCGCTCGGCGTCGTGGTGGCGATCGTCGCACTGGGCATGGCGCGCGCCATCCCGGCCGCGGCTCCCGAGACTCCCGACGCCCCGGCCCGGCCGCCCGTGGCGGCGCGGGTGAAGCAGTGGCTGCGCGGCTGGCTGGACGCGCGGCTGCTCGTCATCGGCGTCGTCATGCTCGGTGTCGAGCTCGGCGAAGGCTCCGCCAACACCTGGCTCACGCTCTCGGTGAAGGACGACCACGGGCAGACCGCAGCCGTCGCCGCCCTGTTCTTCACGATCTTCGCGGCGAGCGAGGCGGCCACCCGCATCTTCGGCGGGCCGGTGGTCGACCGGCTCGGCCGCGTCGCGACGATCCGCTGGACGACCGCGCTGGGCATCGCCGGCCTCCTCCTCTTCATCCTCGGCGGCGCTCTCTGGATGGTGCTCGTCGGCGTCGTGCTGTGGGCGGTCGGCGTATCGATGGGCTTCCCGCTCGGGATGTCCGCGGCGGCCGAGGGCGGTGGCAACGCGGCCGCGCGGGTGAGCGTCGTCGCCTCCATCGGCTACGTCGCGAACCTCGCCGGGCCGCCGGTGCTCGGCGTCGTCGCGCACTCGACGGGGCTGCTCGGGGCGCTCTGGCTGGTCGTCGCGCTGATGGCCGCGGCGTTCGTCAGTGCGCCGGCGCTGCGTCCGCGGGCCGTGCCTGTCGATTCCGGAGAATAGCCGCGACACGCCGCTCAGGATGCCGTAGGGACGGAGGATCGGCGCTATTCCGGATGGATCTCCGGAATAAGCAGGCGGGGAAATGTGCGCGGGAGGCGGATCTCGCGCACGAATTCGCAGAAGTGGGCAAAGAAACGTCCACGATCCGCGGTTAGGCTCGGGTGGAGGCGCGATTTCGCGCGCCCGCAGCCGCCGCAACGCGCGGCCGACCCACGACGGGAGGTTCGTCATGTCTCAGTTCGTCCCCCACTTCACGCAGGACGCGATTGTCGGAGAGCCCGAGGTCGTCGAGGACGCCCGCCCGGTGCGCGAGGTCGCGACGCACCCCGCATGGCTGCGACTGAAGGACGCCGCCGTCGCCCTCCAGGCGTTGCAGGTCAAGGACGGCTCGGTCGAGCAGGAGTCGGACCGCGCCTCCGCCGCCGCGCACGTCGACGCCATCGTCGACGCCATCGGCGAGCTCGCCCCGTTCTTCCCGCACGATGCGGCCTACCTCGCCGCCGCGCAGCGAGACTTCGTGCGCTGGTCGGACGAGGGCTTCGGCGTTCCCGACTTCCTGGACGCGCTGAACGAGTTCCAGCCCCAGCAGCACCGCATCGACGGGCTCGGCCACCTGGTCGTCTTCCCGATGTACACGCAGAACGGCAGTGCGAACCGCCTCGTCGAGGCCGTGCTGGTCGAGGTGATCTGGCCGGAGTTCGTCGCGGAGCTCGAGGCCGGCGACTACGGCAACAAGCTCTTCGTCGCGCTGCGCTTCGTGGACTTCACGCCCGGCTACGACACCAACTCGGCCGTGCTGTTCCCGGAGACCGTCGCGATGCGCGAGATCCCGCAGTTCACCTGGGGCGCGATCTTCCAGGACCGCGAGGCCGCCCGGTACCGCCGGGTGGTGCGCGCCGCCGCCGAGATCACGAAGCTGGAGCTGCCGGCCGACGCCGCCGCGATGCTGGACGACCAGCAGCTCACGGAGGAGACCTTCGTGATGTGGGACATCATCCACGATCGCTCCCACATGCGCGGCGACCTGCCGTTCGACCCGTTCATGATCAAGCAGCGGATGCCGTTCTTCCTCTACTCGCTGGAGGAGCTGCGCTGCGACCTGACGGCGTTCCGCGAGTCGGTGAAGCTGGAGCGCGAACTCAGCGCGCTGCCCGACTCGGAGCTCTCGGACGCGCAGCGCGCGATCCGCGACCACGCGCACCTCGTCCAGTACGCGGTGATCTTCGACCGCATCTTCCGGTTCGCGATCACCGGCAGTCGCGTGCGCAACTACGACGGGCTCGGCGGTCAGCTGCTCTTCGCGTGGATGCACCAGCACGATGTGCTGCACTGGACGGACACCCAGCTCACCATCGACTGGGAGGCCGTCCCGGACGTGGTGGTGGCGCTGAGTGACCAGATCAACGAGCTCTACTGGCGCTCGATCGACCGGCCGAAGGTCGCGCACTGGCTCGCCGCGTACGAGATGCTGACGCAGACGCTCACGCCGCATCCCGCCTCGACGTGGGCGCGCGGGCTGTCCGACGAGATCCTCTCGGGCGCACCCAAGGGCTACACGGACGCGGTGCTCGACGACGAGTTCCCCCTGTCGATGTTCTACGAGGCGCTCAACAAGAAGATGGCGGCGGTGATCGAGTCCACCGCGGGCATCACCGGCACGACGGACGACGCCCCGGCGGGCGCCGCGTGACGGACGCTCTGCCGCTGCACGGCCGGCTGGTGCTGATCGCGGGCGCGACCAGCACCAGCGGCGAGGCCGTCGCTCGAGCGCTGGCGACGGCGGGCGCGACGGTTCTCGCGGTCGGCACGCGCGAGGAGGCTCTCGCCGCCCTCGCCGCGGCCGTCCCGGGAGTCGACACCCGGGTGTGCGACCTGGCCGACCGGGACGCCGTGGCCGAGCTGGCGATGCGCATCCACCTGAAGTTCGGCGCCATCGACGGGCTGATCCACCTGGTCGGGGGCTGGCGCGGAGGCGGCGGGATCGCCGGCCAGTCCGATGAGGACTGGGACTTCCTGGAGCGCGGCTTCCGCACGCTGCGGAACACCACTCGCGTCTTCCTGGACGACCTGACCGGGTCGGAGGCGGGGAGGCTCGCGATCATCTCGTCGACCGCCGTCGAGAGACCCTACGCAGGGGGAGCGAACTACGCCGCGGCGAAGGCGGCGGCCGATGCCTGGACCCGGGCCATCGCCCAGGGGTTCGGGAAGGACGCCCCGAATGCTGCGGCCACCGTGTTCGTCGTGAAGACCCTCGCGGGCCTGGAGGACCGGCTCGGCGAGGAGGTCGTGCGACTCTGGGCACGCTCCCCCGCTGAGATCAACGGCGCGCGCATCCCGCTCGTGGCCCCGGAATCTAGGATGGACGGGTGACGCTACAACTCCACGATCTGAACCTGCGCGGCTTCGCCTCCGACAACTACGCGGGAGTCCACCCCGAGATCCTCGACGCGATCACCGCGGCCAATCAGGGCCACCAGATCGCCTACGGCGAAGACGTCTACACCGAGCGGCTGCACGAGGTCTTCGCGGAGCACTTCGGCGAGGGCGTCCAGGTGTTCCCGGTCTTCAACGGTACCGGCGCGAACGTCGTCGGTCTGCAGTCGATGCTGCCGCGCTGGGGCGCCGTGGTCTGCGCGAAGACCGCGCACATCAACACCGACGAGGCGGGTGCACCGGAGCGGGTCGCCGGGCTGAAGCTGCTCCCGGTCGAGACGCCGGACGGCAAGCTGACGCCGGAGCTGATCGACCGCGAGGCGTGGGGCTGGGGAGACGAGCACCGGGCGCAGCCGCTGGTGGTCTCGATCACGCAGACCACCGAGCTGGGAACCGCGTACACGGTCGAGGAGATCCGCGCGATCGCCGACCACGTGCACGCGCTCGGCATGAGGCTGCACATGGACGGCGCACGCATCTCCAATGCGGCAGCGACCCTGGGCCTCCCGTTGCGCGCCTTCACGACGGACGCCGGCGTCGACGTGCTCAGCTTCGGCGGCACGAAGAACGGGATGCTCTACGGCGAGGCCGTCGTCGTCCTGAACCCGGAGGCGTCCGAGGGGCTCCTCTACCTGCGCAAGCTGAACATGCAGCTCGCCTCCAAGATGCGTTTCATCTCGGCCCAGCTGATCGCGCTGCTCAGCGACGACCTGTACCTGCGCTCAGCCGGCCACGCCAACGCGATGGCCACCCGACTGCGCACGGCGCTCGAGCGCGGAATCGCCGAGGGCAGCATCCAGGGCGTCGGCTTCAGCCAGGAGACCCAGGCGAACGGCGTCTTCGCGACGCTCCCCGCCGGCGTCGCCGACCGGCTGCGCGAGCACTTCCGCTTCTACGACTGGGATGCAGCCCGCAACGAGGTGCGCTGGATGTGCTCGTTCGACACCTCGGAGAAGGACATCGACGACTTCGTCGCGGCACTGGTGCAGGAGCTCGGCGCCGTCTGAGCCTCCTCACCTCGCCGCGGTGCCCCTCGGTCTGGGGTGAGGTCGGGGTACAGAACTGTCCTCCATTTGACCCACAAGTCCGCTATTCTCGAACTGCGGCCGGGGGAACCCGAATATCCACAGGCCGTTACCCCGAACGTATGCCGGGCAGCACGAATGATCCCTAGTCTCCGTGTCGCCCGGCATCGTGGGTTAAATAGGTCGTGCCAGCCGAACCGCGGCGCGGGGCCGAGTCCCGCCGACGCCCCCGAATTGGGGTAGAGGGGTACAGGTTTTGTCCTCCATTTGGCCCACATGGAGGACGTACTTTCCGCTAGTCTGCTGATGCGGCCGGGGAGATCCGAATATCCAGCGGTCGTAACCCCGAAACGCTGCCGGGCTGTGTGGACTAACCCTAGTGTCCATACCGCCCGGCATCGTGGTTAAGGCGCTCGCCCGTCAGGCGCAGCGGCTCCGAGCTCACGCGCCACGGTGTTCACGACGCGATCGACGAACGCGTCGTCGGGAGGAGCGTTGCCCGGGAGGGCCGCCCGCAGGAATGCCGGACCGTAGACGAGATCGAGCACGTACGGCAGGTCGTCCACGGGCGGGATCTCGCCGCGCCCGACAGCTCGTTCGATGACCCGGGCCGTCGACTCGCGCTGCAATCGGAGGAACCGCGTCTCGAAGAGGTCGGGCGGCATCCGACTTCGATGACAATATCGCGATCACGATCGTGGCCGACGGCGAAGACCGGGTCTGGCCGACGGCCGTGTGATACGGGATCAGCGCCCCTGCTCCCAATAGGAGTAGCGGGACGCCGGCGTGAAGCCGAGTCCCTCGTAGAGTGCGAGGGCTGCGGCGTTGCCGGCGACGACCTGCAGCCAGAGCCGTTCGACACCGGCCGACCCCGAGGCCTCGGCGAGCGCGACCGCCAGCCTGCGGGCGAGACCGCGTCGACGTGCGCGCGGGAGGGTGGCGACCGCGTAGAGGCCACCCCAGCCCTCGGCGAGGGCGAGGCGCGCGACGGCATCCGGATCCGCGCTCGCGCCGGCCCACGCGTAGAGCGCGGGACCACCCGCGAGGATGCTCTCGACCGTGGCGCGCTCCGATGCGCCACCGCGACCGTCGACGGCCCACCACGTGTCCAGCCAGCCGCGCGGCGGCGAGGCCGCCACGGAGACGTCGGAGGGAGCGTCCAGAGCATCGCCCGAAGCCGTCTCCAGGAGGGTCGCGGCAACCGCGGAACGCTCCGCCACCAGGATGCCCGTCTCGGAGTGCTCACGGTAGCCACGCCTCTCGAGCTCTCCGACCAACGCGTCGGACGATGCGGGGCTCACCTGGAACACCGTGGGGAGGGCACGCATCGCGTACCAGCGCTCGGCCGCATCCACGGCCTCCCCGATGTCGCCGGAGCCCGGGTCGCCGATCGCGAGCACGGAATTCGCCCGATTCGTGACACCGCCGGCCGCCCGAAGCGCCCAGGGTCCGAGCTCCTCGCGATGGAGCGCCGGCCAGCCCCTGTCAGCGAGGCGGTCGAGGGTGGCAGGCAGAGGGAGTTCCATCCGATCACGCTACCCGGCGCCCCTGCCCGCAGGGCCGGGGACGGCGTACGGTCCGGCCCAAGACCGTCGCCCACGTCGTCCATTACCGTCGGAAGACGTACGTTACGCGACCCTCCGAGGGATACGCCCTGCTCAAGCGGGTGCGCACGCTGCTGCGCGACGGCACCACCGACCTCGTCCCGCTCGTGCACCGCGACGGCTTCGGATGACTCGTCGTGGGTCCCGGCATTCCGATCGCCGTCGATGAGATCGAGACCGATGCCGGCCGCAGCGAGAAGCACACGCTCAAGCGGCTCGGGCTGGACTGAGCCGCCCCCGCAGTGCCTGCGCCGTCGCGGTACGACTGCGCCAGGTCGCCGTGCGGCGAACGGACCGTGGGAGCGCATTCGCATCCGGTCGGCGTCGTCACCGCCAGATGTCGAGGAGCGTCCAGAGCGCGATGTAGACCGCGCTGGCGGCGAGGGACGCGCCGGCGACGGCGGCCGCCTGGCGGACGGCGAGGCGGTTGCACCCGATCGTGACGGCGATGACGACCGCGGAGAGCACGATCTCGATGATCCAGTAGACCGGGCTCGTGGTGTCGGCGATGGCGACGAGCGCCCACACTCCTTCGCCGAGCAGCACGGCGGACAACGGCACCGTCGCGAGGGCGGAGCGCAGCCGGGAACCATGCCGGGCGATCGCTGCGGACAGCCCGATCACCGGGCCGGCGACGAGGGCGATGATCGTCCAGACGCTGGTGAACGGGTCCGCGTAGAAGTATCCGCGCCAGGCCGAGACGACGCCGTAGCCCTCCACCATCAGGAGGAACGAGACCGCTCCCAGTACCGCACCGAGGGCCGGGCGCGCCCGGCTGAGCCAGACGATCCCGAAGGCGAGCATCGTCCAGCCCCCGGCGGAGTTGGCGAACGAGGAGGTCCACTCGGGAAGGTACTGCTGGCCGAAGCTGGTCAGGCCGCCGACTACGAGCGAGCCGATCGCCACTCCCGCGACGCTCGTCGCTCCGCGGATCCACGGCGACCACGCGCCCCGAGCCGGAACCGTCACTGGCCGTGTCGCACTGGTCATGCCCCGACTCTAGGAACCCGCATGCCCACGGCGCGTCCGTCTCGCGACGGACATCCGCCCGCGACAGCTGCGATTCGGGACGTCCGCGGCCGGGCGCCGCACCGCCGTCGTCCCGTCGCGCCGCGGTCGTTCGGACTGCGGTGCGACGGGGCGCGTGGCGGAGGGGCGTGGCGGCGGGAGGGGTCAGGCCCCGGCGATGGGGAGCAGCTCGCGCTCGCGCTTGGGCGCCTGCTTCGGCTGCTTGGCGGCGGGGCGCACCGGTGCGGCGGGCACGGCGGCCGGCGCGACGACCTCCTGCGCAGCAGCGGGCGCGATCCCGTCCGCGAACTCGCGCAGCCACGGCAGCAAGCCGGGGCCGAGGTCGTCGCGGGCGGAGGCCAGCTGCACGATCGCCTTGATGTAGTCGAGGCGGTCGCCCGTGTCGTAGCGGCGTCCGCGGAAGATGACGCCGTGCACTCCCCCGGTCCACGGCGGCGCGGTCGCGAGCCCCTCGAGCGCGTCGGTCAGCTGGATCTCGCCGCCCTTGCCCGGCTCCGTCTTCTCCAGGATGTCGAAGATCTCGGGACGCAGCACGTAGCGTCCGATCACGGCGTAGTTGGAGGGGGCGTTCTCGCGGCTCGGCTTCTCGACGAGGCCGGTGATCCGCACCACGTCGTCCTCGTCGGTCTCCAGGACCGCGGCGGCGCCGTAGAGGTGGATGGAGTCCGGCGGCACCTCCATGAGGGCGACCACGGTGGTGTTGAGCGCGTGCTGCACCTCGAGCATCCGGGCGAGCAGCGGGTCGCGCTCGTCGATGATGTCGTCGCCGAGGAGCACGGCGAAGGGCTCGTGGCCGATGTGCATCTTGGCACGGAGGACGGCGTGCCCGAGCCCCTTGGGGTCGCCCTGGCGCACATAGTGCATGTCGGCGAGGGAGGTGGAGTGGCTCACCTTCTGGAGCTTGTCGGTGTCGCCCTTGCGGACGAGCGTGTCCTCCAGCTCGGTGTTGCGGTCGAAGTGGTTCTCGAGCGCGTTCTTGTTGCGGCCGGTGATGAGGAGCACGTCGTGCAGGCCGCTCGAGACGGCCTCCTCGACCACGTACTGGATCGCCGGCTTGTCGACCACCGGGAGCATCTCCTTGGGCATGGCCTTGGTGGCCGGCAGGAAGCGGGTGCCGAGGCCCGCCGCGGGGATCACGGCCTTGGTGACGTAACTGGTCATGTCGGTTCCTTCGATCGGAGGGCTAGTGGACGGGGGCGAGGGAGGCGAGGTCGCGCTCGATCGGAGCGACGACGGGGACGGTGCCCATGGCGAGCACATCCCAGCCCGCGCTGCTCCAGGCGGCCTGATCGAGGCAGTTGCGGGCGTCGATCACGGTGCGGCCGGCGGCGAGCGCCTTGAGCGCGGCCGGGTCGGCGGTGGTGAACTCGTCCCACTCCGTGAGCACGACGAGCACATCGGCACCGGCGACGGCGTCGGCCATCGAGTCGGCGTAGCCGAGGGTCGGGTAGAGCCGCTGTGCGGTCTGCCGCGCCTGCGGGTCGTACACGACGACCTGCGCGCCCCGCAGGTGCAGGGCGGCGGCCACGTTGAGCGCGGGCGAATCGCGCACATCGTCGGTCTCCGGCTTGAACGCCGCGCCGAGCACGCCGATCCTCCGGTTGAGCACGGAGCCGCCGAGCGCCTTCAGCGCGAGGTCGATCACCCGCTGGCGTCGGCCCATGTTGATCTCGTCGACCTGCTGCAGGAGACCGACGGCGGCATGCGCGCCGAGCTCGCTCGAGCGGTGCATGAGGGCCCGGATGTCCTTGGGCAGGCAGCCTCCGCCGAAGCCGAGGCCGGCGTTGAGGAACTGTCGTCCGATGCGCTTGTCGTGCCCCAGCGCGTCGGCGAGGAGCGAGACGTCCGCTCCCGCCGCGTCGCAGACCTCGGCGATCGCGTTGATGAACGAGATCTTCGTCGCGAGGAACGCGTTCGCGCTCACCTTCACGAGTTCGGCTGTGGGGAGGTCGGCGACGAGGACCGGCGTCCCCTCGGCGATCGGCGCGGCGTACACACGGCGCAGGAGCGCCTCCGCGGCCGCACTGGTGCCGCCGAAGACGAGACGATCCGGGTGCAGGGTGTCGTCGACGGCCTTGCCCTCGCGGAGGAACTCCGGGTTCCAGACGAGCTCGACCTTCACGCCGGCGGGCGCCGCCTCCGCGACGATCGCACGGAGGCGCGCGCCGGTACCGACCGGGACGGTCGACTTGCCGACGATCAGGGCGTCGTGCGTGAGGTTCTCGGCGATACCGCGCGCCGCCGCCTCCACGTAGGCGAGGTTGGCGGCGAACGAGCCGGACTGCTGCGGCGTGCCGACGCAGATGAAGTGCACGTCGGCCGTGGCGACCGCCTCGGCGATGTCCGTCGTGAACGACAGCCGCCCGGCGGCGACGTTCGCGCGGATCAGCTCCGGGAGGCCGGGCTCGAAGAACGGTGCGCGCCCCTCCCGCAGCTCCTCCACCTTGCGCGGGTCGGTGTCGACGCCGACGACGTCGAAGCCGAGTTCGGCCATGGCGGCGGCGTGCGTGGCCCCGAGGTATCCGGTGCCGATGACGCTGATGCGGGGAGCAGGCTGCTCCTTCGGGGACTTCTTCGCGGTGGTCATGTCGTGTCCTTCCGGTGAGGCGGTGCCGCTCAGGGCGCCGGGGTCAGGGTGAAGCGGTCTTCCGGTCTCGTGAGACCGGCGATGAATGCGGAGAGGGTGTCGGCGCGGGAGTCGATGCGCCAGTCGTTGGTGGCGCGCACCCCCTCGACATAGCTGGTGATCGCGAGGTTGAACCAGGAGAAGCCGATGATGTCGTCGTTCTCGGGCTTGCCGAGCGCGTCGAACAACGATGTGATCCATTTCGCCTTGTAGCCCCCGGTCTCGGACGCCCCGATCTCGGCGAGGATGATCGGCTTCTTCGTCAGGGCCCGCAGTTTGTCCAGCGTCGGCTTGAACGTGTAGTCGAAGCTGAAGTCGTTGTCGGCCTTGTACGGCGGGCGCAGGTAGCCGGAGACGCCGACCCAGTCGACGTAGTCGTCCCCGGGATAGAGGGCCTCGGTGAACCCGTCGACCTTGTGCGTGGCGGCGAGGTTGTTGACGATGTTCGGCGCCCAGACCCAGACCACCAGGCTGTTCGCACCCTCCTGCTGGAAGATGTCGTGGACGTGGCGCCACATCTTCACGTAGTCGCCGACGTTGTTGCCGTTGATGGACCGGCCCTGGCCGTCGGTCTCGTTCCACGGGTACCAGGTGGCGTTCATCTCGTGGTCGAGCCGGATGGCGAGCGGGAGGCCGGTGGCGACGATGTCCTTCGCATACTGGTGCAGGTAGGCGTCGAAGTCGCCTCCGATGATCTTGGGCAGCGAGTATGCGGGGGCGTCGGTCGTGTCGTTGGCGGACTTGATGGGCCGCGACTCCCACGTCATCATCGGCATGCGACCTTGCGCCCAGGCGCGGGTCACCGCGTTGGCGCGGTAGGTCTCGTCCCAGCCGCTGAAGTAGCCGACCAGGTTGGGCGCCACGCCGACCTTCGCGCTGGTGGCGTCGAAGGTCGCCCAGTTGAACGGCGCCTGCTCGGTGTACATGCCGTAGTAGCGGCTGGACGGGGAGATCAGGTCGGCGCGCGCGGGTGCGGTGATCGGCGCCGCGCCGGTCCCGCCGGACGAGCCGCCGTCGCCGCTCCCGGAGCCGGAGGCGCTCTGGCCCGAACCCTTCGACCCGGCCGACGCCTTGGCGTTCGCGGCGGCGAGCTGGGCTTTGACGCTCGCGAGCTGGTTCTGAGCGGCGGTGGCCTGCCGTTGCGCGGTGGCGAGCTGCTTGGCCGTCGACGCCTGCGCGGCGAGGGCCTCCTGCTCCATCGCGGTCAGCTTGCCCTTCTGGGAGGCGATGGTCTCCGTCGCGCGCTGGAGGTTGCGACGCAGCTCGGTGTTCTGGGCAGCGTACGGGGTGATCGCCTCGGTGGCTTCGGCGACGGCCTTGCGCAGCGGCGCACCGGTGGGCGACGCCCAGACGAACGCCGACAGGCCGACCAGGGTGGCGGTCAGCAGGATGGCGGCGGCGGCCGTCGCCTGCGAACGGGACCGGGACTGCGACCACCAGGTCGCGGCTCTCGTGGTGATCGAGGGGCTAGACAAGGAACAGAGCCTCCAGGGTCAGGATCGCGAAACCGATCAGGTACGGGATGGCGGCGTACGGGTTGAGCCGGCGCCGCTTCGGGGTCTTCGTGGCTTTCGCCGCCCTGGCCGCCGCACGCGTGGTGGTCGGCGCGACGACGGGACGCGTGGCGACCGCGGTGAGGCTGCCCGTCTGCAGGGCGGTGGCCGTGGTCACACCGCCGACGGCGTCCGGCAGGCCTGCGGGGGAACCCGCCGGCGAGCCGGGACCGGCCGGCCCGGCGGCCGTCGAGTCGAGAGCGGCGATCTCATCGTCCGACGAGATCTCGGCAGGGCCTCCCGCGTAGGCGCCGGCACGGGTGCCCCAGCCGCTGGCGTGCGCCATGCGGAAGAACCCGATGAGCCGGATCGGCATGAGGAAGAAGGTCGAGACGATGATGAAGATCGGCAGCCGGAAGAAGTCGGAGGGCTTCTCGGAGAGGTGCCGGATCTGACGGATCGACATGCTGATCACCGAGGAGGCGACCATCAGCGCGACCACCGTCACGACGCCCGCCGAGACGCCGTACTCCTTGAGGAAGCCCTGGTAGAAGTTGTAGCCCTGGCCGGTGATCGACCGGTAGACCCAGCCGCCCAGCACGCCCGCGAGCACGAACGGCAGGATGATGTCCATCACGAAGAAGAACGCCAGCAGCGGGGCGTGCCCGAGCATCCAGGGCAGCATCCGGAGCGTGTTGTACTGGCTGCCGCGCGCCCAGCGGAGCTGCTGTTTGAAGAGCTTCTTCACCTTGAGCGGGGCGTCCGTGTAGCAGAGGCTCGTGTGCTGGTAGACGGTGCGGTAGCCCTCTTTGAGTGTGAGGTTCGTGAGGGTGCGGTCGTCCGAGACCTCGAGGAAGACGCCGAGGAACTTCTCGTTCATGAACTTGTCCATGACGCGCATCAGGATCGAGCGGCGGAACGCGATCGTGCGGCCCGGGAGGCAGCCGATCTGCCCGACGACGCTCTGGGCGGGCATCGAGTAGAGCGCCCGCGAGTTCTCCAGCCAGTCCGCCCAGCGGGTGATCCAGCTGCGCTCCGGCTCCAGGATGCGCTGCTTGGTCGTCACGCCGCCGACGCGCTGATCGGCGAACGGCTTGACCAGCTCGGAGAGCGTGTCCTGCGTCCACACGGTGTCGGAGTCGACCAGGACGGTGATCTCTCCGGTGGACATCCGCGTCCCGATCATGACGGCGTTCCGCTTGCCCGGGATCGGTGTGTGGACCCAGCGCACGAGAGGCGCGAACTCTTCGCACACCTCAGCGAGCTCGGGGTTCGGGGCGCCGTTGATGACGACGATGATCTCGCCGGGCCGCTGCTCGACCATGCGGCCGAGCACGTCGCGGAACAGGTCGAGCGGCTCGTCGACGACCGGGACGACGACGCTGGTGGTGCCGTGGAAGTCGTCCGTGTACGGGCGGTAACGACGGGACATCAGGACCTTCACGATCCAGATGACCCAGATGAGGGCGGAGTACACGGCGAAGAGATAGATCTCGGGATGGCCGCCGAACATGTGGCGGATCTGCAGCAGGAAGATGAACACGAACGGACCTCTCACGGTGAGCTGGGGGGTGGCATCCGCGACGGTGGGGACCTGGTCTGGTTCGGGTGGATCAAGTTCTACGGGCTCTCAGGCATGGCCCGCAAGTAGGGGTGGACAAGCCGGGTCGGCGCGTCGGCCGGCGCCGCCGTTGGGTCCTGTCCGCAGACACGCGGACACCCTTCCGCCGCCGCCAGACGAAGGGAGATCCCGGGCGCGTCGCCGATTGAAAGGCCGATCAGGCACCAAATCGCTGGACGGCGCGCCCGAACTGACGGACACTCGGGTTTTGTACCCCGTAGAACGAGTCGTGTACCCCGAATGGCCGGCCTGGACGCACGCTGCGAATGTTACGAATCTTTACATGTGCGTCATCCTGCGTTAACAGAATCGCCCGCGCGAGAGCACCCTTCGCCGCCGCCCGGCCCCGGGTCTAGGCTGAGCGCCGTGGGGCAGGCCGACCGCCTGCGTCCGCATTCCCGTCCGCGGCTGAGGAGGGCGCTCTGCGATGACTCGATCTGTGACGACTCGACACACCCGGGCCCGCGCCGGCGCCGCGGCGGGACTCTCACTCGCTCTGCTGCTGCTTCTGACCGGCTGCGACCTCGTCGTGCCACAGGACACCCTCCACATCCACGAGACGAGCGACGGGGTGAGCGGCACCGTCGACGATGTCTTCGTGGCCAACGCCGACCTGCTGACCTCACCGGACGGAGACGGCCCCGCAGGACTCGTCGCCAGCCTCGTCAATCAGAGCACGTCGTCACGCGACGTCCGCATCCACACCGCCGCGGGCGGCGAGACCGTCGCACTGGAGCCCTCCGGAGTCGTGCAGCTCGGGGTGCCACAGGGCGAGACCGTGGAGTTCGCCGGGCTCGATGCCAAGCCGGGTGCCCTGGCGGATGTGACCTTCGAGTCCGGCTCGGAGTCGCTGACGATGCGGGTGCCGGTACTCGACGGCGCGCAGTCGCAGTACAGGGACCTGGTGCCGACAGCGCCACCCACGCCGATGCCCACCCCCACGTCGGAGTAGCTGGGCGAACCATCCGCGGAATACTCCCGGCGTCCATGTGTTTACATCGATATAGCCGGGCAATGGAGCCTCGAGGCCACCGATCCACACTTCGAGGAGAACACCCATGTCGCTCACCGACGCCACGCCCCGCAGCGCCGAGACCGCCGCGCCCCTGCTCCCCGCGCTCGCCGAGCGCTGGAGCCCGCGCTCCTTCGACGGCGCCGCCGTCATCGACGACACCAAGCTCACCGCCGCCCTCGAGGCGGCGCGCTGGTCCCCGTCGGCCAACAACTCGCAGCCGTGGCGCTTCATCGTCGCCCGTCGCGGGACTCCGGAGTTCGACAGCATCGCCGCCAACCTCCTCGGCTTCAACCAGGCGTGGGCGGGAGCTGCGAGTGTTCTCATCGTCGCCGTGGCGGAGACCGCCGACGCAGAGGGCACCCCGCGCCGCTGGGCCACCTACGACGTGGGCCAGGCCGTCGCCCACCTCACCATCCAGGCCCGCCACGACGGCCTCCACACCCACCAGATGGGCGGCTTCCAGCCCGACGGCCTCCGCGAGGCGTTCGGCCTCGAGGAGCGCTTCGTCCCGGTGTCGGTGACCGCCCTCGGCACCCTCGGCGACGCCGACGCGCTCCCCGAGCAGCTCCGCGAGCGCGAGCTCGCACCGCGCACCCGCCGCCCCCTCGACGAGGTCGTGCTGGTCCGCGCCTGACCGCTGCCGACGTTCTCGAGAAGGCCCTCATCCCCTGCGGATGAGGGCCTTCTCCGTGCATGCATTGCGGAGATGTGCGTCGCCATTACGGAATGTGCTCCCGCGACCACTGGCGTTCGACGTGGGCTTGGTAGTCCTGGTGGGAACCCTCGTAGGTCGATCGGACTCCTCGATCGCAGAGGCTACCGAGACTCTCATCGACGAGACTTGTTCCGAGCGATCTCGCTCGTCCCTGCGGAGTCTCTGCAAGGAGAGATCATGTGGAGAACAACGAAGTTCGCCTCTGCCATCGCGGTAGCCGTCGTCGCCGGTATCGGCGCGGTCGCCGGCGCTCCTCCCGCGAATTCGGCACCGCCGGTCGAAAACTCGGTTGCCCCGAAGTGCCCACCGAAGCCATCGACGGTCCGCTGGACCCGAGCACCTTCGAAGGAGAAATCGTCGTCGCCGTTCCGTCAGGGCACGAGATCGTCGTGAGCGTGGAGAAAGGAGAGGCCCCCGCGGTCATCGCCCAGGTGCGCTCCGATGACGCGGCGGGAGTAGCGCCGACTCGAGGTCGCATGGTCGAGGCTCGCGCGGGATGCGGTGAAAAGGTGCGCTCGGTAGCAGGACAGTTCGGCTGGATGACGAGCGTCCAGGGATGCGCCGTCGCGGGTTATCCGGGTTACCAACGAGAGTACTCGTGGAGCAAGACCTCGGACGCCGGCCTCTGCACCAAGGGCAAGGGCTTCAACAGCAGCAACGCCGGAACGTGGTACAGCACCGCCTGCAGCAGCGGCAATTGGACGGTGCCTTGGGGCAATGTCCTCGCCTATACGCAGATGCAAGGGATGTCCACGGCCGGGGTCGTGGGAGCGACGTATGACTGGCGCGCATAGCCCGGCCGAAACACATCCACACGGGACGAAAGGACGTGACCACATGAACGCGCGACGGCTCCACCCGAAGGCGGTCCTCTCCTGGGGGATCGCGCTCACGATCGCCGGATCGGTGCTGACCGTCTTCATCCCGAACATCGCGTCGTTCTTCACAAATGCGCAGACTGCGGCGACCGGGGTCGACCAGGGGATCCTCGTGCTGCTCGACCTGGTTTCGCGTATCGTCGGCGGCGTCGTGACTCCGCTCGGGGTCGTGCTGATCGGCGCCGCCGTCGTCATGGCCTACGTGCGTGAACGGGTCCGCGCCTGAGCACCTCCGCCGAAGTTCACGTCGT
The DNA here is from genome assembly GCF_019924635.1 of Leifsonia sp. ZF2019. Lineage (NCBI taxonomy): Bacteria > Bacillati > Actinomycetota > Actinomycetes > Micrococcales > Microbacteriaceae > Leifsonia > Leifsonia sp. ZF2019. Next base: position 3,805,305 of record NZ_CP065037.1, read on the forward strand.
GGCCCTCATTCCGAGCGAATGAGGGCCACGACGTGAACTTCGGCGGAGGGGGAGGCGCGCGGCGGGGGCGGGGCTAGGGGCGCACCAGCGTCTTGATGGCGCGGCGCTCGTCCATGGCGGCGTACGCCTCGGCGATGTCGCTGAGGGGGAGTTCGAGGTCAAAGACCTTGCCCGGATGGATGGCGCCGGACCAGACGTCCTGGAGGAGCTCCTCGACGTAGTTGCGCACGGGGGCGACGCCGCCGTTGACCCCGATGTTGGCGTTGAACAGCGGGCGGACGGGGAGCTCGGGGCCGCCGTTCGGGACGCCGACGTAGCCGACCATGCCGCCGGGACGCGCCGAGCGGATCGCCTGGTCCATCGACTCCTTGGTTCCGACCGCCTCGAGGACGCAGTCCGCGCCGACGCCGTCGAAGAGAGCCTTCACGGCGGCGACGCCGGCGTCGCCGCGCTCGGCCACGATGTCGGTCGCGCCGAACTCGCGGGCGAGCGCCTGGCGCGGCTCGTGCCGCGACATGGCGACGATGCGGGAGGCGCCGAGCCGTGCCGACGCGAGCACGGCGCACAGGCCGACGGCGCCGTCGCCGACCACGACGACCGTGCTGCCCGCGGTGACACCGGCGGAGACGGCCGCGTGGTGGCCGGTCCCCATGACATCCGAGAGTGTCAGGAGGCTCGGGATGAGCTCCTCAGCGGGATAGGAGGGCGTGGCGACGAGGGTGCCGTCGGCGTGCGGCACGCGCACCCGCTCGCCCTGCCCGCCGTCGGCGAAGCCGCCGACCTGGTCGTTGGCACCCCACCAGCCGCCGTGCAGGCATGAGGTGCTGACGCCGTTGCGGCAGTTCACGCAGGTCATGTCGCAGTCGTAGAACGGCGCGATGACGAAGTCGCCGGGTTTGATCGTTCGCACGTCGGGGCCGACGGCCTCCACGACGCCCACGAACTCGTGACCGATGCGACGGGGCTTCGGGGTCGGGGCGATGCCGCGGTAGCCCCAGAGATCGGAACCGCACACGCAGGCCGCGACGACCCGGACGAGGGCGTCTCCGCCGGTGGAGAGGACGGGATCGGGGACCTCTTCGAGACGGACGTCTCGCTCCCCGTGCAGAACGGTTGCGCGCATGGGACGAGCCTACGCCCGCGTGCGAGCCGCTCCGGCGTCGCCTGCGGTTGGTTGTCGGGCCGCGCTCAGACGCCGCGCACCCGCCGCCGGACGACCAGCGCCGCGCCGAGGCCGAGCAGGCCGAGCGCGAGGAGCAGCAGCGGCGTCGCGTCGAGCCCGGTGTCGGCGAGACCCGACCCTCCGCTCCCGGCCGTGGAGCCGCCCGAGCCGGAACCGCTGCCGGAACCGCTGCCGGAGCCTCCCGAACCGCTGGTGCCTCCCCCGGCCGTCGGCAGCAGGATGTCGGTGCGCAGCACGCGCGTGCTGCCGTCCGGGGCCGTGCCGAGCGCGACCAGCGAGTGGGCGCCCTCGTATCCGGACGGGATGACCACGGTCAGGCTCGCGGTGCCCTGCGCGTCCGCAGGCACCACACCCAGCGTGACCGGCAGCGAGTACAGGCCGAAGGTCACTGGGGAGTCGACGGCGAAGCCATCGGCGACGAGGGTCACCGTCTGTCCCGGCTTCACGTTCGACGGCACTCCGGCGAGCGCCGCGTCCGCCGTCGGCGGCGTGAGCGGCAGCGCGAGCACGGGCGCATCGGCGAGGACGAGCGTCAGCGGGCGAGTGACGTCCGGCGCCCCCGGCGCCTGCGCGGAGAGGGTGAGCGAGACGGAGCCGGCCGGGTCGGTCGTCGTGCCCGCGAGGCGCGCCGTGCCCCCGGCCCCGGAGGTGAGCGTGAGTCCGGAGGGCACCGGGCCGGAGATCGTGACCGCCGTGACGGCCGGGTAGTTGTGCCCGGTGCCGAACGACACGTCGACGGTGACGCCGCGGGTGACGCCGACGCTCGCCGGCCCGCTGAAGACGGCGGCCTCGACGACGGTGACGACGAGTGTCTGCGTCGTGGCCGGGGCCACTCCGTTGCTCGCCGTGATCTGGAGGCTGTACTCGCCGCCCGACCCGGCGGCGGGGGTGCCGCTCAGCACGGCCGTGCCGTTGCCCGCGTCGGTGAAGGAGAGGCCCTGCGGCAGCGCTCCGCTCTCGGTCAGCGCGACGGCCGTCGGGTACCCGCCGGCCGTGGCGACCGTGAACGAGCCTGCGGTGCCCGCCGTGAACCCGGCCGTCGCGGCGCTCGTGATGACCGGTGACTCGGCGACGGTCAGGGCGAAGCCCTGCGTCGCGTCGGGCTGATAGCCGTTGGAGGCGGTGAGCGCGAACGAGTGCACGCCGGCCGATCCCGCCGGAGCGGTGCCCGCGAGGGTGCCGCTCCCGTCGCCGTGGTCGGTGAGCGTGAGCCAGGCCGGGAGGCCCGCTGCGGTGATGGCCGCTCCCGGGAAGCCCGTCGTGGTCACGGGGAAGCTGTGCTCTGCGCCGTCGAGGAGGAAGGTGGTGCCGGCGGCGCTGGTGAACGCGGGCGTCGTGCCGACGCTGAGCCGCGCGTCGGCCGAGACCGATCCGGCCGTGTTGGAGAACGTGACGCGGTATCGGTTGCCGTCGTCGCCCGCTGCCGCGGTGAACGAGTAGCTGGGGGAGGTCGCGCCCGCGATGAGCGCCCAGGACATGCCTCCGTCGATCGAGACCCACCACTGCGCGCCGGGCGCGGGGAAGCCGGAGGCGGCCGCGGTGAAGACCACCGGAGCACCGACCACGACCTTCTGGTCGGCGGGCGCCGTCGTGACGACCGGGGCCTCCCGCACGGTCAGCGCGAGGCTGCCCGAGGCGGCGGGTGCGACGCCGTTGGCCGCGGCGACACCGAGAGTCGCGACGCCGCCCGTGCCGGTCGGGGTGCCCGAGATCGTGCCGGTGCCGTCGCCGTTGTCGACGTAGGAGAGGCCCGCCGGGAGACTGCCCGTCACCGACACCGCGGGAACGGGGTAGCCCCGATCGGTGGTCACGGTGAAGGCGAAGGGCTGGCCGATGGTCGCGGTGGCGATCGCGCTGCTCGTCAGGACGGGCGCCTCGTCGATCGTGAGCGTCAGGGTCTGCGCGGCGGCAGGGCCGATGCCGTTGCCCGCACTCAGTGAGAGGGTGCGGACGCCTCCGGTCTTCGCGGCGGGCGTGCCCGCGAGCGTGGCGGTGCCGTCGTGGTTGTCGGTGAAGCTCACGCCGGAGGGCAGCTGCCCCGTGAGCGTGATCGGGTCGGGGGTCGGACGTCCGGTCGTCGTCACGGTGAACGATCCGGCCGTCCCCGCGACGAACGTCGCGGTGTCCGGGCTCGTGATCGCGGACGACTGGTTCACCACGTAGGTCAGGGCCTGGTCCACGGTGCCGCCGGCGTTGGTGGCGCGCACGGTGACAGCGTAGTCCTGCGCCGCACCCGACGGGGTGCCGGAGATCGTGGCGGTGCCGTCGTGATTGTCGGCGAACGCGACACCGGTCGGCAGGGAGCCGAGAAGCGAGAGGGCCGGTACCGGGTACCCCGTCGTCGCGACGGTGAAGCTGCCTGCGGTGCCGACGACGCCGGTCGCGGTGGCGCCGGTCGTGAATGCGGGCGGCGCGTACCGTGCGACGGCGGTGGAGGCGGTACCGCCGTCGAGGGTGGCGGAGACGGTCGCCGTGCCGGGTTGCAGGAGCGTGAGGGTCGCGGTGGCGGTGCCGCCCGAGATCGCCGTGCTCGACGGGCTGATGCCGCCGGTGGTCCCGGTGCGTGAGAAGGCGACCGTTGCGCCGTCGAAGGCGCCGAGGTCGGCCGGGGCCACCGCACCGCCCTGCGAGTCGGCGAGCAGGCTCGCGGTCACGACCGCCGTGCTCTGCGGCGGGACGATGGCCGCCGGGGAGGCCGTGACCCCCAGGGTCAGGTAGGGAGCGGAGGAGACCGTTCCGCTCACCGCGTCGCATCCGGCGGCGGCCGGGCCGCCCGGGCACCCCCACCAGCTGCGGCTGAGGTCGACGGTCCCGCTGAGCTGCTTCACCGCGGGCGCCGTGTTGCCGGTGATGCGGTTGTAGTGGCCGGTGAGCGAGCCTCCCGAGACGGCGATCGCCGACCCGGTGCCCGACGGGTTGCCGTTGCCGCTGAACGTCGATCCGGTCACCGAGAGGGCGCCGTTGTCGAGCCAGAGACCGGCGCCCGTGAACGCTGCCGTGCCGGTCGGCGCGTTGCCGGTGAACCGGGTGGAGGCGATCGACATGGCCGCTCCGCCGTGCGGGTCGCTCACGGCGACGGCTGCGCCGCCGGTGGCGCCGGAGGACGTGGCGGTGTTGTTCGAGAACGTGCTGTCCTGGATGTTCAACGTCTCTCCGGAGGACGCGCCGGTGGCCTGGTAGAACAGGGCCCCGCCCGAGGCGATGCCCGACGAGTTGCCGTCGAAGGTCGTCGAGCGCACGTCGAGCGAGCCGCCGATGAACTGCACAGCCCCTCCCGGGTTGGCGGTGGACGCGACGGCGGCATCCGTGTTCGCGCGGTTCCCGCTGAAGAGCACGCTCGTGACGGCCAGCGAGTCCGCGACGACGGCGTTGCCGGAGCCGCCGATGATCGCCCCGCCGCCGTAGACGTTGTCGACACCTCCGCGGATGGTGACGTGGTCGAGGGCCACCGCGATGCCGCCGGCCTGCTGCGGGTCGAGCGTCATCACCTGCTCCGTGCCCGAGCCGACAAGGACCGTGCCGCCCGTCGACTGACCCGAGATCGTGACGCTCGTGCCCGGCTGGGTGCCGACCTCCAGCGCACCGTCCGGCAGCGCGTAGGTGCCGTCCGGCACGGAGACGGTGGTCGAGCCGCCGAGGTTCGAGGCCACGCAGAGCGCGGCGCGGAGGGTGATCGGGCTGCCCGGGTCGGTCACGCTCGGGGTGGTGCACGCGTCGTTGACGTCGGCGTCCGCACTGCTCGCCACGACGAAGGTGCGATCCGCCGCCTGCGCGGGAGCGGCGATGCCGACACCCAGCAGGGCCGCGATCACCGCGGCGACCGTCGCGGAGGCGACGAGAGGGAGACGACGAGCGGACGGGCGATGCATCGGGTTCGGGCTCCTCGCCGGGCTCGGGAGATCAGGCTTTCTCGATGCTAGTGGGCAGCCCACACCGCGCGTTGTCCCCTCTCTAAGGGCCAGAGCAGCGCAACGGGGATGCCCTAAGCTCGCATCCAGGCTGCGCGCCACCCGACCGGTGCTCAGCATCCAGAGAGGACAGCCGTGCCCGAGGTGTCGCGTCGTGCCGTGATGGCCACCGCCCTGGGCGGTATCGGCCTCGCCGCGCTGGCCCCTGCCGCTCCCGCGTTCGCGCACTCCGTCTCCGGGACCATCGCCTCGTCCGCCACGGGCGCCACCGGCCTCGCCGAACCGGTCCGCTCGCTGTTCTCGCCCGCCGTCGGTCACGCGTTCACGGCCGCTGACGGCGACCGGACCCTGCGTCTCGTGCTCACCGCCGTCGAGGACCTCCCGGGAGCCGCGTCCGATGACGAGCACCGGTTCGCGCTGCTTTTCTCGACCGACGGCTACGCGGCAGTGGACGGCACGGTCACGCTGAGCCGCGCCGGCGCTCCGGACGTCGCGCTCTTCCTCACCCCCATCGGCCGCCCGGGACTCTCGCGCACGCTGCAGGCCGTCGTCGACCGGACGGCGTGATGGCGCTGCTCACGGCCGGGCTGCGCGCGGCGACTCCCGCCGACGACCCGTTCCTGCGGCACCTCTTCCTGGACAGCCGGCGCGCCGAGTTCACCGGCCTCCCCGAGAGCCAGCTCGACCCGCTGCTCGCGATGCAGTACCGCGCGCACGCCGCCGACCGCCGCGCGCGCCACCCGCGGGCCGAGACCTTCGTCATCACCTCCGCGGACGAACCAGTGGGCTCGGTGACCGTCGACCGCGACGGCGGGCGGATGCACCTGGTCGACATCGCCGTCCTGAGCGCCCACCGCGGACGCGGCATCGCGTCCGAGGTCCTGGGCGAGCTGGTCCGCACGACCGAGCACGCGACGCTGACCGTCTGGCGGCTGAACACCGGCGCGCGCCGGCTGTACGAGCGGTTCGGCTTCCAGGTGGTCTCGGAGCAGTTCGGCTACCTCCTGATGGCCACCGAGGTCGACGGATGAGCGCGACCCACGCCGACTGGGCCGCGGCGGCCGGCGGGCCTGTGCGCGCGACGGCCCCCGACGGCGCCGGCTTCGACCTGCGGCTCGTGGAGGTCTCCCCCGCGCGGGAGACGGACGGCTGGGTGGCGTACACGGTCCGGTTCGAGAGCGGACCCGACCTCCCGCCCGAGCAGCAGACCTACGAGATCGTCGTCGGTGCGGTCGCCGAGCCCGTGTTCCTGGTCCCGACCGGGCGCATCGCGGACGGGCTCGCGCTCGAGGCCGTCTTCGCCCAGGCCGCGCCCCGTGCGCAGGAGGAGAGCTGATGTCCCAGCCTTACGTCGGAGAGATCCGCATGTTCGCCGGCAACTTCGAGCCCAACGGCTGGCTGTTCTGCCGCGGTCAGCAGGTTCAGATCTCCGATTACGACACCCTGTACGCGCTCATCGGCACCACCTATGGCGGCGACGGCGTGAACACCTTCTGCCTGCCCGATCTCGGCGCCCGGTTCCCCGTGCACCAGGGGACGCTGAACGGCCGTTCCTTCACGATCGGCGAGACGGCGGGGGTCGACGCGGCGACGGTGAGCATCCCGCAGATGCCGAATCACACCCACACCCCGGTCGCGGCGAGCGCGCCGACGAGCCCGAGCGCGTCCGGTGCCTACCTCGCGGGATGGGCCGACGCGCCGTACACGTCGGCCGCGCCCACCGTCGCGCTCGCCCCGCAGCAGCTCGGCCCCGCGGGCGGTTCGCAGCCGCACGAGAACCGCCAGCCGTACGTCGCTGTGAGCTTCATCATCAGCCTCTACGGCGTCTTCCCGTCCCAGACCTGAGCCAGGAGTCGCGATGTCCGATCCCTTCGTCGGCGAGATCCGCCTCGCCAGTTTCACCTTCGCCCCCAAGAACTGGGCGCTCTGCAACGGTCAGCTCTTGCCGATCAACCAGAACCAGGCGCTGTTCGCGCTCCTCGGCACCAACTACGGCGGCAACGGGCAGACGACGTTCGCACTGCCCGACCTGCGCGGGCGGGTGCCCGTCGGGATCGGTCAGAAGTACACGGTCGGCATGGTGATCGGCGAGACCGCGCACGCACTCACGTCGGCGGAGCTGCCGCCGCACACGCACCCGGCCGCCGTCGCGGCCTCGGCCACGGTCACCACGCCGACCGGATCGTCATACCTCGCGCAGCCGGGAAAGGCGGCGTTCGCCGCGACGCCCACCACCTCCCTCGCCGCCGCCGCCGTCTCCACCACCGGCCAGAGCCAGCCGCACGAGAACATGGCGCCGTATCTCGTGGTGTCGTACATCATCGCCCTGACCGGCATCTTCCCGTCACAGAACTGAGGCCCGCATGTCCGACGCTTTCGTCGGCGAGATCCGTCTCGTCGGATTCACCTTCGCCCCGACCGGCTGGGCATTCTGCCGCGGCCAGCTCATCCCGATCTCGCAGAACGCCGCCCTGTTCTCGATCCTCGGCACCCAGTACGGCGGCGACGGCAAGTCCACTTTCGCGTTGCCCGACCTGCAGGGCAAGACGGTCATGGGAACGGACCAGAACGGCTCCTTCCCGGTCGGCACGACCGCGGGAACCGAGGCGGTCTCCCTTCTGATCACCCAGATCCCGTCCCACACGCACGGCGTCCTCGTGGCTCCGACCCCCGGCACCACCAGCAACCCGACCAGCGCATCGCCGGCAATCCCCCGCGTCGGCCGTGTGACCGAGGCCGCCTACGGCACGACCGGCACGATCCCGCTCGCACCGACCGCCTTCGCGGTGACCGGCGGCGGGCAGCCGCACAACAACATGCAGCCGTCGCTCGGAATGAACTACATCATCGCGCTGCAGGGGATCTTCCCGCCGCGCTGGTGATGGCGGTGGGGGCTTCGCTGTTCAGTTCGGCGAGAGGGAGAGGCAACCCTCCCGACCGCCCTCGCCCTAGAGTGACTGCGTGTGCCGGTCTCAGTATGTGCGATTCCGTTCGACGACGCCGAATGCTCAGGGTGTGCACGTCGGAGTCTTCGCACTGGCCAACGGACTCGCGCGCGCCGGGGTGCTCAGTGACGACGAGTATGCGCACTGGAGACGCAGCAATGACTGGTTCGAAGCAGCCTATCCGGAACCGACGGCGACTGACCCGTCCGCCTACGACCGTTCGGTGAATCCCGGAGCGGTCGCTTGGTTCAAGCTCTCCGCCGTCCATCTGATCGAGAGGACAGAACTCTACGCCGAGCTCCTGGACGCACATCAGGTGGCGTGGGAGCGGGTGGAGACGTCGGACCCGGGCCGCATCGTGCACGAGGACGACGTGCAGGTGATCGCGGTACCCCGTCCCGGCGAGACGAATGGCTCGTCGAGGTGACCGGTGGCGCGAACGGAACGCTGGTCCCGAGTGTCCCAACGAATGTCGCGAATCGGAACCAGCGCAGTCTCTTTCGATCGTGCACGGAGCGCATCGGATCGCCCACAATGGTCAGCACTCGCTGCATGCTCAAACGCGGGAAGATGTCGAGAGCCCGAAATCGCGGATGAGTTCCCGCCTGTAATAGCCGCTCGGCGAGCGAAGATACTGCTGACGAGCTCGGAGTCATGACCATCAGCCTGGCAGCAGGATGTGACGCCAGGCCGCACACAGCGCGCGCGGGTGGTCAGTCGCGCCAGACCAGCCGGTGGAGGGTCATCGCCCGGCTGAGTTCGGGATCCGCGAGGTTGACGAGCTGTGCGCTGTCCTGCGCAAGGTGGCGGCTGGCGGGCTCGTCCCCGGGGCGCTCGAAGATGCCCCACATGGTCAGGTCGTCGCCGTGGCGCGAGGCGAACCGCACGCCGTCGACACGGGTCGTACCGTGGTCGTCGGTGAGGGCGTAGAGGTGACTGGCGACATGCTGGGTGAGCTCGCGCGGGTTCGCGCTCTTGAGGGCAGCAGCATCGAAGTCCGGATACCCCAGCCGCAGCGCGAGGCGGAGGAAGTCGGGCCGCAGCGCTGCGATGGTGTCGGCCGCTCTCACGTCCGCGTAGGGGCCGGCGAGTGTGGCGCTGGTGACCATCCGCCCGCCGATCCAGTCGCGCGGTATCGACCCCGCAACCGGCACGGGGAACTTGGCGGCATCCTCGGAGTCCTCTGCGATCCCCGCGAGCATGTCCGATCCGTCGGAGTTGACGTCGGGGCGGGAGTAGGCGAGGACCTCGACGTAACAGCCGTAGAGCGAGTCGCCGGCGTATACGGTGCGGAAGACCCCGTTCGCATCGTCCCAGCGCTGGTGTCCGGCGTACTGGCGATCGATCCACGCCCACGGGTCGGGTGCGCGGCCAACCCTCCACACGATGCGATCAGCCGCGTCGACGACCTCGAGCTCGGGCGCCGGCATCAGGCGCCGACGAACGCGTTCGCAGCTGCGAGGACGCGCGGCCCCGCCTCTTCGAACGAGTCCTCGTGCAGCACGCGCGCCGGCGACCGGTCACCCAGGTGCGGGTTCATCCCCTGGAACCATGTCGGTACCACCGCGTCGCCCTCGCTCTGGCCGATGAGGGTGACGATCCGGTGCGTCAGGCGCAGCCGATCGACCGCGGCCGGCGACGGCCGGCGGGGAGTCTCGACCCACTCGCGGACTGTGCGGGTCTCGGTCACGCCGGCGATGTACGCTACGAGCTTCGCACCAAGCGCCCGGCGCAGCTCATCAACGATCTGCGGAACGGCGTGCTTGATCGAGTCGTTGTACGCCTTCAGCTCCGTGGTCGCCAGTGTAGTGCTCATGCCCTTATCTTAATCATAAAGCCAGGTCCAATCCACATCCAAAGAACATAGTCAATCCCATCCAAGATCCCATCTCGTATCGCAAGCCTGATCCATACGACAAGCCAACAGCGATAGAGCGGCCTACGGCCTGAAGGGAATGGATGACGTGCTCACCTCCACGAATGGGTAGATGCCTTGCACGAGTCGACGCACGCTCGCGGCCGCGACCTCGTTTGTAGCTTCGTATCCAGTGGGGCCGCATTGGATCTTGGTGATAGGGACGGGACCGGGCCGTCCAGGGGCGCCCGATTGAGCTAGTGGGACCTTCAGTCGGACATACGGGGTGATCCCGTAGCGACCTGAACGAAATCCTTCATCGAACGACTCGGTGAGCCGTCTCGAGTAGATAAATCTCACCTCATGTTCGGACTCGAACGACGGATGCTTCAAGCGAACAGCGGCCTCTGCAAGGATCTTCTGAATCGCTGTCCACCGCACCAGGCGGCCGAGATCAACCGGCACCGCCATCGCCTCTTGCAGGGCTGCCAGCGCGACCCGCTCCTGTGAGCCACGGTCATAGATGACGCGATACCAACCATCCGAGGGAAGATAATTTCCGACTGAATCAGCAACAAGGTCACCCTCGCGACCAACGAGGTCAAGCGGCACGTCCGTCTGCAGCTCGAGTGCATACCCTTGTAGGCCTGCATAACCACGCCACTGAGGAAGCGAATCCTGATCAGCACTTGCTGAGAGCACGTAGATCCACCGAGTCACAACTTCAGTCAGGCCCTCGAGGGATTCATCGATCTTCTCGTGCATCGGAGCCAGCACTTCAGGTCGGATGCTCTCCCATACACGCTGGATGATGTCTACGCCGTACTCGAACTCTCCGACATCGTTCATACTCATCGGCGCTGAAGCCCAGAGGCATCCCCCCTTCACGATTCCAAGCAGCCCCTCGGACGACGTGTAATGCCAAACCCGCCCAGGGAGATCGTCAACGGCAACCATGTGCATATTGTGGCCCCAAGAGGCGGTCGTGCGGACGCAATCGCGGTACACCGGTAATATTTATTATGTCAGGTAGCGAACAGTTGGCTCTCTTGCCACGGCGAGCGTCATCCGAGCTACCTCGACCTCCGCATCCCGCCAGCTCACGACCTCCTCACCTCAGAGAGGTTGCCGGCTTACTGGTCGTATCCGATTGTCTGGCTCGTTCAGGGTTGTGGTGCCGTCTTGGCTGTCTATGTGCCTGACCGACTGTCAGCGGGACGTTCGCGTCAAACTGACAAGACCACGCAGACAACTACTCCCACGACCGCAATGAAAACTGCCGCCCCAAGGAGGCTCCGTATTAGCTTCCTCACGCGAAGACCACTCAAAAGAAGTCCCAATAGCCGACCCTTGTGTCGATCTCATTGATGTACCTCGGCGGGAGCCATCTGAGCTTGGGCTCACGCATGAGGGGCGACAAGACGGTTCGACAGAGCGTCACAATCATGTTGTAGTCGACCCACCTGATCCACCCACGAAGGGATACTTTCGCCCAAAGCCAGAGAAAGAGGACTAGCCACAAAAGAAAAGCGACAGGAACGACGACCCAAAGGAGGACGGATCTCAGCAACCCGAGGGCTACTCCCCCAGCGAGTCCGGTGTTAGCGACGGGCGGCTTCACGCGATTCCCCCAATCCAGTCAATCCAATCTCCCTTGAATGGCGTCATCCCTTCCACAATGCCCACACCAAATTCATACGGAGTCGCGTTCACTGTGACACTAGAGGATCCCCGTATGATCTGGCGAATTCCCTTGATCATCTTCAACCCACCTTGCGCCATCAACGCCGCCCCACCAACGTCCGCGGCTAGACCCTCAGGCAAAGTAACTCCGAAGAACGTGGCGGGTACTCCTGCTTGGAGCACCATAAATCCTGCAGCAGCCTTGACCGTTCCAAGGAAGAGATTGGCAATCCCGGTAAGCAGTGTCGGATTTGCAAAAGTCGCCTTGCTGGTTATCCAGGGATAGGCGGGACCCAGCACTGATGCTAGGGCGCTTTTTGCATTCGCGTTTTGGATACTGCTTCGGCGTAACGGCTCTGCCTGCGGGCCCGGCATCGAGTTGAATTCCGATGCCAACCTTGCCTGTGAGATCGCTGCCGTTGACGGGGTCATTGGGGTAGTTGTAAGCGCTCGTATTGCCGCCAGCGACTGGGTCGACCGAGAGGAAGCGCCCGAGCAATGCGACGTATTGCCGTGCACCCATTTCAATGGTGGCAGCCGTGCCTTCGTGCTCGTAGAATTTCTGGTTTGCCCCTTCCCAACCGGGTCTTCGGCGAGGATGACCTCGACACCTCCACCTGGCGAAGCGGCCGGTGAAAGTGGCGGTGGCGGTGAGCAAGAGCGTGCTCGCCGGGTGCTTCACGCTCTACGTCGCGGTCATCGCTATCGCCGCAGACCTCGAGAAACGCTGGGACTTGTAGCCGGCCCCGTGGGCGTGGATCCTGTTGGCGGTTGCAGTTTTCGCCGGCGTCGTCTGGCTGGCCGCAGCGCGCGCCGGTTGGCCGAGGACGGTGCCGGAACCAGCCGCTCGCCCGCCACGGATTGTACCTGCCCGCATCATCGTTCCTGGACTGACACTGTACGGCCGGATGGAGGCTCGCGAGAACTACCGGGACCACTCTCATCGCGTCCGCTGGCGCTCCAACAGGGTCTTCGTCGGGACCCCGTGGCCAGATATTCGCGGAGGCTTTCGTGCAGTCGACGCGGACGGTGCCGATCTCGGTTGGGTTAAGGATGTCCGCGAGGGCATGTCCACTCTGGAGCGCTACGCCGAATGATAAACAGTCTGCCTTGCCCGACCACGTAAATTCATATCCACGGAGCCCAGGATCGAAGGACCCTGCGACGGCGTGGTGTACCTTCGGCGGTATCGGGCTTCTCTCCAACTAGAGTGATCCGCCCCCAAGGCACACCGAGACGCGTCGTACGCTCGGTTCGCAGCCCACGAGCGGCTATGTCACGCACTATTCCGAGGGCCCAATCTGCCCCTCGAGCAACGTCATCATAGCCGTCGAAGGTGACCGTATTTGCCGCATCGATCACGTAAACCCCGAGCGAAAAATCGACCGTGAGAGCTGCAGAGGTGGGATTTTTGGGGGCGAACTGGATCACGTACCCGGTTCCGTCGATCAAAGGAATTCGCGAGAGTTCAAACGACCCAGGAAACTGCTCTTCGACATCTCTCACAATCGCCTCAAGCTCAGGAATTGCTGATTCGCTCAATACAACCTCGGCCCTCTGAACACCGTGTAGTGACCGTTGTCGGCGGAGATTCGAGGCGTGGATAGGCGGAAGACGGCGTAACCATTTCCCTTGCTCCAGCCAAGTTTTGTGGTCGAAGTGTTCTTGTTAAGGAGCCCTCCCGGTCTTGCCGGAATTCCCTTGGTCGGGCCCATTGTGAAATTGCCAAACAACTTGCTATCGCCGCCAATTATCTTAGAATCCCATGCGGCTTGCCGAGAAGCCGAACTCAGGTCGCGCGCAAGAGGAGCAAAAGTACCAGCGAACGGGTCTTCAGGTTGCACTGCGATCATCGATATCACGCTCCCCAGCGTTGACATGAATGTTGTGGCCACCCAGTCGTTGACAGCAGCTGACTGCTCGCCTCCGCAATCATGTGCGTAGTAGCATGCCGCCGCCATATTGCCAGAGAGGTCCTCCCCATCAAGAGGGTCGTTGGGGTAGTTGTAGGCGTTGGTGTTGCCGCCGAGCATGGGATCGACCGAGAGGAACCTCCCGAGCAGTGGCACGTACTGTCGTGATCCCATTTCGATGGTGTCGATGGAGCCTTCGTGCTCATAGAGCTTCTGATGCGATCCTTCCCACCCGTAGGTTGCGCCTTGGGGCGTGTTCGCTGGCACCGCGTCGTCGGCTCCTTGCGTTCCTACAAGTCGGGTGGTGGGGTCGATGGGGTCACCGAAGGGGTCGTACTGGGCCAGTTGTCCTTGGCGGGCTCCTGACCCGTTAGTGGTGACGATGACGTCGCCGTGGATGTTCGGGAACGACCAGGCTGCAGTTGTCGCCTGGAGCGAGACAACAACTCCGCCCGGCAACGAGAGGGTGCGCTCTGTGACGCCGCCGCCGCTGGTAAGGGTCCAGTCGGGACTATCCCCGACTCCGCTAAACCCGTACCGGACAGTATTCGCTGGCCCCGAGAGGGGGGTGGCTGTTCGGGCCACGATGCGTCCAGTGACATCGCGGAGGTAGGAGATATTCGGGCCGGTGACGGTCGTGGTGGCCGTGTGGCGGTCGGATTGGTCGTACGTGAGCGACTGATCGGCGAGTCTGGTGATGTTCCCGTGCGCGTCATAGGCCAGGTTCCCCGTCGCGGTGCTCATCGAGGAATTGACGGGACTTGCGAGAACAGAGTTGTCACTCTTCGCCTTGATCTCGACGCTGACACCATTCCAGGGAGCACCATTGCCATTGGCCGTCGTGAATGCGACGGTGGTTGCGTTGGGAAGCTGCGTGTTGGTCGCGCTAACCCAGTACTCGCTTCCGTAGAGGCTGCTGTGCACCTGATCCGTGACATCCTGAGAGTCAAGGAGCAGCGAATGCCCATTGCTTGTGACGTTCAAGAGTTCGGGATATGCGACGATCCCGCCGGTGAGCACCAGCGAGTTTGCGGCGGTGGTGGTGAGCGAGAGGTTCGGGTCGGTTCCCGGATCTCCAGCACCGGTTGAGGCTCCGACTCCGCTCGCGTTCCGGTAGGCGATGACCGTCAGCGTCTGGTGGTAGTCGTCATCGGAATTCGATCGTTGCGCACTGATGCTGGCGTTCGAGAGGCTCGCCGGGGCGGTTGTTGCCCACACCTCGCTCGTCCCGCGCTGCCCGTTCGCCCGCTTGATGAGAGTCCAGGTGAGCCCGCCACCGCTGATGACGCCGGATTGGGCGTTGGCGTCCTCGGGGCCATCCGCTTGATAGAACGCGACCAGAGTGTCGCCGGCGGTGCTCGTCGTCAGCCCCGATGCGGTCACAGTTGTTCCACCTGTGTCGAACGTGTTCGCCGTCACGAAGGCGTCCTGGACGGGAGACGGTGGCACGGTGGGAGAGGTGACGGCGGTGAGGCGGTCGGCGTTGTCGTAGCAGTACTTGGTGGTCGAGACCGTGGCCGTCGTCGTCCCGGGAGCGGTGTACGTGTCGGTTTGAGCGATGCGGTTCCCGTTCTTGCCCGCGTTGACGTCGGCGCCGCAGGTGGCGGTCCCGAAGCTATAGGCGAGAGTGTGGTTCGGGAGCGTGGCCGACGTCAACCGGCCTGCGCCGTCGTATGAGTAAGAAGACCCGAACGATGTGGCGCCATCGGCGAGGGTGTCCGTGAGGACGCGACCGGATTGGGACCGCACGACCGTATCCGTCACGCCCGCCTGCCCGCTCCGGAAGGCCCAGCCGAGTGATTGGACCGCGCCCGCTGCGTTTCGAGCGATCGATCCGGTGACACCGGGCCCAGCGTTGCCGGCTCCGGCCGGGTAGGCGATCGAGGTGAGCTCCCCGTTTGTGTAGGCAGGTTGCGCCAACACCTTTCCCGCGAGGTCTTTGACCACGGTAACTCGGCCGTCGCTGTCGTAGCTGAAGACTTCGCCCTGGGCTGCCTGTCCTGCCGGTGTGCTCGTCTGAGTGACCAGCTGGCTGAGAAGGTTGTATGTGTTCGTGGTCACCGTTCCCCACACGTCCGTGTAGGAGAGGGTGCGGCCGAGCAGGTCGGACACCGTGGTGATTCGGCCGCTGGTGGGTGACCCGGGCACCGCGTCGTCTTGTGCCCAGGATGTGAGCGGGTCTCCCGAGGACGATGCGAATCCGAACGCCGCTGTACGAGCGGCTGAGGTCGACGTCGCCGCGTAGCTTTGCTGAGTGACCCGGCCCCGTGCATCGTATGTCGTGCAGGACCAGTCATTGTCGCCTGTCCTCTTCGTGGCGACGACCCTACCGAGCAGGTCGTAGACGTAGCTGGTGACGATCGCTGCACCGGTGGCAGGCGTAGCTCCGGTGGAGGTCATCAGTTGCCCGTACTGCGGGGTGGATGCTGGTAGCCCGCAGACTGCGGTTCCGCCGTTGACCTGTGTGGCGTAGCCGCCGGTCTCCGTGTAGTAGGTGTTCGTGGTGGTGGTGTTGCCTGCGGGGAGGGTCTGGGAGAGTTGGCGGAGGTATCCGGTGGATCCGTAGGGCTCGTATGTGTTGGTGGTGGTCAGGTTCAGTCCGGCCGGATCCGCGCTGGTCGATGTGGCCATGCCCAGCCACGGGTTCGATCCGTAACCGGTCGCCGACTTCAGTGCGGGGACCTGCGAATTGGACACGTTCGGGTTCCCGGCGGGTGCGGAATCGTCGGTCTGCGAGCTCGTCGCCAACCCGTATGCGGGCGAGAGGGCTGTGCCGGGGATGACCGCTTGCGAGCTTCCTGGGGGTGTCCAAAGCAGTTGCAGGCTGGCAGTGGAGGTGTCCTCCTTGTATTGCAGACGGATCCGCATCACTTGGCCTGCAGTTACGGTCACGTTCGCGGTGGGCGAGAGGTGGGCGGCGCCGGACACCCAGTCGTTGATCATCAGGACGTCGTTCAGCCACACTTGGGAGCCGTCGTCGGCGTTGGTGTTGATCTTGTACGTGCCGGCGTTGGGGAACGTGATCGTGCCGGTCAGCCTCAGGGTCCAGTTGTCGGCCGGACCGCCGCTGTATGGTGCGCCGGTGCCCCAGTTGGCGTTCACCGATCCGTCGGCGGTTCCCACGCCGAGGGCGTAATTGCTGGGCAGGCCGGACAGGGTGGAGTTCGCGTAGTAGGTGGCGCCCAGCCCCTTCAACCCTTCGTCGTAGGCGGTCGAGGTGTGCGCGGGAGTGATCGCGCAGCCGGCCGTTGGCCGCAGATCGGCGCCGAAGCAGGAGGATGGCGCTGGACCGTAGACATCGGTCGGCCGGTTGAGCTGGTCGTACAGCGTGGTGGCTTTCCGTCCCGCCGCGTCGGTCACCGTGGCCTGCTGGTCCCGGACGTTCCACGTCGTCGAGCTCGCCAGACCGGTGGCACTCAGAGTAGTGGTGCGTCGCCAGGCGGTATCGAAGGACGCAGTGGCCGCGTGCCCGTTGGCAGGTGCGGTACTGGAGGGGGTCAGGCCGGCCGCGTCCACGAAGGTGACGCCCGACCCGTCCGGGTTGGTGGTGTAGGTGTAGGTCTTCTGCGGCCGCAGCGAGCCGGTCACCCCGTCGGGGGCAGGCAGGGTGAGGCTCGAGACCTTGGTTCCGGTGTATCCGATCTGGGTCAGCACCTCCGGTGCGGACGCGTTCTTGTCCGGGTGCGCTACGAGCCAGTCGTTGACCGTCGCAGAGCGGATCGCGGAGAGCAACCCGTTCTTGTACCCGAAGTCCGTGGTTTCGTTGCCCGGGTCGATGATCCGGGAGAGGAACTTCCCGCCCGCCGACTCCGGCAGGGCGACCTGGTTCGGGTTGTCCGTCGCATCCGCAGCCTTGTAGAGCAGCTGGGTGGTGTCGGCGGCCCCGGCGACATGGCCCGGGTAGATGATCCGGCAGATCATCCCCGCGGGAGCGGTGGAGAATCCCGACGGCACCGGGCAGGCCAGCCCCGACCCATCCGTGTCAGCTGCCGACAGCCCGACGGAGGCGGCAGTGTCCCCCGCGTACGCGAACTTCACCTGCCGGATAGTGCTCCCGGTCCCGGAGAGGGGGTCGGTGATCGAGTCCAGTTGGTTCGTCCCGGTCCGATATGCCAACACGGGCGTGGCGCGCTTCTTGGCATCCATCGCCTGGGTGATGGCCGTGATCTTCCCTGCCGTGTTGATCTGGTAGATCGTGCCGGCCTCATCGGTGAGGGTGTAGGTCGAGGGATCGTCGGTGGTCGGCGTCCGCTGGATGAGCACCCCCTGCTCCCCCGGCGGCGGTGTGTACGCACCTCCGGCGGCCTTCGTGTAGGTGTGGGCGGCCCCGCTGGTGTCGATCAGCGCGACCGACCCCTCCTTCACCTCGGCACGGACGTAGACCGCGCTCGTGCCGTTCAGCGCGGTGGACGCACCCCACCCCGGCGGCAGGGTCTCCACGCTCTTGCTGAACCACGTGCCGGGCACGATCGTCTGACCGAGAGTCTGCTGGACACCGTTCGCGTCGGTGTAGGTCCCCTTCACCCACAGCTCCAACTGCGCCGGACCGGTGTGGTTGAAGTACTTGACGTTGATCGGGACCGGTTTCAGGTCCATGTTCAGGGCAGACCCCCACGACGTCGACGTCGTGAAAGTGTCCGTCAGCTGGTCGAGAACCGTCGAACCGCCAATGGTGAGCTTCGCGCCGTTGTCCCGCACGAACCCGAACGTGTAGGAACCAGGACCGGGCGGGGTAATGAACCCATTCCACTGCGCGAGGAAGTTGTTGTTCGGGACAGCCGGCCCAGGTGCGGCGGTACCCCACTCCATCTTCAGCACCGGGTCGGTACGGACCAGTCGAATGCGACTCGTCAGATCCGTCCGATCGAAACTGCTGGCCGACGCCGAGGAATCCGACACATCGTAATACGTCGCCGTCAGCCCCCGTGTCGAGGGCTGCTGCGAGTTATAGGTGAACGACAACCCCATCGGACCACCCACCGTCGACACCGTCGGCGAAGCGAACGACAGATTCGCGTTGCCGTTCGCGAGATTGACCGTAACGCCCCCAGCGCTATCGCTCGGCGACGGCCCGCCACTGCCCGCCCGGGCGGTATACCGGAAATGGTTCACCCACGTGCCGGGCGATTTGTCGAACCCGTCATCGACGACGATCACCCACGAATACGTGACTCCGTCCTGCAGGATCCCGTCCGGGACCTGCCAGGAGATCGGGCCCGTGGTGATGGGGTCAGAGAGTGCGACCACACCACTGGCCCCATCCGAACCGGTCGTGATCCGGAACTGGTACTTCAACGTGTCACCGTTGGCATCCGTACCCGCAACCGACGACGCGAGAGTCGGAGTCGGTGTAACGATCACCGACCCATCAGACGGCGACGTATTCGCCTGCGCCACCACGCCCGGAGTGTTGGTCTTGAAGGAATACACCTGGGAGACACGTTGCGAGCACGAGCCCGCGGGGATGGGATTGTCGCTGTTGCAATAGGCGTCTTTCACGTACAGGTGGTAGTAGTACGTCGTGTTCGGTTGCAGGTACGTCGCAGGAACCGTCACAGGGTTGGTGCTGGTCCAGCCCGACTGCCATACGACCCCGGTCTCGCCGTCCGAACCCGTTGTCACCCGGAAGTAGTAACCCAAACCGGTCCCCTCCGGGTCGGAGGACGCGATCTTCAGAGTTGGGGTCAAACTCGCGCGCGCCCCACCGACGGGAGACGGTTGCACGGCAGTCGGAACAGCTGGATAGTCCTTCCACACGACCTGGAGATACGCATCGAGGCTCTTCAGCGTGTACGCGCCGGCCTGCTCTTGGCCAGTGAGCATCAGGTACGCACCCGAACTGCCCGCGTTCACCCACGACGAGATCTGCTGACCGAGACCGTCTCCGCTCGAGTTCCCATACGACCCCACCGGCAAAGTCGCAAGGAGCCCGCTCCCGACCCCGTTGAATCCGAACGACGACGCGTAATAGATCCCACCCGTGTACGGCCCCGCATCCGTTCCCGGACCATTGTTGGTCTGGGCATACACGCCGGCATTCAGGATCTGCTTGCCGAAGAGCTGCTCGTACGGAAACTTGACGATCGAACGCCAGTAACGGTCACCCGCATCCCGGGAATTGCCAACCAGGGCGTAGTCGGTTCTAAGGACTCCGTCGGACTTGTACGAGCGGATGTCCGTCGTACCTGCCGGACCCCAGGTGGTGGGGTCGACGGAGACCGGATAGACGCGGGCACTGTCGGTCAGCCATTCCCTCGACGGCGACAGCGTGAGCGTCCATCCAGCGCCCGTACGCGTCACCGTCACTGGCACGTTCGTGGTGGCATCGGAAGACTCCCCCTCCACGCCGGAGGAGTCCCACATCAGGGGAGTCGGGATCTGGAACCGCACCGTGCCGTTGGTGTCAGTGAAGTCGACCCCACCGTCGGCGTTCACAGCCAATGCGAGCCCAGGTGCCTTCACTTTCCACGTGTAAGAGCTCTGCGCTACATCCGGCACGGAGTCGAGCGTGAGGGTCTCCTTCACCGCCGACGGCTGCACCTGGTACTCAAGATCGATGCCGTCGAACACATCCGGATAGGACGCCGTGTCCGCACCCTGACCATTCCTCACCGCTGTCGGAAGCGGACGCTTCAGTCTCGTCGACTCCGCACCCTGCAACGTGTAGGAAACCGTGTAGCCGTCCTGTTCGACCGACACGGCATCGACCGCG
Source organism: Leifsonia sp. ZF2019 (assembly GCF_019924635.1). Lineage (NCBI taxonomy): Bacteria > Bacillati > Actinomycetota > Actinomycetes > Micrococcales > Microbacteriaceae > Leifsonia > Leifsonia sp. ZF2019. Next base: position 3,825,504 of record NZ_CP065037.1, read on the forward strand.
GTCGCGTCGTCCTTGAAGACGGGGTGCAGCATGTTGTCCGGAACGGACAGACCACCTGATGCCGAATCATTCCTGAGAACCGTCGACGACGCTTTCCACTCACCCTCCTGCATGACGTTGACCGGAGTGGGTGACACTCTCGTCACGTGCGAGCCGTCGGGCTTTGTATACGTCGTCGAATAGTCATCGCGGTCAGAAACCGTCGCGTCCGAGAGATCAACGGCCGAACCCGATTCCGTGCCAGAGGCATCAACCTTCAGAGCCTTCGGCTTCGCGGCAGGCTTCGCTTCCAGTGGCTTCGCGCCGAGGTCCTCCACCGTGCCCGGCGAGACACCTGCCCCACCCGCCGCCAGGGATGGGAGATCAGCCGCGGAACCAACCGATTCGCCAGACGCACCCATCGAGGACTGAGCTGTCGCTGGCGAAACAGAGGACACCACCAGCACGGCCACCGTCAGAACCGCAACGAACGTAGACGCAACCCAACGACCAACATGCCTCACGGCAGTCCCCCTCAACAGTCACCGCGCCCCGAACTGTCGAGCACAGGGACAACCTAGAGGCAACCGAATCTGCGAGAAAAGTAGGATTCTCTGAGAGAACACACAGGAACACCGCCCCAAAATGGGGCTAATACCAAGCGCAACGAATCGGATCTGCGGGCGCTCACAGTTTCAGCTCCGAGGGTGCCCCCATCATCTCTGATCAGCCGCGGATAACGGCGACTACGTCAGCTTGTCATCCACGACAGGACCAAGCGTGCGCGGCCGCTCGAGCATCATCATGTGCGGTAGCCCACGCCGGAACATCCGACCCGTCGGTGGATCGCTCGCCGCCGATCAAGCGCGCCGGGATCGCGTCGAAGACTCGGCGAAGCCGGTGGTCGGGGCGGTCGTCTTCGGCCTCTTCCACCATCGCCCGGGCGGACTCCCCTACGACGGGCCACGGCTAGGGCGTGTCTTCTAACCGTTTGAGCCAGAGTGTGATTGCGCGGAGGACGACTGCTCCCCGGTAGGTGACGGCGAGGTTGTCGTAGCGGGTGGCGAGGCCTCGCCATTGCTTGGTGTCGCAGAAGCCGCGTTCGATGACGTTCCGTCCTCGGTAGTTGATCGCGTCGAATCGGGGTGGTCTGCCGCCCGCGCTGCCGCGGTTGAGGCGGTGTCGCTTCTGATCGTCGGGTTCGGGGATGACTGCCGCGATACCGCGTCGGCGGAGGTGGGAGCGGATTGCGCGTGATGAATACGCTTTGTCGCCGCGGACGGCGTCGGGCCGGGTGCGAGCTCGACCCATTCGATCTACTCGGAGCTGTCCCATCAAGGCGTCAAACATCGGCGAATCACCGGACTGGCCCGGCGTGAGGAGCACGACAAGCGGGAGTCCGTTGCCATCGACGAGTTGGTGGATCTTCGTCGACAGGCCGCCACGCGAGCGGCCGATCGCGTGGTCAGCGGGTTCCTGACGAAGATTCTTGTGATTCGATCGTGCCCCCTGGGGTGTTGGTGGGGCGGCGGCCCGCGGGCTCCTCGACACGGGCGAAGGTGGTCGCATGCTGGTGGGCTCGGTTGATCGTGGAATCCACGCTCACCGTCCAATCCAGCACCCCGGCCGCGTCGGCCTCAGTCAACAGCGCAGCATGCACCCGGTCCCAGGTGCCGTCGTGACTGAATCGGTTGTGACGCTTCCAGACCGTCTGCCAGGGACCGAACTCCGCCGGCAGATCCCGCCACGGAATCCCGGTCCGATACCGCCAAATGATGGCCTCGACCACCAAACGATGATCACCGAACGGGCGACCGCCCTTCGGCGACGGGGCCGGCATCAACGACGCGATCCGCTCCCACTGAGAATCCGACAACACCCGAGACCGCGACACAACGCCCAGCCTGCACCACGACCACAACAACGGTTAGGAGACACGCCCTAGTAGATCGACGACGATCGGGTGCGCCACGAGGTGGATCGCCTCGCCGCTGCCGGGATCCTCCCACGACCACGAAGAAAGGGGGCGCACGGCATGCCGCCGTGCGCCCCCCTGCGTCGCTGCGCGCGGTCGCCGCGGCCTACTCCCGCACGGCCTCGACCGTCAGCCGGTCGCCCTCGGGCGCGAGGTCGACGCGCACCAGGTCGCCGTCGCGGATCTCGCCCGCGAGCAGCGCGGTCGCGAGCCGGTCGTCGATCTCCCGCTGCATCAGCCGGCGCAATGGGCGCGCCCCGTAGATCGGGTCGTAGCCCCGCTCGGCCAGCCAGGACCGGGCGTCCGGCGTGACCGCCAGCTCGAGCCGGCGCTCCGACAGCCGCGCGGCCAGGCGATCGATGTTGAGCTCGACGATCTCGCCCAGCTCGTCCTTGCCGAGCGCGGAGAACACCACGATGTCGTCGAGACGGTTCACGAACTCCGGCTTGAACGCCTGCCGCACCTGCTGCAGCACGGCCTCCTCACGCTCCATCTCGTTCAGCGTGGGGTCCACGAGGTACTGGCTGCCGAGGTTGGAGGTCAGGATGAGGATCGTGTTGCGGAAGTCGACCGTGCGGCCCTGACCGTCCGTCAGGCGCCCGTCGTCGAGCACCTGCAGGAGGATGTCGAACACCTCCGGGTGCGCCTTCTCGACCTCGTCGAGGAGGATGACCGAGTACGGACGGCGACGCACCGCCTCCGTCAGCTGGCCGCCCTGCTCGTAACCGACGTAGCCGGGAGGAGCGCCGACCAGCCGCGAGACGGCGAACTTCTCGCCGTACTCGCTCATGTCGATGCGGATCATCGCCTTCTCGTCGTCGAACAGGAAGGCGGCGAGCGCCTTCGCGAGCTCCGTCTTGCCGACACCGGTCGGGCCGAGGAAGAGGAACGATCCGGTGGGACGATCGGGGTCGGAGATGCCCGCGCGCGTGCGGCGCACCGCATCGGCGACCGCGCGCACCGCCTTCTTCTGTCCGATCAGGCGACGGCCGAGCTCCGCCTCCAGGTGGAGCAGCTTCTCGGTCTCCCCCTGGGTCAGCCGGTCCACGGGGATGCCCGTCCACGCCGCCACCACGGCGGCGATGTCGTCGGCCGTGACCTGCTCGTTCACCATGCGCGGGTGATCGTGCTCGGCCTGCTCGGCCTCCGCCAGCTCGCGCTCGATGTTCGGGATGGTCTCGTACTCGATGCGCGAGGCCTCCTGATACCGGCCGTCGCGCAGGGCGACGTCACGGCTCGTCTTGGCCTCGTCCAGCTGTGAGCGCAGTGCGCCCACCCGGTTGAGCGCGGCCTTCTCGGCGCGCCACCGGCTCTGCAGCTCCTCGAGTTCGTCCTCCTGCGCCCGCAGGCGCTCCTGGAGGGCGGCGAGGCGCTCCTTGCTGGCGTCGTCCTTCTCCTTCTTGAGGGCGAACTCCTCGAGCTTCATCCGCTCGACGACGCGCTGGAGGGTGTCGATCTCCACGGGAGCGGAGTCGATCTCCATCTTGAGCCGGGAGGCCGCCTCGTCGATCAGGTCGATCGCCTTGTCGGGCAGTTGCCGGGCGGTGATGTAGCGGTTGGAGAGCGAGGCCGCGGCGACGAGGGCGGAGTCCTCGATGGTGACGCCGTGGTGGGCCTCGTACCGGCCCTTGAGGCCGCGCAGGATGGCGACCGTGTCCTCCACGCTCGGCTCGCCCACGTAGACCTGCTGGAACCGGCGCTCGAGCGCGGCGTCCTTCTCGATGAACTCCCGGTACTCGTCGAGCGTCGTGGCGCCGATGAGCCGCAGCTCGCCACGGGCCAACATCGGCTTCAGCATGTTGGAGGCGGCGACGGAACCCTCTCCGCCGCCCGCACCCATGAGGATGTGGAGCTCGTCGACGAAGGTGATGATCTCGCCCTCGGCGTCGTTGATCTCCTTGAGCACGGCCTTCAGCCGCTCCTCGAACTGGCCCCGGTACATCGCACCGGCCACGAGGGCGGAGAGGTCGAGCGAGACCAGTTGCTTGCCCTTGAGCGAGTCGGCCACGTCGCCCGCGACGATGCGCTGCGCGAGCCCCTCGACCACGGCCGTCTTGCCGACGCCGGGCTCGCCGATGAGCACGGGGTTGTTCTTGGTGCGCCGGGTCAGCACCTGGCTGACGCGACGGATCTCGGCATCCCGCCCGATGACCGGGTCGAGCTTGCCGCTCTTGGCGATCTCCGTGAGGTTGACGCCGTACTGTTCCAGCGCGCTCTTGGCCTCCTCCTGCGAGGAGGGCGCACCCTGCATGTTCGCCATTCCGTGTCCTTTCGAGAGGTGGCAAAGTTGAGTCTACTAGGCTCAACTTTGAAAGGCGAGGGGGTATTCCGGGTCGGAACGGAATCCGGCGCTATCGGTGGCCCTCCGTAGCATGGGGGCGTGATCACCACCGTCGCCGTCTCCGGCTACCGCTCGCTGCGCGATCTCGTCCTGCCGCTCGGGAGGCTGACCGTGGTCACAGGGGCCAACGGCGCCGGCAAGTCGTCGCTCTACCGTTCGCTGCGGCTCCTCGCCGGGTGCGGGAAGGATGAGGTCGTCGTCGCGATCGCCCGCGAAGGCGGTCTCGATTCCACCTTGTGGGCGGGGCCCGAACAGATCGGACGCGCGGTGCGAGACGGGCGCGCGCCGGTGCAGGGCACGGTGCGGCGCGGACCTGTGGCCCTGAGGCTCGGGGTGCAGCTCGACGACGACGGGGACGGCCTGGGCTACGCGCTGGATCTCGGATTACCGCAGATCACGAAGTCGGCCTTCGCACGGGATCCCGAGCTCAAGGCGGAGACGCTCTGGACCGGAGGTGCACCCCGACCGTCCACCATCGCGGCCGAACGCCGCGGCGGCCACGTGCGCGTGCGCGATGACGACGGCGGGTGGACCGAGCTCGGCCGCACGCTACGGCCGTTCGAGAGCCTGCTGACGGAGGTGATCGATCCGGTCCGCGCACCCGAGGTGCTCAGGATGCGGGAGCAGCTGCGCTCCTGGCGGTTCTACGACCACTTCCGCACCGACGCGAGCGCTCCGTCGCGTCTCCCGCAACTCGGCACCCGGACTCCCGTGCTCTCCGCCGACGGCCTCGATGTCGCCGCGGCGGTACAGACCCTGCGCGAGCTGGGCCGCGGCGACGCGTTCGATGCGGCGATCGACGATGCGTTCCCGGGCAGCCGCGTGGAGGTGGCGGTCGACGGTTCGCAGTTCTCCCTCAGGGTCCGCCAGCCCGGACTCCTGAGACCACTCGCCGGCCCCGAGCTGTCCGACGGCACCCTCCGCTATCTGCTCTGGGCGACCGCGCTGCTGAGCCCACGGCCTCCCCGGCTCCTGGTCGTCAACGAGCCGGAGACCAGCCTGCATCCGGACCTGCTCCCCGCACTCGGCGCACTCCTCGTCGCCGCCGCGGCGGACGCACAGACCGTCGTGGTGACGCATTCGCAGGAGCTGCGCGCGGCGATCGAACGGGCCGCCCAACGGGGCCCCGCGGAGACTCTGCGCTACGTCGAACTCGAGAAGCGGCTCGGCGAGACCGTCGTCGTCGGCCAGGAAGGGCTGCTCGACCGACCGTCGTGGCACTGGCCGAGCCGCTGACGACGGCGCCCCGGTCGCCGCGGTCTCCCGCAGCGCCGGGGCGCTCGACGTTCCGGCCGGGCCGGTGCGGATCAGTGGGTCAGGAGGCGCAGACCTTGCCGACCTCGGTGAAGGACTCGGTGATGGCGGTGGCCTTCTCGCCGACCTTGCTGGCATCGACGGAGGCCGGGTTCTGGACGGCGTCGTGCAGGAAGGTGGCGTAATCGTCGATGGCCGCCGCGGCCTTGTCGACCGACGCCTTGACCTCCGGGTTGCCGACCTGGTCCTTGATGGACGTCATGGTCTCGTTCATCTGGTCGAAGAGGGCGAGGGCCTTCTGCGGGTCGGACATGGCCGCACTGGCCTCGCTCTGCATGGACTGGAGCTTCTGCAGGCCGGCCCGGACGGCGGTGCAGGCATCGGCCTTCGACTGGTCGGCCGACACCTTCGCCTCGGCCGAGGGCTTCGACGTCGAGGATGCGGACGTCGAAGCGGTGTCGTTCGACGCTCCGGCCGAACAGCCGGTGACGGCACCGGCGACGGCGACGACGGTGACGGCCGCGAGCGTGAGACGGGTGGTGAGAGTTCGCTTCATGATTCCCCTAGTTGACGCGGCACGGGCTGCCGCATGTTTCCCCCTGCGGTTGAAGAGGCCGTGGGTCACCATAGCAAATCCACAGGAACAGGCGGGGTGCACGACTCCGTCCACCCCGGCCGGCGCGCGCTGTGTACCCTGACGGTGATGATCGATCCGATGGACCTCCACATCGTGCTGATGGACAGCGCGTCGGCGGCGGCGCTCGCCCAGATCCTGCCGCTGCTCCTGCTCACGCTCATGGTCGAGTTCCGGCGCGTGGAGGTGCACCATCGCGGCCGCGTGCGGGTCACGCGCCTGCTCCTCGGGATCTTCTTCCTGGTGTTCGGCGTGATCGAGACGGTGCTCGTGCTGTCGATCGACGGGACCTTCATCCCCTTCCAGTGGAGCGACCTCGCCGCCGCCCTCGTGATCTTCGGGCTGCTCGCTCTGCTGTTCTGGCTGTCGATGCTGGACACGCCGCGCCGCCGGTCCACCCACGCGGACGACGAGGACGTCGACTAGCGCGACGACGCGGCCGACCGCTCCCTCGCCGCCCGCCTGCCCGCCAGCCCGCTGCCCTCCCTATTCGTCCGCGTCGAGCCGCTTGCCGCGCATGACGATCAGCGGGTCGGGACGGCGCACCACCGACGGATCCTTGCCGTCGTAGTCGAACTGGCTCAGGAAGTAGCGCATCGCGTTCACGCGGGCGCGCTTCTTGTCGTTGGAGCGGACGATCGTCCAGGGGGCGTGACGCTTGTCGGTACGGCGGAACATCTCCTCCTTCGCCGCCGTGTACTCGTCCCAGCGGTCGAGGGAGGCGATGTCCATCGGCGAGAGCTTCCACCGGCGCACCGGGTCGAGCTGGCGCATGGCGAAGCGCGTGCGCTGCTCGGTGCGCGAGACGGAGAACCAGAACTTCGTGAGATGGATGCCCGAGTCGATGAGCATCTTCTCGAAGGCCGGGGCCTGCGCCATGAACGTCTCGTACTCGTCGTCGGTGCAGAACCCCATGACGCGCTCCACGTTTGCGCGGTTGTACCAGGAGCGGTCGAACATGACGATCTCTCCGGCGGTCGGGAGGTGCTGCACATAGCGCTGGAAATACCACTGCCCGCGCTCGCGGTCGCTCGGCTTCGACAGCGCGACCACCCGGGACGTACGCGGGTTGAGATGCTCTGTGAACCGCTTGATCGTGCCGCCCTTGCCTGCGGCGTCACGGCCCTCGAACACGATGACCGCCCGGCGGTCGTTGTCCTCCAGCCAGTACTGGAACTTCAGCAGCTCGACCTGCAGCTGATACTTCTCGATGTCGTACTGCTCGCGGCTCATCCGCTCGGAATAGGGATACCCCTCCTGCCAGGTGTAGACCGGGTTGCCCTCCGGGTCGATCAGCTCGGGGTCGGGGGTGTGCCCGCCCTGCACGGTGTATCCGGTGGCGCGCAGATGCTCGATGTACTCGCGCAGATCGGTCGCGGGCGTGTCGTCGGCCATCGTTCCTCCTGGTCGCCGGCGGTCGTCGGTGAACCGGAGTGTACGCGGGGAAGATGTACGGACGGTGGCGCGTGCGAGGCGCGTGAGAGCGGGGCGGGAGCAGGCGCCGGTGCGTGCTCAGCCGCGCAGATCCGCCAGCAGCCGGTCGAGCTCCCGCTGCAGGGCGGTCCTCCCCCGCACGTCGAGCGCCCCGAACAGTGGCTGGAGTGCATCGCGCACCTCGTCGGCTCCGGAGCGGGCCAACACGTGACCGGCGTCCGTCGCCTCCACCTCCACCGCCCGGGCGTCGGCGGCACTCGGCACGCGACGCACCAGACCTCGGCGCTCGGCCCGCTCGATGAGACCGGAGACCGTCGACTTGTCGAGGCCGAGCAGCTGCGCGAGCTGCGCCATCCGCGGGCGGCGGTCGCGCAGCACTCCGAGCATCCGCAGCTGGGTGAGCGACAGGTCGTGCTCGGCGGCGACACGGGTGAGCACACCCATCACGACGAACGAGGTCTGGACCAGCGCATCCACCAGGGGGTCGTCACCGGGTGGGGTGTCGTCGTCGCTTCTCTCGCTCATCCTCCGAGCCTACTTGACAGAAGTTGGTAGTACCAACGATTATGGAATGGTTCGCAATGCAAACCAATTGGAGGAGCCATGCGCGCCGCAGTCGTCACCTCGTTCGATTCCCCGCCCGAGTACGCCGAGTGGCCGGAACCGGCCGCATCGTCCGACGACTCCCTCGTCGTCGACGTGCTCGCCGCCGCCCTGCACCCTCGCGTGCGCTCGCAGGCGGACGGCAGCCACTACACGAGCACGGGGGACCTGCCGTTCGTCCCCGGCATCGACGCCGTCGTACGCGACGCGAGCGGACACCTGCGCTACGCCCTGCTGCACGAGAGCGAGCTCGGCACCTTCGCCGAGCGCACCGTCGTACCGCGCGAGGCGACGGTGCCCCTCCCGGACGACATCGACGTCGCCCGGGTCGCCGCCGCGATGAACCCGGTCATGTCGTCATGGGTGGCGCTCCGCCGCCGGATCGCGTTCCAGCCCGACTCCCGTGTACTCGTCCTCGGCGCGACCGGCAACGCGGGCCGCCTCGCCCTGCAGGTCGCCCGCACGCTCGGTGCGAGCGAGGTCATCGCCGCCGGTCGCGACGCACACCGCACGGCCTCCCTGCTCGGCCACGGAGCGGACACGACCATCGGGTTCGACGAGCTGTCGCGGGCGGCGGACGTGGACGTCGTCCTCGACTACGTCTGGGGCGCCCCGACCGAACGGGCTCTCGTGGATGTCGTCACCGCCCGCTCCGACCGCAGCCGACCGCTCCACTGGGTCGAGATCGGCTCCGTCGCGGGCCCGACCGCGAGCATCCCGTCGGCCGCCTTCCGCGCCGCCCGCCTCGACCTCGTCGGCAGCGGCATCGGATCGGTGTCGGCCGCCGAGTTCGGCGCCGAGCTGCCCGCCATCGCCGAGGCCGTCTCGCGCGGCACCTTCGACGTGGAGGCGCGCCCGGTGCACCTGAGCGACCTCACCGCCGTGTGGGCGGAGGATCCGGGCGCGGCGGGGCGCGTGGTGTTCGTGCCCTGACCGGCGGTCGCCGTGTGCCCTCGGCACTGCGACCGCGGCGCCTCGGGACGAGCGCGGTCGGGCGCCGCGGCGCAGACGTCCCGTGGCGAAGCGCTCACGGAGCGGACGCGCGTCCCGCAATGTCGGCGTTCGTCGAGGCTGCGCGTTCCTCGCGCGCCAGCACCCAGGTCGCCCGGGCCGCGGTCGTGCCGGCGAGGCGGAATCCGAGGCGTCGGGCAAGGCGTGCGGACGGTGCATTGGCGCGGTCGATCACGGCCGTGACGAGCACGGCGCCGAGCCTCCCGAATGCCAGGTCGAGCGCGGCGTCGGCCGCCTCGGTCGCATAGCCGTGGCCGCAACGGTCCGAGCGCTGCAGCCAGCCGATCTCGACGCTGCGCGTCTCTTCCGCGAGCGTCCGCAGATGCAGGGAGACGTCGCCGATCACATGACCGTCCAGCTCCACGGCGAGCGCCAGGAAGTCACCCACCTGGCTGAGGACCGTGTGGTGGCGGCGCGCGCGAAGATGGTCGAGAGCCTGCCGGTCGGTCCGCTGCGGCCAGCCGAGACCGGCGCGCACGCGGTCGTCGGCCTCGATCGCGAGCCAGTCGACGGCATCCGATGCGCCGTATGGGCGCAGGAGCAGCCTGTCGGTACCGAGCACCGGGGCGACCACGGGGTCCTCGAGCGCTGGACCGCGCAGCAGACGAGGGCGGTGCAGTGTCAGAGTCATCTCTCGCCGTCCTCCCCGCCCTCGAGGCGAGGCTACGACGGCGCGGATAGCAATGGGCTGCCAGGGGGAGCGGGTGCAGTGTGAAGGCTCGCAGCCGCGCATAGCCCGCGTGGAGGCGAGCCTCGGGCGGCTCGCCGGGCGGGCGATCCAGGGGGCGCATTCTGCCGCTCTGCGTGGCCGAGAGCGGCAGAATGCGACCCCTGTGTGCGCCGGTGGGCGCGGATGCTCAGGGCGCGCGCGAGGCCGTGACCGTGAACTTCGGGTTGCGGGCGATCTGCCGGGTCGGACCGACGGTGCGCTCGAGAGCGGGACGGTACCCCAGGTGGGAGTTCCACACCGACCACAGCTCGCCGCCGGGTCGGAGCACCCGCGCGGCGTCGGCGAACATCCGGTGCGCGATCCCTGTGTGCACGGCGCCGCCGATGTGGAACGGCGGGTTGAGCACGATGAGATCGGCAGACGCGCTCGGCTGGGAGCCGAGGCCGTCGTCCCGCACCACCGAGACCCGGTCGGCGACGTGGTTGGCGGCGGCGGTCGCCCGCGCGGACGCGACCGCGGCGGCGGACTGGTCCGTCCCGATGACGCTCAGCCCCGGGCGCGCGGTGGCGAGGGCGGAGGCGAGCAGACCGGTGCCGCAGCCGAGATCGATCGCCGTGCGCGCCTCCGGCGCCGCCTGCGGCAGCACGCTCAGCAGGAAGCGGGTGCCGATGTCGACGGACGCGCCGGCGAACGCCGCCCCGTGCGCACACACCCACAGGCCGGACGCGTCGTCGAACGCGCGCTCGGGCCACCGGTCGAGCACGGTCGCGGCGGCGGGATGCGGCTCCGTGGCGGTCAGGACCCGGGCCTTCTGCCGCGCGAGCGACACCTGGACCGCGCCGAAGACCTCGGCGAGCACGCCGTTCATGGCCACGCTCATGTGCTTCAGCATCCCGCCGGCGAACACCTGCACCTCCGGCCGGGCATGCTCGGCGATCAGCGCGGCGATCTCTGCGAGCGCCTCCAGGCTGCGCGGCAGCCGCAGGAGCACCGTCGTCGCGCCGCGCACCAAGGATTCGTCGAGAGGGTGGTGCGTGTAGATGCCGGTGGCGGGGAGGTCGAGGGCGGTTGCCAGCGCGACGGCGTTCTGGTCGAGGGCACGCTCGCCGGTGAGCGGGTCCTGGTGGACACGGATGTCCCGCGCACCGCGCTCCGCCGCCGCCAGGGTGAGGGCGCCGTAGGCGTCGCCGATCACCGCCAGGCCCGGGCGGAGCACCGCGTCTCCCGCCGTGTCGGCCAGCAGCCGGTCGGCCGCATCCGAGGCGAACAGATTGGGCGCCTCCACGTCGGGCCGGCGCCGCAGCTGCTCGTACGGGAACATGCACCCAGTCAAGCAGACGCGCCCGTCACCTCACCCCGCTCCCCTCTCCCACCCGGTGATTCCGGAGATCTGTGCCGCCGGGCGCAGCATCGCCGGAGTTCCGGTGATTTCGACGGTGTGGCGGGCACGGCCTCCGTAGCTCCGGTGTGCTCGGCCGACACGCCGCCGGAATCGCCGTTGGTACGGAGGTTCTGCCGACTCCGGCTCACATCTCCGGAATTGCTGGGTGGGAAGGGGGTGAGGAGGGGTGAGGGGGTGGGAGGGGGTGGGGGGGGTGGGGGACAGGGTGGGGGGCGGGCTCACGCCTCCGCGGGGACGGCGTCCTCCTTCTCGGAGAAGTCCATGACGGGGGGCTTGCGGCGGAAGCCTCGGGTGAGGACCGCGAGGTAGATGACGCCGAGCGCCATCCACGAGAGACCGACGACGAAGGTGGTGGCGGTGAGGGAGGTCCACAGCCAGACCGTGAGCAGGAAGCCGATCGCCGGGAGCAGACCGTAGCGCAGCCACTCGCCCGCCGTCGGCTTCTCGCGGCCGCCCTTCGGGAAGAGGTGGTGGCGGATGACGGAGAGGTTGACCATCGAGAAGGCGGCGAGCGCGCCGAAGGAGATCATGGTCGCCGCCACGTCGAGGGTCAGCACGAGCGAGAGCAGCGACACGATCGACACGGCGACGGCGGCGACCCACGGGGTGCGGAAACGCGAGTGGAGGGTGCCGAAGATCCCGGGCAGGACCTTGTCGCGGCCCATCGAGTAGATGATGCGCGAGACGCTGACCTGCGTGGTCATGCCCGAGCCGAACGCGCCGACGACGTAGACGGCGACGAAGAACGAGGTGAGGAAGGTGCCGCCGACCTTCGCCATGAGGTCCACGCCGGCGGAGTCGACGTTCGCGAAGTCGCGCCAGTCGGGGAAGACCAGGGCGCCGAGCCACGACACGACGATGAAGATCGCGCCGCCGATGAGGGTGGTGAGGAGGATGGCGCGGGGGATGTCGCGCTTCGGGTTCTTGGCCTCCTCCGACAGCGTGGAGACCGCGTCGAAGCCGAGGAACGACAGGGCGAGCACGGCGGCGCCGGAGAAGATCGGACCGAGGCCGCCGGAGCCGGGGAGGAACGGCTCGATGAGGCTCGGGGTGCTCGATGACGGGTTCGTGGCGAGCTCCTTGATCGCGAGCACGGCGAACACGACGACGAGCAGCACGGAGAGGGCCACGATCGCGACGTTCAGCTTGTTGACCAGCGTGATGCCGAGCACGTTGAACAGCAGAACGAGCAGCAGCGACGCGAGCGCGAAGACCCACTGCGGGACCTCCGGGAACTGCGTGTTCAGGTACAGGCCGATGAGCAGGAAGTTGATCATCGGGAGGAACAGGTAGTCGAGCATCAGCGTCCACCCGGTGAGGAAGCCGATGTGGCCGCCGAACGACTGCTGCGTGTAGGTGTACGCGGAGCCGGAGACGGGGAACGCGCGCGCCATCGCCCCGTAGCTCAACGCGGTGAAGAGCATGGCGACGAGGGCGACCACATACGCGGAGGGGAGGTGGTTGTCGGTCGACTCCGTCACGATGCCATACGTCGTGAAGACCGTCACGGGCGCCAGGTAGGTGAGGCCGAACAGGATGAGGGCGGTCGGCCCGAGAGCGCGCTTGAGGCGCGGCTGGGCGGGCAGGTCGGTCGTGGTCATGGTGCTGCCTCTCTGATTCGAGTGGTGCATTCGGGTTCGTGGGGGAAGGAGGAGCGGGTCGGCTCTCAGGCCCGGCGCACGCCTGCGACCCAGGCGCCGAGTACGGCGATCGAGCGCAGGTCGTGCGGGTCGACGGCGCGGGGATCGCGGTCGAGCCAGACGAGGTCGGGCGCGGCGCCGACGATGAGCTCGCCGCGGGTCGCCTCGGCGAAAGCCTGGCGGGTGACGCCGGCGGAGTACGCCTCCAGTGCGTCGGGCAGCGCGATGCGCTCGGCGGGGGTCCATCCCGCCTCGGGCACGCGCGCCGCGGTCTGCCGGGTGACCGCGGTCGCGATCCCGGGCCGCCAGTCGTTGTCGCTGACCGGCCAGTCGCTGCCGAAGGAGATGTGAGCCGTCTCCAGCAGCGTACGGATGCGGTACTGCAGCTGTTCGCGCTCCGGCCCGAGGCGAGGGAGCGTGAGGTCGAGCATCATGGGGTCGAGCTGCGCCCAGAGCGGCTCGAAGTTGGCGGTGACGCCGAGCGCGGCGAACCGCGGCAGGTCGGCCGGGTCCGCGAGCTGCACGTGGGCGATCACGGGGCGGCGGTCGCGCGGGCCGTTCGCGCGCTCGACGTGCTCGAACACGTCGAGCGCGGTGCGGCAGGCGGCGTCGCCGATCGCGTGCAGGTGCAGCTGGAAGCCGAGGCGGTCGAAGGTCGCGGCGGCCTCGGCGAGCTGGGCGGCCTCCCAGTTCGGAAGTCCGCGGTCGCCCGGGATGTCCGCGTAGTCGGCCAGCATCGCGGCGGTGTGGTTCTCGACGACGCCGTCGACGAAGACCTTGACCGTCGCCGCGGTGAGCAGGGGGTCGCCCAGCTCCTCGACGCGTCGGCGGGCCTCCACGAAACCGGGCACCTGGTCGCGCCAGCGGAACGGGTCGGCGCGCAGGGCCAGGTTGACGCGCGTGGAGAGCAGGCCGCGTTCGGCGGCGGCGAGGTACGCCTCCACCTCGGCCGGCTCGACCCAGGCATCCTGGATCCAGCTGACGCCGAGGGCCGCGTACTCGGCGGTGGCGAGGCGCAGCGCCTCCACGCGGTCCTCGTGCGTGCGGCCGGGCTCGACCGGTACGAGGAGGTCGACGGCGCCGGGCTCCTGCAGGATTCCGAGCGGCGTCCCGTCCGGGCGGCGCGGGATGCGGCCGAGCGCCGGCTCCGGGGTGTCGGCGTCGATGCCCGCGCGGCGCAGCGCCTCCGAGTTGACCCAGACCGTGTGGTAGTCCCAGGCGCGCAGCACGACCGGGCGGTCGGGAACGGCCTCGTCGAGCCAGCGGGCGTCGAACATCCCCTCGGGGGCGAGGGTCGCGTCGTAGCTGCCGCCGTAGATCCACTCCTGCTCGGGATGCGCCTCGGCCCACTCCTTCACGCACGCGACGATCTCGTCGACGCTGCCGCACGACCGCACCTGCGGCCCGAGCTTCTCCAGGCCGCCCTGCAGCGGGTGCGCGTGGCCGTCTCCGAATGCGGGGGCGAGGACGCCTCCGGCCAGGTCGATCACCTCGCCCGCGCCCGCGCTCAGCGCCAGGGCCTCGGCGCCGATCGCGGCGACGACACCGTCGACCACGGCGACAGCCTCGGCTTCGCGCGCATCCGCACGGTAGCCGGAGAGGATCCTCCCGTTGACGAAGACCGTCGTGCCCATTGCACCTCCGCAGTCCGACGCCGCAAAATGAACGACGTTCTTTTATTTCGTCAGAGACTAGGGCACGATCCGCGCGAGCGGAAGAGCAGGACCGGAATTCGTGCGCACCGCGGGGGTTAGGGTGTGATCGTGCCCCAGCCTCCGAGCGACACCCGCGCCGATCGACCGGCGCGTCGCGTCGGCCGGCCGACCACCACGGTGCTCACGCGCGACCTCATCGCGGAGGCCGCACTGCGCCTCCTCGACGAGGGCGGCACCGACGGGTTCACCATGGCCCGACTCGCCCAGACCCTCCGCGTGCGGCCCAGCGCCCTCTACAACCACGTCGACGGCAAGGAGGACGTCATCGCGGGCATCCGGGAACTCATCAGCGACAGGATCGATGTCAGCGCGTTCGCGACCGAGCCCTGGGATCGGGCGATGCTGCACTGGGCGTACTCGTACCGCGTCGCGTTCGCCGGCCATCCCCCGACCATCGCGATGCTCGCCACGATGCCGCTGCACGGCGCGCTGCGCACGATGCGGATGTACGACACGGTCGTCGCCGCCATGGTCGCCGCGGGATGGCCCGAGCCGGAGGTGCTGCCCACGATCGTCGCGGTCGAGTCGTTCATCCTCGGCTCGGCGCTCGACGCGGTCGCCCCGGGGGACATGTTCGACCCGACCGGAGCGGAGGCGGAGGTGCCGGCGTTCGCATCCGCGTACAGCGCCCGCGCAGCCGCAGTCGGGGACGCGCCTCCGGCCGACGGCGCCTTCGCGATCGGCCTGCACGCGCTGCTCGACGGCCTGCGCACCCGCTTCGCGACCTTCGCGCACTGACCGCCGCAACGCCGACACAGGGGTCGCGAACTGCCGCTCTGCGCGCGGCGAAGCGGCGGAATGCGACCCCCGTGCGTACCGGCCCGGGGTGGGCAGGACAGGGGTGGGCAGGACAGGGTGGCGGCTAGACGGTGAACTCCGCCGGGGTGCCGAGGGCGGCGACGGAGGTGCCGAGGCGGAGAGCGTAGACGCCCGGCTCGGTGCGCCAGGCGTGATCGTCGACGGACCAGTGCTGGAGGCTGCGCGGCTCGAGCTCGATCGTCGCGGTGATGGTCTCCCCCGGGTCCGCGTGGACCACCGCGTAGCCGGCGAGCCACAGCACCGGCCGGTCGAGGTCGGACGCGGTGACGCGTGAGAGATACGCCTGCACGACCTGCTTGCCCGGCCGGGTCCCCGTGTTGCGGACCGGGACGCTCGCGGTCAGGCCGTCGAGCGTCGTCGCGCCGAGCTCCCACGTCGTGTAGCCGAGGCCGTGACCGAACGGGATGGCCGGGGCCGGCCCGCCGAGCTGCTGACGGCGCACCCACTCCCGATACCCGACGTTCAGCTTCTCGTCGTAGAACAGCTTGCCGTCGACCGGCTCGACCTGCCAGACCGGCACGTCGTCCTCGCGCGCGGCCCAGGTGGTCGGGATGCGACCACCGGGCTCGCGGGAGCCGGTGAGCACGTCGGCGAGCGCGCCTCCCATCTCCTGTCCGGGGAACCAGGTGAGCACCACGGCCGGCGCGTCGTCGAGCCACGGCAGAACGACCGGGCCGCCCGAGTTGACGACGACCACGGTGCGCGGATTGGCGGCGAGGACGCGCCGGACGAGCTCGTCCTGGCCGTCCGGGAGACCGAGCCCCGCACGGTCGAAGCCCTCGGACTCCAGCGTCTCCGTGGTGCCGACGACGACGATCGCGGTGTCGGACTCCGCCGCGAGTGCGACCGCGCGCTCCAGCTCCTCGGCCGAATCCGAGAACGGCTCTTCGTAACCGAGGGTGAACATGACCGCGGCGAGCCCGGCCTGCATCTGCGGGCGGTGCTCGAGGCGCAGCCCGACGGTCTGCCCGGCGGAGAGACGCAGCGGGAACGACTGTTTCGGCGGGTTGAGGAACGCCATGAAGGGGTCGGTGCCCTCGGGGAAGAACAGGCCGTCGCTCTTCAGCTCGCCGTCGACCTCGAAACGGAACAGCCCGAGGCCGGCGAAACCGACCGCGTATTCGCCGTCCTCCGGCGCCGTGAAGGTCGCCGTCGCCTCGACGACGGCGGTCTCGCCGAGCACCGGATCCCCCAGCCAGATCAGCCGGCCGGAGAGGCGGTGCTCGTCGAGCAGCACCGCGCCGCCCGCGTCCAGGAACCGCACGTGCACCCCGGCCTCGCCGGTGACCGGATCGGTGGCGACGCGGCCGTCCAGCGGGAGGACGCTCTCGGTCGACCGGGCGCCGGGCGCGAACCGCACGCGGTCGGCGCCGAACGCCTCCTCGATCCCGTCCAGCGGTGTGACGACATGCTGCGGGAACACGGTCGCGGAACCGCCTCCCTGACTGCGCGCCACCCGCGCGTGCTGGCCGATGACGGCGATGCGGCCGCCCGTGCCGTCACTGTCGGGGTCGGCGGGTGCGAGGGGGAGCAGGCCGCCCTCGTTGCGGACCAGCACCATCCCATCGGCCGCCGCCTCCCGCAGCAACGCGTCGACGCTCTCCTGCGACCAGGGCTCCGCGAGCGGCGTCGCTGCCTCCACACCGTCGAGCGCACCCAGGCGACCGGCCAGACGGAGGATGCGACGCACCTTCTCGTCGACGTCGCTCTCGGCGACCGACCCGGCGCGCACGGCTTCGACCAGTGCGTCGCCCCACACGCCCTGCGGGCCGGGCATCGCGAGATCCTGCGACGAGACCGCGGCGGCGACCGTGTCGCGCACGCCCATCCAGTCGGAGACGACGACCCCGTCGAAGCCCCACTCCTCCTTCAGCGGCGAGCGCAACAGCTCGTTCTCGGTCATGGTCACGCCGTTGACCGAGTTGTACGACGACATGACGAGCCACGCGCCGCCCTCGACGACCATCCGCTCGAACGGCGCCAGGTAGACCTCGCGCAGGGTGCGCTCGTCCACCCGCACATCGACGGTCATGCGGTCGGTCTCGCTGTCGTTCGCGACGTAGTGCTTCGGCGTCGCACCGACCCCGCCCGACTGCACGCCCCGCACGTAGGCCGTGCCGATGACGCCCGAGAGCCACGGGTCCTCGCTGAACGCCTCGAAGTGGCGGCCGCCGCGCGGCGAGCGCTGGATGTTGACCGTCGGGCCGAGGGCGACCGCAACACCCTTGCGGCGGGCCTCGGCGGCGATCAGCTGCCCGAGCCGGTGGACACGCTCCACATCCCAGGAAGCGGCGAGCGACGTCGGCGACGGGAGGTTGGCGGACGCGTCGCGCTCGTCCCACAGCTGCCCGCGGATGCCGGCGGGCCCGTCGGAGACCACGATCGTGTCGAGCCCGATCTGTGGTTCGTCGTGCAGCGTCCAGAACGACGCGCCCGTCAGCAGGCGCACCTTCTGCTCCAGGGTGAGGGAGGCGAGGAGGCCGGCGATGACGTCCTCGGTGGTGATGGTGTCGGTCATGACGGTGGGACTCCTAGCGCACGGACTTGATCGGGAGGACAGCGAAGGCGCCCAGCAGGGCGATGACGATGCCGATGGGGAAGAGGGCGGTGTAGGTGTTGCCGAACGCGACGATGATCGCTCCGGCGATTCCGGGGGCGAGCGTCTGCGGCAGCGTGGCGGCGATGTTGAGGACGCCGAGGTCCTTCGCGAAGTCGTCCTTCGAGGGCAGGACCTCGCTCATGAGTGCGGTGTCGACGGCCTGGTAGGCGCCGAAGCCGAGGCCGGAGACGAAAGAGAACAGGAACATGCCCACCAGGGTCGGCATGATGAGCGGGAACAGCAGGGAGACGGCGAGGACGACGCCCGCCACGATGACCACCGGCTTGCGACGGCCGATCTTGTCGGAGAGCGGCCCGCCGATGAGCGTGGTGATGATGATGCCGACCAGGCTGACGAGGCTGAGCAGCGGCATCATCGCGACCGCGCCGTCGCCGAGGCCGATGTAGGACTGCAGAATGAAGAGCTGGTACCCCGTCACCATGAAGTAGCCGGCGTAGAGCAGCAGGCGACCGGTGAATCCCCAGAAGAAGTCGGGGTGCTTGCGGGGGCTCACCCAGAACGTCTGGAGGAAGGCCGCGAGGTTGAACGGCGGCTTCGGCTCCCCCTTGTTGGAGCGGTCCGGGTTGATGATGACGAACAGCACGATGACGATGAGCGCGATTCCCGCGAAGGTGAGGTAGCCGGCCGGGATGGCCTTGGCGAACTGCGCGGCGACGATCGATCCGCCCAGCGATCCGAGCATGAGACCCAGACCGGAGAGCGAGGCGAAGGTGCCGCGGGCGCCGCTCGGGACGCGGTCCGGCAGGATGGCCGAGAGCGGACCCTGCGCGAAGTTGTAGCAGACCTGCACCATGACCCACGCGATCGCGAGCTGGACGACGCCGTTCGCGGCGCTCATGAAGAGCAGCGACAGCCCGCCGAGCAGCACGCCCACGACCATCCACGGCGCGCGCCGGCCGAAACGGCTGCGCGTCCGGTCGGAGACGAGGCCCGCGATCGGCTGAGCGACCATCGCCGCGAAGGCGCCGATCGTCGCGACGATGGCGAGGGTGCCGTTCTGCGCCTTCTCGCCCACGAGCGCCTGGATCTGCAAGGGCAGCAGGATGCCGGGCACCGCTCCCCAGATCGCGAAGATGGCGATGTTGGCGACCAGCATCGAGAGCATCAGCTTGA
This sequence comes from Leifsonia sp. ZF2019, assembly GCF_019924635.1. Classification (NCBI taxonomy): domain Bacteria; kingdom Bacillati; phylum Actinomycetota; class Actinomycetes; order Micrococcales; family Microbacteriaceae; genus Leifsonia; species Leifsonia sp. ZF2019. The sequence continues at coordinate 3,844,714 of NZ_CP065037.1, forward strand.
GCAGCCGGCCCCGCACCTTGACCTTGTCGGGACGCTGCGCGGAGGTGGCGGTCGTCGGCGCGGCGGAGAACACCGAGTCGGCCGTGGTCAGGGTGGACCCGAGCGCCGCACTGTCGGGCACACCGGAGAGGTTGGAGGGGACGGTCGGCTGTACGGGGCGGGGACCGTCGGGAAGATCGTCAGACGTCGATGTCACGGGATGTCCTTTCAGAGCAGGCTTCGTTGCGTGCTAACACGCGTAACCATAAGTCACCCGCATCGCGAATACAACCCGATGCTCGGTTTTTGATTACGCGCATAACCGAACGCGTCCCCGTCCCGACCTAGACTGAACCCACCATGTTCACGCCCCAGGTCGTCAAAGCCCCGACCAGCGCCGACGTGGCGCTCGCCGCGGGGGTGTCACGTGCGACGGTCTCCTTCGTCCTCAACGACAAGCCCAACTCGCGCGTGTCGGACGACACCCGTCATCGCGTGCTCGAAGCGGCACGCCTGCTCGGGTATACACCGAACACCGCAGCGCGCTCGCTGGCGAGCGGGGAGGCGGTCGCCGGCCTTCTGGTCGCGTCGTCCGCGGTCGACCACGGCGCGAACGTCGAACGCACGCTGGAGCTGCTGCTCGCCCGTACCGTCGATGACGGCACGGACGCCCTCCGGCACGCGGACGTCTCGACCACGGGCGCGGAGGCCGCCCAACTGTGGGCCAAACTCCGCCCGGAGGCGGTGCTCGCCGAAGCGGACCGGTGCGACGCCGAGGCGACGGAGGTGCTGCGACTCGCGGGTGTCCGCGCGCTGATCGTGCACGGCAGGGAGCCGGTCGGGTACGCACCCACCCTCGTCATCCCGCAGCGGCCGTTCGGTCGAGTCGCCGTCGAGCACCTGCTGGGGCTGGGTCACCGTGAGATCGCCTTCCTGATGCCGACCGCCTCCTCCGCCATGGCGGACGAGCGGCTCGCCGGGGCGCAGGAGGCCGCCGCCGCGGCGCGAGTCCGGCTCACGATCACCCACGCGGCGTCGTCCGCGGAGACCGTCCGCGACTGGGCGCACGGCCTCCGCTACGCGGGCGCGGCCCCGACCGCCGTCGTCGCAGCGCACGACGGCCTCGCCATCGCGGCCATCCGCGCACTGACCGATGCCGGGCTCCGCGTGCCCGACGACCTCTCCGTGATCGGCGCCGACGACCATCCCGCCTCGGCCGACTTCATCCCCCGCTTGACGACCATCGCGTTCGACGCGGACGAGCTCGCGGGCGACCTGGTCGAGGCCTACACGACCATGCGGGCCGGTGGCAGGGTCGAGCGGGTCGACGCCCCCGCGATCCGGGTGCGGGCGCGGGAGTCGACGGGCGCACCCCACCCCTGAGGCGACTCTCACCCGCTCCGGGAGAGTTCTCACCTCGCGCTCGTCGTCCTGGCGGGGTCGGATGCGGTGGTGCACCTAGGGTGGAGGCATGGGGACCCTCGCCTGGCTCAGCCTGGCGCTCGCGATCGTCTGCGCGTACCCGGCGTGGCGGTTCGCTCGGCGCGCCTGGCGATTCCGCGCGCGTCCGACCGTCATCGCAGTGATCGCGACGCAGGTCGCGGCGCTCGTCGCGCTCATGCTCCTCGCTGCGCTGACGCCGCGCCCCGACCTCGGCGGTCTCGGCTGGTTCGCCGTGGGCCTCGCAGCGTCGCTCTTCCCGCTCGCGCTGGGCCACGCCGTCCAGAGCACGCGGCTGCGCGCGGTCGCCGTCGCGCTCGCGGCCATCGCCGGGCTGCTGACGGCGGGCATCGCGGTCATCGCGGTCGCCCCGGCCTTCTCGACCGTGACCGTCGCCGGCAAGCGCGTGCCCGTCACCGCGTCCACGCTGGTCGACGGCTATCAGCTGGCCGTGCACATCCCGCCCACCGCGTCCGGCTTCTCCTCCCGCGATGCGCACCTGTTCGTGCCGCCCGGGTGGATCCGCAATCCGTCGAGCACGCGCCCGGTCGTCATCATGATGATGGGCCAGCCGGGCAACCCGACGCTCGGCGCCACCCTCGACGCCCTCCACTCGCTCGGGACGGAGCGGTTGGACGACGCTCCGTTCGTGCTCGTCGTCGACCAGCTCGGCGCCAACGACAAGAACCCTCCCTGCAGCAACACCTCGGCCGGACAACTGGAGACCTTCCTGGCGCAGGACGTGCCGGACTGGGTGAAGTCCGAGCTCCCCGTCTCTGGCGACCGCGACGACTGGGCCGTGGCCGGGTTCTCCCACGGGGGCGAGTGCGCCGCGTACCTCGGGGCCAAGCGCCCCGACCTGTGGGCGAACGTCATCGACATCTCCGGCCCCGACAAGCCGGGCGAGTATCGTTCCGACCGCACTCGGGCGAAGTACTACGGCGGCAGCGAGGCCGAGTACGAGAAGTACTGGCCGGCGAAGGTGATGGCCGCGAGCGACTACACCGACCACCCCATGCGCGGGATCTTCGTCGCCGGGGCGGCCGACCCGCACTTCCGCCAGCAGGTGGAGGACACCGCCACGGCAGCCGAGAACGCGGGCTGGAAGGTGACCTACTGGGCGGTGCCCGGAGAAGGCCACTCGGGCCCCACGCTGACCAAGGGCCTCGCCACCGCGTACAACCAACTGATCCCGCTGTGGCTGAAGACGGGCGCAATCCTCAGCGGCGACCGCTTCCTCTGTCAGCCCGACCAGCCGAACCGGTCGTGCGGCGTGACGCAGGTCGCCGCCGTCGCCGGCACAGTCGCCATCGCCGACCTGTCGGCCCTCGCCGTCTTCCTCGGCGCCCAGCTGCTGCTGTTCTTCACGCGCCGACGCATCCCCGCCGCCGAGGTCGACTCCGCCTCCTGAACTCCGGAATTCTGCTGCGACGCGCCGCTCATGTTGCCGTCCGACCGGAGGTCCGTGGGCGAGCCGAGGAGATCTCCGGAATTGCTGGGTGGGGCGCAATGCGGGGCGGGACGGGGTGAGGCGGCGCGGCGCGGCGAGCGTCAGGCGGTCGCGACAATCTCCCTCGCCGCGGTGAAGGCGGCGACGCAGCGGCGGATCTCGTCGTCGGTGTGGGCCGCCGACAACTGCACCCGGATGCGGGCCTCGCCGCGCGGAACGACCGGGAACGAGAACGCCGTGACGTACACGCCGTGCTTCTGCATCTCGTCGGCGATCCGGGCCGTCAGGGCGGCATCGTGGAACATCACAGGGACGATGGGATGCTCGCCGGGCAGGAGCTCGAAGCCGGCCTCCGTCATCAGCTCGCGGAACAGGCGCGCATTCGCGACGAGGCGGGCGCGGAGGTCGTCCGACGCCTCCAGCAGGTCGAGCGCGGCGAGGGTGCCTGCGACGATCGACGGCGCGAGCGTGTTGGAGAACAGATAGGGCCGCGACCGCTGGCGGAGCAGGTCGACGACCTTCTGCCGCGACGCGACGTAGCCTCCGGAGGCGCCGCCGAGGGCCTTGCCGAACGTGCCGGTGTAGATGTCGACACGGTCGGCGACGCCGCAGAACTCCGGCGTGCCCCGGCCGTGCTCGCCGACGAAGCCGACGGCGTGCGAGTCGTCCACGAAGACGAGCGCGCCGAACTCGTCGGCCAGGTCGCAGATCTCGCGCAGCGGTGCGATGTACCCGTCCATCGAGAAGACGCCGTCGGTGACGATGACCGTGAAGCGGGCGCCGGCCTCTCGCGCCGCCTCGAGCTGCGCGCGCAGGTCGTCGAGGTCGCGGTTGCGGTAACGGAAGCGCTGCGCCTTGGAGAGGCGGATGCCGTCGATGATCGACGCGTGGTTGAGGGCGTCGGAGACGATCGCGTCCTCCGGGCCGAACAGCGTCTCGAAGACGCCGCCGTTCGCGTCGAAGCACGAGGAGTACAGGATGGTCGCCTCGGTGCCGAGGAACTGCGACACCCGCCGCTCCAGCTCCAGGTGCTGCTCCTGCGTGCCGCAGATGAAGCGCACGCTGGCCATCCCGTAACCCCACTCGTCGAGGGCGGACTTCGCCGCGTCGCGCAGGGCGGGATGATCGGCCAGACCGAGGTAGTTGTTGGCGCAGAAGTTGAGCACCTCGGCGCCGTCGGCGATGATCTGCGCCGACTGCGGGCCGTGGATGCTGCGTTCCCGCTTGGTCAGGCCCGCGGCCTCGATCTCCGCCAGCTGCCCCGCGAGGTGCTGCTCGAAACTCCCATACATCTCAGACCTCCGTCCAGTCGAGGATGACCTTGCCGCCGCCGGCCGACGCCGCCGCCGCGAAGCCCCGTTCCCACTCGCGCGCCGCGAAACGGTCGGACACGATCGACGCGATCGCATCGTGCAGCGGCTTCGAAGTCTGCAGCATCGCGCCCATCGCGTTCCACGTCTCGAACATCTCGCGGCCGTAGATGCCCTTGAGCGTGAGCATGTGGGTGACCACGATGCCCCAGTCGACGGCGATCGACTGCGACGGGAGGCCGAGCATCGCGATGCGCCCTCCGTGGTTCATGTTCTCGATCATCTGCGGGAGCGCGGTGGGCGCCCCGCTCATCTCGAAGCCGACATCGAAGCCTTCGCGCATCCCGAGCGCCTGCTGCGCCTGCCGGATGTCGTGCTGCGAGACGTCGACGGTGAAGTCGGCACCCATCCCCTGCGCGAGGGCGAGGCGCTGCGCGCTGACGTCGGTGCCGACGATGAAGCGCGCGCCCACGTGCCGGGCGACCGCGATGGCCATCAGGCCGATGGGTCCACAGCCGGTGACGAGCACGTCCTCCCCGACCACCGGGAACGCGAGGGCGGTGTGCACGGCGTTGCCGAGCGGATCGAAGAGCGCCCCGACCTCCGGCTCGATGGCGCTGTGGTGCACCCAGACGTTCGTCGCCGGGAGCACGAGGAACTCGGCGAACGCGCCGTCCCGCTGCACGCCGACGCCCTGTGTGCGGATGCACATCTGGCGCCGTCCGGCGCGGCAGTTGCGGCAGGTCCCGCAGACGATGTGGCCCTCGCCTGACACCAGATCGCCGACGGCGACATCGCGCACCAGCGGCCCGACCTCGACGACCTCGCCGAAGAACTCGTGGCCCGGCACGAGCGGCGCGGCCACGGCGGAGGCGGCCCAGTCGTCCCAGCGCTGGATGTGCAGATCGGTGCCGCAGATCCCGGTGCGCAGCACGCGGATCTTGACGTCCTCCGGCCCGGCCTCGGGCTCGGGGAGGTCGCGGAACTCGAGACCCGGCCCGGCCTCGCTCTTGAACAGGGCTCTCATAGCCACCTTCCTCGTCGACGGCCTTCGTGGGGCGCATCAAGTGGAGTCGAACGCGCCTCCCCCGCCTTGTGAGCGGGGAGGGAGGAGCGTTTCGCCGCTGACAGCCTAGACCACCGCATCACGGCCGGCCCCTTCCCGACCGCGCTGCCCGCCGTCGAAGTAGGCGCGCAGCTCGGCGTCGAGCTCGGGCACGGGGAGCAGCCCGCCGTCGCCGCGGAGGGAGGCCGTGGCGACGACGCCCGCGGCGACGGCATGGCGGGCCGCGACCGGCGAGGTGAGGGTCGTGCCGCCGTCGCGCACGAACGCGACGAACTCGTCGATGAGGAGCCGGTCCGCTCCTCCGTGGCCGCCCGCGCCCTCCGGGACGATGAACGTCTCGTCGGCCGGTGCCGCACCCGCGTGCCGCCGGTTCCACAGCCGCACCTCCGAGCCCGTCTCGTCACCGAGGTTCTCCAGCCGGCCCTCGGTCCCGATGACCGTGTAGTTGCGCCAGTAGTCGGGCGTGAAGTGGCACTGCTCGTAGGAGGCGAGCACCCCGCTGTCGAGCACCAGGTTCACCTGCGAGATGTCCTCGACGTCGACCACCGGGTTGAGCCCCTCCGCCGTGGTCGGCGGCCAGTTGTCGAGGCTGAACCAGTCGTGCATCCGCTCGCCCGAGCGGTCACGGCGGTCCTGGATGCCGCCGTAGACGCTGAGCGATCCGATCGCCTGCACCCGCCGCGAGTACCCGCCGCCCAGCCAGTGGATGACGTCGATGTCGTGCGCGCCCTTCTGGAGCAGGAGCCCGACAGACTTGGAGCGGTCCGCGTGCCAGTCCTTGAAGTAGAAGTCGCCGCCGTTGCCGACGAAGTGGCGGCACCACACGGCCTTCACCTCGCCGATCCTGCCCTCGTCGATGAGCCGTCGCATCAGGGTGATCACGGGCATGTGCCGCATGTTGTGACCGACGTAGAGCCGGGAGCCCGTGCGATGCGCGGCCTCCAGGATGCGGTCGCAGTCGTCGATGGAGATCGCGAGCGGCTTCTCGCAGAACACGGCGACGCCGGCCTCGAGGGCGGGCACGGCGACCTCCGCGTGGCGGTCGTCCGGGGTGAGCACCATGACGGCGTCCACCCCCGAGGCGAGCAGCTCGTCGAGGCTCGGCGTGACGAGCGCGTCGGGGAACGCCTCCGCCGCCTGCGCGCGGGATCGCTCGCTGAGGTCGCACACCGCGACCACGCGCGATCCGTCTCCCGGACGGTGGGCCTCCCGGGCGAGATGGCCCCTCAGGCCGAAGCCGACGACACCGATTCTGACGTCCACGAACACTCCTCACGTGACAGGTGGATGGAAAAGAGATATGGGGAAGAGAACAGACCGGCTCGGCGTCAGCCGGCCGTCGACTCGCGCACGACGAGCGACCAGTCGAAGACGTGCAGCTCCCCGTGGTCGTCCCGGGCCGGCCTCCCGAGAGCGCGGTCCACGATGATCCGCGCCTGTTTGCGGTAGAAGTCGGGCGGCCCGACCGTGGAGAGCGCGGGCTCCACCAGGCGTGCGTCCGGGGTGTTGCCCACCCCGATGACGGACACCGCGTCCGGGACCCGCAGGCCGAGCCGGTGCGCCGCGTTCACCACGGCGATGGCCGCGAAGTCCGTCGTCGCGTAGATCGCCGTGGGCCGGTCGTAGCCCGAGAGCAGTTCGATCGCGGCCGTGAACGCGCTCGCCTGGGTGTCTTCGAAGAACGCGACGCGGTCCTCCCGCACCGGCAGGCCACGCTGCCGGAGGGCGTCGCGGTAGACCGTGTACCGCGACTCCCCCGTCGACGCGTAGGCCGTGCGGGTCGTGAGGCAGGCGATGTCGGTGTGCCGCTCCAGCAGGTGCTCGACGGCCAGCCGGGATCCCGGGATCGCGTCCGACCGGATGACGTCGAAGCCATTCGGCTCGAGCCGCTCGTCGAACACCACCAGGCGTTGGCCGCTCTCGACGAGCTCGGACAGCTTGCGTTCCGCGTCGGCCCGATCGCCGCCGAGTCCGTCGATGTAGGCCACATCCGCCCGCTGCGCGTTCAGCGCCGTGTACCAGTCGCCGTCGGCGAGGATCATCGTCGTGAGGCCGTGCTCGTTCGCCGCCTCGTTCACCGCCGCGGCGACGGCCAGCGACCACGGGTCGCTCAGCATGTGCAGCGACAAGTGGATCAGCCCGGTACGGCCCGTGCGCACGGCGCGCGCCGAGGCGTTCGGCCGGTAGCCGAGTCGCTCGACCGCGTCGCGCACCCGCTGAACCGTCGCCTCGCTGACACCCGGGCCTCCTCCAGCGCGGCCGGAGAGCACGTACGACACCGTCGCCGTGGAGACCCCGGCCTCCTGCGCGACCGCCTTCATCGTGGGCCGTCCCGGCTCGCGCTTCAGCTGCTCCGTCATGCCGAGAACTCACCCCTTCGATCCTGAGAAGGCTATCCCCTGGATGAACTGCTTCTGCAGGAAGAGGAACGTGAGCAGCATCGGCAGCGCCGCGAGCAGAGCACCCGCCATGAGCACGGGGTAGTCCGTGCCGTGCAGCCCGACAAGCTGGGCGAGCCCGACCGACAACGGCATCCGGTTCGGATCCGTGGTCACGACGAGCGGCCACAGCAGGTCGTTCCACGACCAGAGCACGGTGAACACGGTCAACGCGATGATCCCCGGCTTCGCCAACGGGAGCATGATGCGCCAGAAGACCTGCCACACGTTCGCGCCGTCGATGCGCGCCGCCTCCTCCAGCTCGGCGGGCATGGAAAGGAAGAACTGCCGCATCAGGAACGTGCCGAACGCGCTGAAGATGCCCGGCAGGATCAGCCCCTGCAGCGAGTTCAGCCAGCCCAGCGACTGGATGATCTCGTACTGCGGCAGCAGGTACAGCTGCGAGGGGACCATCAGCACCGAGAGGAACGCCACGAACAGCGCGTTACTGCCGCGGAACGGGATGCGCGCGAAGCCGTACCCCGCCATCGTGCAGAGCACGACCTGCCCGAGCGTGCGACCGATGGTGAGCACGGCGGAGTTGACGAACATCGCCGCGAACGGCATCGAGGCGAAGACCTTCGCGAAGTTGCCGAACTCCCACGGCGCGGGGAGGAGCTGCGGCGGCACCTGCACCGACCCGGGGAACGTCTTGAACGCCGTCAGCAGCTGCCAGACGAACGGGAACACCATCAGCACGGCACCGAGGGCGAGCAGCACGTGCACGAGCCACGGCCGGCGTTTGGACTCATTCATAGTGCACCCACTTCTTCTGCAGCCGGAACTGCACGATCGTCAGGCCGAGGATGATGACCAGCAGCAGGAACGCGACCGCCGCCGCGTACCCGCGGTCGTTGTCCAGGAACCCTGCCTGGTAGAAGAGGTAGACGATGGTCCGGGTGTCGGGCAGCGCCGGATTGGTGCGTCCGATCATGAGGTAGACCAGGTCGAACACCTGCAGCGAGCCGATGACGTTGATCACGCTCACGAAGAAGATGCTCGGGCTCAGCAGCGGAACGGTGATCGAGAAGAACGTCCGGATCGGTCCGGCGCCGTCGAGCGACGCCGCCTCCATCAGGGTGTCCGGGATGCCCTGCAACCCCGCGAGGAAGATGACGATGTTCGTCCCGAGCCCCGCCCAGATCCCGACCAGGGCGACCGCGTACAGCGCCGTCGCCGGGTTCGTCAGCCAGCTCGTGCCGGTGATGCCCACGGCGTGCAGCGCCTGGTTCAGGATGCCGTAGTCGCCGTTGTAGAGCATCTTCCAGACCAGCGCCACCGCGGCGGGCATGGTGACGACGGGCAGGAAGTACAGCATCCGGTAGACGCTGCGGCCGCGCAGCCCGGCCGTGTTCAGCAGGGCCGCGACCGCGACGGCGAGCGGGATGCCCACCAGCGCGATCACGGTGTACAGCGCCGTGTTGACGAGCGCCCTGCCGAGGTCGGGGTCGGCCGCGAGCCGGGCGTAGTTCTCGAGCCCGACGAAGTCCGATCCGCCGAACGGCCCCGACCGGGTGAAGGAGAGGACGAAGGTGCGGACCGTCGGCCAGAGGTAGAAGACGAGCAGGCCGAGGGCGGTGGGCCCGATGAAGAGCGCGGCCCACCACGGTGAGGCGAAGGGCCCGCGCCTCCGGCGGCGCGGAGCGGTCGTCGCGGTCATCCGCTACTTCTTCTCCTTGTCGAGGGCGGCCTGCATCTTCTTCGCCAGGGTCGCGAGCCCCTCCTCCGGGCTGATGCTGAGCGCCCACACCTGGGAGAGCGTCTGGTCCTGGATCGCGGTCCACGCGGCCGTGTTGATGGAGGCCGGGTAGGGAACGGCGGTGTCGAGCGCATCGGTGAACACCGACAGCCGGAACGACGGGTATGCATCGATCCACGCCTGCTGGGTACCCTCGTAGGCCGGGATCACCGCCCCGCTCGCAGCCTGTATCCCGGCCGCCTGCTCACCCGACGCGAAGACGGCGAACTTCTTCGCAGCGTCGAGGTGCGGCGACTTCGCGTTGGCGACGTTCGCGAGTCCGTGCACCACGGACTGGTTGCCCTCCGGGCCGCGTGGCAGGGGCGCGACGTCGACGTGGTCCCTGACGGCCGGGTCCTGCCCGTACTTGTTCGCACTCCAAGAGCCGGACCAGTACATCGCGATCGTGCCCGAGAGGAAGGCGTCCTCCGGGGAGGTGTCGGTCATCTGCTCGAGCGTGGGCGAGACGCCGCTCGTGATCTGGTCGATCCAGAACTGGATGCCCTCGCGCGTCTTCGGGTCGTCGTAGCCGGTCGTGGTCCCGTCAGCGCTGATGACCGAGCCGCCGGCCTGGGCGATGGTGTCGTAGTAGTTCTGCTGGTCGTTGAGCGCGGCGGCCGATCCCCACACGCCGGCCTCCGGGTTCGTGAGCGCCTTCGCTGTCGCGAGGTAGTCGTCCCAGGTCCAGCCCGCCTCCGGATAGGCGACGCCCGCCGCGTCGAACAGCGCCTTGTCGTACCAGACGCCGATGGTGTCGAAGTCCTTGGGAACGCCGTAGAGCTTCCCGTCGACGGTGTAGATGTCGGTGAGCCCCTCGGAGTACTTCGACGTGTCGACGCCGTCCAGCGGCGCCAGCACTCCGTTGGAGGCGTAGAGCTTGCTGTTCGGGCCGTTCATCCAGAACACGTCGGGGGCGCTTCCCCCGGTGACGGCCGTCTGCAGCTTCGTCCAGTACTGCGAGAACGGCGTGACCTGGATCTTCACGGTGACCCCGGGGTTCTCCTTCTCGTAGGCGTCGGCGATCTTCTGCATCGCCGGCTGCTGCACAGGGTCCCAGATGCCGTACTGGAGGGTGACCGGTCCGCGGTCGTCCCCTTCCGACGAGCAGGCGGCCAGGCCGGTGACGGCGAGGGCGGCGGTGAGCAGCGCGGCCAGGCGTGCGCGGCGGTGGTGGTGTCGAGGCATCCGTCTTCTCCTTTGAACAGCGGTTCTCGCCCCGGGTATCGCGAGTTGTTAACCGATTAACAATCGATGCTCTGACATTAAGCGCTGAGGTCCGAAAGCGTCAAGAAATCGCTCATCCGGTCTGCGCGACCGCTAGATTCCCGCTATGACGACCGCCCTGCTGCCGGTGATCGCCGAGGCCCCCCTCGCTCTCGGCATCGCCCTCAGCCCGCTCCCGCTCGTCGCCGGCGTCGTGATCCCGCTGTCACCGCACGGTGCCGGGCGCGGGTTCGCGTTGCTCGCCGGCCGCCTGGCCGGAGTGCTCGCGGTGGTCGGGGCGGTGACCGCGCTCGCGGAGTACCTGGCCGAGATCGGTGGCGGAGCAGCCTCCACCGGCATCGGCTGGGCGCGCCTGCTGCTCGGCGTCGTGCTGGTGGTGCTCGGCGTCGTCAAGTGGACGAAGCGCCCCCACGGCGACGACGCGGAGACGCCGCCGCGCTGGATGGCCTCCCTCGAGTCGCTGTCGGGCTCGCGGGCGCTCGGGCTCGGCTTCGTACTGTCGGTCGCCAACCCGAAAGAGCTCGCGTTCGGCGGCGGCGCCGGCCTCGTGATCGGCAGCAGCCTCACCGGGTGGGGCCCGTCCGTGATCGCCGTTGCGGTTTTCGCCGCGCTCGCCTGCGTCACCGTCGCACTGCCTCCCGCCGCCGTGCTGATCGGCGGGGAGCGCTCGACGCCCGCACTCGGCGAGGTGCGCGGATGGCTCATCCGCAACACCGCCACGATCTCCGCGATCGTGCTGCTGTTCTTCGGGGCGATCCTGATCGGCAACGCGTTCGACTGACGATCGGCGGACTCGGCGGCCGCCTCGGCTCAGCGGGGCGCGGTCAGCGTCCAGAGATGGTCGACGCCGCCCGACGACGCGACGACGGCGACATCCTGCGTCAGATCGGAGAGGCTCGTCAGCCGCGTCGTGCACGCGCCGACGCCGAACCGCTCCTGGAACCACTGCGACAGCGGGCGGGCGCTCATACCCCGCCACGCGAAGAAGACGCTCTGCTTCCTGTCGCGCGCGTCGCGCGTCGCCTTCTCGTCGGCGCGCGCGAGGGCGTCCGGAAGCGCGGTGGCGATCCCGGAGGCGATCGCGGCGAGCCGTGGCGTGGTCGTCTCGGGGTTCCAGAACACCCGGATCGCGAGTCCCGTGCTGGTGCCGGCCGCGGTCGCGAAGCTGCGAGAGGCTCCGACGTAGCGTTCCTCGGCCCGGCTCCACAGCGCGAAGGCCGCGGCGGCCTGCTTCTTCGCGCCGAACACGCGCCGGTCGTCCGCGAGCGCGAGGAACGCGCCCGGCGAGGTCAGCGCCTCCGCGATCCGCGGGTAGTCCGGCATCCGCCCTCCTCCGATGAGTCCGCGGGAATCATCGCAGGCGGTCCGACCGCGTCCCCCGGCCGAGACGTGCAGACCGAACCCGGCGCACTCTCGTGAGCGGCCGCACGGAGCGCTAGAGTCCCCTCATGAAGCGCGCACTGATCGTGATCGACGTGCAGAACGAGTACGTCGACGGCAACCTGAAGATCTGCCACCCGGACCTGATGACCTCCATCCCGAACATCGAGGTGGCGATGGACGCGGCGGCCGACCACGGGGTCGCGCTCGTGATCGTGCAGCACGTCGAGGACGAGGACGCCCCCGTGTTCGCGCGCGGCTCCCACGGCGCGGCGCTGCACGAGTCGGTCGCCGACCGGACGCCGGACCACCTCATCACGAAGACGGACGTGTCCTCGTTCCGCGGCACCGACCTGGAGGACTGGCTGCGCGCGGGCGGCTACGACACGGTGACGATCGCCGGGTACATGACGCAGCACTGCTGCGCCGGGACGGCCAGGGATGCGCACGCGCTGGGCTTCACCGTCGAGTTCCTCTCGGATGCGACGGGCACCCTCGACCTCGTCAACGCGGCCGGCTCGGTCTCGGCGGACGCCCTCCACATCAGCGTCCTCGTGACGATGGACTCGGAGTTCGCCGCCGTCGCGACCACGGAGGAGTGGACCGTCGCCGTCGAGGCGGGTGAGGCTCTCCCCGTCTCGAACCTCTGGGACAGCACCGGCCACGCGCGGGTGCCCGGCAAGCACCAGGAGCTGCACAAGCTCATGCGGGAGGTGCGCGCGGGGATCGACGCCGACATCGCCGCCGAGGACGCCCGCGCGTTCTCCCACACCCTCTACGTGGGCCAGGGGGCGTCGACGTCGCTCTGACCGCCCCGACATTCGTCACGAATGTCGCGAAAGCGTAGCGCTCAGCCGACATTCGTGACGAATGTTCCCGCGGACTCAGCCCCCGAACGACATGGCGGCGTTGACGAGGAGGCTCCCGAGCACCCCGATCAGACCGGCACCGCTCGCGCCGAGTGCGATCGCGGCCGGGACCGTCCCCCGCCGGCCGACGAGGGCGACGACCGCGATCGCGATGACCACCAGGTCCAGCACGATGCCGATGGTCACCGAGATGCCGGAGAGCAGGGCGAACGACGCGCCGGAGTAGTGCGTCGTCAGCAGGAACTGGCGCTGCACCACCTCCATGACGAGGCCCACCAGCACCCCCAAGGCGGCGACCCCCAGGGCCACGTACCCGAGCACGGACGAACGACGCGCGGCCGGCCCGGGCGGCGGCGGGGCGTAGGTCACGCCCAGCTGCGCGGGAGGCGGCGGGAACGTCGGCTGGAACGGAGACTGCTCGGACATGATCTGGATCCCCCGATCGCGATACTGCGTGGTCAGGCCTCGACTCTAGCCAGCTGCCCCACGTCATACGACCCTCCAGGCATCGTGATCATCACGTTCATACGGGTGAACGCGTTGATGAGCGCGATCTGGGCGACGAGCGCGGCGAGCTGTTCGTCGTCGAAATGCTCGGCCGCGGCAGCCCACACGTCGTCGTCGACCCCGGCGCCGTCGGCCAGGCGGGTGGCCTGCTCGGTCAGTTCGAGCGCGGCCCCCACATTCTTCACGAATGTCGCGAAAGGGCGCTGCAGAGTGGACATTCGGCACGAATGTCGGCGCATGAAGAGGAGGACGGGGGGCTAGTGCTCCAGAGGGCGCCAGACGACCATCTGGGTGCTGCGGCGCACACGGGTGCCGGCGCGCAGGGAGACGACTTCGCCCTCGGAACCGGCGGCGAAGACGCGGCGGCCGGGGCGGTTGAGCAGCTCGTCGGCGAGCGCGGACTCGAGCTCACGAACACGAGAGCTCAGAGAGCCGACCTGATCCTCCAGCTCGAGGATGCGGCGGATGCCTTCGAGGCTCACGCCCTCGGCGCCGAGACGGGCGATCTCCTGCAGCTTCTCGATGTCGCGCATGGAGTAGCGGCGCGACTTGCCCGGCGTCCGGCTGGGGCTGACGAGCCCCAGCCGGTCGTACTGACGCAGGGTCTGCGGGTGCATCCCGGCCAGCTCGGCCGCGATGGAGATGACGAAGACCTGCGAGTTCTCGTCCACGATCAGCTCCGGGCCTTCGCGAGAAGATCCTCTCGCGGGTTCTCGTCGGGCAGCTTCTCCGCGAACGCCTCCAGGGCTTCCTTGGCCTCGCTGGAGAGGTGCGACGGGACGGCGATCTGGACGACGGCGAGCAGGTCTCCGGTTCCCTTCGCCGTCTCGACCCCGCGCCCCTTCACGCGCAGCACACGGCCGCCGGGGGTGCCGGGAGCGACCCGCAGCTTGACGGGGTCGCCGCCCAGGGTCGGGACCTCGATGGTGGCGCCGAGCGTGGCCTCCACGAACGTGACCGGGACGGTGACGCGCAGGTTGAGGCCGTCGCGCTCGAACACGGGGTGCTTGCGCACGGTCACGGTGAGCACGATGTCGCCGGGCTCGCCGCCGTCCGGACTCGGCTGGCCCTTGCCGCGCAGCTTGATCTTCTGCCCGTCGGAGACACCCGCGGGGATCTTCACCTTGAACGGCTTGCCGTCCGAGGCCTGCAGGCTGATGGTCTCGCCACGGGTCGCGGTGAGGAAGTCGATGGTGGTGTGCGCGGTGACGTCGCGGCCGCGGGTCGGCCCGCCGTAGCCGCGGTAGCCTCCGCTGGTCTGGCCGAAGCGTCCGTTGCCGAACAGGCCGCCGAACACGTCGTCGAAGCCGGCGTTCTGACCGCCCTGCTGGAACGTGTATTGGCCGCCGCGCTGGCCGCCGAACATGCCCCCGAAGACGTCGTCGAAGCCGCCCTGACCGGCCGAGCCGGGGGCCGTGAACCGGGCGCCGCCTCCCATGGCGCGGATCTGGTCGTACTCCTTGCGCTCGTCGGCGTCGCTGAGGACGGAGTAGGCCTCGCTGATCTCCTTGAACTTGGCCTCGGCAGCCGCGTCGCCCGGGTTGGAGTCCGGGTGGTACTTGCGCGCGAGCTTGCGATAGGTCTTCTTGAGGTCCGCGTCGCTGACGTCCTTGGAGACGCCGAGGACCTTGTAGAAGTCCTTGTCGAACCAGTCCTGGCTAGCCACGGCGCCTCCTTTCGATCGTGATGGTCGTGGGTGAAGTCTTCATGATGTGCGCACGGCGGGCGGGCGAGCGGCAGGACCGTGG
Organism: Leifsonia sp. ZF2019; assembly: GCF_019924635.1. Taxonomy (NCBI): domain Bacteria; kingdom Bacillati; phylum Actinomycetota; class Actinomycetes; order Micrococcales; family Microbacteriaceae; genus Leifsonia; species Leifsonia sp. ZF2019. The sequence continues at coordinate 3,859,863 of NZ_CP065037.1, forward strand.
ACCTGCCGCTCCGCCGTGCCGTGCATCCGGCCGGTCAGGCCGGGACCGAGACGACGACCTTCGCCACCCGGACCGTCGTCGAGCCCAGGCGATACCCGGTCTCGACCACGTCCGCGACGGTGTCCACCGTCACGTCGGGGGTGGGCTGCTGGAAGATCGCCTCGTGGATCTGCGGGTCGAAGGGCTCGCCCTTCTCTCCGTACGGGACGAGGCCGAGGCGCTCGACGCTCGCCCGCAGCTTGGCCGCGATGGCCGCGAACGCGCTGCCCTCGGGCAGGTCGCCGTGCTTCTCGGCGCGCTCGAGGTCGTCGAGCACCGGGATGAGGCCCTTCACGGCCTCGCTCACGGCGCGCTCGCGCTCGACCTCGCGGTTCGCCTCGGTGCGCTTGCGGTAGTTCGCGTACTCCGCCGTGACTCGCTGGAGGTCGGCGAGCCGCTCCGCCGCGAGCGCGTCGGACGTGGTCTGGCCCGAGAGGATGTCCAGGTCGTCGTCCGACAGGACGGGCCCCTCGTCACCGGCGGGGCCGACGTCGACGAGCTCCTCGTGCGACAGATCCTGCTGAGACGGCTCCCGGACCTGGCCGGTCTCGGGGTCGATGCGCCGCTTGTCGCGGATGATCGGCTCCTCGCGCTCCGGGTCGGGCTCGCCCGACCCGGGAGCGCCCGGGGTGTGGTCCGACATGATTACTTCTTCTCCTCGTCCTCGACGACCTCGGCGTCGATGACGTCCTCGTCGGAGGAATCACCCGCCTGCTCGCCCTGGGGGGCGTCCGCCTCGGAAGCTGCGGCGTCGGCCTGCGCCGAGGAGTAGATCGCCTCGCCGAGCTTCTGCTGGCTGGCGTTCAGCTTCTCGAACGCGGTCTTGACGGCCTCGTCGTCCTCGCCGGCCAGAGCCGTCTTCAGCGCGTCGACGTCGCCCTGGACCTCGTTCTTGACGTCCTCGGGGAGCTTGTCCTCGTTGTCCTTGATGAGCTTCTCGATCTGGTAGACGAGCTGCTCGGCCTGGTTGCGGGTCTCGGCGGACTCGCGGCGCTTCTTGTCCTCCGCGGCGTGCTCCTCGGCCTCGCGCACCATGCGCTCGATGTCGTCCTTCGGCAGGCTGGAGCCGCCGGTGATCGTCATCGACTGCTCCTTGCCGGTGCCCTTGTCCTTGGCGGACACGTGCACGATGCCGTTGGCGTCGATGTCGAAGGTGACCTCGACCTGCGGGATGCCACGGGGGGCCGGGGCGATGCCGGTGAGCTCGAAGGTGCCGAGCGGCTTGTTGTCGCGGGTGAACTCGCGCTCGCCCTGGAAGACCTGGATCGCGACGGACGGCTGGTTGTCGTCGGCCGTGGTGAAGGTCTCGCTGCGCTTGGTGGGGATGGCCGTGTTGCGCTCGATGAGCTTGGTCATGATCCCGCCCTTGGTCTCGATGCCGAGGGACAGCGGGGTGACGTCGATGAGGAGGACGTCCTTGCGCTCGCCCTTAAGGACACCGGCCTGCAGGGCGGCGCCGACGGCGACGACCTCGTCCGGGTTGACGCCCTTGTTGGGCTCCTTGCCGGTCTCCTGCTTCACGAGCTCGGAGACGGCCGGCATGCGGGTCGATCCGCCGACGAGCACGACGTGGGCGATGTCGCCCACCTTGATGCCGGCCTCGCGGATGACGTCCTGGAACGGCTTCTTGGTGCGGTCGAGGAGGTCGCTGGTCATCTGCTCGAACTGGGCGCGGGTGAGCGTCTCGTCGAGGTTGGCCGGGCCGTTCTCGGTGAGCGAGAGGTACGGCAGCTGGATGCTGGTCGACATGCTCGACGACAGCTCCTTCTTCGCCTGCTCCGCGGCCTCCTTCAGACGCTGGAGGGCGATCTTGTCCTTCGAGACGTCGACGCCGGTCGAGTCCTTGAAGCGCTTGATGAGCCACTCCACGACACGCTGGTCCCAGTCGTCGCCGCCGAGGCGGTTGTCGCCGGCGGTCGCGCGGACCTGGATGGTCGAGAAGTCGTCGTCCTTGCCCACCTCGAGGAGGGAGACGTCGAAGGTTCCGCCACCGAGGTCGAAGACGAGGATGAGCTCGTCCTCCTTGCCCTTGTCGAGGCCGTACGCGAGAGCCGCGGCGGTGGGCTCGTTGATGATGCGGAGCACGTTGAGGCCCGCGATCTCACCGGCCTCCTTGGTGGCCTGGCGCTCGGCGTCGTTGAAGTAGGCCGGGACCGTGATGACCGCGTCGGTCACGGTGTCGCCGAGGTACTGCTCCGCGTCGCGCTTCAGCTTCTGCAGGATGCGCGCCGAGATCTCCTGGGCGGTGTACTTCTTGCCGTCGATCTCCTGCGTCCAGGTCGTGCCCATGTGGCGCTTGACGGACGAGATGGTGCGGTCGACGTTGGTGACGGCCTGGCGCTTGGCGGTCTCGCCGACGAGCACCTCGCCGTCCTTGGTGAACGCGACGACGGACGGGGTGGTGCGGAAGCCCTCCGCGTTGGCGATGACCGTGGGCTCGCCGCCCTCGAGCACCGCGACGACGGAGTTGGTGGTTCCGAGGTCGATACCTACTGCACGTGACATATGTGCTTTCTCTCCTTTGTTGCTGGCTGTGTTGCCATGAAAGTCTGGGGTCAAGACTTGAGCCTCGACGACTCAAGACTGTCACCCTCGATCGGGTGCTGTCAAGGCGTCGAAGCACAAACTTGAGTACATCAGACTCAACTTTGAGGAGAGTCGCAGTATTCCGGGATCCGGACGTCAATCCTCCTCGGCACGACGCGCGATATCGTACGCGTCGAGTCGGCCGCACATCCCGAACGACTGCTCCGGACGGTTCAGGTGGGCGACCCGCGCGGCGGTCAGCGACATGGTTCCACCGCCCGCCAGCTCATCGAGCCGCGCAATCGTTCGCGCCGCCTCGACCGCTGCACCCTCCTCGACCACCGCGCGCCACTCGTCGAGCTTCGGCCGGACGAGCGCGGCGGCGGCACGATGGAACGCCGCGAGCGGCTCCGTGTCGCCGGCGTCGAACGCCGTCGACAGTCGCTCGAAGCCCTCGAGAGCCAGATCCCGGCGGCTGCGTGCACGCGCCTCCCGCCCCGCGCCGGCCGCGTCGCCGAGATCGGCGCGCGCGGCATACGACTCGTGGTCCGCCAGGAATTCGGGCGGGAATGTCATGACGGCATCCCCCGCTTCCGGCAGACCGCCGTTCTGCATCACCACCACGACGACGAGATCGCCGTCGTTGATCGCCCGATGGATGGTTCCCGGCTCGAACCAGACGACATCGCCCGGGTGCAGGGCCGTCTCGGAATGCGCACCCATCGTGAGCGTCTCGAGCCTGCCCCGCCCGGAGACCACGACGTAGCACTCCGAGCAGGCCAGATGCAGATGCGGGGTCCCGCCGTGCTTGCCGTCGGAGCCCTCCCACGGGTACACCGCGAGGCGCGAGATCCCCACCGCTCCGGGAAAGGCGGGGTGCGGGCCACCGCCGCTGACGCTCACGGCCGCAGCTCCCCCGCCAGCTCTTCCAGTTCGTCACGGCTGCATCGGCGATCGATGAAGACGACCCGATGCGCCAGCCGGAGACGGGAGCCGGGGGCGAGTCCGATCTCCGTGTCGAACGCGGGCGACGGCGCCAGGCACGCGAACGGGCTGATCCGGCTGAACCAGCGAATCGGGACGGGGGCGGAGCTGGTGCCCGCGAACATGAGCACCGTTCCGCCGCCGTCGATCTCGTCATGCTGGCCGATGACCGCCGCCCAGTCGGAGACCGTCCCCATGACGGCCTCGCCCTCCGCCCCGTCGCCCCCCAGGATCGCGCCGTCCGTCCACGACCGCGGCCCGCGCCAGAACAGCCCCGCATAACCGGCGTCCGGGCGGCCGTGCGTGGTCGGGCTCCCCAGCCGCAGCTCACGGTCGGACACGTTCCGCAGTTCGGTGCTGAAGTCGAGCACCCAGCTCCCCCGTGTCTCGTCGAGCCGGTGGATGCGCTGCGTGCGCGCCTCCGCGAACCAGTGGCGGTCGTCGCTGGTGATCCAGCTGAGCCCTTCCTCGATAACGGCGGACGCCCCGTCAGTGTCGACGCGCTCGAAGCGGTCGTGACGGATGCGGCCCAGATTCTCCTTCCACACGTACCCCTCGTCGAGGGTGAAGGTCGGTCCGCCCCAGAAGTTCTGCCCCGACACGTGCGACCAGGTCATCTGGAGGCCCTTGTGCCAGCGGTGATCCCACGGCCGGGCGATGCTGAGCGGTGCCCCGGAGACGGTCCGGATCGGGTGCAGGAACGGCTTGGGGGCCTCCGCGGCCGGCGCGTCCGGCCGGTACTCGTAGACGGCGAGCTCGACGCTGCCCGCGGTGATCGACAGCCGCGCGCCGTCGTCGTGCATCCGGATCTCAGGCACCGATGACCTCCGCACCGGCGATCGCACTCCGGTCGCCGCTCATCGTCGCGTAGAACGGCGACTCTGGAGTGATGTCGCCCCGATGGACGGCCCGGCCGGTCGCCGCGGACGCGTAGAGGGCCGCCGTGAGATCGAGGACGCGACGGCCGTCCTCCCCGCTCGCCGTCGGGCGACGGTGGTCATGGTAGGCCGCGATCAGCTGCGCCAGCTGCGCGGTGTGCGAGCTGGCCAGGTCTTTCTCCGGCGCCCAGGCGCGGGCACGGGCGGGGTCGACCCCGGGCGCGGGAGTCCAGCGCCAGTCCGAATTGCTATAGCCGTACAGGTGCTCCACCTCGACCGTCGCGTCCCGGAAGTCGAAGCGCAGGTAGCTGGTCTCACGTGGCGACAGGATGCTGTTGACGACCGACACGATCGCACCGGACGCGAATCGGACCGCTGCGAACGATGCGTCCTCGGTCTCGATGTCCCTGGCCAGGGTGCCGCTCATCGCGCGCACCTCCTCCCAATCGCCCAGCACGTGCAGCAGCAGGTCCATCTGGTGGATACCGTGGCCCATCGTCGGCCCCCCTCCCTCCGTGCTCCACTGTCCCCGCCAGGGCACCTCGTAGTACGCGTCGTCGCGGAACCAGAGGGTGTGGCAGATGCCGACGAGAGGCTCGCCGAGTTCGCCGCTGGCGATGTGCTCTCTCAACCGCTGCGCTGCCGACCCGAACCGGTGCTGGAAGACGTAGGACACGTATGGCCCTGCGGCGCCCTCGTGCGCCGCCATCTCGTCGTACTCCGCGAGGGACAGGGCCGGCGGCTTCTCGCACCAGACCCAGGCCCCCGCATCCAGCGCGGCGATCACCGCCTCCCGGTGCGCGACCGGCGGCGTGCAGACGACCACCAGGTCGGGATTCACGCCCTCGAGCATCGCCCGGAGGTCGGAAAACGCCGCCGGGATGCCCGCCTCGCGCGCGAACGCCTCCGCGCGGACGAGGTCCACGTCGACGACCGCCACCAGCTCCGTCTCGGCGGCGTGCGCACGCAGAGCCGGAAGGTGGTGCAGGGTGGCGATGTTCCCCGCCCCGACGATGGCGGTGCGGATGGGGGCGACGGTGGGGTGGTTCATGTGGTCCTCTCTTCGCCGGCGGGCAGTTGTCCGTCCGGCGCGGTCAGGGTTTCAGCCAGCCAGGTGATCGCGGCGAGCTGGAGGGTCAGCGGGAAAGCGTGGCCGCCAGAGAAGCGGATGACATCGGTGCGTTCCGGGTCGAGCCGCGCGACGACGGCGTCGACACCGTCAGCAGGGAAGAGCGGGTCGTCATCGCCCGCGAGTACGAGCAGGCTCTGCCCGTGAAGCGTCGCAGCGACAGCCGGGAGATCGCCCGCGGGCAGAATGCCCGGCACGTAATACGCCGGGTTGTGGAAGACGCCCGCGGGCCCGAAGGAGGCGATGCTCCCCGCGCCGCAGCTGACGACACCGGCGCGGATGCGCGGGTCGACGGCCATCGTGAACAGGGAGACCTGACCGCCCAGCGAGTGCCCGATGACGCCGACCGGGCCGTCGACTCCCGCCTCGTCGATCAGCCAGCTGACCGCGAGCGAGACATCGTCGCTGTGCCGGCCCTGCAGCGTCAGCCCCCCGGCGACGAGCTCCCAGGCGGTCTGCTGCTCCGCCGCAGCGGGGTCACCGCTCGCGGGCATCCGCTCCTCGAACCCCGAGAGGTCGGGGACGATGACCGGGATGCCGGTCGCCGCGACTCGGAGGCCGTAGGCCATCTCAGGGTCGCCGGCGAGTCCCGCCGGCTCGCTCTTGCCGAGGTCGAACCGGCCGTTGTGCTGGTGCACCGCGACCACGGCGGCCGGCCACGGTGGCGGTGAGGTCGTCAGCAGGAGGGCCGGGACGACCCTGTCGGCCGCGACCAACTCGATCCGCTCGATGTCGACGCCGGCGTGATGCTCCACGTCGCCGCGTCGCACCTCCGTCGGCCGCTGCGATTCGGGCGCGCCGACCGCGAGGAGCCGACGCAGCCCGGCGCGATCGAGGCTCACTTGACTGCTCCCGCCATCATGCCCGCTTGGAGCCTCCGCTGGCCGCCGATGAAGATGACCACGAGGGGGATCGAGGTGAGCACCGCCAATGCCATCAGGCTGTTCCAGGACGCGTTGAGGCTGCCGACCTGCTGCGCCAGGATGACGCTCACGGGGAACAGGCCGGAATCGTTGAGGAACGTGATCGCGTAGATGAACTCCCCCCACGCGATCATGAAGCTCAACAGCCCAACCGTGACCAGACCGTTGCGGGCGAGCGGCAGAACGATGTGCCATACGACCTTCCAGCGGTTCGCCCCGTCGATCATGGCGGCCTGCTCGAGTTCCACCGGGACCTCGACGAAGAACGGGCGAACCAGGACGATGCCGAGCGGAAGCAGAAGCGCGACGTCCGCCAGCACGACCCCCACGGTCGAGTTGACCAGCCCCCACGCTCCGAACAGCCCGTACAACGGGATGGCGTTGGTCGCCTGCGGGATCATCTGGACGACCACCAGGATGATCATCGTCGCGGCGATCACGACGGAGCCGAGCCGTCCGCGCACGTGGCTGAGCCCGTATCCCGCGAGCGCCGACAACACGACGACCAGGAGGGCGGTGGCGACCGCGATGATGGCGGACTGCGCGATCGGGCCGCCGACGCCGCCGAGCACGCGCTCATAGGCCTCGACGCTGAACTCGGTGGGGAACCCCGCTCCCGCGACCCTGTCGGACGCCAGAGATTCCAGCAGGATCCAGGCGAGCGGCACGGCGTAGACCACCAAGAGCAGGCAGCAGCCGGCTGTGGCGATCCACCTCCGGCGGAACAACAGTGCGATCATCGACCCACCGCCTCTTTGCCCGTCGACCGGATGTACCCGTTCGCGACGACCAGCACGACCACGATCGACACGACCGCAACGGCCCCCGCGATGCCGAACTGGAAGTTCTGGAAGGCCGCGACATAGCCGAAGTACGGCAGCGTCTGGGACGACGTGCCGGGTCCACCGCCGGTGACGACGTAGATGAAGTTGAAGCTGCTCCCGAACCCGTAGACGAAGACGAGCACAGCGAGGGTCGCGATGATTCCGCGCATCTGGGGAATGACCACTCGCACGATGGTCTGGAAGGCGCTGGCGCCATCCAGCGACGCCGCCTCCAGTGTGTCGGCGGGGACGCCGAGCAGGCCGGCCTTCAGGACGGTGGCGGCGAACGGGATGTTGGCCCACATGGTGATCGCAATCAACGTCCAGAGCACCAGCGACGAGTCACCCAGCCACGACACCTGCGGGAGGCCGAGGGAGCGGGCCGCATCGTTGATCGGTCCGGTGCCCTGGAGCAGGAACTTCCAGCCGGTCCCCGTCACGATCGGCGGAAGCGCCCAGCACAGCATCATCAGACCCTGGACGAAGCGGCTCAGCCGCGTGTCCTTGGTGAGCCAGACCGCCGCGATGAACCCGAGGACGAGCACCCCGGCGAGCAGGACGACCGTGAACACGAAGCTGCGTCCGAAAGCGTGCCAGAAATCGGACGACGAGAAGATCGTCTGGAAGTTCTGCGCGCCGGCGAACGGCCAGTCGCCGATGATGTTCTGCGGCCCCACCTCGCTGACACTCATGCGGAAGAGCTGCACGATCGGGACGATCGCGAGCACGCCGAGGAAGAGCAGCGGAAGCAGCAGGGCCGCGTACGACGGGACGGCGCTCCGCGCCCGCGGGCGGCGTGGGCCGGACCCCCGAGGAGGAGCGGGGGTCCGGTCGCGTGCCGTCCGGGGGACGACGCCGGTGGGTGAGATGGCCATGCGGACTCAGCAGCCGCCGTTTCCGAGGTCTGTCTCGAGGCCGGAGGCGAGCTTCTTCGCGGCGTCCTCGGCGCTGTACTGCCCGGCGGCGAAGCCGCTGATCGTGTTGCCGAAGTTGGTCACCGCCGTGTTGGAGTTCTTGCCGGTCGGCCACTTGCCGACCGTGGGGATCTCCTGCAGGAAGCCATCCAGATACGGCTTCTCTTTGAGAGCGCTCTGCATGTCGGTGCGTGTCACCAGGCTTCCCATGATGTCGAGGGAGGCCTGCTGCGCCTCCGTGGAGAGCCAGCCGAGCTTCAGGTACTCCCACGCCATCTCCGGGTTCTTGGCGTAGCCGCCCACGGCCTGGCCCTCGCCTCCGGGAAGCACGTGGGTGCCCTTCGGACCGGCCGGGATCGGGGCTGTCCCGAACTCGAACGTGGCCTCTTTCTGGATCTGGCCGAGGTTCCAGTTGCCGTTGAGCAGGAACCCGACGTCCCCCTTGGTGAACATCGACGGCGTCTGCACGTTGGTCAGCTCCTGATAGCCCGTGGGAAGGTAGCCCTTCTTCGCCCAGCCGTCGAGGCGTTCGAGCACGCTGACGGTCTTCGGGGAGTCGATGCTGCAGAAGTCGACGCCTTCGCCGGCGAGGAACGGGTACCACGACCACGTGCCGTCGACGCCCGGGTCGGCGTTGTTGAGCAGCGGGGTCTTCCCGTTCTGCTTGAGGACCGCCATCGCCTTCTCGAAATCGTCGATCGTCGTCGGGACGGGGATCGAGTATTGGTCGAGAAGGGTTTTGTTGTACCAGAGGCCCTGGATGTTGACGTAGGTCTGGAACGTCTTGACCCTGTCCTTCGCGTCACGCCAGACGACGCTGTCCGGATAGGGCGACGGATCGCCGAGGCTCGCCCACTGCTCGGTCATGTCGGCCATGACACCGGCGGCGTCGAGCTGGCCGAAGTCCGCGGCCGGGTTGTTGATGACGACGTCCGGCCCCGAGCGGGTGCCGGCCGCGGCCAGCAGCTTCGAGTCGAGCTGTCCGGCCGGGATGTTCACATAGTCGACCGTGATGTCGGGATGCTTGGCATTGAAGAGCTTGGCCGCTTCCTTCTCGTACTGCAGCTGCTGCGGCGTGCTGAAGTACGACCACACGGTGACCGTCTTCGGGGCGGACGAGCCACCGCTTGCACACGCGGTCAACGACAGGCCCAGCAGCGCGGCGGCCGCAGCGATGGCTGCGGTGCGACGTGTGTTCAACATCTGTGGTTCTCCTCTTCATCGGGGATGGGCAAGCCAGATGGACAACGCTTTCCACTAGCGGAAACAACGTGGACAACGCTTTCCACATTATGAACAGGTCGACGTCACGACGTCAAGAGGTCGGGCGCGGAGGCGTGCTCGCGCGCAGCATCACCTCGCCGCCGATCGAGGAGACCAGGGCTCCGGGATGCGGATCGAGCACCAGCTCGACGGCCTGACGCCCCATGCGCTCCAGCGGCAACCGGACCGTCGTGAGCGACGGCGTGAAATCCTCCAACAGCTCGACATCGCCGAATCCGGCGATCCCGACATCCACTCCCGGGACGAGCCCCGCGTCCCGGATCGCAGCGAGCGCGCCGATCGCCATGACGTCCGCCACCGCGAAGAAGCAGTCCGGCCTCGCGCCGGTCGCCAAGATCTGGGCGGCCGCCGCGTACCCACCCGCCCGGTTGATCTTCGAGGGGATCCGCCACGCGAGAGGCGCCTCCCCGCCGGCCGCGGTCACCCCCTCGACGAACCCGCGCTGCCGGGCGACCGGCGTCGCCAGGTGGGACGGGCCCCCCAGAAGGGCGAACCGCTGGTAGCCGGCAGCGACCAAGGCGCCACCGAGGGCGCGCGCGGCCCCCGCGTTGTCCACTTCGAGGGTGCGGAACCCCTCGATCCCCCCGCCGACGAAGGCGACAGTGCCGCCCATCTGCTCATAGTCGGCGAGCGCACGGCCCACCCGCTCCTCCGTGTCCTCGTCCAGAGTGCGACTCACTGTCATCACGACGTGCCGAGGACGCTGGCCGCGGATGGCGTTCAGCGCCGAGCGTTCCCGGCTCGGGTCGCCTCCCGTGGTGATGATGGTCACGACCAGGCCGTTCGCCTCGGCCACCTCCGTCACGCCCGACACGATGCCCGCGAAGTAGGGATCGACGATGCTGCCCACCATGACAGCGACCGTCTCGCTCAGCCCTCGGGCGATCCCCTGTGCCAGCAGATTCGTCGAGTAGTTGAGGTCGGCCGCCGAACGCTCCACCCGGGCCCGCAGCGCGTCGGACACATTGCGAGAACTGCCGTTCAGCGCACGCGATGCCGTCGACAGCGACACCCGCGCGTGAGCCGCGACATCTTTCAGGGTGACCGGTCCACCCTTGCGACTGACCGCCATCCGCGCCCTCCGCGTCTTCCTCGGGGCTGGAGTCGTACCGTCACGCTCGCGCCCGAACTGAGATTAGCGGTGCGTGGGCGTCGATGCGCAACCGGGGACCACCGTCGATCGCGTGATGGACATGGATCCCGACCCTGCCGACGCCGCCGTCCCCGCTCTCGCCGGTGATCACGGAGGGCCCCTGCTCTCCTCGCGCGCCATCGAGGCACTGCAGAGCATCGACCCCGCCACCCTCGACGAAGTGCAGGCGTTCCGGGACGATTTCGCGCGGTTCATCATGCCCTACACGTTCGGCATCGACATTCCGGTCGCGGCAGCCGCGGCGCCGCCGGCTACACCACGCGGTCGTTGCCGCCGTCCACCGAGAGGTGCGCGCCGGTCGTGGCCGGGAGGCCCGCGATGAACGTGAGCACCGCCTCCGCGACCAGAGCGCTGGTGACCTCGACGCCCAGGAGGTTTCGGGTGCGATACTCCTCGACCGTGAGCCCGTAGTGCGCGGCGCGCTCGGCAAGAAGCCCGGGCGTCCAGATCGCGGTGTCGAAGACGGCGTCGGGTTCGACCTGGTTCACGCGGATGCCGTCCGCGGCCCACTCCAGCGCCGCCACCCGGGCGAGCTGTGCTGCGGCGGTCTTGCTGGCGGAGTACGCGGCGACTCCCGGGCCGGGCGCGGCGACGTTCTTCGTCGACACCAGCACCACACGGCCGCCGCGCGGCGCGACGGCGAGCAGCGGATGCGCCGCCCGCAGCGCCCGGGCCACGGCACCGGCGTTGACCCGCATCGCCCGCTCCCAGACGTCGTCCGCGAGGGTGGCGAGGGACTCGCCGGCGGGGAAGATCCCGGCGGCGACCACGAGTGCGTCGAGGCCGCCGAACTCCCGCGCCGCCGTCTCGACCGCGGCATCCAGCACGGCGTGCTCCGCCACGTCGCCGACGATCCCCCGCCACGACGGACCGTCGAACACATCGGTCACGTCCGGGCTGAGGTCGACGCCGACGACCGACGCGCCCTGGGCGAGCAGCGCCGCAGCGGTCGCCCGGCCGATCCCGGATGCGGCGCCGGTGACGAGCGCGACCTCGCCGTCGAGCAGCCGGGCACGGGCGCCGGAGCGCAGGCGCGCCTGCTCGAGCTCCCAGTACTCGATGTCGAAGCTCAGGGCCTCGTCGAGCGAGCGGTAGCCTGCCTGCCGGTCGGCCGCCTCCACGATGTCCATGGTGTGCAGCGCGATGTCGTGCACGGCATCGGCGGCCGAGCGGGACATGCCTGCCGTGAGCAGGCCCAGCTCGGGATCGAGGATCACCCGCGGGGCAGGGTCGATGGGCTCGATCGGGCCGGGTATCCGGTCGCGGTGCGCGTCGACATAGCGGGCGTAGTCGGCGGCATAGGCGGCCACGTCGCGGCCGACGAGCGGAGCGCGCTTCGTGCGGATGACGTGCTCGGGAGTCGCCGTGCCGCGGGAGGTCGCCTCCCGGAGATCCGATCGTTGCGCGTACCGCAGAGCACGCGACGATGCCGACTGCCGCACGATCAGCGGCGTGCCTGCGGCCAGGGAGAGATCGCGCCGGAGTTCGGCGATGGCCTCGACCGATCCGGCCCGCTCGACCGGCGCCCCCTCATCACCCCAGCGCGGCGAGCCGGCGGAGACCAACGCCAGATCCACCAGCTCGAGGTGGCGGCGCAGGGCCTCGTCGGCGTCGTCGGCGAACGTGAACAGACCGTGGTTGGCCAGCACCAGGGCGTCGACCCCGCGGAGGTCCGCGTCGGCGACGGACCGCGCGAGCGGGAATCCCGGCATCACATACGGCAGGACCGCGACGCGGTCGCCGAGCACACGCGCCGCCCGCTCGACGCCGTCCGGCTGATCGGTGAGGGCGACGACGGCGTCCGCGTGCGAATGGAGGACGACCCGGGACGGCAGGTGCGCGTGCAGCAGCGCCTCGATGGACGCCGTCGGCGCGGAGGCGTCGAGCGATGCCTGCCGGAGCTCGTTCACCATCCCGCTGTCGGTCAGCTCGGTGAGCGCCAGCAGGCGCAGCAGGCGCTTGCGGCGCAGCGGAGCGAATCCGGCGGGCTCGATCGAGCCGAGATCCCACCCGCTGCCCTTGACCAGCACGAGTTCCACCTCGTCGCCGGTGGCGTCGTGGCCGGTCGCCTTGATGGAGGTGTTGCCGCCGCCGTGCAGCACGAGGGAGGGATCGGCTCCGAGCGTCCGGGAGACCCGGGTGATCTCCGCCAGTGCGGCATCCACCTCGGGACCGTATGGCGAGCCGCTCATCGGGCCAGCTCCGTCCACACGGAGCCCATCGCGGCGAGCGCGCGGTCGAACCGGTCGGCCTGGCGCCGGTAGGCCTCGCGATCGGCGCCCGGTGCGACGACGAGGGCGGGGTCGGGGTCGCCCCACCAACCGGCCGTGTCGACGCCCACCCCGGCGGCGGCCAGGGATGCGACGCCACGCGCGCCCAGCTCTGTCCCGAGCTGGCGGCGCACCGGATGACCGACCACGTCGGCGAACATCTGCGCCCAGAGCGGATTCTTGGCACCTCCGCCGGCGAGGGTCCACGGGCCGTCCGAGACGGTCGCGCCGCTCGCGCACACCTTCTCGAGCTGAACGCGGTGGTACTGGGTCACCCCCTCGGCGACAGCGCGCGCGATCTCACGGTAGCCGTGCTTGTCTTTGGCGCCGAGGAGGGTCCCGGAAGCGCCGAGGTGCTCCGGCGCGCCGTGCACGAACGGGAGGAAGAGGAGGCCGTCGGCGCCCGCGTCCACCGTCGAGGCCGCGTGCAGCAGGTCGCGCGGGGTGACCGTGTCGGCGGCCACGCTCGACATCAGCGTCGAGAACCACTCGACTCCCGCGGCGGAGGTGGGTGCGACCTCCTGGGCCAGCATGTGACGGGGGTCGGGGAGCAGCGCGTTGAGCGTCACCCGTGGCGGCTCGGCGTCGGCGGGGACGACGACGGAGTTGATCGCCCAGGTGCCGACGATGATCGTCACATCGCCCGGCCGGACGGCGCCGGCCCCGATCGGACTCGCGACGCAGTCCATGCATCCGGCGACGACGGGGGCGCCGGCCGGGAGGCCCGTGGCGGCGGAGGCTTCAGCGGTCACGGCGCCCACGACCTCATCGGAGCGCGACAGCGGCGGCAACAACCGCATCAGGTCGCGTGGGAGGCCGAGCAGATCGAACACGGCGGGCTCGTAGGTGCGCGCCGCGAGGTCGACCAGGCCACAGGCGGAGGCGTCCGAGTAGTCGGCGCTCGGCCGGCCGGTGAGGCGGGAGGTGATCCAGTCCTTGCAGCTCAGGGCCCACCTCGCGCACCCGAGGGCCTGCGGCTCCTCATCGAGAAGCCAGCGGAGCAATACACCGGGCTGGCCCGCCCACGGGACGGAACCGGTGACCCGACGCACCGCCTCCACCTCGACGGGATCGAGGGCGGCGACGATCCGCTCGGCGCGGCTGTCGGTGGAGGCGAAGGCCGCCCGCACGGGGCGCAGCTGCTCGTCGACGAGGTAGAGGCCGTTGCCGTGACCGGTGGCGCCGATGCCCGAGATGGTCCAGCCTTCGGCCGTGAGCCAGCCGGTGAGCTCGGCGAGCACGCCGGCGACGACGTCCCACAGGGCCGCCATGTCGATCTCCTGGCGGTCCGCGGCGACGGCCACGCGCGGGTTGGCCGCGGACACCGCGCGCAGTTCGGCGCCGGCCTCGTCGAACGCCGCGGCCTTGGCGGCCGTGAGGCCGACGTCGATCCCGATCAGGCAGTGCTTCATTCCGTGCTTCCTCGCATGGTCCCGGCCTCGCGCTCGGCGTCGAGAGCGCGGGGCTTGAAGCGTCGCATCGCGGCGCGGTAGCGGTCAAGTTCGCGCTCGGCGCGCTCGGCGGTCCAGTCACGGTTGGCGACCAGGACGGCGGCGACCGCCGGGGCCGCGGCGAGGCCGACATCGCTGTTGAGCGCGACCGCCATGCGGCGGAGGACGACGTCCTCGAGGCTGAGGGCGCCCTCCTCCCGGACCGCGTGCACCGCCTCTGCGGCGATCGCCCCGGTCTCGGGGTCGACCACCTCGCCGAGCGTGGGCGTGGCGACGACGAGCCGCTCGATGCGCTCGGCGACGACGCCGTAGGTGTCGACCAGACGCGCCGCGGTGCTCGGGGGCAGGGTGGATTTCGCCACGAACCGGCTGCGATAGGCCGGCCAGTCGCCCTCGGGCGCACCGGGCAGTCGCGCCGCGCGGGTCGGCGACGGGCCGGGGCGGCGACCGAGCTCCCGCTCCAGGCGGCGCGCCACCAGCTCGCCGAGCGCGCGATGCGTGGTCAGCTTGCCGCCGATGATGGTCACCAGGCCGGCGTCGGCGCCCGAGTGCACGACGATCTCGTGGTCGCGGCTGACCGTGGACGGATCGTCCACGTCGCCGACGTAGGGCAGGGGACGCACTCCCGAGTAGGACCAGAGCACGTCGTCGGCCCCGAGCCGCGCCTCCGGGATGAGCGCGTTGACGGCGCCGAGCAGGTACGCGGTCTCGTCCTCGTCGATCACGACATCGTCGATGGAGCCGTCGTACGGCAGGTCGGTGGTGCCGATCATGTACTTGCCCTCCCAGGGCAGCACGAACATCGGCCGGGCGTCGTCCGGCGACTCGAAGAAGATGCAGGTGTCCGGCGCGCCGGGGAAGGCGGCGACGACGAGATGGCTGCCCTTGGTCGGCCCCATCCGACGATCGTGCGCGCCGGCGAGGTCGAGCACGCTGTCGACCCAGGGGCCGGCGGCGTTGACGACCAGACGGGCGGGCACCGTCTTCGTCTCCCCGGTCTCCCGATCGCGGTAGCGGAGGCCGGCGATACGTCCACCGAGCCGCACGAGTGACTCGACCGGGGCGTGGGTGGAGACGATGGCGCCACTGCGCTGCGCGTCCACGGCCAGTTCGACCGCGAGCCGCTCGGTGACGGGCACGTTCGCGTCATGGAACAGGCCGCCCCAGCGCAGCCCGGCCGCGGCCAGCGCGGGCCACTCGCGCTCCAGCCGCCGGCGGAAGACGATGCGGTTGAAGGGCAGCGGCTTGCCGAGCGACAGCACATCGTGCAGCATCAGACCGCACGCGAGCAGCCAGCCGGGCCGGCTCTGCTGCTTCGAGAACGGGATGAGCATCGGGTAATGGTGCACCAGGTGCGGAGCCTTCGCGAGCAGGATGTTGCGCTCACGGATCGACTCGTGGACGAGGTTCAGCTCGAACCGCTCGAGGTACTTGAGCCCGCCGTGGATGAGGCGCGTCGAGATCGCCGAGGTCCGGGCAGCCAGGTCGTCCTGGTCGAACACGGCGACGCTGAGGCCGCGCGCGGCGGCCTCGCGGGCCACGGCGAGGCCGTTGATGCCCGCGCCGATCACGGCGACGTCGACCGACGGGATCTCCGGGGTGTAGGTGGTGAGGGCCGGCATGTCAGTGCGAGAGCTGCTCGAAGAGGGCGAACGCGTCGTCGGCGGTGAGGCCGTCGTGGACGACGCCGCGGACCGCCGCGAGCATCGCCGCCGGATGCTCCGACTGGAACACATTGCGGCCCATGTCGACGCCGGCGGCACCCTCCTGGATCGCGCGGTACGCGACGCGCAGAGCCTCGCGCTCCTCCACCTTCTTGCCGCCGGCGATCACGATCGGGACCGGGCACGCGCTGGTGACGGTCTCGAACCCGTCCTCGACGTAGTAGGTCTTGACGAACGCGGCCCCGAGCTCGGCAGAGATCCGTGTGGCGAGACGGAAGTACCGCGCATCGCGCACCATGTCACGCCCCACCGCGGTCACGGCGAGCACCGGGATGCCCGCGGCCTGGCCCTGGTCGACCAGCGTCGTGAGGTTGCGGACCGAACGGCTCTCGTTCTCCGAGCCGACGAAGACCTGCACGGCCAGTGCGGCGGCGTCGAGGCGCACGGCGTCGTCGATGCCGACGGCCAGATCCTCCGCGCTCAGGTCGCCGAGCACGCTGGGTCCGCCGCTCGCGCGCAGCACGACCCCTTTGCCTGTCGTCGCCGGGATGGTGGTCCGCAGGGCGCCGCGCGTGCACATCAGGGCATCCGCCTGCGGGATCAGCGGCACGATCGAGCGGTCGAGCCGTTCGAGGCCCGAGGTCGGCCCCTGGAAGTAGCCGTGGTCGAAGGCCAGCATGACGGTCTTGCCGTCCGTCGGGTCGAACACCCGGGAGAGGCGGGCGCGCATCCCCCAGTCCTGCCCGGCGAGGCCCTTGAGCGGGAAGTCGCCCGCCTGGGGGGCGGCGCCGGTGAAATCGGTCCCGTCGCGGAGGTCGTCGAGGTCAGCCATGGGTGTTCTCCTTCTTCTTTGCGGTCATGGTCAGGGAGTCGCGCAGACGCGCGAGGACGGAGCGGCCGGTGCCGGTGGCCGCCGCCGAGACGACGACGACCGCGACCACGAGGACGCCCTTGAGGATGTTCTGGGCGCCGACGCTCCAGCCGACGAGGTTGAGCAGGCCCGACAGCAGCACGAAGAACAGCGCGCCGGTCCAGGCGCCGACGGGGACGGCACGGCCGCCCGAGATCAGGGTGCCGCCGATCACGACGACGGCGACCGAGTCGAGCATGTAGGAGGTGCCGAGCACGGTGCTCGGCGAGATGAAGGCGGCGAGCAGCCCTCCGGCGAGGCCGGCCAACGCGCCGCTGACCACGTAGGTGATGGCGGTGACCCGCCAGACTCGGACGCCCGCCCGTTCGGCGGCCCGCGGGCTCTGACCGACGGCGAGCACGCCGAGCCCGAAACGCGTGCGGGCGAGCACGACCGCGACGAGAGCGGTGACGACGACCACGAGCAGCGCCATCACCGGGACGCCTAGGAGCTTCGCGTTGACGAAGGCGCGGAGACCGGCCCCCGCAGTCGCACGGTTGCTGTCGGCCAGGAGCAGGGTGCAGGACTGCACGATCAGGCTCGTCGCGAGGGTCGCGATGATCGGAGGGACCCGCAGCACCAGGATGGCGACCACGCTCACGAGTCCCGCGGCGACCCCTGCGCCCACCGCTGCCGCGACACCGATGACCGGTCCGGCGGCCGCACCGACGCCCACGGCGACGTACGACGCCATCGACACCACTGCGCCGACCGACACATCGATGTTGCCCGGGCCGAGCGTGATGACGAGCATCTGCCCGAGCGCCACGAGGACGAGGAAGGGCGCCAGCGAGAGCGCCTGCGCCAGCGGTTCGAAAGGCTGGCCGGGCCGCACGGCGACGATGCACAGCCAGACGGCCAGCACGCCGATCAGGGACCAGCCCCAAGCCGGCCAGCGGAGCCGGGACCGCGCGCCGACCTGCGTCGGCAGGGTGGGCGCGGGCGGAGGAGTCGAGGTGGAGGTGGTCATCTGCTGAACCTCTCGGTGACGATGCGGCCGGCCAGCACCGCGAGCACGATCACACCCTGCGCGCCCGCCTGCATGCTCGAGGGGAGCGCGACGAGGCTGAGGAGCACCGAGATGAGGCCGAGGGTGACGGCGCCGAGAGCGGTGCCGATGGGGAGGGCGCGGCCACCGGAGAAGGTGCCGCCGCCGAGGATCACCGCGGCGATGGTGGTGAGGGTGAAGTTGCTCGCGGAGTTGATGTCGCCGGAGCGTGTCTGCGCGGCGAGCAGGAGCCCGGAGACGACGATGAGGAGGGCTGCGAACACGTAGGCCGTCACACGGGTCCTCGTCGGCGACCAACCGGCCTTGTCGAGGGTGGCGGCGCTGGAGCCCAGCGCACGCATCCGGGCACCCGCACGGCTGCGCCGGACGATCCACCAGCCGAGCACGGCGGCTATCGCGATGAAGACCAGCGGAGGCGGCACCACCGTGCTGCGCCAGGAGCCGATGGCGGTGAGCCACGCCGGTGTGGAGCCTCCCGGCGTCGGGAGGAGTTGCAGGCCGAGGCCCAGCCAGACGAACGACATGCCGAGGGTCACGATGATGGAGGGGACCCCGCGCTTCTGCACGATCACCGCCAGCACGGCGTAGACGACCGGCACCCCGGCGAGCAGGACGACGCCGAGCAACGGACTGGTCGCGAGCACGGTCGCCGCGATCACGGTGACGAGCCCGACCAGGTTGCCGATGCCGAGGTCGATGTCGCCGACGGACATCACGATCATCTGCGCCTGCGCGGCGAAGACCAGCGGGACGGCCGACATGAGCATGAGGCTCAGACCGGTGACGGAGAGGATGCCGGGCTGGATCGCCGCCGCGATCGCCACGATCACGACGAGGGCGACGAGCGAGAGCAGCGCCGGGGAGCCTTGGGCTACGGCCGCGCGCAGGCGCACGGCGGTCGCCGGTCGACCCGTGCCGCGCGATGCCGGCGCAGCCGCCCGGGCGGATGCGGTGGAGGCGGTCATCGGGCCGTCCCTTCGTCGAACGAGTGGGCGATGATGTGCTCCTCGGTGTTCGTGTCGCCGGCCAGCTCGGAGACGATCCGGCCGCCGCGCAGCACGTAGACGCGGTCGCAGTGAGCCATCTCGGCGTTCTCGGTGGAGTACCAGACGATGGCGCGCCCGGCGGCGGCCTCCGTCTTCATGAGGGTGTAGAGCTCGTTCTTCGTCGTCACGTCGACCCCGCGGAACGGGTCGTCGAGCAGCACGAGCGCGGCGTCGGTCGCGAACGCGCGGGCGACCAGCACCTTCTGCTGATTGCCGCCGCTGAGCGCGGTGATCGGGGTACCGGCGGCGCCGCGGATGCGCAGCGCCTCGATCCAGCGCGCCGCGAGGTCGCGCTTGGCCCGCGCGTCGACGACGCCCGCGGTGCTGATGCCGCGGAGGGCGGCGATCGTGAGGTTCTGTGCGACGTTCCAGAGCGGGAGGATTCCGGAGGTCTGCCGGTCGCCCGGCACGTAGGCGCGCCGCTGCGGTGCCCGCACTCCCCGGGTGAGCGTCCCGGCCGACCAGAGCCGGGCCAGCACCGCCTCCTGCCCCTGGCCGGCGAGGCCCGCCAGCCCGATGATCTCGCCCGAGCGCACGGCGAACGGGATGCCGTCGCCGCGGATCTCGGCCACGACCTCCCCCGCCTGCCGCGCGTCGGCCGCCGCCTCCGCCTCCGCGGCCGCGTGAACCTCCCCGCCCATCGCGTGCAGGAGCACCGACTCGTCCGCCCCCGCGAAGACACCGGCCACGGCGCCGTCGCGCATGACCGCGACGCGGTCGCTGTGAGCGGTGACCTCCGCCATGCGGTGGGAGATGAGGAGAACGCTGGTCCCGTCGGCGGTCAGCCGGTGCAGGTGCGCGTAGAGCTGGTCGGCGGCGTCCACTCCGAGCGACTCGGTCGGCTCGTCGAGGATGAGCAGGCCGAGTCGCTCGGTGCAGAGCGCGCGGGCGATCTCCACCATCTGGCGCTGAGCCAGCGTGAGTTCGCCGACGCGCCTGACGACCGCGATCCCGTGACCGGGGAACACGGTGTCGAGCACCTCGCCGATCCGCCGCTCCGCGCGTGCCCGCCACCCGAAGGGGGCTGCGCGCCGCGGATCGGAGAGGTACGCGTTCTCGGCGACGGTCAGGTCGGCGCAGAGCGCGAGCTCCTGGTACACCATCCGCACCCCCGCCGCAGCGGCCGTGCGGGTGTCCCACGCCCGCCCGACGGCGGTGTCCCGCGCCGTCACGGCGCCCGAGTCGGGTCGCTCGCGTCCGGCGAGGATGCGCATGAGCGTGCTCTTGCCCGCGCCGTTGTGACCGACGAGCCCGAGGATCTCGCCGCGTTCGACGTGCAGGTCGACACCGGTGAGCGCGCGGGTGCTCCCGTAGCGCTTCGTGACGCCGCGCGCGACGATGGTCGCCGTCGCGCCGGCCGCAGCCTCCGGAGCCGCGGCAGGCGCCGCGCCCCCGGTGGCCGGTTCGATCGTCGTTGGCATGGGTCCTCCTCGAACTCGCCGGTCATTCCGCGCTAGCGCAGCGCGGGAGCCTCGGCGTCCTTGCCGTCCGCGACGGCCGCGATGGCGGCGTCGACGCTCTTCTGGTCCCACGGGTAGGCGGCGTACTCGTCGGCCGAGAGCGTGCCCACCCAGTAGTCGAGGTCGTCCTGGCCGATCTCGAGCAGCGGGAGCACGACGGTGGAGGGCACCTTCTTGCCCGCCAGCAGATCGAGTCCGACGTAGAGCGCGGCGACGCCCTGGCCCGGGTCGGTCAGCGCGGCGAAGGAGCCGTTGTCGATACCGCGCTCCTTCCAGAAGCTGAGCGACTTGCCGTCGGTGTCGAAGACGACGACGGGGTCCGGCCGACCGGCGGACTCGAAGGCCTGCACGACGCCCATGCCGCCGATGCAGCCGGGCACCGCTGCGATCTGAGGCAGCGACCCGAGCACCGAGACGATCTCCTTCTGGGCGGTCGAACCGTCGCAGTAGCCGTTGACCTCCGCCGCGACCGTGACATCCGGGTAGTCCTTGAGGATCTCGTGCTGCCGCTTGTTGAACTCCTCCTCCGGCTGCGACCCGATGACACCGCGGTTGATGATGATGTCGCCCTTCCCGCCGATCGCCTTCAGCGCCGGCACGAGGGAGACC
This sequence comes from Leifsonia sp. ZF2019, assembly GCF_019924635.1. NCBI lineage: Bacteria > Bacillati > Actinomycetota > Actinomycetes > Micrococcales > Microbacteriaceae > Leifsonia > Leifsonia sp. ZF2019. The sequence continues at coordinate 3,880,936 of NZ_CP065037.1, forward strand.
TCGCCCCACTTGGCGTAGTCGTTGCGGACGACGTGCGCGCACGGCGCCTTCATGTCCGCATCGAGGACGAGCACCGTGATGCCCGCATCGCAGGCCTCTTCCACGGCCGGCACGAGCGCCGTCGACGACGCCGGGATGACGACCAGCATGTCCGGCTTCTGGAGCACCAGGCTGCGGATCTGCGACGCCTGCTCGGTCGCGCTGTTCTCGCCGGGAGCGTTGACGGTCGTGTACTTCGAGACGACGCCGTCCTTCTTGAGCTTCTCGGCGGCCTTCTCGAACTTGTCGATCAGGGTGAGCCGCCAGCCGTTCACGAAGCCGTTGCTCAGAGCGACGGAGATGCCGCTCGTCATCCCGCCGTCTCCGACGGCGCCGGCCGAGCAGCCGGTCAGTGCGAGGGCCGCCGTGACGGCGGCGACGACGCCGATGCGGCGCCAGGATCCAAACGACATTGTTCTGCCTCCAGGGGTTCGCTTCTCTGCGAAGGGTTCGTCACCTTGTCACGTCCAACTCGTCATGACAAGCTTGTAGTGACAAGACCTTAGACAGTAGCCTGGCGGAGTGTCAAGCGAGGTCGATCCGACGAAGGGGGACAGCATGGGGGCACACCCGGGGGCGGAGGGGCGCCTGGACCGCGATTCCGATGAGCCGCTGTGGCAGCAGCTGGTGGCCGTACTGCGCGACTCCATCGAGACCGGCGCCCTCACGGCCGACCAGGCACTGCCCTCCGAAGCCGAGCTCATCGACCGCTACGGCGTCTCGCGCACTGTCGTCCGGGAGGCGCTCGCGGAGCTCGTCCGGCGCGGCCTGATCTACAAGATCCGCGCCAAGGGATCCTTCGTCGCGCCCCCGCGGCGCGACCTGTCGTTCATCGGGTCGAACGCCGGATCGTCCGAGGACCTCGCCGGGACCGGCCGCACCGTCGTGACGCGCATCCTGTCGCTCGACGAAGGCGCCGCCGACGAACGCGAGGCGACCGCCCTGCGCCTCGCGGAAGGCGCGCCCGTCGTGCGGATGCGGCGCCTGCGCACCGTCGACGGAACCCCCTGGCTCCTCGTCCGGACGACCTTGCCGCACGAGCGTTTCGCCGGCGTGCTCAAGGCCAACCTCGAGAACCGGTCGCTCTACGACCACCTGCGCCGCACCTACGGCGTCTCTCCCGCCGGGGCCGACCGCTGGCTCCAGGCGGTCATCCCCACCGCCGAGGAGACGGCGCTGCTCGACCTCCCGCCCGGCACCCCCGTGCTCGACATCGAGTCGGTGGCCTGGGACGAGCACGAGGTGCCGTTCGAGTACTATCACGCGCTGCATCGCAGCGACGAGTCGCGCTTCTACGTCGGTGTCCGCTGATCGAGCCATCGGATTCACACCGCCCGCACAACCACCGTCGATAGCGTGATGGACATGGATCCCGACCCTGCCGACGCCGCCGTCCCCGCTCTCGCCGGTGATCACGGAGGACCCCTGCTCTCCTCGCGCGCCATCGAGGCACTGCAGAGCATCGACCCCGCCACCCTCGACGAGGTGCAGGCGTTCCGGGACGATTTCGCGCGGTTCATCATGCCCTACAAGTTCGGCATCGACGAGATCTCGACGAAGGTCTCCATCCTGCGCGAAGAGTTCGCCGAGCTGCACGACTACAACCCGATCGAGCACATCTCGAGCCGGCTGAAGTCGGCGGAGAGCATCGAGCAGAAGGTCGTCCGCAAGAACTGCGAGCCGTCGTTCGAGGCGATCCGCGACGCCATCACCGACATCGCCGGAGTGCGCATCATCTGCTCGTTCGTCTCCGACGTCTACCGCGTGTTCGAGCTGCTGATCGCGCAGGAGGACGTGCGCGTGCTGCGCGTCAAGGACTACATCGCGCACCCCAAGCCCAACGGCTACAAGAGCCTGCACGTGATCCTGGAGGTGCCGGTGTTCCTCAGCGCCGGCCCCGTCCACGTCCCGGTCGAGGTGCAGCTGCGCACGGTCGCCATGGACTTCTGGGCGAGCCTCGAGCACAAGATCTACTACAAGTACGACGGCGAGATCCCGGGCCACCTGATGCGCGACCTCACCGCCGCCGCCGACACCGCGGCCCAGCTGGACGTGACCATGGAGGACATCCACCGGCAGGTGCGCGGCGACGGCGGCGGGGTGCAGTACAGCCTGCCGATGCAGGTCTGACGCAGACCGGTCAGACGCAGACCGGTCAGGGGCCGGTGGGCGCTCCCCGGACGACCTGGGCGGTGAGCCACTCCGCGTAGGTCTGCTCGCCGAGCTGCGCGTCGGGACCCGCGAGGATCGTCCCGTCGCGAAGTGCGCGGCCCCAGCGTCCGGGCAGCGGGACGGCGAGCACGCGCCCGCGCCGGCCGGTCGCCGCGAGGTAGCGGCGCACGAGGTCGGGCATCTCCTCCACCTGCGGCCCGCCGAGATCGCGGTCGAGCCCACGGGGCGCACCCGTCGCCACCGCGGCGAGCGCCTCCCCCACCTCCGCCGCGGCGACGGGCTGGGAACGCATCACAGGGACCAGGTGGAGTCGCTTCTCGCGATCGCCGACGAGCTGCGCGGCGAACTCGTGGAACTGGGTGGCCCGGAGGATGCTCCACCCCGTGCCCGACTCCCGCACGAGCCGCTCCTGCAGCGCCTTGCCCGCGTAGTACGCGCTCGGCGCCTCGGTCGCGCCCACGATGGAGAGCACGACGTGGTGCGGGACGTCGGCCTCGCGCTCGGCGGAGAGGAGGGTGCGCGTCGCCGTGCCGAAGAACTCCCGCGAGACGCGACCCGAGGTGGTCTGCACGCTGGTGACGTCGACGACGGCCGCGCATCCGGCGAGCGCCACCACGAGCCCGGAGCCGGTGAGCACGTCGGCCCCGGTCGAGCGGCTGAGCACGACGGCCTCGTGTCCGGCCGTGCGGAGCGCCGCCACCGTGTGCCGCCCGACGACGCCGGTGCCGCCGGCGACCGCGACCCTCATCGTTCGCTCCGCTGGTCGCCGCGGGTGTGGGTGGGCGGGAGCAGGCCGTCGGCCGCAGATGTGATGTCCATACCCATCACGACGACACGGGCACTCCGGATGTGAGGCGCTCCTCACATCCGGAGCCGCTGATCCGTCTTAATGGTGTGAGGGAGGACCGGATGGGCGTGGACATGGACGCGGAGGTGATCGCGGAGCGGCGGCACCTGCTCGCCCTCGGCTACCGGATGCTCGGCACCGTGGCCGAGGCGGAGGACGCGGTGCAGGAGACGTATGCGCGCTGGTACCGTCTGGCTCCCGACGAGCGCGCGGCGATCGCGTCCCCGCGCGCCTGGCTGACCCGGGTCGCGAGCCGGGTGTGCCTCGACGTGCTCGGGTCGGCGCGGGTGCGGCGCGAGAGCTACGTCGGCCCGTGGCTGCCGGAGCCCGTGCCGTCGGCCGCGTTCGGCGTGCCGGGAGCGGGAGCGCCCGGCGACCCGCTGGACCGGGTGACGCTGGACGACTCGGTGAGCTCGGCGCTGCTCGTGGTGCTCGAGGCGATGACCCCGGCGGAACGGGTGGCGTTCGTCCTGCACGACGTCTTCGCCCTGCCGTTCGATGAGATCGCCGCGATCGTCGGGCGCTCGCCCGCAGCCTGCCGCCAGCTGGCGGCGTCCGCCCGCCGCCGTGTCGCGACCCGGCGCGAGAGGGAGGTGCCGCGCGCGGAGCACGACCGCGTGGTCCAGGCGTTCGGGGCGGCGGCGGCCGGGGGCGACCTGGTCGCCTTGATCGCCGTGCTCGATCCGGAGGCCGTGCTGACGACCGACGGAGGCGGCCGCGTGAGCGCCGCCCGCCGGCCGGTCCTCGGCGCGGAGAACGTGGCGCGCTTCCTGCTCGGGCTGGCGGTGAAGTACCCGGAGTCGGTCGTCGCGCCGCAGCAGACGGCCGACGGCCTCGGCTTCGAGGTGCGCCAGGAGGGGGTGGTCACGGGCATCCTGACGTTCACCGTGCACGCGGGCCTCGTCACCGAGATCCGGATGATGCGCAACCCGGAGAAGCTGACGCTCTGGGGCTGAGCGGGCGGCACGCGCGAGAATCGGAGCATGCACTTCGACGGTTTCGACGACGACGCGATCACCTTCTACCGGGAGCTGACCCTCCGGAACGACCGCGCCTTCTGGCTCGAGAACCGCGACCGCTACGAGAATCGCGTCGCCGGGCCGATGCACGCGCTGGCGGACGCCCTCGCGCCCGAGTTCGGTGCGGCACGGCTGTTCCGCCCCTACCGGGATGTGCGGTTCTCCCGCCACAAGTCCCCCTACAAACTCCACGCCGGGCTGACGTTCGAGCGCGGCGGCTACGTGCAGGTCTCGGCCGAGGGAGTGGCCGCGGGCGCGGGGGTCTATCTGTTCGACCGCGACCAGCTCGAGCGCTACCGCCGTGCGGTCGACGCCCCGGCCACCGGTGCGGCGCTGGAACGGGCCGTCGCCGCCGTGGAGGCGGCCGGCCACGCGATCGTGGTCCCCGACCGGTTGAAGACCGCACCGCGCGGGTTCCGCCCGGAGGCCGGCGAGCCGCCGCATCCGCGCGCCGAGCTGCTGCGCTACAAGGGCCTCGTCGCCTGGACGGACTGGGGCATCCCGGACTGGTTCGCCACTGCGGCGGCAGCGGACGAGATCGCCCGGTTCCTGCGCGAGAGCGAACCCGTCTCCGGCTGGCTGCGCGACACCGTGCGCTGACCGCGCGGCAGTTCACCGGCTGTTCCCCGCCACGCCCTACGCTGTGGGCATGACACGCGACCTCCCCGGTGGCGGCGGTGCGAGCGACGACGGCGACGCGAGCACGAGACGCCCCACCACCTCGACCGACGCCCTCGTGACGTCGGCGAGCCCCCTCTTCGCCGACTCGACCACCGAGCGTCGCATCCCGCGCCGCTGGGTGCTGTCGTGGGCGCTGTGGGACTGGGGAGGCGCGGCCTTCAACGCCGTCATCACCACCTTCGTGTTCACGGTGTACCTGACCGGGAGCCTGTTCGTCGATCCGGCGCTCGTCGCCGCGCGCGACGCCGAGACAGAGGTCGACGGCCCGGCGCACGCCGCCGTGACCGCCGCCGAGGCGCCGCTGTCGAGCGGGCTCGGCTGGGGGCTCGCGATCGCGGGCATCGTCGTCGCGCTCCTCGCCCCGGTGCTGGGCCAGCGGACCGATGGATCCGGCCGGCGCAAACTCTGGCTCGGCATCAACACAGGCGTCGTGGTCGTGATGACCGCGCTCATGTTCCTCGTGGCCGGCGAGCCGTCGTACTTCCTGCTCGGAGTGACCCTGGTCGCCGTCGGGACGGTGTTCTACGAGATCGCGACGGTCAACTACAACGCCATGCTCGTGCAGGTCTCGACGCCGAAGACCGTCGGCCGGGTGAGCGGCTTCGGGTGGGGCGCCGGCTACCTCGGGGGCATCGTCCTGCTGCTCATCGTCTACTTCGGGCTCGTCACCGACAACGGCGACGGCACGGGCGGGATCTTCCACGCCCCGCAGGACGCGGGACTCAACATCCGCATCATCGCGCTGATCGCCGCCCTGTGGACGCTCGTCTTCTCGCTGCCCGTGCTGATCTCGGTGCCCGAGATGGAGAAGAACGCGCGCACCCCACGGGTCGGGTTCTTCGCCTCCTACGCCGTGCTCGTGCGCGACATCGCCCGGCTGTGGCGGGAGAGCCGCAACACCGTGCTCTTCCTGATCGCCTCCGCCCTGTTCCGGGACGGGCTGGTGGGTGTGTTCACGTTCGGCGGCATCCTGGCGCAGGGCACCTTCGGGTTCTCCAGCGGCCAGGTGATCATCTTCGCCATCGCAGCCAACGTCGTCGCCGGGGTGAGCACGCTGCTCTCCGGACGGTTCGACGACCGCTACGGTCCGAAGCCCGTCATCGTGACGGCCCTCGTCGGTCTCGTCGTGGCAGGCCTCGCCGTGTTCTTCCTGCACGACGGAGGCGCGACCGCATTCTGGATCGGCGGGCTGGTGCTCTGCCTCTTCGTGGGCCCGGCGCAGTCGGCGAGCCGCACCTTCCTCACGCGGGTGACCCCGGCCGGGCGCGAGGGGGAGGTCTTCGGCCTCTACGCGACGACCGGGCGCGCGGTGTCATTCCTGGCGCCGCTGCTGTTCGCGACGTTCGTGGCCGTGGGAGGGGCGCAGTACTGGGGCATCCTCGGCATCGTCCTGGTGCTCGCGCTCGGTCTCGCGCTGCTGCTGCCGGTGAAGGCGCCGGGGCGGGCGGGCGCGCGGGGCTGAGCCCCGAGCCCCCGGCTCGCTCGGGCCGCCGCCTCCGTCTCCGCCGAGTACGCAGAAAGTGGGGTCGAAACCGTCGAGCAGGCAGAGAATTCGCGTACTCGGCGGTTGGGCGGCGTCAGGCGCGCTCGACGGGAACCTGGAGCTCGGTGACCCAGTCCGGGCCGGGCACGTGTCCCGACGCCTCGACGTACACCTCTCGCGTCGGGCCGGCGGCGCGACAGCCGTCGGCGGCGAGCTGCTCGAACAACCCCATCCAGGAGTCGCCGATGCCGGTCATGTCACCCCGGTGCGTCACCGTCGCCGCGAGCGGGACCGCCGGCAACTCGGCCACCTCATAACCGTCGCCGGGGCGCGGTGGAGTCTCCGCCGGGTACGAGACGTGCACCTCCAGTCGCCCGTCGGCGCGCTCCTCGTACCAGAACACCGACGGCGACAGCAGCGGCCGGCCGGCCGCGGCGAGCGCACGGTCGAGGCCGTCGATCAGCGGGCCGACCATCGGGCCGACGTTCTCGGGACCCACCCCGGGCGCGGTGGCGCTGACCGCGTAGACGGTGGCCGCCTCCAGCGGCCGATACTCGACGGGGTTCGACATCCTCGTGCTCCTTCCGACACCCCGAGGCTAGTGCGCGCCCGCTCGAGTACCCAGAATCTCGGGTGGAAACCGTGGAGTACGCAGAGAGTTTGCGTAGTCGGCGGTGCGAGCAGCGTCAGGCGCGGGGCCAGGCGCGGACGAAGCGGTCGAAGAGCTCGGCGAACGTGCGAGCCTCGTCCGGGGTGAAGTCCGCAAGGGCCGACTCGACGGCGCTGCGGCGGTGCGTCCGCACCTCCTCGAGCTGCGCGCGGCCCGCGGCGGTGAGCTGGATGAGCGCGCGGCGCGCATCGGACGGATCCGGGACGCGCCGTACGTGCCCGCGCTCGACCCCCTCCTGCACCAGACGGCTCGCCCGCGGCTGGTCGACACCGATCGCCTGTGCGAGGGTGCTGATGGACAGCGGGCTGCCCGCGGACTCGGCCGTCTCGAGCGCCTCCAGCATCCGGATCCTGGCGATGCGACCGAGACTGCCGTCGCGTCCACGACGACCGGGGCCGGGACGCGCGGAATCGCCGAACGGCGGGTGGTCGTGGTCGGGATGGTGCGCAGTGTGGTCGTGGGCGCCGTGATCGCCGTGGCCGTTGTCGCTGTGGTGCTGGGCGCCGCCGCCGCGGGAGCCGTGCCGCTGGTCGCCGGGGTCCTGAGCGTCGCGGCCGACACCTCCTGGCGCACCCCACGGCCCGCGCGGACCCCAGGCGTGGGGGCCGCGTCCGAACGGCCCGTCGCCCCAGGGTCCCGACTGTCGGCGACGCGACTGGTCGCGGCGCACCGCCATCAGCGCGCTCTCGATGAGAGCGATGACGTCCGCCGAGGGCGAACCGGGCTGCGCTTGACTCTGATCGTCCATGTATGTAACTATACATTTACTTGTCAACGTACATACAAATAGGAAGGGGTCCCCGATGACGACCATCGACGACTCGAACAACACCCCTGCCTCGACCCCGCCCGGCTATTGGTTCGGCGAGATCGAGAGCCGCCTGCACGACCGGATGCGCTCCGCACTGGCCGAGCAGAACCTCCGCCGCGGCGGCTGGCGACTGCTCCACACCCTGACCGACGGCGCGGCGACCGCCGAAGAACTCGCCGACCGGCTCCCCCGCGGACGCGGACGCGGCGGACGCGGCGGACGCGGCCACGGCCGGCCCCACGCGTTCCACGACGGACAGGACCCCCGCATCGCACACGACGTCGACGACGCAGCCCGCGACGGCCGCGGACGCGACGGCTTCGACCCGCGCCGGAATCACGGAGACCGCGGCTACGGCCCACATGGATCCCGTCGCCACGGGGGCTTCGATGCCCGCCAGGCCTACGGACCCGACGGCTTCGGTCCGCGTGGATTCCGTGGTCACGACGACGGTGGCCAGGGCCGGGCCGGCGATCGCCACCCGTCCGATCCGCGCCCGCAGGGCGCCTGGACCTACAGTCGCGAGACCTGGCACGCCGAACCGGCGTTCGCCCCGCACGGCGGGCGACCGGATCACGATGGGCGGGATGACCGCTTCGATCACCACGACCACGACGGCCACCACGGCCACCACGGCCACAGCGACCGGTACGACTACGACGCCCATCACGGCGAGCACGACCACGACCACGACCGCGACGGCCACCGCCGTGGACACGGTCGCGGCCGGGCCCGTCAAGCCGCCTTCGAACGCGGCTTCGAGCGCGGTTACGCCGCAGCGGCGCCGGTCGCCGGGCCGTTCGGTGGACCGTTCGCCGGGCCGTTCGGCGGCCCCGCCGGCTTCCGCGGGGCGCGGGGCTTCCGTGGCGAGCCCGGGTTCGGGTTCGGACCGCAGCACGGTCCCGGCTGGACCCGCGGCCACGGCCGCGGACCCTGCTCCGGCGACCGCCGGGTGGCGCGCGTCGAGCGCATCCTCGCGGACTTCACCGAGCGTGGCTGGGTCTGGTTCGACGGGGATAAGGCGACGCTGACCGACGAGGGACGCGCCGCACACGACGCGGCCTTCGCGAAGGTGCGCGAGGTACGCGAATCGCTGGCCGCCGGCATCTCGGACGAGGACTACGCCACCACACTGGCCACCCTCGAGACGATGGCCCGCAACCTCGGCTGGGAGCCGCGGGCGGCCGATGACACGGCGGGCGACAGCACGGGCGACCTGGCGAACGCCCCGACCGACGGCGCCACGGAATCCGAGACCGGCGACAGCGCGGCGTCGTAGCCGGCGGCTACACCCCGCGCCACACCACGGGCACCACGGGCCGTCGACGAGTCCACTCGGCGGCGGCCGTCGCCCGCCGCTCGACGACGGAGGCCGGGACGCAGCACGCGACCCGGCCTCCGTCGCGTCCGTCACACGCGGCGGCGGCGCCTGCTTTCCGCCAGGAGCGCGGTCAGGCCGGCGCCGGCGAGCAGGGCGACGAGCGCGGTCGCGCTGACCACCGCGCCTCCCGCGCCCGAGCCTGTCGCAGCGAGCTCGCCGGCCGCGATTCCCGCCACCGCCGCACCCCCGCCGTTCGCCTCCCCTGCGGGCTCACTGCGCGGCGCCCACGCCGCCGAGAACGTCTGCGCCGCCATCAGCGGCTGCAGCGCGTCCTGCACCGCGTCGTCGGCGAACAGCGTACGCATGGCGCCGTCGTCGAGGCCGTTGGCGACCGCCGCCATGATCATCGACTGATCGAGGGAGAGGTAGCGCTCGGCGATGCGTCCGCTGTGGACCGCGACGGCGTCGTAGAAGCCACCGGGGCCGTACGCGTGCAGCTCACGCTCGATGCCGCGCAGGTTCTCGACGGCGCCGCGGGCGTCGTAGCCGAGTGCCAGGAACGACGCGTGCGGGGTCACGACACCGTCGCCGTACGCCGGCGCAGGGTTCGTGCCGCGCTCGGCGGTCGGACAGCCGTCGAAGGGGAGGTCGACGTCGGTGTTCTCCTGGTCGGAGAAATAGCCGTCGGCGCGCATCCCGGCGGCATCCACGCCGTACTCGCGGTAGCCGCCGTCGGGGTTGCTGGCGGGCGAGAAGCCCCAGTAGCCGTAGCCGGCGTCCTGTCCGTGCTTCTCCTGCACAGCCACCGTCACGGGATGGTTCACTCCCCACGAGGTCGGACCCCAGACCTCCTCGGGCACCAGGAGGTCGGGCATCAGCGCCTCGAACATGCTGCCGCCCCAGCTCGGCACGAACCGCATGCCGTCGTATCGATAGGCGCCCTCGTAGACGGTGAGGCCGTCGTAGACGCGGCTCTCGCCCACCGGGCTCTGCTCCTGCCACGAGTAGTCGCATCCGGCGGGCATGGTGCGGAAGGTTCCGTACAGGCCGGACGACGGGATCTGCCCGTTCACGATGCCGAGGTAGGTCGCGATGCGGCTCTCGCTGACCGTCGTGTCGTACCAGTGGCAGGTGTAGAACACGTTCGGGCCGACCCCGGAGAACGGCGCCTGCTCGCTGGCGCACGTGTCCCCGGGCTGCTCCTCCCAGAACCCGCCCTTGTTGGTGCCTGCGGGGAGATTCGGGGTGTACGGCGTGGGATCGAAGAAGACGCCGAAGTCCATCGAGTCGTACAGGGCCCGTGCGCGGTCGGCGAGAGCCGGTTCGCCGTTCGCGACCATTCGCAGGGCCGCGGCGAGCCAGCCGTTGTCCACCGTGCTGAGGAAGGGATGCACGACGGAGCCGTCCTCCGGCCAGGTGGTCAGCTTGCGACCGTCTGCGGGCGAGTACCAGTTGTAGAACATCCCGCTGGCGGCGTTGCGATCCAGCCGCTCGAGGGTTCCGACCGTGGTCGCGAGGCGCGCCCGCGCGTCGTCGGCGGAGATGATGCCGAGACCGCGCGCCGCGAGGGTCGACCACAGGTAGCCGCCGATGTTGGTCGGCGACGTGTGCCCGCTCGCGGAGGCAGGGTCGAGTGCGCCGTCGATGTTGTCCGCGGGGAGCCCGACGGCCGGATCCGTCATCGCATCGAGCGATCGCCAGGTGTCGGCCGCCCAGCGGCGGAGGTCGGCCGCGTACGGCGACGCGTCACCGGAGGCGGGGCCGTGCGTGTCGACGGCGAGGGCGGTGGGTGCGGCGGCCGCGAGGGGGCGGCGGCGGACGTCGGAGCGGCCGAGGCGGGAGCGGCGAGCGCGACCGCGCCGGCGAGTGTCGCGGCGAGAGCTGCTCCGCCGGCGCGGAGCGCGCGCCGGGGTCGCGGGAGGCGGGGGAGGTGAAGGGGCATCGTCGTCCTTTCGCCCGGCACCCGCGCAGCAGCGCACGGACACCGTCAGTTGAGGTTTCGTGAGAGTGTATGCGCATACATCGCATCCCGCAACCCTGCCGGTGCACCCGCCCCACGCCCGCGCCTCCCCGCGAGCCTAGGATGGACGCATGACGCCACCCCGGGAAGAGGTCGTCCTGCTGGCCGAGGACGGGACGCCGATCGGGACGGCCGACAAGGCCACCGTCCACACCACGGACACTCCCCTGCACCTCGCCTTCTCGTGCCATCTCTTCGACGGCGAGGGGCGCATCCTGGTCACCCGGCGGGCGCTCGGCAAAGCCACGTGGCCCGGAGTGTGGACGAACTCGTTCTGCGGGCATCCCGGCCCCGGCGAGTCGTTCGCGGACGCGATCGCGCGGCGCGCCGGCGACGAGCTCGGGACGACCATCGAGAACGTCGTCGTGGCCCTCCCGGACTTCCGCTACCGCGCCGTCGATGCCGGCGGCATCGTCGAGTACGAGATCTGCCCGGTCTACACCGCCACGGTCGCGGGCGAGCTGGCCCCCTCCGCCGCCGAGGTCGCGGAGTGGGAATGGGTCGACCCGCGCACGCTTCTCGCTGCCGTGGAGGCGACGCCATGGGCCTTCAGCCCGTGGCTGACCCTGCAGCTCCCCGCCCTCTACGCCGCGCCGGATGGCGAACCTTCGGACCAGCTGTGAGAACGGCTCATATTCTCCACCTGTGAAATCTCCTGTGGATAACTCGCCGCGGAGTATTCCGCCCGGAGAATCCGTACGCCCACGGAGCGACTCGGGGCACAGACCGCCCTCCGTTTGACCTCGAGCGCACTCGAAGGAGCATGCTGGGACCATGAACTCCTCCAGCGCTCCCGTCGCCCTCGTCACCGGAACCTCCACCGGCATCGGACTCGAGACGGCGGTGACCCTCGCCCGCGGCGGGTGGGATGTCGTCGCCACGGTGCGCGACGTCGCCCGCGCGGACCGCCTGCGCGACGCTGCCGCCATGGCCGGCGTCTCCCTCGACATCCGCGCTCTGGATGTGACCGACGGGGCGACCTCCGCCGCGCTCGTCGCGCAGGTCGTCGCCGAGCGCGGCCACCTGGACGCGCTCGTCAACAACGCGGGTGCCGCAGCCCTCGGCACCGCCGAGATCATGGGGATCGACCGCGTCCGCGCGGCGATGGAGGTCAACTTCTTCGGCGTCGTGCAACTCACCCAGGCCGCTCTCCCCACCCTGCGCGCCTCCGGCGGTCGCGTGGTGACGGTGTCGAGCGTCGGCGGGATCGTCGGCCAGCCGTTCAACGACGCCTACTGCGCCGCCAAGTTCGCCATCGAGGGATTCATGGAGAGCCTCCACCCCGTCGCCGCGGCGCTCGGCGTCGCGGTCGTCGTGATCGAGCCCGGCGCCGTCGCGAGCGAGTTCGTCGCCAACGCGACCGAGGGCCGGGATGCCGCGCTCGCCTCCGCGGGCGACTACGCGCCGCTGCTCGCCGCCTACCTGGAGCGCACCGCGGGCGCGTTCGACGCCGCGCAGCAGCCGGCCGACGTCGCCGCCGTCATCGAGCGCGTGCTCACGGAGGACGCGCCGCCGTTCCGCGTGCAGACCTCCGACACCGCGCGTGCCTTCGTCGGCCTCAAGCTCGCCGACCTCGACGGCTCCCGCGTCACCGGCGCCACCGCCGCCTGGATCGCCTAACCGACCCCTTCCGTCGCGCCCGACACAAGGGCGCCACACAAGGGTCGCATTCCGCCGGAAAGGGGGCGCCGAAGCGGCAGTTCGCGACCCCTGGGTCACGCCGGACGGGCGGGGCCGGTCAGCCGGTGCGAGTGGCGTCGATATGCTGTTCGAGCCACCAGGTGCGGCCCTCGTCGTCGGAGACCCAGCCGTCCCACTCGAAGGAGTCCTCGGTGATGGAGGAGAAGTTCCAGCGGATGGGGCGGCCATCGGTCTGCGTGCCGTCCTGGCGGATGCCATCGCGGTGGCCGGTGGCGACCAGGGTGCAGAAATCACCGGCGACGGCTCCGAACCAGCTCACACGCCACGCGCCCAGCACGGGGTCGTAGACGCGCACCGTCGTCCCCTTGGACTCCATGCGGGTGGGGTCGGTCGCGCTGGGGGCGACCAGCACGTCCTGCACCGCGCGGCCGCCGAGGGTGTAGGCGAAGAGCCAGTCGGTGGCAAACTCGCTCCACGCTCCCGACTCCTCGTCGAGGAAGCGGCACTCGGCGCGCCAGCTGCCGACGAGCTGCCCGAAGAGGTGCATGCGCTGCGGCCGCACCGGGGTGGGCCCCGTCGCGATCAGTGCACGCGCGAAGTCGGCGTCGGTCGTCTCGCTCATGGTGCGCCTCCCGGGTCGAGGGTCGGTCGAGGTCGGTCGGAATCGCCGGGGCCGGGTCAGCTGGAGGGGCGTCCGGCCTCGGTGCCGGACACGTCGGTCCGGTGGAAATTGAGGAACGACCGCGAGGCCGTCGGCCCCCGCTGTCCCTGGTAGCGGGAGCTGTACTCGCTCGACCCGTACGGCCGCTCGGCCGGCGAGGTGAGACGGAAGAAGCACATCTGGCCGATCTTCATGCCCGGCCAGAGCTTGATGGGCAGGGTCGCGACGTTGCTGAGCTCGAGCGTCACGTGCCCGGAGAAACCGGGGTCGATGAATCCGGCGGTCGAGTGCGTCAGCAGCCCGAGGCGCCCGAGGGAGCTCTTGCCCTCCAGCCGCGCGGCGACGTCGTCCGGCAGGGACACCAGCTCGTAGGTCGAGCCGAGCACGAACTCGCCCGGGTGCAGGATGAACGGCTGGTCCGCCTCCACCTCGACGAACCGGGTCAGTTCGGGCTGGTCCTCCGACGGGTCGATGAACGGATACTTGTGGTTGTCGAACAACCGGAAGAACCGGTCCAGCCGCACGTCGATGCTCGACGGCTGGATCATCTGGGAGTCGAACGGCTCCAGGGCGATCCGTCCGGCGCCGAGCTCGGCCTTGATGTCGCGATCGGAGAGAAGCACGGGGACAGCCTATCGGGTGCCGGTCGGCGGAGGCACGGGGTCGGACAGCGTCCCGCGCCCCGCCGCCGACGGGGTCAGTGCACCTCGAACGGCGCGGCCAGGAGGTCGATCTCGCGGGAGGACGAGCCGACGAGCAGTTCGAACGCACCCGGCTCCACCCCGCGGTCACCGGCCGCGTCCACGATGGAGCACTCCGCGACCGGGAGGATCAGCCTCACGCGCGCCGACTCGCCCGGGGCGAGGTCGACCTGCCGGTGCGCCTTCAGCTCCCTGTCGGCCCAGCTCACGCTGGTGACCGCGTCGCGCACGTACACCTGCACCGTCTCGCGCACCGGGCGGTCGCCGGTGTTGCTCACGGTGACCTCCGCCACGATGTCGTCGCCGGCCCCGACGTCGGTGCGCTCGAGGGCGAGCTCGGTGTACTCGACCGTCGTGTACGAGCGCCCCTGGCCGAACGCCCACGCCGGCGCCTGGGTGAGGTCGGCGTAGCGGTCGCCGTGCTGGCCGCGGATCTGGTTGTAGTACGTCGGCTGCTGGCCGACGTGGCGCGCGAACGAGATCGGCAGGCGGCCCGACGGCTCGATGCGGCCGGTGAGCAGCTCGGCCAGCGCCCGTCCCCCCTGCATGCCCGGGTTCGCGGCCCAGACCACGGCTGCGGCCCGTGCGACGGAGGCGGGCAGCACGAGCGGCTTCGAGGCGAGCAGGATCACGACGACGGGCTTCCCCGTCGCGATCAGTGCGTCGAGCAGGGCGTTCTGGCCGCCGATCAACTCCAGCGTCGCGGTGGAGCGGCCCTCGCCGATGAGCTCGATGCGGTCGCCGACAACGGCGACCACGACGTCCGACTGCTCGGCGGCGGCCACGGCCTCGTCGAGCAGCTGCCGGTCGGGTGCGCTGGGCACGACCACCGGAGGCCGCGGCTGGCCGTCCGGGAACGTGCGGCCGGCGGGGTCGTCCTCCAGCGTCAGGATGTCGGCGCCGCGGGCGTGGCGCACGCTGAGGCCGTCGATGGCGCGGAGGCCGTCGAGCACGGTCGTGATCATCTCACGCGGCTGGCCGTCGAGCCAGCCGGCCTGGCCCGAGCCGCCGGCCCAGTCGCCGAGCTGGGTCTGCGCGTCGTCGGCGAGCGGGCCGACGACGGCGACGCGCACCGGCGCGGAGGAGTCCGCCGCGATCGGCAGGGTGCCGTCGTTCTCCAGCAGGACGAGCGAGCGCCGGGCGATCTCGAGGTTCAGGTCCGCGTGCGCGGCGCTCCCGACCACCGTGTCGAGGTCGGGGGCGGGCAGGCGCGGGTCCTCGAACAGGCCGAGGTCGAACTTCAGGGCCAGGATGCGCCCGACGGCCGCGTCGAACGCGTCCTCGTCCAGAAGCCCCTGTGCGACGGCCTCCAGCGCCCCTTCATAGAAGAGAGGAGTCGTCATCACCATGTCGTTGCCGGCCTTCACCGCGGCCGCGGCGGCGTGCGCGTAGTCGGGCTGCACCTTCTGCTCCCAGACCATGCGGCCCACGTTGTCCCAGTCGGTGATGAGGGTGCCGGTGTAGCCCCACTCGCCGCGCAGCACCTCGCTGAGCAGCCAGTCGTTCACGGTGATCGGAACGCCGTCGGTGCTCTGGTAGCCGAGCATGAACGTGCGGCAGCCCTCACGGGCCACACGCTCGAACGGCGGCAGGAACCAGCTGCGCAGCTTGCGCCGCGAGATGTCGGCCTCGCTCGCGTCCCGGCCGCCCTGCGTCTCGGAGTAGCCGGCGAAATGCTTCGCGGTCGCGAGGATCGCGGTCGGGTCCTCGAGCCCGTCGCCCTGGTAGCCGCGGACCATCGCGCTCGCGAGCTCGCCGATCAGGTACGGATCTTCGCCGAACGTCTCGCTGATGCGCCCCCAGCGGAGGTCGCGGGCGATGCACAGCACGGGAGAGAAGGTCCAGTGCACGCCGGTCACCGCGACCTCTTCGGCCGTCGCCCGGGCGACGCGCTCGATCAGCTCCGCGTCCCACGACGCGGCCATGCCGAGCTGGGTGGGGTAGATCGTCGCGCCGGGCCAGAACGAGTGGCCGTGGATGCAGTCCTCACCGACGAGCAGCGGGATGCGCAGGCGGGTCTCGGCTGTGAGCCGGTTCGCCTCGAGGATGCGCTCCGGGGAGGTGTGCAGGATCGAGCCGACGTGGCGGCGCAGCACGTGGTCGCGCAGGTCGTCGCGCGCGTCCAGCTGCAGCATCTGCCCGACCTTCTCCTCCACCGTCATGCGGCCGAGCAGGTCGTCGACCCGCTCGGCCGTCGTCAGCGACGGGTCCTGGTACGGGAGCGTGGGAGATGCGGTCTCGGGAAGGGTCGACGTCATTCGGTGACGCCTTCCGTCGAGGAGCGAGCGGAGGACGACGAGGGGTTCGCCGGGGCGTCGGGTGCGTCGGCACCCGTCCGCACCTGGGTGACGGTCGCGTTGATGTTGAGGCCCTTCTTCTTCAGCGCGCGGGCTCGCTCTCCCGCCGAACGCAGGCGGGGGTTGACGTACTCGTCGATGCCGAAGTTGACGAGCGCGAGCGCGACGCCGAGCAGCGCGATGCACAGACCGGCGGGGACGTACCACCACCAGTAGTCCGGGAACGCGTTGTTCTGCTGCGCCCAGAACAGCACGGTGCCCCAGTTGAGGTTCGACACCGGGATGACCCCGATGAACGCCAGGGTGGTGAGCCCCAGGACGGCGGCCGTCATCGTGCCGACGAAGCTGGAGGCGATGAGCGCCATCAGGTTCGGCAGCATCTCGACCAGGATGATGCGGTGCAGCGGCTCGCCGTTGGCGCGCGCCGCCTGGATGAAGTCGCGGTTGCGCAGCGACATGGTCTGCGCGCGCAGCACGCGGGCTCCCCACGCCCATCCCGTCAGGCCGAGCACGGCGGCGATGACGATCAACGGCGGGTCCTGGAACTGCGACGCGATGATGATCATCAGCGGCAGGCCGGGGATGACGAGGAACACGTTGGACAGTGCCGACAGGGACTCGCTCTTCCAGCCGCGCAGGTAGCCGGCGGTCACACCGACGGCGATCGCGACGATGGTCGCCATGATCGTCGCGAGGAATCCGACGATGAGCACGCCGCGCGTGCCGTAGACGATCTGGCTGAAGACGTCCTGGCCGATGTGCGTCGTGCCGAGCAGGTGCTGGAACGACGGCGGCTGGAGGGTCTCGTCGAGGTTCTGCGCCTGCGGGTCGTACGGGGCGATCAGGGGAGCGAAGATCGCGACGAGGATGAACACCCCGAGGATGATCAGGCCGGTGGCCGACTTCGGGTTGCTGAACATCGCGAGCGACACCTTCAGCTGCGACCAGAATGTCTTGCGCGGCGCCGGCCCCTGCGGACGCCCGGCCAGGAAGGCCGCCGTCTCCGGTGCCCCCACGCCGATCGGCTGGTCGGGCGCCGGTGCGTTCTCGGTGGGGAACGTGCTCTCTGCGGGGATGGTCATGATCAGGCCTCCGTCTGACGGGTGCGCGGGTCGAGGATGGCGTAGGCGATGTCGGCGATGATGTTCGCGACCAGCACGGCCAGCACGAGGACGAGGAAGATGCCCTGCATCAGGGCGTAGTCCTTCGCGTTGGTCGCGTTGAGCAGCAGCAGGCCGATGCCGGGGTAGGAGAACACCATCTCCATGACGAGCGTGCCGCCGACGATGAAGCCGAGGGCGAGCGCGAAGCTCTGGATCTGCGGGAGCACCGCGTTGCGGGCGGCGTAGCGCCACAGCACGCGCCGGTTCGGCATGCCCTTCGCCTGCGCGACGGTGATGTAGTCCTCGTCGAGCACGGTCAGCATCATGTTGCGCATCCCGAGCACCCAGCCGCCGAGCGAGACGACCACGATGGTGACCACCGGGAGTACGGCGTGGGAGACGACTTGGGAGATGAACTCGCCGTTCCAGCCCGGTTCGACGCCGACCTCGTACGCGTGCCCGGCCGGGAACCAGCCGAGTGTGGTCGAGAAGATCGCGATGAAGATGAGTCCGAGCCAGAAGTAGGGGATGGTGCCGAGGAAGGTCGTGACCGGCACGAACGCGTCGAGGCCGCTGCCGCGCTTCCAGCCGATGACCGCACCCAGGCCGGTTCCGATCACGAACGAGATGATCGTGGCGACGCCGACGAGGCCGAGGGTCCACGGCAGCGCCGAGGCGATCGCGTCGCCGACCGGGGCCATGCCGGTGGAGATCGAGACGCCCAGGTTGCCGTGCAGCAGCATGTTCCAGTAGTTGACGTACTGGTCCCAGAGCGGCACGGACTTGTCGAGGCCGAACAGCGCCCGGAGGGCTTTCTCGGCGTCCGGGGTCAGCTGGCCCTGGCTGCGCGCCATGAACGAGTCGACCGCGTCGCCCTTCATCAGACGGGGGATGAAGAAGTTGACGGTGATCGCCGCCCACAGGGTGAACGCGTAGAAGGCCACGCGGCCGCCGATGAAGCGCCACGGGATGCGCGAGCGGCGGCGCTCGGTACCGGCGGCGGTCGTGCCGACGAGCGTCGGGTCGACCGAGGTCTGCGATTCGGCGCTCACTGCGCACCTCCCGAGGTCTGTGTGGTCAGAGGAGTCCGAGCCGCCGCCGACGACGGTGCTGCCGACGGGGTCTGGGCCGCCAGCTCCCGGAAGTGCTTCTCGGGGTCGGGCGACGCGGCGCGCAGCTCGCGCGTATACGGGTCCTGCGGGCGCAGGATGACGTCGTCGGCGGTGCCGCGCTCGACGACTCTGCCCTGGTTGAGCACCATGATCTCGTCGCTGAAGTGCCGGGCCGTCGCCAGGTCGTGCGTGATGTAGAGGACGCCGAGCCCCTCCTCCCGCTGCAGGTCCGCGAGCAGGTTGAGCACACCGAGGCGGATGGAGACGTCCAGCATCGAGACGGGTTCGTCGGCCACCAGCAGGGCGGGGCGCGAGGCCAGGGCGCGGGCGATCGCCACGCGCTGACGCTGGCCCCCGGAGAGCTCGTGCGGACGGCGGTCGATCACGGCGTCGGCGTCCAGGCGCACGCGCTCCAGGAGGCGGCGCACCTCGTCGTCGACCTCGCGCTTGGGGACGACGTTGTCGAGGCGCAGCGGGCGCTCGATGTGGTGGCGGATCGAGTGCGACGGGTTCAGCGAGGCGAACGGGTCCTGGAACACCATGCGCAGCTGCTGGCGGTACTTCCTCAGCCGCTTGCCCGAGCGCGGGATCGGCTTCCCGTCGAGCAGCACCTGGCCGCTGGTCGGGGTCTCCAGCTGCGTCAGGATCTTCGCGATCGTCGACTTGCCGCTTCCCGACTGGCCGACCAGGCCGATCGTCTGGTGCGACGAGAGCGTGAAGCTGACGTCGTCGAGGGCCTTCAGCTGTCCGGAGCCGCGGACGTTGTAGATCTTGGTGACGTTGGTGAACTCGAGGGTCGTCATCGCGCGACCACCCCTCTCTCTCCGGTGAGCCGCGGGAAGGAGGCCAGGAGCTTGCGCGTGTACTCGTGGGCGGGGTCGTTCCAGATGCGCTCGGCGGTGTCGAGCTCGACGATCTCGCCCTCGCGCATGATCGCGATCCGGTCGCTGATCTCCAGCAGCAGGGGGAGGTCGTGGGTGATGAAGACGACCGAGAAGCCGAACTCGTGACGGAGCTGGGAGATCTGCCGCAGGATCTCGCGCTGCACGAGCACGTCCAGCGCGGTGGTGGGCTCGTCCATCACCATCAGCTGCGGGCGGAGCGCGAGCGCCATGGCGATCATGACGCGCTGGCGCATGCCGCCGGAGAGCTCGTGGGGGTAGGAGCGGCGGCGCTGGCCGCCCACCTTCACGATCTCGAGCAGTTCGACGACGGCTCTGCGGCGCTCGACGCGGTTCATGTCGGGCCGGTGGACTTCGAACACGTCCTCCAGCTGCGCGCCGATGGTCGCGACCGGGTTGAGGGCGTTCATCGCCCCCTGGAAGACCATCGAGATCTTGTCCCAGCGGAACCGGCGCATCTGCTCCACGTCGAGGGAGTTGATGTCGACGTCCGCGCCGTCCTTGTCGTGGAAGACGACGCTGCCGCCGGCGATGACGGCCGGCGGGCGCAGGAGGCGCTGCACGCCATAGGCGAGGGTCGTCTTGCCGCAGCCGCTCTCGCCGGCGAGGCCGACGATCTCGCCGCGCTTGATGTCGAGGGTGACGTTCTTCACCGCCCGGACCGGCGGATCCACGTCGTACACGACCGAGAAGTCGCGCACAGAGAGAAGGGTGTCTGTCATGAGTACATCGCTTTCGTGCTGACCGCGAAGCGCCCGGGGCGGGATCGGGGACGATCCCGCCCCGGGCGCTGGGGGATTACTTGCTCGCGGGCTTCAGCTTCATGATCACCTGCACAGCCGAGGGCTGCGTCGGGTCGGCGGTCGCGTACTGGTCGCTCTCGCTCGGCCACCCGACGTACTTGCGGGTGTTGTACTCGGCGAGCTGCGGGTGCGTGCCGATCGCGATGGCCGGCACATCCTCCACGAAGATCTTCTGGATCTGGTTGAGGGCCGCGGTGCGGGTCGCGTCGTCGGAGGCCTGCGCGTACTGCTTGAGGAGCGCGTTCGCCTCCGGGTTGTTGTAGCGTCCGAAGTTGTCCGCGACCTTGCCGTCGGCGGCCTGGTCGAGGTACGCCCCGTTCATGACGTCGTCGTAGATGTGCCACGGGTTCGAGCCGGAGCCGGACCAGTGCAGGGCGGCGTCGAAGTTGCCGGTGGCGATGTTGGTGGTCCAGGTGTCCGCGTCCGGGGTCGCGACCTTGGCGTCGGCGCCGAGCGTGGACTTGACCTGCGTGGCGACCAGCTGGATGCCGGTGACGTAGTCGTTCCAGCCCTGCGGGTCCTGCAGGGTGAAGGAGACCGGGTTGCCGGACGGGTCGATCAGCGCCCCGTCCTTCCAGGTGTAGCCGGCGTCGGTGAGGACCTTCTTGGCGCCGTCGACGTCGACCGTGAACTCGGTGTCCTTGTACTCGGGGGCGATGTACTGGTCACCGGTCGGCTGCGGGATACCCGTCACGTTCTTCAGCTCGGGTCCGGCGTTGCTGCGGGCCTTCTCGGCGTGCGCCTTGCGGTCGACGACCATGTTGACGGCCTTGCGGAACGCCACGTTGTCGAACGGCGCCTTGGTGGTGTTGACCACGATCATGTCGGGGCTCAGCACGTTCGCGCCCCAGAACACGTTGTGCTTCGGGTCCTTGTCGACGTAGTTCTTCTGGTAGTCGGTGATGAAGATCTGCGCCCAGTCGGTCTCGCCGTTCTGCAGACCGCGGAGGAGGCCGGTGTTGTCGTTGTACTCGAGGTACTTCAGCTCGCCCACCGGGACCTTGCCGCCCCAGTAGTCGGTGCGGGCCTTGAGCACGACGCCCTGCGACGAGAAGGTCTTGATCGTGTACGGGCCGGTGCCGACCGCATCCTTGACCGCGTCCTTGGTCGGGTCGGAGATGCTCTTCCAGATGTGCTCGGGCACGATGGCCGTCTGGAGCACGTCACCCTGCTTGACGAACTTCGACTCGGTGAAGCTGAGGACGACGTTGTCCCCGTCCTTCTTGACGTCCGCGAGCTTCAGACCCGCGAGGTCGAGAGCGGGCGTGCTCTTGATGAGGTTGAAGGTGTAGACGATGTCGTCGGCCGTGAAGGGCTTGCCATCGCTCCACTTGACGCCCTCACGGGGCGTCACCGTGAGCTGCGTGTAGTCGGAGTTCCACTCGACCTTCGAGGCGAGCCACGGGGTGGTCTCGTTCTTGCCGACCGGGTTGACCAGGGCGAGCGGCTCGAAGATCATCCGGTTGTAGCCGAGCGACTGGCCGGATCCCGTGGCGATGAACGGGTTGTTGATCTCGGTCGCGAGGACGGCGGCGCCGTCCGGCTTGGCGACCGTGAGCGAGCCGCCCGATCCGCTGGACGCGTTCGAGCCGGAGCCCGAGCATCCGGTCAGCGCCAGGGCGCCGATGGCGAGGATCGCGGATCCCGCGATCACGAGCTTCTTAAGCCTCATTGCTTCTCCTTCGTGACGGCACAGACGTTGTGCCTCGTGGTGCAGGTGATTCGGTGACCATAACTTGCTTACTGGTCAGAAAGCAAGTTAGCGTGAGGCTACTGGGTGGTAGGCTGCCACGCAACCACGAGCGAAGGACGATGCGGGATGGCGACCACCGGCGGTACGGTCAATCCGCGGCCCCAGACAGAGCGCAAACGCAAGGACATCCTGCGCGCCGCCGTCGAGGTCTTCGGCACCAAGGGCTCCACCAACGGCACCCTCGCCGACATCGCCGAGCAGGTCGGCATCACGCACGCGGGCGTGCTGCACCACTTCGGCTCCAAGCAGAACCTGCTCCTCGAGGTCATCGAGTTCCGCGACCAGGACGACGTCGCCCACCTCGCCGACCGCCACATCCCCGGCGGTCCCGCGCTCTTCATGCACCTGGTCGGCACGGCCCTCCGCAACGCCGAGCGCCCGGGCATCGTGCAGGTCTACACCGTGCTCTCCGCCGAGTCCGTCACCGATGACCACCCGGCCAAGACCTACTTCGAGGACCGCTACCGCACCCTCCGCAGCGAGATCGACGACGCCTTCCGGGAGCTCTGCGCGCAAGAGGGTGTGACCGACCCCCACGCGATCGACAAGGCGGCGGCGTCCATCCTCGCGGTCATGGACGGCCTGCAGCTGCAATGGCTGCTGCAGCCCGGCGCCATCGACCTGGCCGGCGCGAGCGAGTTCGCGATCCAGGCGATCGTGAACGGGGTGCTTCAGCCGGGACCGGCGCTCGCGTCGTACGTGCGGGAAGGCGACGCCTCCCCGGCGGAATAGGTCGCGTGCGGGCCGACGGCGTCAGTGCACCCGGCCGGTGCGCTTGCGTCGCCGGACGAGGAGCACCGCGCCGGCGCCGAGGAGCAGCGCCGCGAGCAGTGCGCCGGCGGCCACGCTGAGGCCCGTCGCGGAGAGCGCGTCCGGGTCGTGCCGGCCGGCGGAGTCGGAACCGTGGCCGGTGCCGCCCGGTGTCGAACTGCCCGGAGTCGAGCCGCCGGGGCCGGTCCCCTCGCCGGGATCGCCGCCCGGGCCGGTGCCGTCGCCCGGCTGGTCGACCGCCACGCCCGGAGGCAGCACGCGCAGGGCGGTGAGGCCGGCTTCGCCTGTCCGCCACCGCGTGGTGAGCGCCACGTAGCGGGCGTTCCCGGCGACCTCCAGCGACCCCGTCCGCGTGCCGCCGGCGATCGTGCCGACGGGGGTGAAAGTGATCCCGTCGTCGCTCACGGCCACCTGCGCGTCGGGCACGGCGGCGCCGTCCCACGCGGTCGCGACGAACCCGATCGCGCGAACGGACCCGAGGTCGGTGACCATCCGTCCGCCGGGTCCCGGCACCCACGCGGTGGTCGCGTCGCCATCGACGGCGAGGCCGGGCGATGTCATCCCGGCCGGGAGCACGGACGCGGGGTAGGTGAAGGTGCTGAGCGCCAGGTCGGCGACGGGGTAGGCGGTCGCCGACGCGAACACGACGACGTTCGGGGCCGGGCCGGCAGCGGCAGGCGTCGCCGTGGAGGCGAGCCCTGCAGCCGCCGTCGGCACGGCGGGCGCAGCGATCGTGGCCGCCCGCGTCTCACCGGTCTCGACGTTCGTCACGTCCACGGTCGCCGGCGACCCGGTCAGCTCCACGGTGCGAGCGTCCGGGAGCGTCGCGGTGAGAGTTCCCGTCGCGGCCGAAGCCGTCGGGACCGTCGCACGGGGAGCGAGCACGACCGCCGTCGCCGCCGGGAGGGTGATCGCGAGCGTCGACGCCTGCGCACCGAGCTGCTGCGTCCCGGCATACAGCGGGACGGCCGCCCCGGTGTACGGGACGACGACCGTGGTCTTCACGTCCGCACCGGTGAGGTTGAACGCGGTCAGGTACCCGCCGAGCGAGCTCACGAGGACGCCCGGGGCGTCGGTGGTCGGTTCCGCGGCGGCGGCCCTCGCCCGGGTGACCGCGGCGTCCGCCGGGAGCATCTCGATCAGGCGCGCCCCCGCCGTGCCATCCGCGAGCCGGACGACGTTGGTCGCATCGCCCTCACGCGAGACCGTGATCGGAGCCGTGGAGCCCCGGACGACGAAGCCGGCCTTCCCCTCGACATCGAGCCAATCTCCCGAGCTGGAGAGGATCTGGTCGCCGGTGTAACGGAACGCCGCCGCATCCTGCCAGGTCACGCCGTCGAGGGACGTCTGGACGCGATACTGACGGCCTGCCGCGCTCTCCCAGCCGAGCTGCACCTGCGAGATCGCGGTCGGAGCGCCGAGATCGACCTGCACCCAGGAATCCGCCCTGGTCCGATCGGCCTTCGACACGGCCCACCGGGTCGTCGCTGTGCCGTCCGTGACGGCGCTCGCCGGATACGAACCGTCGGCGCTCGACGCGCTGGCCGGCCGACCGGCTGCGGCGTCGACGCCCGTCGGCGTCAGTGCGCGCAGGTGGTACAGCGAGTACCCGTAGGCCGGGTCCCCCTGCTCGCCCTGCATCCGCACGAACCGTGTGGTCACGGGCGCCGGCTCGGCTGCGCCGGCCGGGGTCAGGTCCACAGTGTCGAGCCGCGACACGTTGACGTCGGCGGGCGCTCCACCGTACGCCGACCGGGTCGTCCAATTGGTCCCATCCTCGGAGGTCTGCACCGTGTAGCGGGCGCCCGCGCTGGACTCCCACGCAAGACGCACGTTCGAGACCGTCTGCGACGACCCGAGGTCGACCTGGATCCAGGAGTCCGCCCGGGTGCGGTCGGCCACCGACACCGCCACCGGGTGGAGGCGCTCGCATCGACGGCGTGCGCGGCGAGATGAGCGTTCTTCGCGTCCTCGCTGGACGCGGTCGCGGTCTTCCCTGCTGCCAGGTCCTTCGCCGTCGCGGAGCCGTCGCCGTAGACGTGGAGCGAATAGAGCGAGTAGCCGTAGGTCGGGTCGCCCTGCTGACCCTGTATCCGGACGTAGCGCGCGCCGACCGGCTCGAAGGCCAGGTCATCGACGCGGGCCGCCTTGGCATCGGCCGGGTCGACGACATGCGTCTCCGGAAGGGTCGCGGTCGTGTCGCCTTCTGCGGACGAGTACGTCCGCGATCCGTCGAGACCGTCGTAACCGGACATGTCGAGGTTGCGCACCCGGACGCTTCCGTCGTCCGGGCCAGCGCCCGTGGAGGCGTAGACGGCCGAGCCGTCCGGCAGCGTCACCTGGCCCGCGTAGCCGCCGCCCAGCTGGTAGAGCGAGGCCGTGCCGTCGAAACCGTCACGCGGCGCCGTGTACACGGAGACGTTGCGTGTGCCGACCGCCGCCGACGGGGTCGGGTAGAGGAACGGGGTCGCGCCGGAGACGTCGAAGAGCCAGTCGTCGTGGCCCGGCACCCAGGGAAACTTCACGTACCCCGCCCGGCTGGACGCCGCCGCCCAGGCCGCGGAGGCCTGCTGAACCGTCAGCCCGGCGCGCGCGCCGTAGTCGCGGACGCCCGAGAGCCGCTGGAAGAACTGGTCCTCGGGTGTGGGTGCGACGACACCGCCCGCCGACTCCGCCGCATGGACATGCAGAAGATACGAGATCGCGATCTCGGCGCGCGCCTCCGGCTCGTACTTCGGCTCGCCCGAGAACTTCGCCAGCCGGTTGACCGGCGCGTAGCCCTGATAGGCGGCGAGGGAACCGGCGATGTCGGCCTCGGCTCGTGCCGCGTCGGGGTCGCGGAGCACCTGACCCAGGAACGCGAGTGGAATGATGTCGCGTCCGTAGAGGAACTCGCGATCGTCCTTCATCGGCTGGAACGGCTCGCCCTGACCGGAGAGGAACAGCTTCAGCGAGTTCCACAGCTCCGCCGAGTTCGGCTGCTGGAGCAGGATCTCCGGGATCGGCTGTCCGTTCAGGATGAACTGGATGGAGTTGCGGCCGCCCGAGCGCCAGATGTCGGACTGGTAGTGCGGCTCGACCGTGTTGTGGTTGTCCACGACATAGGTGTCGTAGATGTTGTCCATCGTGTTCGACGAGATCGGCTTTCCGCCCACCACGGCCGGATTGTTCGCGTCCGCGACGGGCTGGCCGGCCGCGTTGCGCGCCCAGTCGTCGAACTGCTCCGCCCACCGGCCGGCATCGGGGGAGTCGGGCGCCCAGGCGAGGCCCGGCGCCAGCGCCTGCGTGTACACGCCGGACTCCTCCAGCGCGGTGTCGTCCTCGTGCCGCCCGTTCGGCCACTCCGCCGTCCACGAGCCCGACATCGGGTCGCGCCCGTAGTCGAGGTCTGCCGTGTAGGTCGACTGCCCGGCCGCGATCGTCTTCAGGTTCGCCTGGGTCGTGCTGTCCAGCTGATCCCACATCAGCCGCCCCGCGTCGAGGAAGTACGACTGGAAGGTCGAGTCCCAGAACAGCCGCTTGCCCCACGTCCCCTTCGGATCGACGAACCGGTTGGAGGCCGCGTAGTACCTGATCGTCGCGACCGTCTTCTGCCGCAGGTCCTCCTCGGAGATCCCGGCGAGCTGGGCGTCGTAGTCGCCCTGTGTCACGAGGACGGCGTTACCGAGGACGACGGCGAAGTCGAAGTCGGCGAGCTTGTACGCGCCGATGGAGGCGTCCCACACGGTGTTCACCCACTGCGTGTGCCGCAGGAGGGCGCCGTAGTAGTCCGCCGCGGTGGAGTCCGGCGCGCCGAAGGCCGGCGCGGCGTCGGCGGCCTGCGCCGGCTGGCCGGCGTTCCCCGTGACGAGCCCGAGGGCGAGTGCGGCTGCGACACCGCCCGTCAGCACTCGCCTGAGGAACGGGAAGGGCGCTCTCGAACGCTCATCGACACGGGTCACAGCGATTCCTTTCAGGGCGGTGGGTCGAGGGATGCGGGCCCGGCCACGATCGGCCGGGCCCGCACCGTCACCCCTCCGTGCGGCGACGACGGCTCACGAAGACCGCACCTGCGGCGAGGAGCAGCACGGCGATCCCCCCGCCCAGCCAGAGCGCGGTGGAGTCACCGCCCGTCTTCGCCAGGTCGTCCTCGTCCTGCGTCGCCGACGGCGCTCCCGGCCCGGTGCCCGAGCCCGACCCGGAGCCGGAGGTGTCTCCCCCTCCCCCGCTGCCGGACGGATCCGCGGCGCGGATCTCGACCTCGAGGGAGGCTCTGACGGTGCCGTCCTGCAGCACCGCGATCGTGTGGCGGCCGGGGGCCGTGTCGGCGGGGATGGCCACGGTCGTCGTGAACGCGCCGGACTCGTCCGCCGCGACAGTGCCCAGCTCGACCGGCGCGGAGTGCAGCTCGATCGTGAGCGCGGCCCCCGCGCCGAACCCGGCGCCGGTGAGGTCGACGCGACCACCGGCGACCGGGTCTCCGGTGAGCGCGACCGTCGGGTCGGCCGGCTCCGCGAGCCCGTCGATGGCTGCACGGAGGTCCGCGGCGCGCGCGTCGATCGTCGCCTGAGTGAGGCCGGCTGTCTTCAGGGCCGTCTTCGCCGCCTCGAGCGCGGGGAGGAGGGGCGCCCAGCTGGCGGCCGTGTACCGCGTGCTGTCGAGCCCGTTGGCCTGATCGACCAGCTGCTGGAGCACGCTCGTGTCGACGGCGACCGACAGGCTGCACCACGCGGACTCGTCCCCGTTGGCGTGCCCGACGAGCACGGCGGTCGTACCGCCCCCGTGCGTCTTCACATCGAACTCGATCCGTCCGTCGGCGCCGATACGGGGCTGCCCTGAGAGGGTCGCCACACTGCTGTCGAGCACATGTGCGGTGAAGGAGTCGCTGCCGTCGACCGGATTGATGGTGGCGGCGATGGTCGCTGTGCTGTCGCGATCGGCCGTGACCGGCGCTGCGCACGACAGGGCGTACCCGCCGTAGACCTCGAACTCCCAGATGTTGAGCCCGTACTTCGTCGCGGGAGCGCCGATCACCCGGATGTAACGGATCTCCGCGGTCGGGAAATCGGTGGTGTCGCGGCGGTGGTCTCCCGTGGCGGTGTTCTGCACGTGCGCGAGCTGCGTCCAGTCGGTGCCGTTGACCGAGCCCTCGAGGCGGTAGTCGGTGGAGTTGCTGGACTCCCACTCCACCACTGCCTGCGACACGCCGCGGACGGAGCCGAGGTCGACCTGGAGCCAGTTCTGGTTGGTGTACGGCGCGGCGCCGGTCGGCCGCGCGGAGGACCACTTGGTGGTCTTCGATCCGTCGGTCGCCATCGGGGCGGTGATGTTGGCCAGGTTGTTGTACACGCTGTCCGCGGTGGTCGGCTGCCCCTTGGCCAGGTTCACCCGCCCGCCCGCGGTCGGCGCCGACAGCAGGGAGGAGTCGCCGAACACCTCGAACTCGAACAGAGAGACGCCGTACGAGGTGAGCGCACGCTTCACCGTCTGCATCCGCACGTAGCGGCCGGTCGCCGACACGGCCACGAGATCCGTGGCGCCGTCGCTTCCCGCGGTCGGGGTGACGTACGCGTCGGTCCACGTCTTGCCGTCATCGGACACCTGGATCTTGTACTGGCTCGCGTACGACGACTCCCAGAACATCCGCACCGCACCGATCGTGCGCACGCTGCCGAGATCGACCTGCAGCCACGAGGTGTCGGGCGATCCGGTGCGATCGGCGATCCAGCGGGTGGTCATGTTGCCGTCGGTGGCGCTGCCCGGGTTGGTGCCGTCGGACGCCGTGGTCGGCGCCCCGAGCGCGAGGTTCACGCTGGCGCTCGC
Source organism: Leifsonia sp. ZF2019 (assembly GCF_019924635.1). Classification (NCBI taxonomy): domain Bacteria; kingdom Bacillati; phylum Actinomycetota; class Actinomycetes; order Micrococcales; family Microbacteriaceae; genus Leifsonia; species Leifsonia sp. ZF2019. The sequence continues at coordinate 3,909,545 of NZ_CP065037.1, forward strand.
CTTGAGCTCCCGCACCGCGAATCCCCCCGACCCGCTGCTGTCCAGCAGCAGGACGCGCACGAAGTTCGCCGCGGTCGCCGGGAAGTCGACGTGCTGGTGCCCGCCGGTCCCCTTCTGCACGAGCTTCTGGTCGGTCCAGTTGGTGCCGTCGGTGGAGGTCTGGACGAGGAACCGGGTGGCGTAGTCCGTGCCCCAGTCGATGTCGACGCTGGTCGCGAACGACCCGGCGGCGAGCTGCTGCCGCAGCCAGGGGCTGTCCCCGGCCGACTGCCAGTAGGTGCCCTGGTCGCCGTCGCCGGCGAGCGCGGGGCCGTGCCCGGACGCGGAAGCGGAGGCGGTGTACGGCGAGCCGTCCGACTCGTCCGCCGCCAAGGGTGCGGACACCGTCTTGCCCAGCGCGGCGCCCGAGCCGAGCACGAAGGTGCCGTGCATGGCCGCTCCCGCGCCGCTGAGTCCGACGTTGACCAGGAGCCCGGGCTGTCCCGGGTTCGACAGGCTGACGACCGGCGTCGGGCCGGACTCGTCGAGCAGCACGATCGCCGGCTGGCTGACGGTCAGCGTGCGGCCGTCGCCGAGGTCGAGGGAGCCCGCCTGGTAGAACGTCGCCATCGTCCGCTTGACGCGGGGGTCGTGCACCGCCTGCACGGCGCTGTCGTTGCGCAGGATGCTGACAGCGGGGTTCGCGGCGTAGGCGGCGGTCTGCGCGGGCGTGGCGCCGGGCAGGACGATGTACTCGTAGCCGGCCCCGGTCGGCTTCACCCCGTGGTCGAAGTAGAGGGTGAACGCGTCGTGGCTCTGCGGCTGGTCACCGTAGTAGCTGCCCGTCTGGGTCTTGTCGGAGACCACGACCGGGTCGCTCGACGGGAAGACGTAGCCGACCTTGTCGTTGTAGGCCCAGGACGGGTCGCTGACGACCTTCCCGTCGGTTCCGGCGGCGACCGCGGTTCCGTCGACCGAGGCGTTCGGCTTCGCGTCGACCTGGTTGACCGTCGTGTGCACGGCGGCCGCGTTGGTGGAGGTGATGCCCGCGCCGAGTGCGACCATCCCGTCGTCGAGGTAGAAGTAGCTCTTCTGCGCCTGCGTGCTCGCGCGGTCCAGGCTCTCGACGCTGACGCCGTAGTTCCCGTCCGAGACGCCGCCCGTGAAGCTGCCGCCGTTGGTCGAGCGTCCGTCGGTGCCGAGGGTGGTCTCCTTGACGTACGGGACGGTGGTGCCGGGGTAGTGGTACCAGTCGAAGGCGGGGCCGAGCGCCGTGTACTCCTTGTTCGTCACCTGGATCGCCGTCGCGCCCGCCTTGCTCCAGACGACCTCGTTACCGACGTCCTTCCGGAGCGTGGAGCGGTACTCGCTGCCGACCGTGCGGCTGGAGTTGAGGGCGGTGAAGATGCCGAAGCCCGCGCGCTGGTGCGACGAGAACTCGGAGCGCCAGAAGTAGGTGTTGCCGGTCTGGCCGTTGCCCGCGGTCTTGCCGCGGATGCTGTCGGCCAGCTCGCGGTAGTCGCTCGCGTAGAGCGCGTCGGTGCGCGCCATCCGGTCGAGAGGGTCGAGGAACACCGCGGCGTAGCTGGTGACGCCGTCGACCGTGGTGGCCGGCCGGTAGAGCAGGTAGAGCATCCCGATCTCGCCGCGGATCATCCAGCGGGTCCCGTCGATGATGTAGAAGGCGATGGTGTCGAGCTGGTCGCGGGTGAAGGCGAGACTGGTGCCCCGCGCCGAGTCGGCCCACATCGCGACCTGGGTGAACAGGGCCATGCCGTAGCCCTCGCTGTAGAGCTGCGCACCGTGAGCCCAGAACGTGGCGTCCGGCTGGACCGCCTCCTGCACCGTGCCGGAGTTGTCGACGGCGACGGTCTTCACCATCGTGGCGAAGCCCGCGGTGATCTGGTCGGCGTTGCGGGTGGCGAGCGCCTTGTAGAGGTAGTCGGACGTGCGCCAGGCGCCGTTCGCGCCGGCCGGGTCGAGCTTGCCCTGATTGTGCTTGATGGTGAGGGCGAGCCCGTCTGCGCTCAGCACGTCGCCGAGGAAGATCGAGATGCGGCCCATCGCGATGGACTCGCCGATCTCGGTCTCCCACCAGTTGGTGTTGCCCGGGTCGGCCTTGTCCCAGTAGGCGAGCGCGCGCTCCTCGGCGGCGAGCAGGCTCGCGTCGTGGAAGCCCTTCGCCGTCTTGTCCTGGTAGGCCTGCGCGATCGCGACCATGCGGTAGAGCGCCTTGTAGGCGTCCCACGTCTTGCCGTTGGCCGAGCTCGTGCGGTCGGTGTAATCGACATCGGACCACGAGCCGTCCGCGTTCTGCGACTTCACGTAGTCCAGCGCGTTGGACGTCTGTGCGAGGTAGATGCCGTTGGCGATCTGCACTTCGTCGCCCTGGCTCAGGTAGTAGTCCTGCAGCCGGGACACGATGGTGGCGACGTCGGAGTTCAGGTCGGCGGCCGTCGCCGGCGCGCTCGTGAGTCCTGCGAGGCCCAGGACGAGGGCGACGACGGCGGCTGTCGCCCCGACGAGGCGGGCGCGTATGGTGCGGCGCCCTGGGGTTGGGGATGCTTCTCGGTCACGCGACATTGCGCAGACTCCTCTGGATCGGGGGATCGTATTCGGGTGTGTGGAGCGAGTGGTGCGGCTGGAGCGGGTCGAGCTGTTCGGGGGGCGGTTCGGAGGGAGGATGCGGCGCCGGTCACACGCGAGGAGGGGCCGGCGCCGCGACGGTCAGTCGGCGGTCCGCACGAGGCGGGCGACGGAGATGCGGGTGTCGGCGGCGCCGTAGAACACGAAGTGCTCGTCGCCGATCCGCTCGATCGCCGTGGGGAAGACGACGTTGGCCACGGTGCCCGCCGTCTCCTCCGCCGTCTCGGGGGTGAGCAGGGGTTCGCTCGTCCGGGCGAGCACGTGGGACGGGTCGTCGGCGTCGAGCAGCATCGCCCCGACGACGTAGTTCACGTCGAAGGCGTGGGGCACGAATGCGCTCTCCCCCACGTCGCCGGTCACGCCGTGATGGAGCAGCAGCCACCCTTCCGGCACGCGCAGCGGCGCGGGGCCCGCGCCGATCTTGAGCGCCTCCCAGGCGAACTCGGGGCCGGCGACGAAGCGGTGCCCCCGCGGGCGCACCAGCGCCGAGAGGTCCTGCATCGCATCGGCGACGGGCACGTAGGAGATCCAGATGCTGGCCCGGTCGTCCGGCACTCCGGTGGGCAGCGGCGGCCGCTCGCTGGAGCGCACGAACCCGAAGTCCCACATCGGCCGGTGGAGCAGGGCGAAGCTCGGCGCGCCCTGCGGGTCGGGGACGACCTCGGGGAAGAACACGACGTCCTTGTTCGGGAACAGGTTCAGGTCGGTGTCGAGCGCGTCGTCGTACTCGAACTGGAGGGGCCCGAGACGTCGCCAGCTCTCGCCGTCGGTCGAGACCGCCAGAGCCGGCTTCGGTCCGAGCGGGCCGAAGGCGACATAGCTCATCACGTGCACGCCGAGGTCCGGGATGGTGGTGATGCGCGGATCCTCGACCCCGCCGTGCTCGGTGCCGCGCTCCCAGCCGCGGTCCGCGTCCAGGGCGATCTCCAGGTCGACGACACCGCTCGGCACGCCGCCGTCGAAGACGACCCGCGCGCGGCCGATCCGCGAGACGTTGTGCTCGGCGACGAGCCGCGGGAAGAGATGGAGAGTGCCGTCCGGACTCTGCACGGTCGCGGGATTGAGCACTCCCTCGACCTGTCGCGGATCAGTGGGGTCCGGCTCCATCACGATGCCGACGCGTTCGAGCGCGTACGGCACGCGGGTGGAGGTGGAGAGCGAGGAGATGGAGGACACAGGACCCTTCTTCGGATGGTGGTGGACGGTCGCGAGCGGTGGTCAGCCCTTGATGGCGCCGACCACTCCGTTGACGAGATAGCGCTGAATGAAGATGTAGCCGACGATCAGCGGAGCGGCGACGATGAAGGTGGCGGCCGCCAGCAGCGGCCACTGGTTGCCATAGGTGCCTTTGAAGGCGTAGAGGCCGACGGTCACCGGGAACTTCGTCGGGTCGGCGAGGAGCACCGTCGCGAGGATGATCTCGTTCCAGATCCATACCGCCTGGAGGATGAACACGGTGACGAGGGCGGGGCGCGCGAGCGGGAAGATGAAGCCGAACAGGTAGCGCCAGTAGCCGACGCCGTCCATCGCCGCCGCCTCGTCGAGCTCCCGCGGGATCGACTTCACGAAGCCGCTCAGCAGCAGCGGGCCGACGCCCACGCCCACGCCGACGAGGAGGATGTAGCCGAGTTGCGTGTCGTACAGGCCGAGGCGCAGCAGCAGCTGGAACTGGGTGATGAGCGCGTTGGGCAGGAACAGCACCAGCACGAAGATCACCGACCAGTACTTGGCGCCCTTCACGTAGCCTCGTGCGACCGGGAACGAGAGGACCAGCGTGAGGAGGGTACCGATCGCCGAGCCGGCGGCCGTGTACAGGACGCTGTTGAGGATGTATGCGCCGAAATCGCCTGTGTTCCAGGCGGTCACGAAGTTTCCCCACTGCGGGTCGCGCACCAGGCCGACCGGGTCTGCGACGAACTCGGCCTGCGTCTTGAGCGCCGTGTTCAGCAGATAGAGGAGCGGGAAGAGGAAGACCACCAGCAGAACGAGGGCGCAGATGTATGCCCCGATCGGAATACGGCGGCGTCGTCGTCGGCTCGGTGCCGCCGGGGACTCCCGCCGTCTCCGGTCGTCTCCCTCGGTGGACGGCGCATCCGCGCCGCCCGTCGGGGCGGGGGTGATGGTGGTGCTCACAGCTTGGCCTCCCGTCGGCGGAGCACGGCCAGGGCGATGATGGAGACGATTGCGACCAGCACGAACTGGACCATCGAGACCGCCGCCGCATAGCCCTGGGACTGGGACAGTGTCGTGCCGGACGCTCCGCCGAAGCCCTGCACGTAGACGAGGAGCGAGAGCACCTGGGTCGACCGGTTGTTCGGCCCGCTGAGCACGTAGATGAGCTGGTAGCTCTGGAGGGCGTTCACGATGCCGAGGAGCACGTTCGCCGTGATGGACGGAGCGAGAAGCGGCACAGTGACGCTGCGGAAACGCTGCCACGCGCTCGCGCCGTCGATCTCCGCGGCCTCGTGCAGCTCTTCGGGCACGGCCTGGAGACCGGAGAGGAAGATGATGACCGAGACGCCCAGCACCATCCACACCTGCACGAGGATGACCAGGGAGAGAGCGAGATGCGGGTCGCCGAAGAACGCGGAGTGACCGCCGAACAGCCCGAGGATCGATGCCGCCGGGCCGCCGCTGACGTTGAAGATCAGCGACCAGACCAGACCCGTCACGGTCACGCCGAGGATGGTCGGCATGAAGACGACCGCGCGATAGAAGTTGCGGCCCTTGAGTTTGCGGTTCAGGAGCACCGCGATCGCCAGCGCGACCACGATCTGGATCAGGGTGCTCGCGAAGGCGAAGATCACCGTGTTCGTCAGCGCGTTGGCGCTGTCGGCCCACTTCGCCGGGGAGAAGAAGTCGACGTAGTTCTGGATGCCGACGAAGTTGATCGGCAGGCCCGGCAGCCCGCGGAGGTCGGTGAACGAGGCCACCAGCACGCCGATCGCCGGGACGAACCCGAAGATCCCGAGCAGCAGCATCCCGAGCCCGAAGGTGACGCGCACCGGAGTGCGCCGGGGGAAGGGGAAGGTCTCAGCCATGTGTCGTTCGATTCACTGTCGTTCGAGCCCTGGGGCGGGCCGCGCCGTCGCCGGTCGCGGCCCGCCGTCACGGGAGTGGGTCAGCCCGCGGCCGTCCAGGCCTTCTGCGCCGCCGCCGCCGCCTGCTCCGGCGAGTCGGAGCCGAGCGGGGTCAACGCCGGGTAGTTGAACGGGAACACCGCGTCCTGGCCGGCCTTGTTGTTCGCGAACCAGATCTGGTCCCACGCCGGCTGGTAGGTGGAGGTGTAGGGGGCGATGGACTGCAGGAACGCGCTGGTCTCGATGTCCGGCTGCGCGGACGAGAAGCCCGACTTCTCGAGGAACAGCTGGTAGGTGTCCTTCTGCGAGAAGAAGTCGAGCCAGGCCAGAGCCGCGGTCTTGTTCTTCGCCGAGGTCGGAATGGCCAGCTGCAGCTCGGTCTTGCCGTTGAGGAACGCGTTGTCGGCAGCGGTCTCCGAGCCCGGGAACGGGAAGTAGCCGTAGTCGAACTTCTTGGCGACGGCCGCGTCGATGGTCGGCTGGTCCCAGGTGCCGTCGACCGTCATCGCGAAGTCGCCGGCGGCGAAGCCCGCCGGGATCGACGTGTAGTCGGCGCCGGCCGCGCCCTGCTGCGCGTTCTGCAGCACGTACTCCGTCTGCTGGAGCACCTTGACCTCGGTGGGGTCGGTGAGCTTGGCCTTGTTGGTCCAGATGTCTTCGGCGAGCTTCTGCTTGTCGGCCGCCGTCGGGTAGTTCGAGGCGACCGAGGCGAGCATGGGAAGGCCGGCGGGCCAGCTGTCCTTGCCGCCGAGACCGAACGGCGTGATGCCCTTGGCCTTGAGCGTGTCGACCGTCGAGGTGAACTCGCTCCAGGTCGTCGGGACGGAGAGGCCGTTGTCGGCGAAGATCTTCTTGTTGTAGAAGACGCCCGTGTAGTAGCTCACGCCCGTCGGCACCGAGTACTGCTTGCCGCCGATGGCCTGGGCCTTCAGGAGGGTCGGGGTGTACTTCTTCAGGAAGCCCTCGTCCGTGAGGTCGACCAGGCCGCCGGCCGCAGCGAGGCGGGCGTCGTCGGTGGCGGCGTCCTTGGCGTAGGAGGGGGTCTCGGTCATGCCCTTCACGACGAACAGGTCGAGGTTGGAGGCCGTGAGGCGCGAAGACTTGGTCGCCGGGTAGTTGTCGTTCGAGACGGTCGAGAAGACGACATCCACATCCGGGTACTTCTTCTTGAACGCGTCGTTGACCGCGCGGAAGCCTGCGTCGGTCGCGTCGCTGCTCGAAACCAGCAGCTGCAGCTTGCCGCTCGGCTCGCCGTCGGACGATCCGCCGCTCGCGCTCGAGCACGCGGCCAGCGCGCCGATCGTCGCTACGGCCGCGATGCCGGCGAGCGCGCGCCGGATCGCGGTGCTCTTCCGCAACCTCGTTGTTGCCATTGGGGGTCTCCTCTGTGAGTGCTCGGGTGGTGATTGCACGTTACCGAAACGTTTCGGTAGTCGAATCATGGCACGTTCCCGCCGGTGGTGCAACTACGCGACGTCCGTGACCGCCTGGGCGAGGAGATCCTCGACGACGGCCGCCGTCTCCTCCCAGCCGTGCACCGCCCGGGTCGGCACCCCGAGGCGCCGGACGGGGTAGTCGTTGCCATCCGGATCCAGGCGGTCGCCGACGAACAGCATGTCGGCGTAGCCGATCCCGGTCAGCTCGGCCAGATGAGCCATCCCGTACGCCTTGTCGACGCCGACCCTCGTCACGTCGATGCTCGTCGACCCGCCGGACCGGACCTCGAGCCCCGGCAGGCGCCCCTGGATCGCGGAACGCAGCAGGGCCTTCTTCTCGCCGCCCGGGTCCCACGCCGCCTTCGCATCGATCGGCGCGTCCTGCCCGAGGGCGGAGAAGGTGATCTGGGATCCGCGATCCTCGATGGCCGGGCCCCGCGTGTCGGGCTCCCACAGCCCGAGCCGGCGCGCCTCCTCTTCGATGGCGTCGACCGCCGCGCGCTTCTCCTCGTCGGAGAGATCCTCCGCGTACTGCAGCGTCCAGGTGCCGCCGACCCATCGGAGGTAGCGCGTCCCGCACGTGGGCATCAAGTGCAGGCGGCGCAAGTCCGGCCCCTCCGGAAGACGCGCGAGGAGCTGGCGGCGGAACTGCTCGTAGCTGCCGCCGGAGATCACGCACACCTCGCAGACGTCGAGGAGGCGCACGAGGATCGACGTCATCCGCGGCGTCAGGGGCGATTTGGACGGCGCCAGGGTGTCGTCGAGGTCGAATGCGACGAGCCGGGGCAGGGTCGCAGCTCCGCGCGGAGACCTCGGCTCCGCGCCCTGCGCGACATCCTCACGCACGTCGGCCCCCTCGCGCGCGAGCGGCCAGGAGCGATCCCCGTCGACCGATGGCCAGGACGAGACCGAGGAGCAGGACCGCGACGGCGATCAGCGTCGTGGGCACTGCATCGCTCCCGGTGCTGGCGAGCTCACGGCTCGTCGACGCGGCCGACGGGTCCGACAAGGAGGAGCCCGGCGCTGTGGAGCCCGGCGCTGTGGAGCCCGGCGCTGTGGAGCCCGGATCCGTGGAGCCCGGATCCGATGGTCCCGTGCCTCCTCCTGTATCGGCGGCCGCGTCGATTCGGACCGCCGTCCGTGCGACCTCCGCACCATCGATCAGCGCGACGAGGGAGTGATCTCCCGGCGCCGTGCCGGCGGGCACCGTCGCCTCGAAGCGGAAGGCGCCGTCCTGGCCCGCCTCGACCGTTCCGAGCACGGTCGGCTCCGAGTGCAGTTCGATGGTCACCGCCGCCCCCGGCAGGAATCCGCTCCCCCGCACGATCAGGGGGGAGCCGACGCGCGACGCATCGGCCGTCACCGATTCCCGACCGGTCGTCGGTCCGCCTGGCTGGTCCGGCACACAGCTCTCCGCGCACACGCGGAACCTGCTGAGCACGGCCTTGTGGTCGCTCGGCCACACGGCGTCGGGAGTGACGATGACATCGTCGCTGTCGTCGTCGACCCGCTGGCTGCGGACGATCGTCGCGCGCGGACCGACGACGGCCGCGGAGGCGAGCTCCAGGCGACTCGAGGGTGCGTAGAAGACGTAGTCGATGCGATCCCGCTCGTCGGCCTTCGGAGCCCAGGTCAGGCTGTTGACGGAGACGTTCGGGTTGCCGGCGGGCCAGGTGAACCCGGGGTTCTTCACCGGGTCAGGATGCGCCTGGCGGTAGGAGTCAGCCAGTCCGCCGTCGAGGAGGGTGCGCGTCGTCTGCCACGGCACGACGGCCCCTCGGTGGTCGAAGAGTCCCGCGGTGGCTGCGGTCCAGTCTTGTGCCGACGGCTCGTTGAAGTCGCCGCCGACCACGACGAGGCGCCCCGCCTTCTTCTCCGCATCGACGTCGGCCAGCAGTTCCCGTGCCGAGTCGGGCCGCCCCGACTGGGCGTTCATGGTGAGCATGGTCGCCACGTCGGTCACCGGTGCGCTGAGCTCGCCGCCGCCGAGGAACTCCGCGGGCCAGTCCCCGATCGCGGTCGGGCCGTACCCGCGCGGGAGGTACTCCGCATACCAGCGGTATTCGAGGTGACCGCCGTAGACCGCGACATCGGTGCCGTTGACATCGATGATCGCCTTGGTCCAGCGCGCACCGACCGTGGTCGTGGACACGATGGGATAGCGCGACACCAGACCCGTGTCGGTGGCGGAGACGGAGTGGTAGCCCAGCTGGTCGGCGATGGCCGGGGTCGCGTCCGTGAGCCGCGGGTCGAAGCGCTCGGGCAGGAACGCCACGTCGGCGCCGCTCTCGCGGATGACGTCCGCCGCGTGCTGGATGCCGCCGGAGACGACGGACCCGCCCTTCCAGATGTTGAAGGAGAGCACGTCGAGCTCGCTGACGCCGTCGACCGCCGGCTTGGGCGGGACGGTCTGCACCCGCACGCGCAGGGCGACCGGCCCGGCGAGGACGCCGTATCCGTCGTTCGCGAGCAGGTAGACGTCCAGGTCGCCTGCGCCGATCGTGGCCGCCTCGTGGGTCCAGCCGTCCCGCGAGCCCGGTCCCCAGGTGAAGCTGCCGCCGGCTCCCGGGGCGTAGCGCCAGTCGAGGGAGGAGGACCCGCTGCCCGGCTTCTGCCCGTGCCGGTAGATCCCGATCCAGTTCTTCGCGCCGGCCGAGCCGGTGGCGTCGTAGCTGATGGCGACGGTGCCGGAGGTGTCCAGCTCCGCGGCGCTCACGGTGAGCGTCGCCCCGGCGGCCGCCGCCGGAACGGCGCCGAGTCCGGCGACGAGGCCGAGGGCGACGGAGGCGAGCGAGGCGACGATTCGTCGCCTCCAAGCGGGTCGGCGAGTGGTCATCCAGGTCTCCTCATCGAGCAGGCCCTCGCGGGCACGACGTTTACCGAAACGTTTCGGTACGGCGAAAGTCTCACACACGGGACGGGGGCGACGCAACGCGCCGCCGCCTCCCGGCGTCAGCGGGTCGCGCTCGCCGGGACCGCCGCCGTGGAATCGCGGACGACCAGTTCGGCGTCGGCGACGCGGACGTCCGCCGCCTGACCGCTCTCGACCAGGTCGATGAGGAGCCGCCCCGCCTCCTGCCCGAGCTCGCGCGGCGTCGTGCGCACCGTGGTGAGCGACGGGCGCACGTAGGTTCCGAGGCGGATGTCGTCGAATCCCGCCACCGAAAGGCGTTCCGGAACCGACACGCCGAGCCGCTGCGCCTGCGCGATCAAGCCCAGTGCGGACAGGTCGTTCGCGCACACCACCGCGGTCGGAGGATGGGCGAGGGAGAGCAGCTCCGATGCCGCAGCCGCGCCCCCCTCGTACGTGAAATCGCCGGGAACGGCCGGTCCCGGGTCGAGACCGAACGCGTCCAGCGCCGACCGCCAGGCCGCCTCGCGCTGCAGGGAATGCAGGTATCCCGCCCTCCCGCCGACGAAGGCGATGCGGCGATGGCCGAGGCCGACCAGGTGCTCCACCGTCGCCCGGATGCCCGCCTCGGCGTCCTGCCGCACGGCCGGGAGGGGGAAGTCCGCCCCCGGATTGACGGCGACCGCCGGCAGCCCGAGCTCTTGCACCAGGGGGATCCGCTGGTCGTCCGCTTCGAGATCGACGAGGAAGACGCCATCCACGCGACGGTCCGCCGCGAGCTTGCGGTACCGCTGCAGGATCGCCTCCGGCTGCGCCCCGATCTGGAGCACGACGGCATAGCCGCGCGGATCGATCGCCTCCTCGACCCCGCCGATGAAGCCGCCGAAGAACGGGTCGAGCTCGAGCACGTCAGGATCACGCTGGACCACGAGGGCGACCGTGTACGCCCGCCGCCCGGACAGGCTCTTGCCACGGAGCGACGGCACGAATCCGAGATCCTTGGCGATCTGCACGATCCGCTCGCGTGTCGCCTCGGACACCCCCGGCCGGCCGTTCAACGCGGTCGAGACCGAACTCACGGCCACCCCCGCCTTGTTGGCGACATCGACGATCGTCACCCGATGATCAGTCACGGACCTCCTCGACGCCCCTCGCTCCAACGACAAAGCAACTGTAGCCTCCGACCCGACCAGCGACGCGACACCGCCCTGCCCTCATCGACCGGACGACACCATCACGATCACGCTCGGCGGGTTTGGCCAAAAACCATTGACCGGGTAGTCTGGGCCGCAGCCCGACCGCCCAGTGTTTCATTGGGTTCGAAGGCCACGCGAGTGTAGTTCAATGGTAGAACTTCAGCTTCCCAAGCTGATAGCGCGGGTTCGATTCCCGTCACTCGCTCCAGTGTTCGCAGGGTGAGAGTCGTCGCGTTCCGCTGGTCACCCGAGGCCACGGGTCGCTCAGCTCGAAGAGCTGATCGACCGTTCCCAGTGCCGACGCGACGACCGGTTCGCTGTGTTGCAGTTCAACAGTGACGCGCACAAGGCCCCCGCTCCTGGAGCCGGTCCAACAGGTCAGAGGCCATGTGTTGTGCCGGGGTTCAGGATCTGCCTCCCGAACAGCAGCATCTTGTCGGTGGCGGTCAGCCGAGCCAGTTCCGCAGCCTCGTCCCAACCGTCGCTGATGGTGGCGATGAGATCCTTGACGATCTCGCGGCCGCGGACCTGGCTGAGACCGTAGACGTGCGACTGGGCGACGAGGCCGACGAATGTACTGTCCCGTTCCCCGTCGCGCCCGTACGCGAGAATCTGCTTCGCCGTCTCGCCGGACCGGTTCATCGGGCTGAGGTCGTACGCAGGGGTGAGGTCGAGGTGCTCACCGTCCCAGAACGCAGCGTGGTTGCGCAGATGGTCATCGGTGTTGCTGATCGCGATGTTGAACGCGATCCGCGTGAACAGCTCCTCGCCGACCGTTTCAGGTGCGGTAGCGGATGCGCGGAGTTTGTCGAGCAGGTCCGGGTACGTGCCGTAGCGGGACGTCATCTCACCGAGGCCGAGGATGGTGAGCCCGGACACGGCCAGTCGGCGGCCGCCGTCGACGCGGTCAAACCGTTCGATCAGGAGGACGTCGCGGCCGAGGGAGCGGACGACGTGGGAGTCGGTGACGCGGATGCCGGCCTTGCGGGCGAGGACGATGCTGGCCGCTTCTGCGCCGACGACAGAGAACGGGTCGGTGCTGGTGGAGAACTTCGCGATGTAGTGCTTCCCGTCCGCTTCCAGCAGCGCCTTCGGCCGCGCGCCGCCGATCGCGGTGCCGAGCGTGAGCGCGTCCGCGAGCGGTTCAGGGACGGGCAGCCCCGCGGCGACCAGGTCCGCGGCTTGGTGAAGCATGTCGAGGGAACCGGTGTCTCGCCGGGCGATGTAGTCGGTCGCGCTGGTCTGGAAGTCCAGTGCGCCGAATCGGTTGGAGCCGGACTGCAGCAGGTAGGTGCGCTCGTCAAGCAGGCTGGTGTCGGCGTCGACGCCGCGGCGGCCGGTGAGCCGGTTGAGGATGACCTGGCGGCCCCACGCGTCGGGTGCTGCGTCCCGAACGCTGCCGGGCATGTGCAGGTCGGCTTGCGGTTCGTGCCAGTCGGTTCCGAGCGGAAGGTCCGGGCCGAGGCTGATCGCGTTCGGTCGCTCGAGGTAGCGATCGCCGTATCGGAAGCGGAGGTCCGTGCCTCTCGGCGCGAGGACCCCAGCGGTGACCGGTGAGGTCTCGCCGGGGAGCCACACCCAAACGTAGAACCGGTCAGAAGTCGAAGTCGCCATCGACATCCTTCCGGCGCGGCTCATCCACTCGGGTGGGGAGCAGGGCGAGGCGGGCGGCGCCGTCTCGGGCGAGCCGGTCGAGTTCGTCACGGTCGGCGTTGAACAGCGGCACGCCGGCGGCGACGGCGACATTGAAGACGTTCCCGATGGACGGGTTCGCCCCTCCGGTCTCGATCGCTCGCACCGTGTTCTCGGACACACCTGCACGTGCGGCGAGTTCCGCCATCGACCACACACGGTCATGGCGTGCGAAGCGGATCTGCTGCCCGAGGACGGTGAGCGCGTCCTGCGCGGCTGGTGTCAGGGAGATACGCTGCCTACCCACGAGTGCCTCCAATACTTTCGCGCTAAAGCCATATTAGACTCAAACTATTGCGGCCTGCGCGCTCTATGCACGGCGGACGTGCCAGCTGGCGAAGAATGGCGCGCCCATCCGTCCGCTGCCATCGGATTGAGCAATCCAATGCGCAATACTTCGCGGCTAACCAGCAACTAACCCGAAACTATTGGAGGCAGTATTGGAGTAGCCAGTTTTCTCATCTACTCCGATCGTGCTCACCGCGCCGCCGACGTCGAACGGGGGTAGCGACTCGACCGAGGTTTCTGATCGCGGGGCTGCGGTGCCGCACCCAGGCCGCGTCGACGATTGCGGACGAGCGCCAGCTGCCCGCGGACTCGACAGATCATCCCTCTCGCCCGATGCGGTCGGACCGCCGGGACTCATCGCATGGCCGGCAGAGGAGCAGTCACGGCGCGGGCGTCGGCACCGGTGTGGGCGTCGTGGTGGCCGCATCACCGGGACGCGCAGTCACACTCGGGGTCGGGGTCGGGGTCGGGGCGGGCTCCGGGGTCGGCAGCTCGTACGCGCTGAGCGGGTTGGTCGCCGGGAACGGGAGGGACGCCGCCGCCTCCTCGCCCGTCTTCGGCCGGCCGTCGGCGTCGAGTGGCGCGACGCGCAACGGGTAGACGTTCCACACGTAGGTGCTGCCGATCTTGGCATACGGAACCGGGACTACGGCGTCCGACGTGTTGGGGTCGGCGTCCAGGCCCGTGGAGTCGCCGCCGACGGTGACCAGCGGCGCGCCGTTCTGGTCGAAGAGCTGGATGTGGTCGAGCGGACGGCCGTCGGCGTCGTAGCCGAAGATGTTGGTCACGGCCGAGCCGTCGAGCGTGAGACCCTGAGGTGGCAGGTCGTCGACGGGCCCGGCGGCGTACGAGCCGGAGTCGTTCACCGCGGAGGCAAGGCCGCCGACCACGAACGGCGCGGCGAGCACGGCGACGACGGAAGCCAGCAGCCGGACGTACGTCAGCCATCGCTGCGGGAGCCAGCGGCCGCGCCCCCACTGCACACTCACGAGAACGCTCGCGCCGAGCACCACCCAGCCCAGGATCTGGGTGGGCAGAAGGCGGGCCTGCCCGGTGAACAGCAGCCAGCCCACGACGTACACGGCCCAGCCACGGAACACCCACCAGGCCGGCCTGAGCGCCAGCAGGAAGTCGGTGAGCCACGCGCCGAATCGGCTCGAGCGGGCCAGCCGCGACGCCTCCCCCCGCATGCGGGCGACGGATTCCCCCACCCGCTCCCGCAGCGTCGGCGCCGCGGCTGATCCTGCCCGCTCGGGCAGCCCGGCCGACGCTCGCAACTCGGAGGCGTACTGCCCGGGGTCGTCCGCGGTGAGCGCCCCGTCGTTGTCCTCGGCCTGCTCGAGCAGGTCGGCCTCGAGTCCGTCGGTCAGGTCGTCGACGTCATCCGCGGGAAGGTCGCTCAGATGGGAGCGGACGGCCGCGGCGAACGCGGCGACGTCGTCACGCAGAGTCGTGGTGTGCATCATCGTTCTCCGATCGTGCGGACGGACGGGGAGTGCTGCCGAGGAGCGTTCCCCAGCAGCTCGGACATCGCCGCGGAGAAGGCGGTCCAGGTCTGGCGCTGGCTCTGGAGCATCTCCACCCCCTCGGCGTTGATGGCGTAGTACTTGCGATTCGGACCGCCTTCGGACGGCGCCATATAGCTCGAGAGAGCGCCGGCGGTGTAGAGACGCCGCAACGTTCCGTACACGGAGGCATCGCCCACCTCGCCCAGGCCGGCCTCGCGGAGGCGCCGGACGATGTCGTACCCGTAGCCGTCGTCCTCCTGTACGACCGCGAGCACGGCGACATCGAGCACGCCCTTCAGCAATTGCGTCGTGTCCACAACACCACCTCACTGTCTCGCTTCAGACAGTACCACGGATTGCACAGTACTGCGCATCGCACACTCGGTCCTGCACTCGCGACGATGTCAGGATGGAGGGGGCCGCCGGAGGGACCGGCTGCCGACGACGCCGCCCGCGGGCGGAGGACGGCGGGTGACGTGGGAGTCCTCGATCGGGTTCGACAGCCGCGTGGTGGGGTCGCCCGGGGTGCTCGGCACGTGGTCGCCTCCGCGCTGGGCGCCCTCGTCACGATCGTGCTCCTGGCGAGCGCGACGGCGGGAGCAGCAGCAGCCCGGACGACGACGTCCGAGCGTCCGCCCGGCCATGCCCCCGCCTCCGTCGACGACTTCACCTTCGCCAGCTTCGACGGGGACTACCGCCTCGGACGCGACGCCCGCGGGCACTCGACCCTCACCACCGTCGAGACGCTCGTCGCACGGTTCCCCGAGACGGACCAGAACCACGGCATCCGGCGGGAGCTGGTCGAAGAATACGACGGGCATCCGACGGGCCTGCAGGTCGTGTCCGTGACGGACGGGAACGGGTCCCCGCGGGCATACACGAGCGAGTCGGACGACGGTGTCCTCTCGCTGACGATCGCGGCGAAGGAGTTCGTGCACGGCGAGCAGACGTACGTCATCACCTACCGGCAGACGGATGTGACGCGGCACTTCGCCGACACGGACGACGACGAGTTCTACTGGGACGCGAACGGGACGGAGTGGGCGCAGCCGTTCGACCGGGTGACGGCGACCGTGCATCTCGGCTCCGGGCTGGCGGAGGCGCTGAAGGGCACGGCGTCCGCGTATCGGGGCGCGCAGGGCTCGACGGAGGCAGCGACCGTCGAGCGCACCGCAGACGGGTTCCGCTTCACCGCCGATCGGCTGGGGGCGCGGGAGAACCTCACGTTCGCGATCGGGTTCGCGTCCGGGACGTTCATCGCGCGCGCGGACGGACTGTTCGACACAGGCTGGGGGTACGCAGCGGTCGCCGGACTGGTGCTCGTCATCCTGACGCTGATCGGCGCGATCGTGGTGCGGGTGCGCCTGCTGCGGGACGCCCCGGGACGCGGCACGATCATCCCGGAGTACGTGCCGCCCGCGGAGGGCCTGCTGCTCACGGCGGACATCCTGCGGCGCACGAGCAAGGCAGTCGCGGCACAGACGCTCGACCTGGCGGTGTCGGGGCGGGTCCGGGTGCTGCAGACCACGGGGTTCCTCGGGCGGCCGAAGTATGCGCTGGAGTTCGTCTCGACGGAGGCCACCGGGCGGCAGGCGCTGCGGCAGCCGCATCCGACGCGGGATGAGCTGGAGTTCCTGCAGGCGCTCTTCGGCGAGCCGCTCGCCCCGGGGGCGACGCTCGAGCTCGGCTCGTCCGACGCACGGGCGGCTCGCGCGATCTCCGCCGTCCTGAAGCGGGTCCACACGGATGCGACCGGGAACGGCTACCGCACGTCCGGTCCGAGCGGACCGATCCGCGCGGTCTTCTTCGCGGGCCTCGCCGCGACGGTGCTGGCCGTCGTGAGCGCGGTGTTCTGCATCGTCGGCGTCTACGGCGGGGCGGCGCCGTTCCTGATCCTTCTCGGCTCGATCGTGCTGTTCGTCACCGCCGCCGGCCTGACGTCGCGCTCACCCCTGACCAGCACCGGCACGACGCTCCGCGAGTACGCCGACGGGCTGCGGATGTACGTCGAGCTCGCCGAAGCGGATCGCATCCGGTACCTCCAGTCGCCGCAGGGGGCGGAGCGCGCACCGGTCGCCGCGGACGATCCACGCGAGATGCTGCAGCTCACCGAGCGGCTCCTGCCGTGGGCCGTGCTCTTCGGCGAGGAGAAGAAGTGGCAGGCGGACCTCGGGAGGCTCTATGAGCAGACCGGGCAGTCGCCGACCTGGTACGCCGGGCAGACCGCGTTCAACGCGGCCGTGCTCTCGCAGATGGTCTCCGGCATCTCCTCCAGCACGACCATCGCGAGCAGTTCGTCGTCCGGCGGGACCGGGGGCGGCGGGTTCTCGGGCGGCGGGGGCGGCGGCGGAGGCGGCGGGGGCGTCTAGAGCATCCCCGTCAGCACACCGCCGTCCGCCCGGATCGCCGCGCCGTTCGTCGCCGACGCCAGCGGGCTCGCGAGGTAGGCGACGAGGTGCGCGATCTCGTCCGGGGCGAGGAAGCGCTCGAGGAGCGTCGTGCGGTTCTGCCCGATGATCGCCTCCTTCATCGTCTCCGCCGGGATCTCCTGCTGCTCCGCGATGGCCTCGACGGCGGCCGCGACGCCGTCCGAGTACGTCGGGCCCCCGAGGATCGTGTTGACCGTGACGGCGGTGCCGCGCGTGCGCTTGGCGAGGCCGTTGCCCAGCGCGATCATCGCGGCCTTCGTGACGCCGTAGTGGATCATGTCCGCCGGCACGTTCACGCCCGACTCGCTGCCGACGAAGATCACGCGGCCCCAGCCACGCTCCAGCATGCCGCCGAGGAGCTGCCGCGAGAGCCGCACGCCGCTCATCACGTTGACCTCGAAGTAGCGCCTCCACTCCGCATCGTCGACCGACTCGAACTCCGCGAGACCGAACAGCCCGACGTTGTTGACCAGGACGTCAACCGGCCCGAGCGCACCGAGCAGCCCCTCGACCTGCACCGGATCGGCGAAGTCGGCGACGAGACCGGAGGCGTCCGACCCGGGATGCTCGCGCCGGAGCCGCGCGACGGCCGCCTCCACCCGCGCCGCATCCCGACCGTTCACGGTCACCCGCACGCCCTCGGCGGCCAGCACGGAGGCGACGGCGTAGCCGATCCCCTGCGTCGACCCGCTGATGAACGCCGTCCTGCCCTGCAGCCCCAGCTCCATTCCCTCTCCCGTTCCGTGGCGGCGCCGCATGCGCCATTCACTTGCTCAGGCAAGTGAATGTACCCGGGATGACTTGCTTGAGCAAGTCATTGCATCGTACGCTGTTGTCATGTCGCCCCCCTCCGAACCGGCCGCCCTCAGTGGCGAGAAGCTGGAGGTGTGGGCCTCCCTCGCCACCCTGCTGGAGCGCCTCCCCGCTGCCCTCGACGCGCAGCTCCAGCGCGACAGCGGTCTGACGCACTTCGAGCACGGCGTGCTCTACGCCCTCGCCACCGCCCCGGACCGCACACTGCGGATGAGCGTGCTCGCCGGCTACGCGAGCTCGACGCTCTCGCGGCTCTCGCGAGCCGTCACCCGCCTCGAGAAGAAGGGATGGGTGCGCCGCGTCATCGACCCGAGCGACGGACGCTTCACGCTGGCCGTCCTCACCGATGCCGGCCACGACACTGTGGTCGCCTCCTCCCCCGCGCACGAGCAGCTCGTCGACCACCTCGTATTCGACGCGCTCACGGCCGCGCAGGTGCGTCAGCTGGGTGTCATCAGCCGGCGCATCGCGGAGGCGATCGACGCGGCGCCGGTCTGGCGGCCGCCGGCCGGCTGAGTGGCACTCACCCGCGCGGCACCCGCACCGTCAGCGCGTGATGCTCCACCCGCAGCCTCGCAGCGATCACGGACCCGTTGGGGTCGCCGTCGAGCTGGATCTCCTGCGGCTCACGGAAGCGGACGCGCAAGGTCGTGGCCTGGGCGTACAGGATGGCGCGCGGCTTCGGGGTGAGGCGGCGGACGAACCGGCCGAAGCGCGTGCGGTGGAGGAGACGGTTGAAGGCGAGGCGGTAACCGATGTCGGCCCAGCCTCCACCGCCCTTCGGGCGCATCACGACGGCGTCGAGCAGACCGTCGTCGACGACGGCGTCGGGGATGAGCAGCATGCCGGCGGTCAGGCTGCCCGAGTTGCCGACGATGACGGTGTGCGCCCGCATCGCGACGTCGGGCTTGTCGTCCAGGCCGTAGACCATGTCGAAGCGGCGGTTGCCGAGGATGCTGCGCGCGATGGGGTCGGAGTAGGCCAGCCAGCCGATCCGCTTCTTGAGCTTCTGGTTGGTGTGCGCGGCCATGTGCGCATCGAGCCCGATGCCCGCCATGACGAGGAACGCGCGCTCCTCGCTCTCGCCGCCGGCGCGTTCGAGGTGCGCGAAGCCGAGGTCGATGAGGCGATCCTCGCCGTCGAAGGCGGTCGCGACGGCTGCGCCCGTGTTGGTGACGGGAAGCCCGAGCTCGCGCGCGAACAGGTTACCGGTGCCGGACGGGACCACGCCGATGCCGACTCCCGACCCCGCCAGCACGGCGGCCGCCGCACGCAGGGTGCCGTCGCCGCCCGCGACGATCACGAGCTGCGGGTGTGCAGCAGCCGCACGCTCCACGGCGTCCCGTCCGTCGTCGTCCGCGCTGGTCTCGAACCACTCCGACGGCGCCCAGCCCGCCTTCTCCTCCTGCGCAGCGACCGCGGTGCGCAGCGCAGGCAGGCGGACCTTGCTCGGGTTGTAGACGACGGCCGCGCGCGGCGGCCCGGCGACGTCGCGGCTCATCGCCCCAGCGTACGCGTGGTCGCCTCGTCGGTCGGACCGCTGCGGCGATGGGACGAGGGGTGTCGCCCTCGTCCCGTCGCCGCAGAGTCTGCCGATCCGTCGGCCTCAGCCGCGGCGCGGGCGGCGGCGCAGGCGCGTCACCACGAGTCCGGCGGCGCCGGCGACCAGGAGTCCGATGCCCCACAGGACACCGGCACCCTGGGTCGAGCCGGTGCTGGCGAGGCCGCCCGCCGCCGGCGGGTCGAGCACGACAGCGCAGGCCTCGCCCGCGTCACCGCAGCCGCCCTCGCCGGTCGACGGTGTCCACGGCCCGGGCGGGGTCGTGACCGTCGCCCGGTTGGTGGTGTCGAGCGGCTGGTCGAGGACGGTGGTCACCGTGAACGAGGTGGAGGCTCCGACGGCGAGGGCCGGGATCTTCCAGGTGAGCTTGCCGGCCGTCATGGTCGACGCCGGGCTCGTGCTGATGACCCGGAGGCCACGCGGCAGGAGGTCGCTCACCGTCGCGTCGACCGCGTCGATCTCGCCGTCGTTGGTGACGACGATCGTGTAGACGATGGTGTCGCCCACCGAGGCCGTCGGCCGATCGGCGGACTTCGCGACCGCGAGGTGACCGATGTCGAAGCGGTTGGTCACCGTGACCGTCGCGGCCGAGCCGCTCGGGATGGCGACCACGCCGTCCGCGGGGTCGAGGGTGGTCGCGGTCGCGAGACCGGCGTCCGTCTCCTCGACGGCGCAGGAGGCACCGGCGATCAGGTCGTCGACGGTGGCCGTGTAGCCGTTCGCCTTCGACAGCTCCAGGGTGCCCCTCGCCCCGAGGTCGATGGGCGTGGTCACGCCGTCGACGTCGTAGGTGCAGGTGACCTGGACGGTGAACGGACCGGCGCCGAAGAGGGCGACGCCCGCGCCGACGCGCTTCTTGTCGATCGTCAGCGAGCCGGTGTCGAAGGTGTTGGTGATCGTCACCGTCGCCGGGGTGCCCGCGGGCACGGTGACGCCGCCGGCCGGGGCGATCGCGACGGAGGTCGCGCCTCCCGTCGCCGTCTCCGCCGTGTCGCAGTGGGCTCCCTGGATGAGACCGGTGACGGTCGCGGTGTAGCCGTTGGCCTGGTCGAGCACGACCACACCGGCGTCAGGCAGCGGGATCGTGAGCGTCACGCCGTCCTTGACCCAGGTGCAGGTCAGCTGCGCGGTGAACGGGCCGGCCCCGTAGGTGGCCGCGCCGTCGCCGTCGCGCACCTTCTCGAGCGTGACCGAGCCGGCCGAGAACGTGTTGGTCACGTCGACCGTCACGTTCTGCACGGTGCCGTCGAGCGCGCCCGGGATGGTGACGGAGGGCTGGTCGACGGTGCTTCCCGTCGCGCCTCCCGTCGCCGTCTCGGTCACGTCGCAGACGGTGCCGGCCGGGTAGACGCCCGGGACGGTGACCGTCTCGCCGCCGCGGATCGTCAGGTCTCCGTCGAACAGGGTCTGGTCGCCCGCGTAGACGCAGGTCGCGTGGACGGTGAAGGGACCGTCGCCGTAGGCGCCCGCGGCGTCGCCGTCGACGGTCTTGGTGATCGTCAGCGTGCCGGCCGCGTAGTGGTTGTTCACCACCGCGGTGTCTCCGCCGTCCGCGCCGGTGAGGGTCACGGTCGTCGAGTCGCCGGTCGTCTCCGCGGCTCCGTCGAACGCGATGCCGACGTGGTTCGGCGCGGTCGCCGCTCCGTCGGCGTCGGTCTCGCTGATCACGCACTTCGCGCCGACCGGAAGCCCGGTGACGGTGCGGGACTCGCCGTCGGCCAGGGTGAAGGCGGCATCCGCTGCCGCGAGCGGGATGGAGGTCCCGAGCGCGCTGGTGCAGACGAGGGTCAGGTCGAAGGGCCCGAAGGAGCCGGCCGTCGCCGCGGTCTCGACGTGCTTGGTGACGGTGAGCTGCGTCGTCGCGTAGTCGTTCGCGATGGCGACGGTCTGGGCGGCCGGGACGGGCGCCGAGGCGTCGGCCGCGGTCGCGATGACCACGCTCGCCGGGGTCACCGTGCGGCTCGACTCGCCGTACGAGCCGTCGGCGCCGTGCTCGGTGACGGCGCAGGAGGCGCCCACCGGGATCCCGTCGATCCGTGCGGTGTACCCGCCGGCCTTGCTCAGCGTGACCGAGGACGCGCTGCCGAGGTCGACCTTCACGCCGTCGACGGTGCACGCCACGTCGGCGACGAAGCTGGTCGGCGCATACTCCGCGGCCGGTCCCGTGATCGTCTTGGTGATCTGCAGCGGACCGCCGAGGAGGAGGACGCCGGACTTGATCGGCTCCTGCGGTCCCGCCGGCTGCGAGCCCGACACGTACGTCGGGTAGAAGCCGAACGAGTTCCAGGCTCGCACGCCGGTCACGGGGGCGGTGACCGGCGCCCGGTCGTCGCCCGCCGTCGTGGTCGGGACGTTCGTGGTCGAGTACGTCACCTTGAGCGCGCCGCCGGCCGGCAGCACCGCACCGGGCGCCCCGCTGAAGTCGAAGACCAGCTTGATCGCGGTGACCGCGCCCGCGTCGACGGTGGTGCCGACCGCACTGGAGGGCAGCCACGAACCGGCGGGGCAGGATCCCGCGCCGGGGGTGATCTCCTTGGTGCACGGGTTCGCGGAGGTCGTGACGTACCAGTCCATGCGGGTGCCGTCGACGCCGCCCGAGCTCTGGAACGCGACGTCGCCGTTGAACCGCGGGGTGTAGACCGACCCGCGCTGCGACGGGTCGACGACACCCACGTCACCCGGGTACGGGAACACGTCCACGGCCGTCAGGTTCTTGGCGGCGACGTTCCCGCCGTTCACCATCTCCAGCTTCCAGTGGTCGGTACCGCCGACGGTGCTGACCGCCGCGCAGGGGTAGCGGTAGTAGCCGTCGGAGTCCGAGGTGCAGGGCAGCGACGGGTTGTTGATGTTCTGCGCGTCTCCGCTGTCGGAGCGGACGCCCTTCGAGGCGGTGAACGAGCCCTGCGAGAGCGTCGTCACGACGTTGCTCGTCGAGCAGGTGTTGGCCGCGAAGCTGATGGCGCGGCCATTGCCCGGGTTGAGCGCGCCGCAGACACCCGCGGTCAGCGCACGGTCGGTGGTCACGCCGAATCGGTTGGTCGCGACGGACGCGGGCGGCAGGCCCGGCTTGATCTGCAGCGAGATCGTGATGCTGTAGGTCTCGCCGGGAGCCAGCTGCGAGCCGGCCGGCCAGGTGAAGCGGATCGTCCCGGCGGCCTGATCATAGGTGCGAGTCACCTTCGTGGGGTCCGTCGGAAGCGTGCCGCCCGACGACGTGCTGTACACCGGCACGTTGGTGGGCACGAAGATCAGCGAGCCGTCGCTCGGAAGGGTGTCGGTCGCGACCGGGTTGGGCAGGTACCCGGTCCCGGTGTTCTTGAACCGCAGGGTCCAGTTGACCTCCTTGCCGGAGGCGGCCTGGCCGGGGCTCGTCTTCTCCACCACGATGGCCGCGGTCCCGGGGTTGACCGTGAAGGTCGCCGTCGCGGTCGCCCGCGTCGCATTCACCTCGTTGTACGAGGCGTCGGCGAACACGGTGTCGGTGATGGTGCCCGCCGCGGTCTCGCCGGGCATCGGGGTGCTGACCGCCGTCGAGGCGACGGGCCCGGACCCGTCGCGCAGCTGCGACCGCAGGCTCACGCTGAGACGGACGTTGTCCGCATTGTTGGAGGCGGCGAAGCTCGACCCGTCCGCCCGGGTGAACGTGAAGCGCAGGCCGGTCACGTCAGCCGCGGCGACGCTCGACGGCAGTGAGGCCGTCGCGATCGTGCTCGCGGATCCGGGGTGCCAGATCGCTCCGGCGCCCTGACCGGTCTGGGCGTCGATCGTCACCCGGTCGGCGCCGGTCGGCACGTTCGGGATGGCGAAGCCGCTGAGCGTGAAGGCGTTCCAGAAGGTGGGGGTCGAGTCCTCGATGACGAGGACCTTCGGGGAGAGCGTGCCGGTCGAGCGGGCGCGCAGACTCACCTGGATGGGGTTCGTCGGGTTGGCCTGGAGCGTGCTGGTGGGGGTGAACGTCTTCGCGGTGGCGACCTGGAGGTTGCCGTTCGCCAGCGTCACGGACGCGCTCTGTGTGTCCGCGGCCTGAGCGGTCGGGTAGACGTCGTCGTGCAGCGCGCCGTAGACGGTGTTGACGAACGCGCCGGCGGTGGGCGCCGTGCCGGTGGCCCGGCTGGTCGGGCGCAGCTGCGCCGTCAGCGTGACCGTGGCCTTCTGCCCCGGCGCGATGGTGGCGCCGGTTCCGTCGGTTCCCTGCGCGTTGGTGCCGCGCAGCAGCACGCTGACCCCGACCACGTCGGCGAGCTGGGCCGCGGTGAGCGCCGTGGCCTGCGCGATCGTGTGCGTCGTCGTCGTCAGCGTCCCATCGTCGGCGCGGTGCAGGAGCGAGACGACGCTGAGGGAGGTCTGCACTCCGCTCGCCGAGCTCAGGTCGACGGCGATCTTGGTCAGGTTCAGCCTGTCCAGCGGGTTCGCGGCCGGGTCGTAGGCGCCGAAGACGCACGGGGCCGTCGTGGTCGCGTTGGTGCAGTCGATCGGGTCGCTGATGCGGAGCTGCCAGGTGCTGCTCGTGGACGTGTTCGCGATCGTCGTCGTGTAGACGGTGGTCGGGTACGAGGCGGCGGGGACGTCCGGCTGCGGGATGACGAGCGTCGTCGGGTTCGCGGTCTTCGTCGTCTTCGTGGTGAAGGTCGGGTCGATGATCGTGACGTGATCGGACGCGGTCCGCTCGAACGGCGCGCCGGTGGCCGGGATGCCGCGCACCAGGACGGTGTTGTCGACCGCTCCGGCCGAACCGGCGATGTTGTACTCGCGGGTGCCGGTCACCCAGTCCGTCGTGGCGCCGCCGCGCACGGAGTTGCGCAGCTTCAGGTCGAGGTGGAGAGTGCGCGCATTGGCGTTG
Source organism: Leifsonia sp. ZF2019 (assembly GCF_019924635.1). Taxonomy (NCBI): domain Bacteria; kingdom Bacillati; phylum Actinomycetota; class Actinomycetes; order Micrococcales; family Microbacteriaceae; genus Leifsonia; species Leifsonia sp. ZF2019. The sequence goes on from NZ_CP065037.1 coordinate 3,933,864, forward strand.
GCGCCCGGGAAGGCTCCGGCCGAGGCACTCGCCACACCGCTGCCCACGGCCGGGGCCGTCGGGTCTCCGGTGGCGGCGATGGCCGCGGCCCGGTTCGGGCTCTCGATGAACGTGAGGCGCACACCCTGTGTCGACGCGCGCTCGGCGGTGCTCAGGGTGTAGCCGGGGAAGGTGCCGTCACAGGCGTTCGCGCTGGTGCAGGCCTTCGACGTGACGTCGTTCCACGTGGTGCCGTCGAAGAGCTCGACCTTGGAGACCTTGTCCCAGCGGATCAGCGGGTCGTAGGTCGCACCCGCCGTGGAGGTCGGGGTGATCGCGTCGATGCGCACCAGGTCGAACGCCTGGAACACGCTGGACGAGACGGGCGAGGGGCTCGCCGGGTCCTGGACGACCATCGAGGTGACGCCGGTGGTCTGGGTGCCCCAGCCGAGCGTGACGCCGGTGGTGGTGCCGGACTGGGCCTGCAGCACCTTGGTGCCGTCCCACGCCTTGCTCGCGATCAGCGGACCGGGACCTCCGTCGGTGGCCTGGACGTTCGCGGTGGCGCAGTCCACGGCGGGACGGCTCGTGATGGTCGCGCCGCCGTTGACGGTGCCGCTCGCGCTGCTGACCGCGCAGTTCTCGTAGGCGGTGAGCGCCGGGTACGTGCCCGGGTTGGTCGGGCCGCTGCCGTCGCGGAGCGTGCCGCGCGCGACGAACACGATGCCCGGCTTCACGTTGGTCGCCTGGCCGAAGCCGTCCTGATCGGCGAAGGTGAAGCGCAGCCCCCGCACGTCGGAGTGCCCCGTGCCGTTCGGCAGGACGTCGTCGAGCACGGCCGAGTAGGTCTTCGCACCCGAGGTGGCGTCGACGGTGGTCAGCGTCTTCCAGGTGGTTCCGTCGGTCGTGTACTCGATGGTGAGCGTCGACCCGTTCGGGACGGAGGTCGGCGCGATCGCGGTGGCGTCGAACGCGTTCCAATACGGAGCGGCGGTCGGATCCTGCGGCTCCGTCACGACGATCGTGGTGGGGCGCACGGAGCTGGTGCCCGGCGGCGTCTGCGCCGACAGCTGCACCAGGCTCGCGCCGCCCGGGATCACGGTCTGCGGAGTGATCGTCTTGTCGAGCGCCAGCGTCACCTCGGGGAAGTACACCTCGAGGTTCGCGGTCGCCGTGTCCTCGGCGGTCCCTGCCGCGTTGACGCCGGTGACGGTCGCCGCGTTCGGGTAGGTGACGAAGCCGGAGCCGGCGGGCCCCGCATCCGTCGTCGTCCCGACGCGGAAGGGCAGCTTCGCCGTCGCCCCGGTGCCGATGGTGCCGGTGTAGGTCACCTGGAAGGCGGTGATGTACTGCCCGGGAGCGAGCGTCGGCGCGCTGGGCAGCCCGGACGACGAGGTGAAGGTCGAGTCGGCGGGGGCCGTCCCGGTGTTCACCGACCAGGAGACCGTGGCGCCCGTCGCGCCGTCCGGCCATGCCGCACCCGACGTGAACCCGCCGAACGAGATCTTGTCGGAGAAGAACGTGCCGCTGCCGGGCTCGCGCACGGACAGGCTGGTGAGCGGACCCGTGGACGTGTTGGTCGCGGTGAGGGTGGCGGTGGTGGATTGCCCGGCCGGGATCTGCTGGACGCTGAAGCTCTTGTCGGCGGACACGCTCACCGTGAGCGGGGCGATCACCTGAGAGGCCGTGGCGGGCGCCGAGGTCGCATCGCCCTTCGGCGTGCTGACGACGGAGGCGATCGTGTTGACGCGGGTGCCGCCGGCGACGAGCGCGGCGCCCGTCCGGCGGTTTGTCGCGCGCTGCGCGAAGACGACGTCGACGGATCCGTTGGCACCCGGCGTGATGGCGGCCCCGCCCTGCGACGAGCTGAAGACGATCTTCAGGCCGAGCACATCGCCCGCGGCGACCGTGGAGGGAAGCGCGGGGGTGGCACCCACCGGCCCGGGGACGTCCCCGCCCGCGGTCACGGCCACCACCTGCACCTGGTCGGCGCCGGCGGGCATGGTCACGGCGCCGAAGCCCGCGAAGTCGTAGAAGTCGTACACGCCGCCCGCGACCGTCGGGTCGGCGGGCTCGGCGATCGTCAGGCTGGTCGCGTCGATGTTCGACGAGCTCGACGCCTTGAGGGTCGCGGTCGAGTGCTCGCCTGCGGCGAACTGGGTGGATGCCGGGGTCCAGGTCTTCGAGGCCGTCGCACCGAGCACGTCGGGCACGTGCACGGTGACCGGCGCGGAGGCCTGCACGGTGGCCGCGTTGCTCGCCGTGAACGACGCGGTGTTGGTGAGGGTCTGGGTGTCGTACGACTTCGCGACGTCGTCGGGCACCTTGGCGGTGATCTGGACGGTGCCGGTCGCACCCGCGGCGAGCCCCGTGCTCGCGGGAGTGGTGTTGGGCACGGCGTCGTTGAACGCGACCTTGACCGTGTTGCCGTCGACCGTGACCGCGCCGCTGCCGCCGACGACCGTGGGCGTGCCGACGATGGTCAGCGGCGCCGGGACGGGATCGGTGATCGTCGCGTTCACACAGCCGGTCGTGGTGGAGGAGCAGCCGAAGTTGAGGGTGTAGACAAACTGCTGCCCGGGCTGCACATCCGTGACCGTGGTCGTCTTCGACAGGTTCAGGACGCCGGAGCCCAGGTCGTCGGCGTTGGCCGCCTGGACGCCGATCGCCGAGGAGCCGAGCAGCACCAGCGCGAGTGCTGCGGCGACACTGACGGGAGTCCGGAGAGTGAGCCCGGCGGCCGAGTGACGGCCGCGCGGGCGCACGAAGAGAGCGCGGATTCGGGTAAGCACAACAATCCCCCATGCGGGACGAAGCATCCGGGTCCGCTCGGCGGGCGTCGGGACGGGTGTGCGACGGGCGTCGGTTCGGGTAGCGGCTCGCGGGTCGGGTCCAACGAGAGATGCTTCACCCCTTTCCTATCGAAGTTTCCATCACACCTGTAGGTGTTTTGCTACCCCAAAGCTGGGGACAGTCCACCGCATGGAGGACGTTTCTGTACCCCGAACGGGGCGGCGGGGTCCGCCGCAGCGGCGGAGACGTGCCCGGGACGAGCGCTCGCATGGCACACGCCCCGCCCGGGGACTACCGTTGACCCGGTGACCACGACCGAGACACCCAGCACCGAGGCGGACGCCGCCGACGCGACGCCCACCTTCTCCGATCTCGGCCTGGAGGGCGCCGTCCTGAAGGCCCTGAAGGACCTCGGATACGAGACTCCCTCCGCCATCCAGGCGGCCACCATCCCCGTGCTGATGGAGGGTCGCGACGTCGTCGGGCTCGCGCAGACGGGCACGGGAAAGACCGCGGCTTTCGCTCTGCCGATCCTCTCGCGCCTCGACCTGTCGCAGAAGAGCCCGCAGGCGCTCGTGCTCGCCCCCACCCGCGAGCTGGCCCTGCAGGTGGCGGAGGCGTTCGAGAGCTACGCCGCGCACCTCAAGGGCGTGCACCTGCTCCCGGTGTACGGCGGGCAGGGCTACGGCGTGCAGCTGTCGGCGTTGCGACGCGGCGTGCACATCGTCGTCGGCACGCCCGGCCGGATCATGGACCACCTCGACAAGGGCACCCTCGACCTGTCCGAGCTCAAGTACCTCGTGCTCGACGAGGCCGACGAGATGCTGAAGATGGGGTTCGCGGAGGATGTGGAGACCATCCTCGCCGACACTCCGGACGACAAGCAGGTCGCCCTGTTCTCGGCGACCATGCCGGCGTCGATCCGGCGCATCTCGAAGAACTACCTGCACGATCCCGAAGAGATCACCATCACGGGCAAGACGACCACGTCGGCCAACATCACCCAGCGCTACCTCGTCGTGTCGTACCCGCAGAAGGTCGACGCCCTCACCCGCATCCTCGAAGTCGAGAACTTCGAGGGGATGATCATCTTCGTCCGCACCAAGAACGAGACCGAGACGCTCGCGGAGCGGCTCCGCGCGCGCGGTTACTCGGCGGCGGCGATCAACGGAGACGTGGCACAGGCCCAGCGGGAACGCACGGTGGACCAGCTCAAGTCGGGCACGCTCGACATCCTCGTGGCGACGGACGTCGCGGCGCGCGGCCTCGACGTCGAACGCATCAGCCATGTGGTCAACTTCGACATCCCGGTCGACACGGAGTCGTACGTGCACCGCATCGGACGCACGGGCCGCGCGGGCCGCAGCGGTGACGCGATCAGCTTCGTCACGCCCCGCGAGCGCCGCCTCCTCACCGCGATCGAGAAGGCGACCCGCCAGCCCTTGACGCAGATGCAGCTGCCGAGCATCGACGACGTGAACGAGACCCGCCTCGCGCGCTTCGACGACGCGATCACCGAGGCGCTGACGCAGGAGGACCGCATCTCGCGGTTCCGCGACATCATCGCCCACTACGTCGAGCACCACGACGTCCCGGAGGCGGACGTGTCCGCGGCCCTCGCCATCGTGGCGCAGGGCGACGAGCCCCTCCTGCTGGACGCCGACGACGCGCTGACCCGTCAGGTGCAGCGCGACTCCCGGTACGAGGATCGGGGTCGGGACCGCGGTGGACGCGACGACCGCCGCACGCGCGGCGACCGCCCGGCCCGACGCGAGCGCAGCGACAAGCCGATGTCGGCGTACCGGATCGAGGTCGGCAAACGGCACAAAGTGGAACCGCGCCAGATCGTCGGCGCGCTCGCCAACGAGGGCGGTCTGAGCCGCGACGACTTCGGGCACATCCGCATCATGCCGGCGTTCTCCATCGTCGAGCTGCCCGCCGATCTGCCGCGCGACACCCTCGACCGCCTCGCCGACACGCGCATCAGCGGACGCCTGATCGACATCCGCCCCGACCGCGGGGCCGGTGCACGCCGCGACGGCGACAGGCGGGATCGCGACGAGCGACGTGACCGTGACGACCGACGTGACCGTGACGACCGACCGGCGCGCAAGCCGCGCCACCGCTGAAAGGGGACGGCATGAGCAGAGAGAAGCGCGAAGAGCGCGCGGAGGCCGAGGCCCGCGCCGAGGCGGAGGCCGCCATCGAGGCGACGGAGACCGACGACTCGGGAGTCGACGCCGACGAGCAGCTGGAGTCGGAGGAGGAGCCGGGGTAGCACCGGATCAGGACGGCGGCCCGGCTCGCCTGGACCGGCACTGCCGGTACAGGATCGTCCGGCGCCCGTCGGCGGTCTGAAGGTAGGCGAGCCTCCCGGATATGCACGAGATCAGCGCACCCTCCCCCGAGAGCTGCGCGCGATGCATCGCAGAGCCGAGCGTCGTGCTCTCGTCCTCGACCAGACCGTCTTTGACGAGCACGCAGGTCGACGGGGCGCCGAGCCGCTCGAGCAGCCGCACGGCGAACCGCTCGTCGCGGTCGGCGACGCTGACGGTTCGCGCGTCGACGAGGGGGAGCGGCGACCGCAGCAGCGCCCGGAAACGCTGGCGACCCGCTCGCGTGTTCCGCCCGACGAGCAGCGCCAGCCAGGCCGTCGGGTCCACGAAGGCGTGCACGAACGACCTCACGTGCTCTTCGACGAGGCGCCTGTCCGTCATGCCGAGACTCCCGGTGGTGCCGACGTCATCCGCGGCACTTCCCGGAGACGTCGATGTGCGCTGACACGAGGTGTTCGGCGCGGCGCCCCGCACCGGATTCCGTGACCCGAGGTTCGGGCGGAGGACGCGCGACCCGTGGCCGACGCCGGGTCGACTACGGCAACCGAACCGTCGGGCTACGTATTCTCGCCCCAGACGCACGTAACGCCTCCCAGCGTCCGGAAGGGTGATCTCAGACCTCCGGTCATACGGGTAGACACGGAGGGCTCCACCGCCGGCATTCGGGTTGTCGGCGTCTCACAGCGCGGGCGAGTCGCAGACACGTGCTCGCCCGCGCTTCCCGTGTCGGCTATCGGAGTGGCGGTCGGGACATTGCCCCCGCAGATCAGCCGGCGAGCCTGTGCTGCTCCAGCAGCAGATGCACGGCCTCGCGCACCAGCTCACTCTCCTTCTTCCCGGTCTGCTGGATCAACCGATCGAAGGCCGCCCGATCAGCCGCAGGGATGCGGCCGCGCACAGTGGGCGACGCCCCCTTGGGATGGGTCCCGAGTCGCGGCCTCCCCGCCGAGCGCAGGGCGTCGTCCAGCGCCTCCTCCGAGCCGTACTCGCTCAGCATGAATTCGCGACCTGCCTGTTCGGCGGCCAAGCCGATCAGGACGTTCTGGGGCGCGGGCAGCTGCGTGGCGACATCGGTCAGCCGGGCTGCAAGCGCCTCGTACTCCGCGTCGGTCATCGTCTCAGACATTCGGATTCTCCTCCCTGTAGCGCCGGAACTTCGGGCCCAACTCCATCGCATGGAAGACCCCGGCCTCGCGACCATCCGGGTACACATTGACCAGGATCTCGATCTCCCGTTCGGTCTGGCCGTGCGGGTGGTCGATCATCAACCGAACTGTTCCATCATCACGCGAGGCGCCGGGTATGTCCGCCTGATACGTGGGATGCAGAAGCGCCCAGATCTGATCGGCCTTCGAAACACCATGCTTGAATGCCGAGTCGATCCATCGGGGCGCCATTCCTCAATTTATCACGGCTACAGATATTCGGCCACGCAAATCGAGGTCGAGGACCCGTGGACGGCATGCGCCCCCTCACCACCCCAGCAGCACCACGGCCGTCAGCGCCAGCCACGCGATCATCCCCACGTAGATCAAGCGCTCGGCCAGGCCGAACACTCCGCGGAGTGCAGGCGTGGCGGCCGAGACGATCGTGAGGACGCTGGCCGCGGTCATCAGCCAGCCGAGCGCGCTGGAGGCTGCGGCGGCGGCGGAGAGGCCGGAGGTCGCGCCGAACGCGATCGCGGTCATGAAGCCGCCGACCGACGCGGCGGCGAAGGCGCCGAAGGCGAGCACGTCGTGGAGGCGGCCGGTGGAGGTGCGCGCGGTTCCCGGCGCGTCCATCGGCGCCCAGCTGATGACGGCGCGGGCGACGGCGAGGACGATGAGGGCGACGATGGCGGGCAGGGTCGCGGGGAGGTCGGTCGCTGCGAAGGCGATCGCGAGAGCGGCTGCGGCGACCGCGGTGCCGAGCGTCTGGACGCGATAGAGCGCGCTGTGGCGGGAGATTCCGTAGGCGCTGACCGGATCGCGCAGGGGCGCGAGGCCGGACGGGGCGACGTGCAGCACGATCAGCGCCCCGAGGGTGACCGAGACCCCGGCGAGGGCGACGAGCGTGAGGACGGCCACCATGCGATCAGGAGGCGGTGGGAGCGGCCGGACCGGAGAGCGGGCCCGGTTCGGCGTAGCCGGAACGCGGCACGAGTGGTGTGTGACGGGGCGCCCACACAGAGCGGTCCCAGGCGAGGATGCCGTACCAGACGGGCGTGACGAGGATGGCCAGGAGATAGAAGACGCCCGGCTTTCCGAAGCCGCGCTGGATGTGGACTCCGGCGATGATGAGGAACACCAGGTAGATCAGCTGCCCGACGACCGGGATGAGCCCGATCAGCACCAGCCATCCCTTCTGACCGCCGAGTTGGAGGAGCCGCCAGGTGCTGAAGAACGGTACCCACGCCGGCCACCTTTTCAGGCCCGCCTTGCCGAAGATCCCCATCAGGGCGAAGCCGTAGAAGACGTAGGCGACCAGGCCGCCCAGCGCCGACCAGCCGTAGGCCGCTGTCAGGTCCGTCGTCGTCGTGTAGTCCACTGTGTCCCCCGGTCCGGCCCGCCCGCACGGCGCGGCCACGCGACCAGTATGTCCGACGGGCACCGCCGAATCGAAGAGGGGTGGGGTCGACCTCCCGCCACCCGAGGAATACCGTCGCCGGTGAACCCATTGCAGAGATACGGGTAGGGGTGTCTCGAACGAAAGGACCGCACATGGCGACCACCGAGCTGACCGGAACGACCTTCGAATCCACCATCACATCGAACGACATCGTGCTCGTCGACTTCTGGGCCGAGTGGTGCGGCCCGTGCCGTGCGTTCGGGCCGGTGTACGAGACCGTGTCGGAGAAGAACGACGACATCGTGTTCGGCAAGGTCGACACGGAGGCCGAGCAGGGCCTGTCGAGCGCGGCGGGTATCACGTCCATCCCGACACTGATGGCGTTCCGCGACGGCATCCTGCTGTTCTCGCAGGCGGGCGCCCTTCCTGCCCCGGCGCTGGAAGACCTGATCGGGCAGATCCGCGGGCTCGACATGGACGAGATCCGCAAGACGCTCGACGAGGCGGAGGCCGCGGAGGCGGCTGCCGCGAAGGCGTGACCGCCCCGGCAGCGGACTGCGCCCGGACGGTTCCTCGCGCTCGCCCGACACGCGAGAGGTGAGACGCGCCGCGCCCGATCGTGATACGACTGGCGGACGACGACAGATCGGATCACCCGTGCGCAGAGACGCCCGCCGCTTCGCCGCGGCCGACACGACAGCCTCCGACGCCCTCGGCGGGGGCGACCCGCTCGCGGCGGGCGGCCCCTTCGTCACCGACCTCGAGAGGGTCCAGTTCTCGCCCTACTTCTCGCGCCTGTCGGCGGTCACGCAGGTCGTGTCCCCCTCCACCGCCGGCGCACCGGTGCACAATCGGCTGACGCACACGATGAAGGTCGCCTCCGTCGCCCGTTCGATCGCCGAGCGCATCGGGGACACCGATGCCGGACCGTGCGATCCCACCGTGGTGGAGGCTGCGGCGTGCGCACACGACCTGGGGCATCCCCCGTTCGGCCACCTCGGCGAGGCGGTGCTCAACCGCATCGCTCGCGACGAGCTCGGCCTCGCCGACGGCTTCGAGGGCAACGCGCAGACCTACCGCATCATCGCCTCGCTCGATGTGATCGAGAGCGCGCCGAGCGGGCTCGACCTCACCGCGGCCACCCGGGCGGCGATCGCGAAGTACCCGTGGTCGCCACGGGTGGACGTGCGGGCGCTGCACCACGCCGACTCCGTGCCGCGCGGCATCCACCGCACGGGCGCCGACTACGACGTCTTCAAGTATTCGGCCTACTTCGTCGACGAGGCCGACCTCGACGACGCCCGGGAGCAGGTGGAGGCGCGCCCGCTCCGACAGACCGCCGAGGGCGCCGTCATGGACATCTCGGACGATATCGCCTACTCGGTGCACGACATCGACGACTTCTACCGGGCCGGCATCCTCGACCACGCATCGGTGACGGCCGAGTTCCACGGCTGGCTCGACGACGTGCCCAGCTGGGCGGCGGCCTCCTCTCACGACCTGGCGGGCAGCTCCGCTCCCGGGGCCGCGCTGGAGCGTCTGCGCCGCAAGGTGGACCGCGACGACCCGTGGATCGCCGAGGACGACGCCTTCTACGACGCGGTCTGGGCGGTGAACGCCGAGCTGGTCGACGCGCTCCTCATCCGCCCCTTCGACGGCTCCCTCGCCCTCGAGCGCGAGCTAGCGGCGTTCACCGGCCGCTGGATCCGCGGTTTCGTCGACTCGGTGGGCGTGGCGACGGGCGACTCCCTGCGCACGGGCCCGCTCAGTCTGGGGCCGGCGGCCTGGCACCGGGTCGAGATCCTCAAGTTCCTGCACCGCCAGTTCGTGCTCAGCCGTCCCGACCTCGCCATCCAGCAGCGCGGCCTCAGCACCGTGATCTCCCGCACCGTCCGCGCCCTCATCGAGTGGATGGACGACGAGCACGACCGCCACCGTGTGCCCCGCCGCCTGCGCGAGCTGATCGACCTCGCCCACGAGGACTACGCGGCGATGGACGCCACCCGCTACCGTGCCGTCGCCGCCTGGCGCCCCGTCGACGAGCTCTCCCGCGCCCGCGGGGTGATCGACTACGTCGCCTCCCTCACCGACGCCCAGGCCGCCGACCTCTCCGACGCCCTCTCGGGCCGCGGCGACCGCATCTGGTCGCTCGGGCACCGGGTCTAGCGCGCCACAGCGGGGTCGCATCCTGCCGCTTCGCGCCTGCCAGAACGGCAGAATGCGACCCCGCTCCGGTTCAGACGCGCCTGGCGAACAGCCGCGCCGCCAGCAGATTCCACAGGCCCGCGAACAGCAGCACTCCGGCGACGCCGTTGAGCACCGCGCCGACGACGTCGGTGACGTAGTGGACGCCGACGTACAGGCGCGACCAGGCCACCAGGAGCACGAACACCGCCCCGACCACCAGCACGACGGTGCGGGCGAGCGGGCGCCGGAAGATCAGCACGAGCGCAGTGACCAGAGCGGTCGCGAAGACCACATGTCCGCTCGGGTAGCTGAGAGTCGCCGGGCTGACGTGGAGGGGGTGCACCAGGCCCGCGGTGGAGGGACGCGGCTGGGCGACGACCGCCTTCACGATCAGGGTGGTGATCCAGCCGAGGCCGGTGACGGCGCAGACGCCGAGCGCGAGACGCCAACCGCGCACGAGCAACAGCACGACGAAGACCACTGCGAGGATGACGGCGACGACGACGGGCTTGTCGAGCTTGTCCAGCAGGCGCGCGATGTCGTCGAGGGTGTGCGCGTGAGCGCGGTTGATCGTGTCGTCGAGGGTGGCGGCGCGCAGCGCGGGCAGCGCCTTGGCGGCGAAGCCCAGGGCGAACGTGGCGGCGAAGAGGACGACGGTCCAGACGATCCAGTGGCGCGGGACGCGCAGCGCGGCGGAGCTCATCGTGCCAGTCAAGCGGAGGCTCACTGAGCAACCTCTAGGGACCCGGCCCGGGATCCTGAGGATTCCCGAGGACGGCGCGAGAGCAGCCCGACGCAGACGACGATCGCGGCGAGCAGGACGAGGCTGACGGGGCCGGTCCCGAACCCGAGGCCGCCGAGGGAGTGCGGGCGCGAGAACCAGTCCGCGAACGAAGCGCCGAACGGCCGGGTGAGCACGTACGAGGTCCAGAAAGCGGCGGTCGCGCCCATCCCCCACCACCGATAGGCCGCGCCGGGCAGAGCGAACAGCAGCCCGAACAGGAGACCGGAGGCGAGGAACCCGAGTCCGAACGTGACCGCCGTCAGGTCGCCCACGGCGGTGCCCAGAGCGAACGTCGCGAGCACAGCGCACCAGTAGAACGCCTCACGCGCCCGCGTGTCGATGCGGTGCACGGAGAGCGTGCGCTGCGTCGCGTACCAGCCCAGGAACACGGCGGCGAGGACGATCGCGAAGCCGACGGCCGAGACGAGGTACGGCACCCCGAACTGCACGTGCAGCACGTCCGCGACCATCGTCCCGAACACGGCGACCATCAGCACGGCGAGCCAGTAGATCCAGGGCACGTACCGGCGTGCGGCGAACTGCACGACGAGGGCGGCGGCGAAGACGACGAAGGTCGCGGGGACGACGAGATACGGGTCGAACGTCTTCACCAGGAAGTCGGACGCCGTCTCGCCCAGTGCGGTGGTCAGCAGCTTGGCGGCCCAGAACAGGGCCGTGACCTCGGGTACCTTGTTGCGCAGCATGGTGACAGCATCCGGGATTCCCTCCCAGAATCCTCTGAGACGGATCCCGGCCGACCGCGACGATTCTCAGCGGCATCTGGGAGCCGAGCGGCGAGGCTGGAGACCACGGGAGCGGGAGGAGCGGCGGGTGACGACGGAGAGGCTGCGCGTGCTGCTCATCGAAGACGACCCCCGGCTGGGACCGCTCATCGAGCAGGTGCTGGCCGAGGTCTACGACGTCACCCGCGCCGTCGACGGGGAGGCCGGGCTGGCCGTCGCCCTCGCCGGCGACTTCGACGCGTTCGTGGTCGACCGCCGTCTCCCGACGCTGAGCGGCACGGAGGTTGTCACCACGCTGCGCGAGCGTCGGGTCGTGGCGCCCATCCTGATGCTGACGGCGCTCGGCGCGGTGCGCGACCGCGTGGAGGGACTCGACGCGGGCGCCAACGACTACCTGGTGAAGCCGTTCGAGTTCGACGAGCTGCTCGCGCGCCTGCGCGCCCTGACCCGCACCTTCACCGGCGAGGGGAAGGAACTGCCGATCGGGGAGTGGCGATTCCACCCGGAGAGCCGGGCGGTGTACTCGCCGTACGACGGCCGCATCCTCCTCACCGACCGCGAGAGCGCGCTCCTGCGACTCCTCGCCGAGAGCCCGCTGCGCACCTTCAGCCGCCGCCAGATCCTGGAGGCGGTGTTCGCGGCGGACGAGCAGCCCGGCACCGTCGACACCTACGTGCATTACGTGCGGCGCAAGACGGACCCGGACATCATCACCACCGTGCGCGGCCAGGGGTACCGGCTGGGGCAGCTGTGATCGGCCGCCCGCGCCCGCACGACCCCGAACTGCAGGAGGTGCGCCGCGCCTCCCGCATGGTCGGCCTGCAGCTGGCGATCGCCTCCGGAGCGCTCGTCGTCGTCGCGATCGGCGTCGCGTTCCTGTTCGTGCTCGACCAGCTGCGACCCGCGGAGGTCGACGAGCCGCCGAAGCCGGGCGAGCACAAGATCTACATCGACACCGTCGAGGCGATGGTCGCCCTGATCGTGGTCGGGGTGCTCGCGGTCGGGATCGCCGGCGCCGTCAGCATGGTCGCGACGCGGCGCGCGGTGCGCCCGCTGGGCCGGGCGCTGCAGTTGCAGCGCGACTTCGTCGCGGACGCGAGCCACGAGCTGCGCACACCGCTCGCCGTGCTGGACGCGCGGCTCCAGGTGCTGCAGCGGGGGCTGGCGCCCGACGATCCGTCAGCGCCCGCGGTGGCGGAACTGCGGGAGGACGCCCGCACGATGATCGACGTGGTGAACGACCTCCTCCTGGCCGCCGACCCGGAACGGGAGGCCGCGGTCGCGCCCGCCCCGATGCGCGATCCTGTGGCGCGCGCCGTCGAGTCGCTGGCGGTGCTCGCCGGCGACGCGGGCGTCGAGCTCGTGCTGGAGGCCGACGACGTACGGACGACGGTCCCGCCGGCGAGCCTGCAGCGCTGTGCAACGGCACTGGTCGACAACGCGCTCGCCCACTCGCCGAGCGGCGGCCGGGTGACCGTGACCATCGCGCACGAGGGCTCGGACGCCCTCCTGGCCGTCGCGGACCAGGGATCGGGGATCGCCGGGATCGACCCGACCCGCATCTTCGACCGGTTCGCTCGCGCGCAGCCGGCCGCCCCGCGGCGTTCGGGGGCGGGGTTCGGCATCGGCCTCGCCCTGGTGCGGGAGATCGCCGCCCGGCACGGCGGCAGCGTCGCAGTCGACTCCACCGGGCCGAGCGGCACCGTACTCGTCCTGCGGCTCCCGGCGGCCTGAACCCCGGTCGCTCAAGAATCAGCGCGCGCCCGGCGCCGCAGCGCGATGACACGGATGAGAACCGGCACCACGGAGATCACGACGATTCCGATGAGCACCAGGTCGAGGTAGCGGGCGACGAAGTCGGCGACCCCGGGGATATGCCCGAGCCCGTAGCCGAGCAGGATGACGCCGGTCGCCCAGACCGCCGCCCCGACGATGTTGTAGACGGTGAACAGCGCCCACCGCATCCGCCCGACCCCCGCGGCGACCGGAGCGAAGGTGCGCACGACGGGCACGAAGCGCGCGACCGTGACCGCCGCCCCGCCGAACCGGTCGAAGAAGTGCTGCGTGCGCGTCACGCTCGCCCGGCTGAAGAAGCCCGACTCCCTGCGCTCGAACACGGCCGGACCTCCCCGCCGCCCGATCGTGTACCCGACCTGGTCGCCCAGCACCGCCGCCAGCACCACCGCGACGACGATCACCCACAGCGGCTCCGTGAAGTGACCGCTCAGCGTGAGCACGCCGGTGAAGAACAGCAGCGTGTCCCCCGGCAGGAAAAAGCCGACCAGCATCCCCGTCTCCACGAGAACGATCGCGCAGACGCCCAGCAGCGCCCACGGTCCCGCGGCCTGGATGATCCCCTGCGGATCGATGAGTCCCGAATGCACCATGGACCCACCCTTCCGCGCACGCCCTCAGAACTCTCTAAGTACGCCGTCTCACGTCAGGGGGAGGCCGAAGGCCGCGCTGTGGAGGGGGAGGCCCTGGGCCGTGGTGGGGGCGAGGAGGGTCTCCGCGGCGGCGCGGTCGAAGCGGCCGATGGTGCAGGCGCCGATCTTCTGGTGCTGGGCGACGAGGAGCATGCTCTGGATCAGCTGGCCGGCCTCCAGCAGGAGGAAGCGTTCGGCGTTGTCGCCGAAGTGCTGCTCCGCGGCGTAGCCGTCGCCGACCGCGAAGACGTGCACCGCCTCCGTCTCGGCGATTCCGCGGTTGGCGAGCACGCCCGTCAGCCACTCGCGGGGCGCCGCGTCGATGCCCAGCGGCGCGAGGGTGTGCTCCTTGGGCTCGTAGCGGTAGAACGCCGGCGGGACGCCGTCGACGGCGCACACCGCCACGACGCACGCCACCGGGTAGGCGCGACCCGGGGACGGGGTGCCGCGGCCGAAGCGCTCCGTGATCCCGGCTGCCTCGTTGAGCAACGTGCCGAGAACGGTGAGCGGGAGCGGGCCGGATGCGAACTCGTGCTGGGAGCGGCGCTCACGCAGCGCGGTGACGACGCTGACGCCGGAGGCCGGGTAGTACAGCTCCGGCGAGGGCAGGGGGATGGTCCGCAGGATCGTTCTCACGCCCCCAGTCAAGCGACGGCGTCCCCGGCACGCGCTCCCCGATCCCGGAACTAACCGGCGGGGGACGACGAAGCGCCCGGCACGGGGCCGGGCGCTTCGTGGTTCAGAGCAGGGTCACTGCGCCGGGGGCATCAGCACCGAGTCGATGAGGTACACCGTGGCGTTGGCGGTGTGGACGCCGCCGCAGATGACGTTGGCGTCGTTGACCTTGATCGAGTCGCCCGAGCCGGTGACGGTGACGGTGCCGCCCTCGACCGTCTTGTGGGTGCCGTCGATGTCGGAGGGCGAGATCTGGCCGGGCACCACGTGGTACGTGAGGATCTTGGTCAGCGTGTCGGCGCCGGCGTCGGTCTTCAGCGTGTCGATGGTGGCGGAGTCGATCTTCGCGAAGGCGCTGTCGACCGGTGCGAAGACGGTGAACTCACCGCCGTTGAGGGTGTCGACCAGGTTGACCTTCGGGTTGAGCTTGCCCGAGACCGCCGCGACCAGCGTGGTGAGCAGCGGGTTGTTGGAGGCGGCGGTCGCCACCGGGTCCTGCGACATGCCGGCGACGGAGCCGGCACCGGTCGGGACCTGCTTGGCGTAGGCGGCGCAGCCGGAGCCGACCAGGTCGGCCGCCGGGTCCATGGTGGCGGAGGCCGACGGGGTGGTCATCGAGGAGCCGGAGGACGAGCTCGACGACGAGCCCGAACCCGAACCGGACGAACACCCGGTCAGGGCCAGGGCGAGGGCCGCGACCGTTCCGGCGACGGCGAGCGAGATCTTGGAAGTGCGCATTGTGAGACTCCTTCGTGCGTTCATGCAGTGATTGACGTGCTACGACGTGCTTGCTACGACGGGGCTTCGGAGCCTCGCTCCCGATCGGATTGGAACGTCGTCCGACCAATCCGATCCGGATGCCGCCGCCGAACGCAGGGCATGTACCTGACACTCGCGCTGATCGGATTCCTCGGCGGCCTCATCACGGGGATCTCCCCCTGCATCCTCCCCGTGCTGCCGGTGATCTTCTTCTCCGGCGGCGCCCAGAGCGACCGCGCGACCGGCGCCTCCCGGTGGCGGCCGTACCAGGTGATCCTGGGTCTGGTGGTCTCGTTCAGCGTGTTCACGCTCGTCGGCTCCCTGCTGCTCGCGCTGCTGCACCTTCCGCAGGACGTGCTCCGGTACGCCGGGATCGTCGTGCTGGTGCTGATCGGCATCGGCCTGATCGTGCCGAAGTTCGAGGAGATCCTGGAGAAGCCGTTCTCCTGGATCCCCCAGCGCAATGTGGGCACCGACCGCGGCGGCTTCGTGCTCGGGATCGCGCTCGGCGCGGTGTACGTGCCGTGCGCAGGACCGGTGCTCGCGGCGATCACGGTCGCCGGATCGACGGGCAGGATCGGCGTCGAGACGATCGTCCTGACCCTGGCGTTCGCGGTCGGGGCGGCCATCCCGCTGCTGATCTTCGCCCTCGCCGGCCGGCGCGTCTCGGAGCGGGTCAAGGGGTTCCGCAAGCATCAGAAGGGCATCCGCATCACCGGGGGCGTGCTGATGGTGGCGCTCGCGGTGGGGCTGCTCTTCAACGTCCCGCAGGCTCTGCAGCGGCTCATCCCGGACTACACGTCAGCGCTGCAGGACCAGTTCTCATCGTCCGATCAGGTGAGCGAGGCGCTCAACCTCGGCGGGCTGGTCAACGACCAGAACAAGGACCTCTCCAAATGCACGAACAATGCGACGAAGCTGGAGTCGTGCGGCACCGCTCCCGACATCACGGGCATCCAGCAGTGGTTCAACACTCCGGGGAACAAACCGATCGCGCTGGACCAGGAGAAGGGCAAGGTCGTCCTGATCGACTTCTGGGCCTACTCCTGCATCAACTGCGAGCGCTCCATCCCGCACGTCGTCGCCTGGGAGAAGGCGTACAAGGCGGCGGGCCTGCAGATCATCGGCGTGCACTCCCCCGAGTACGCGTTCGAGAAGGTGCCGGGCAACGTCGAGTCGGCCGCCAAGGGGTTCGGGATCACCTATCCCGTCGCGATCGACAACAACCTCTCCACCTGGACCAACTACCGCAACCGGTACTGGCCGGCCCACTACCTGATCGACGCGAGCGGGACGGTGCGCAACGTGCAGTTCGGCGAGGGCAACTACGCCCAGACGGAGTCGTTCATCCGCGACCTCCTGAAGCAGGCGAACCCGTCCGTGAACCTGCCCGCCCCGACCGAAGTCGCCGACTCGACGCCCCAGGTCGCGGACATCACGCCGGAGTCGTACCTCGGCTACACGAAGGTGCGCAACTACGACGGCCCCGAGAAGTACACGAGCGGCACGCAGACGTTCAGCCTGCCGGCGAAGCAGAACGCGAACACCTTCGCCCTCGAGGGCGGCTGGAACGTCGGAACGCAGTCCATCACCCCGTCCGCCGGCCCCGCGACCATCCGCCTCTCGTACACGGCGAAGGTCGTGCAGATGGTGCTCTCCGGCACCGGCGACGTGACGGTCGAGCGCGACGGCAAGAAGCAGACGGTCCACGTCTCCGGGGTGCCGAATGCGCGGCAGCTGCTGTCGGCGAAGGACACCGGGAGCGGAACGCTGACCGTGACGGTGCCGAGCGGGGTGACCGCGTACTCGTTCACGTTCGGATAAGCCGGCACGAGGCGGCAGAAGGGTGCCTGGTAGGTTCTTCCTACGCTGTCACCGCGGTCGAGCACGAGTTTCCGTGCGGCCCGGCCGGGCGGCGGATCCAGCCGGACGAGGAAGGCGACCCCCATGGCCACGGACCCTTCCGGCGCGCAGCCGGCATCCGTCCCGGCCCGGCCGCACACCCCTCCGACGCTGGCCCAGGTGGCGGAGCGTGCCGGCGTCAGCCTCAAGACAGCCTCCCGCGCCGTCAACGGAGAGCCCCGGGTGGCCGAGGCCACCCGGGAGCGTGTGCTCGACGCGGCCCACCAGCTCGGGTTCCAGCTCAACCGGGCGGCCAGCCTCCTGGCGCGCGGCCTGACCTCCAACCTCGTCGGGCTCATCACCGGCGATCTCGCCAACCCGTTCTACTCGGCCGTCGCGAAGGGCGTCGAGCAGGAGCTGCGCTCGCACGGGATGCAGCTGACCGTCGCGAGCTCCGACGAGGAGCCCAGCCGCGAGCGCGGGCTGATCGGAGAGTTCGTCGACCGCCAGGTGCGCGCGCTGATCCTCGTCTCGACCAGCTCCGACCACAGCGATCTCGCGGGCGTGCAGTCGCGCGGCATCCCGGTCGTCTTCGTCGACCGCCCGGGCGTCGGCATCGATGCGGACTCCGTGCTGCTCGACAACCGCCGCGGCGCCGCCGACGCCGTCGGGCACCTCGTGGCCGCCGGCCACACCGCCGTCGGCTTCGTCGGCGACCTCTCCCGCCTCGAGACCCACCGCGAGCGCCTCGCCGGCTTCCAGGACGCCATGCGCGCCGCCTCGCTCGACCCCGACCGCTGGGTGCGGCACGACGCGCACGATGTCGGCGCCGCCCTCGCCGAGGTGCGCGGCCTCCTCACCGGGGCCGACCGTCCCACCGCCCTCTTCACCAGCAACAACCGCATCACCATCGGCGCCGTGCGGGCGATGATCGAGCTCGACGCCTGGCCCGCCCTCGTCGGCTTCGACGACTTCGAGCTCGCCGACGTGCTCGGCGTCACCGTCATCGCTCACGACCCCGTCGAGATGGGCCGCACCGCCGCCCGTCTCGCCCTCGGCGCGATGGAGCGCCGCCACGTGGGCCCCTCCCGCGTCGTGCTCCCGACCCGCCTGGTACAGCGTGGGTCGGGAGAGCGGCCGCCGGGCACCTAGCCCCGCGCCGTCGGCGCGACAACCGAGGGGCCGCGAATCGCCGGAATGGCGGAGTCGAAGCGGCAGGATGCGACCCCTATGTCGCGCGGCGGACGGTTGCTACGCGAGGGACGGGGCGGTGAGGCAGGGGCCGGCCGCCAGCTGCTCCAGGAGGTGGGCGGCACCGAAGAGGGGGGCGTCGGCCAGGAGACCGGAGGGGACGATGCGGAGGTCGCCATCGGCGCCCGCCTGCGCGAGACCCGCGCGGAACCCCCGCTCGAGCACGTCCCACGAGCGGGAGATCGCACCTCCGAGGACCACGCCCGTCGCGCCGAAGGAGGCGAGCCACGGGGCGATCGTGTGCGCGAGGGCCGCCATCGCCGTGTCGAAGGCGAGCTGCGCACGGTGGTCGCCCGCACGGGCGCGGGTGGCCAGGTCTTTGACGGTGAAGGAAGCGCCGCCGCCGTACCGCGCGAGGAGGGCGCGCGTGGACACCGTGTCTTCGAGCGGGCGTCCGGCGAAGGTGAGGCGGTGAGCTTCACCGCCGGGCGGGACGTCCGGGCGATCGAACACGAGCCGCCCGTCGTCGACGAAAGCGGAGCCGACGCCGGTGCCGAGGGTGATGCAGACGAAGCGACGGGCCGTTCCCGCGCCGGCTCCGAACCGCCACTCGCCGATGCCGTACGCCGCCGCGTCGTGGACGAAGTGGATGCGCCGCGCCTCGGCGCCGAGCCGCGCGGCGAGCCCCGACCGGATGTCGACGCCGGCGAGGTAGTCGAACTTGCCCACCCCGGCGTAGTGGGCGATGCCGCGCTCGTAGTCGAACGGACCCGGCATGGCGAGCCCCCAGTCGCACGCGCCCGGGTCGACGCCTGCCCGGACGGCCGCGTCGCGACAGGCCGCCGCCCAGGCATCGAGCACGGTGTGGCTGGACTCATGCGGATCCACGCCGCGCTCGACGCGGGAGACGAGGGCGGCGTCAGGATGCGGCCCCGCAGCCGCGTCGATGCGCACCGCGGCGGCCGTCACATGGCTTCCGCCGATGTCGACCACCAGGTGCTGCGCGTTGCGCGTGGGCACGTCCACCTCCTTGAACTGCGGCCTGCGCGCTCATGACAGCGCTGTCGCATCGGTAAATCATACTCATAAGCTGGTGGGGATGCCCTCACCAGCCTCCGACATCCCCGGCACCGGCTCCGGCTCCTGGTCCCGTGAGCGCGCGACAGTGGTGCGCCGCGCAGGACGAATGCCGACGGGCCCGGCGGAAGGGTCGGTCATCCGCGCGGAGTCCGAAGTCCCGGCGGTGCCGCTGGAGTGGGAGCCCCACGCGCATCCCCAGCACGAGTTGGTGTGGGTGCGCGGAGGGACCATGACGACGCGGGTCGGGGATCGGGTCTTCACGGTGTCGGCGGGGTCGGGGCTGTGGCTTCCGGCGGGCGCGGAGCACTCCGGGAGACTCACCGCGGGCGTCGAGTTCTTCGACGCGTTCTTCGCGACCGAGGGCACGCCGCTGGCGTTCGACGAGCCGACGGTGATCCGGATGTCCCCGTTGCTGGAGTCCCTTCTCGCCCACCTCGCTCGCGCCGATCTGGACGCCGGGTCGCGGGCACGGGCCGAGGCGGTCGTGTTCGACGTGATCGCGCCGGCGGAGGACCCGCTGGCTCTGCGGGTACCGGGCGACCCGCGGATCGATGCGGTCGTGGGGGCGTTGCTCGCCGACCCGGGCGACGGGCGCGGGCTCGAGGAGTGGGCCCGCCAACTGGGCCTGAGCGAGCGGACGATCACACGCGCCTTCCGGCAGACGACCGGGCTGTCGTTCGCGCAGTGGCGGCAAGCGCTGCGGGTGCACCACGCGCTCGCGCTCCTGGCCGAGGGGTGGGATGTGCAGGCGACGTCCGAGCGGCTCGGCTACGCACAGGCGAGCACGTTCATCGCGGCGTTCCGGCGGGTGATGGGCACGACCCCCGGCGCGCACGCGGGCGGGTCGTAAGCCCGGGACGGGCGAGCAGACTGAGCCGCCCGGCATCTCCGCGCACCACGAGGCCGCAAGGATCGGTTGCGCGAGATCTGTCTGGAATGCCGTATCGGGTGTCCTGAAGTCCGGATTGCAGACAATGCGCATCCCGCCTACGCTGAGTTAGGCAATCCTTACCTAACCTTGGATTCTGCACCGACGCCCCTCCTCCCGGACGAGATCCCGCATGCCTCCAGCACCCCTCCCCCGCGCCGTCACGACGCTCAGCGGGGAGCAGCTCGTGCTGCGGTTCGGCACGACGACCGTGGTGGACGGCGTCTCGATCACGCTGGAGCCGGGGCGCGTGACGGCGCTGGTCGGGCCCAACGGCAGCGGCAAGTCCACGCTGCTGCGCTCGCTCGCCCGCCTGCACCGCGTCGATGGCGGCGAGGTGACGCTGCACGGAGTCACCCAAGGCGCCGACGGTGCGCAACAGCACACTTCCGGACCACGCCGCGTCTCCCTCCTCAGTGCCCGCGAGTTCGCCCGCGAAGTGACGCTCTTCTCGCAGTCACGCCCAGCGCCGCAGGGGCTGACCGTGCAGGAGGTCGTCGCGTTCGGGCGGCACCCCTACCGTCGCGGGTTCGCGGGGCTCTCCGCCGAGGACCGCCGTGCGATCGCCCAGGCCATGAGCGTGACCGGCGTGCACCACATGGCCGGCCGCGCAGCGGGCGAGCTCTCCGGCGGCGAGGTGCAGCGGGTGTGGCTCGCCGCGTGCCTGGCACAGGAGACCGGGGTGGTGCTGCTGGACGAGCCGACCAACCACCTCGACCTGCGCTACCAGATCGAGACGCTCGATCTGGTGCGCGATCTCGCGGACGACCACGGGGTCGCCGTCGGCATCGTGCTGCACGACCTCGACCATGCTGCACGCATCGCCGACCACCTCCTGCTCATGCGCGAGGGGCGCATCCACGCGGCGGGCGATCCGCACGATGTCCTCACCGCCGAGAACATCGGCCGGGTCTACGACCTTCGGGTGGAGGTGGAGGTGGACCCCCGCTCGGGACGCCTCCGAATCGATCCCGTCGGCCGGTATCCGGCGAGGACCGCACGAGCGCCGTCCTCGCCGCCGGCCCGGTCGTCATCGGCTCCGCCCTCGTCGCCTTCCCCTGCAGCCTCCCCCGCATCCCCCTTCAGAGAGGACCCCTCATGATCCGCACCCACCGCCTCGCGACCGCGGCGGCGACCGTCGCCGTCGTGGCGCTCAGCCTGACGGCCTGCGGCACCACTGCCGTGAGCGACGAGAGCACCGCCGCACCGAAGGCGACCTCTCGAGCCTGCACCGACGACACCACCGCCACCACGACAGGCCCGGTCACGCTGACCGACGGCGTCGGCCGCACGGTGAAGCTCGACGCCCCGGCGAAACGCGTCGCGGTGCTCGAGTGGCAGCAGATCGAAGACGCCCTCACCCTGTGCGTCGGACCGGTCGCGGTCGCCGACCCCGCCGGCTACGGCACCTATGTGAGCGCCGAGAAGCTGCCGAAGGGCGTCGTCAACGCGGGCGAGCGCGGCGAACCCGACCTCGACGCCCTCTACGGCGCCGACCCCGACCTCATCATCGTCGAGGCGTTCACGGCCGACGACGACCTGGTGAAGCAGCTCGAGAAGCGCGACGTGCCGGTGCTCGTCACCCTGGGCGCGAACGCCGCCGACCCGATCGGCAATATGAAGGGCGTGTTCTCGATGATCGCTGAGGCCACCGGGCGCACCGAGCGCGCCGATGTCGTCCTGAAGCAGTTCGACCAGCACCTCGCTGCGGCCAAGGCCAAGGTCGCGGATGTCGACCTGGCGACGAAGAGCTTCCTCTTCTTCGACGGCTGGATCGAGAGCGGCAACGTCGCCATCCGCCCCTACGGCAAGGGCGCTCTGTTCACCGCGCTCGGCGAGCAGCTCGGGATGACCCCCGCCTGGACGGACGAGATCGATAAGGCGTACGGCAGCGGCGGTGTCGACCCCGCCTACGGCCTCGCGCAGACCGACATCGAGGGCCTGACCGCGGTCGGCGACGCCAACCTGTTCTACTCCGACGACAAGACGCCGGACAGCTACGTGACGGAGCTCGGCAAGAGCGCGATCTGGACCTCGCTCCCCGCCGTCAAGGAGGGGCGCGCCCACGCGTTCCCGGCCGGCGTCTGGGGCGCGGGCGGTCCGCTCTCGAACGAGCAGGCGATCGACGCGTACGTCGACGCCCTTCAGGGCTGAGCGCCCGATGAGCTCGTCCCGGATCGCGGCGGCCGGGCGGCCCCCTGTCGCCGATCCGGGGCCCCCCGCCGGGGCAGTGCGCGGGGCGGCCGTGCTCGTCGCCCTGCTCGTCGCCGTCGTCCTGGTCGGGATGTGGCACGTGACCCAGGGGACGTCCGGCGTCGGGATGGGGGACCTTCTCCGCTACGCCGCCGGTGCCCGCGAGACGGTGGGCGGCGTCCCGGTCGGCGACGTGCTGACGGGTTCGCGCCTCCCGCGGCTGCTGGCCGGCGTCGCCGTCGGGATCGCGCTCGGCGTGGCTGGCGCCCTGCTGCAGTCCGTCACGCGCAATGTCCTCGCCTCTCCCGACACCCTCGCGGTCAGCGCGGGCTCGTACTTCGCACTCTCGGCGGTCGCCGCCTTCGGCCTGTCCGTGCCGGTGTGGGCGTCCGGAGGCGTCGCCTTCGTCGGCGGGCTGGCGGCGGCCGCGCTCGTCCTCGGCGTCGCGGGCCGCGGCGCCGGGACGGGGACGACCCGGCTCATCCTCGCCGGTTCCGCCATCGCGATGGCCCTCGACGCCGGCACGGCGATGCTCCTCATCCTGTTCAAGGAGCGCACGACCGGCCTCTTCGCCTGGGGCAGCGGCTCCCTCGCCCAGCTCAACCTCGACGCCTCGGCACGCGCCGTCCCGATCATCGTCGCCGTCGTGCTGCTCGCCCTCCTGCTGTCGCGACGTCTCGACTTGCTCCGGCTGGGCGACGACACCGCCGCCTCGCTCGGCGTGCCCATCCGGTCCACACGGCTGCTCGCCGTCGTGAGCGCCGTGCTCCTCACGGCCGTCGGCGTCACGGTCGCCGGTCCGATCGCGTTCGTCGGCCTCGGCGCACCTGTCCTGATCCGGCTGATCGCGAACCGCGTCCCCTCGCTCAACCGGCACCTGCTGCTCATCCCCGCCTCCGGGTTGATGGGCGCCCTCCTGATCCTGCTCGCCGACGCCGTGCTGCGCGCGATCCTCGGCGCGGAGGCTGCCGCGTCCATCCCCACGGGCATCCCGACCGCGGTGCTGGGCGCGATCATCATCGTGATCCTCGCCCTGCGGCTGCGCGACTCCGGCTCGGTACGGCAGCCGCCGGGCGCGCACATCGCGGTCCGCTCGCGTCGGCGGTTCGCGACGGTGCTGGCCGTCGCCACCGGGCTGCTCGTGGCGGCGGCCGTCGTCGGACTCCTCGCCGGGAGCCTCTGGCTGCGCACCGGCGACGTCGCGCTCTGGCTGCAGGGCACTGCGCCCGATCTGATCGCCCGCGCCCTCGACGAGCGCCTGCCGCGCGTGCTCGCCGCCGCCCTGGCCGGCGCCGCTCTCGCCCTCGCCGGCTGCGTGGTGCAGAGCACGGTGCGCAACGCGCTCGCCGAACCCGGCATCCTGGGCATCACCGCCGGCGCGGGCCTCGGCGCGGTCATCGTCGTGACCTCCGGCATGGCCGGCGGACGTCCTCTGCTCATCGTCATGGCGGTCGCGATGGGGCTCGCCACCTTCGGCCTCATCGCCCTCCTCGCCTGGCGCGGTGGCCTCCTCCCCGACCGCTTCGTGCTCGTCGGCATCGGCTGCGGCTACGGCCTCACCGCCATCACCGCCTTCCTGCTGCTGCGGTCGGACCCGTGGGAGACGCCGCGCATCCTCACCTGGCTCTCCGGCACGACCTACGGCCGCACTCTGCCCGACGTCGCCCCGGTCGCCGTCGTGCTGCTGATCGCCATCCCCGTGCTGCTCGGGATGCGCCGCCGCCTCGATCTGCTCGCCGTCGACGAGGACACCCCGCGCATCCTCGGCGTGCGCCTCGAACGCACCCGCGTCACCGTGCTCGCTGTCGCCGCCGTGCTCGCCGCCGTCAGCGTCGTCGCCGTCGGCGTCGTCGGCTTCGTCGGCCTGATCGCCCCCCACCTCGCCCGCGGCCTGGTCGGCGCCCGCCACGGCCGCACCATCCCCGTCGCCGTGCTGCTCGGCGCACTGCTCGTCGTCGTCGCCGACACCCTCGGCCGCACACTGATCTCGCCGTCACAGCTGCCCGCCGGGCTGATGATCGCGCTCGTGGGGAC
Organism: Leifsonia sp. ZF2019; assembly: GCF_019924635.1. NCBI lineage: Bacteria > Bacillati > Actinomycetota > Actinomycetes > Micrococcales > Microbacteriaceae > Leifsonia > Leifsonia sp. ZF2019. Next base: position 3,958,361 of record NZ_CP065037.1, read on the forward strand.
CCCATACTTCGTCTGGCTGCTGCGACGGTCGCGCGGATAGACGCGGCGTGAGATCAGCGATCGTCCACCTCCGCGTGGACTGTCGCACGCACGCCGTCCGCCGTGGGCGATGGAGCGGAGCGCCCGCAGAATCACCTCCTGAGCCGCCGGCAACTCACCCCACCCACCAGCCCGAGCAGGAAGCTCAGCACCAGCGCCGCGGCTCCCCCGATGAGCAGGAACAGCTTCATCCTCCACCCCGGCTCGACCGTATGGCCGAAGCCAGGGCCGCGGCATCCGCCGTGAGGGGGATTCGCACCGCGATGACGCTCTGTTCGACGTGCGAGCAGGAGGACGCGGAAGACCTGACGAGGCGGCGGCCGCGGTTCGCCCCGCGGCCGCCGCCGGACTCAGTAGCGCAGCCCGTGCCCGAACCGGAACAGCGGGTCGGCGGTGTCGAACGGGACGTCGGGGCGGGCGGACTCGACCGCGGCCATCGAGCGGGGGAGGTCGAACGGCAGGCTGCCCTGCGGGGCGAATCGGCCGGTGACCACGTCGAGGAGGGCGTCGGCACTCGCGCCCCAGTTGACCGTGACGGCCGCGGCGGTCCCGACGAGGGGTTCGAGGATCGCGGGACGGTCGGCGAAGACGTCGACGATCACGGGCGCGTGGGCGGCGAGGTCGCGGATGCGGTCGACGACCTCCGCGGGGAACTCGAGGGAGCCCGAGTGGAAGAGGCCCTCGAAGACCGTGGGGCGCTCCTCGTACGGGGCCTGGAGGCGGACGACGATGGCATCAGCCTCCTCCGGGGTCGCGACGACCTCACCATAGGCGGCGGCGCGCTCGGGGTCGATGCCCTCGACGTACAGCCGCGGGGCGCCCCGGAGAGGAAGCAGGGGCGCGCCGGCGGCGCCGTTGGTGAGCAGGGTGATGGAGGCACGCTGCGCCCATTCCCCTGCCGCGACGAACGCGTCGCTGCCCACGATCGCATCGGCGGCCTCGAGGTCGACGAGCGCATCCTCGAAGAGGCCGAGCTCGAACTTCTCGCGGAGGATGCGCCGCGCCGACTCGTCGAGGCGGCGCTCGGGCACGTCGCCGCTCTCCACCAGCTCGATGAGCAGCTCGGGGCAGGCCTCGCCGCCGAACTGGTCGGCCCCGGCGTCCAGGACCTTCTTCATCCGCTCGCGCGGGCTCAGGTGCTCCACGCCCCACGCACGGGCCGGGAACGGCTGGCCGAAGATCTCGGCATCGGTCAGGAGGCCCCAGTCGGTGCACACGAGACCGTCGAACCCGAAGCGCTCGCGCAGCAGGCCGGTGATGACGGACTTGTTGAAGCCGAAGCCGACCTCCTCGTAGTCGGTGCCGACCGGCATGCCGTAGTAGGGCATCATCTGGCGGGTGCCCGCCTCGATGAGCGCCTCGAACGGCGCGAGGTGCAGCTCGAAGGCGCCGCCGGGGTAGACCTGCTCGCGGCCGTGGGCGAAGTGCGGGTCTTCGCCGTCCTTCTGCGGGCCGCCGCCGGGGAAGTGCTTGGTCATGGTGGAGACGGATCCAGGCCCGAACGAGGCACCCTGGAAGCCGCGGACATAGGCGGCACCGAGCCGCGAGGTCAGCTCCGCGTCCTCACCGAAGGTCGCGACCTGCCGCGACCAGCGCGGCTCCGTCGCGAGGTCGACCTGCGGATGCAGCGCCACACGCAGCCCCACGGCCGTGTACTCCTGCCGTGCGATGTCGGCGAACCGCTCGACGACGCCCTCGTCGCGGATGGCCGCGAGACCGAGGGGCTCTGGCCACTGCGAGAACGGCCCGGCGAGCATCGCGGTGCCGGGGTTGTCGGTGAAGGAGTGCCGGGGGTCGGTCGAGAGGGTCACCGGGATGCCGAGACGGGTGGAGGCGGCGAGCCGCTGGAGTGCGTTGTGCCACTCCGCGATCTCGCGGGCGGTGGAAGCGCCCCCGATGAGGTTGAAGTGCGACATCCGGCGGCGTTCCACGAAGTCGACCGCCGACGGGGTCGAGAACACCGGGTTCGGCTCGGTGAGCTCGCCCATCCCGATCATCGTGTGGAAGAACAATCCGGCCTTCTCATCGAGGGTCATCTCGCTCAGCAGCAGCTCGACGCGCTCCGCGACCGGCAGCTCGGGGTCGAGCCAGGGGCGGGCGGTGACGGTGTCGGTGGCGGTCATTTCACTCCTTTGATCCGGTAGACGAGCACGGCGCCGAGCAGGGCGACGACGGCGCCGAAGAGGTACCACACCGAGTACCCGCCGATGGCGGTCGCCGATCCCAGCGCGATGATGGACGGCGCGATGGCCGGGGCGATCGACTGCGGGAGCGCGTTGGCGATGTTGAGCACCCCGAGATCCTTCGCCGTGTCGTCTGCGTTGGGCAGCACCTGGGTGGCGAGCGCGAGGTCGACGGAGAAGAAGGAGCCCGCCCCGAGGCCGATGACCGCCTGCGCCACGACCACGACGGCGACACTGGGCGCGAAGGCCAGGATCACCAGGCCGACGACCATGATCAGCCCGGCGATGGCGACGAACGGCCGGCGCTTGCCGAGCTTGTCGGAGAGGTAGCCGCCGATCGGGCTGGAGATGACCATCGCGACGGTCGAAGCCAGGTTGGCGAGGAGGATGGTGGAGATCGCCGCCTGCTCGTCGAGCTGGAACTTCTGCGTGAGGTAGAAGGGCAGGAAGGTGGCGATGCCGGCGTAGCCGAACATCACGAAGAACTTGGTCAGCCAGGTCCAGCCGAAGTCGGGGTGCTTGACCGGGTTGAAGACGAACGACCCGAAGAACTGCCCGATGGTGAAACGCTGTCGCGGCTTCTCCGTCAGCCGCCGGTCCTTCAGCACCGCGACGAAGAACACCGCCACGAGGAGCGCGAGCAGGGCGGGGACGAGGAACCGCAGCAGATCGTCGGAGATGAAGTTGATGATGAAGCTGCCGGCGAGGATGGCGAGCGGAGTGGTGATGCCGACGATCCCCGAGACCCTGCCGCGGCTGGCCGCGGGCACCTGGTCCGGCAGCGTCGCGTTGGCCGCGGCGAGCACGGCGTTCAGCGACGCCTGCGCCAGGCACCAGCCGATCAGGACGACCCAGATGGAGGTGGCGGAACCGACCAGGACGAAGGCGCCGACCCCCACGACGGCACCGCCGAGGATCCACGGGCGACGCATCCCGAACCGCGAGGTCGTGCGGTCGGAGAGACGACCGGCGAGCGGGTTCGCGATGAGCGCGAACAACGCGCCGACCCCCAGGATGAGGCCGAGCTGTGCGGTGGCCTCCTCCGTGGACGCGCTCAGGTGCTCGACCTTGAACGCCATCGAGACGAGCACGGGGGTGAGCAGCGCGAGCAGGACGCCGAAGTTCACCACGGCGAGGCCCGGGGTGTAGCCCCGAGGGGTGCGGGAGGGGGTCGTTCCGGGTGCCTTGATCCCTGTCGTACCCGTGTACGCGGCAGCCGCCGCGGGTGACATCTCTGTCATTGTCGAGTCCTTTCGAGTCGTCCGCCTTGACGATGCGGGTCAGCATATCCCACAAAACGACCGTGTGGTAACTGAATTCCGACCGATCGGTAACGCGGCTACGATGGGCTCCGGAGGTGCGTGTGACGTCTGTGATCGATGGGAGCCGGTTCGCGCGCGCCGCGGCGACCAGACAGGCGATCGTCGAAGCCGCGACCGCGCTGTTCGCCGAGCAGGGCTTCCGCGCCGTGTCCCTGCGCGAGATCGCAGCGCGTGCCGGCATCTCGCACCCCGCACTGCTCAAGCACTTCTCGGGGCGGGAGGAGCTGCTCGCCGAGGTGGCCAGACGGATCGACGACGGACTGTGCCACGGGGCGCCGGGTGCCGCGACCGACGACGGCCTGCCGTTCGCCGCACAGGCGAGCGCCCCGTCCGCCGCACCGGAAGCGGTGCGCTTCTTCGCCGCGCTGACCGGCGAGGCGTCCGCGACATCCCACCCGCTGCACGCCGTGATGCGGGAGCGCGTCGCCCGCGTCCGCGCGGAGCGACAGGGCGTGCTCGAGCGCGCGTCGGCGTCGGGCGCACTGGGCGAGGGACGCGATCCTGCCGACGAGGCGACCCGCCTGACGGCGGCCTGGGCGGGCCTCCACCTCGTGGAGCAGTACGTGCCGGAGCGTGTCGACAGCGCCTCCCGGATCGCCGCGCACGAGCGCCTCCTGGCCGACCCGCCGGGGCGACGCGATCCCGGGGACGAGCGCGGGGACGGCGCCTCGCCACCCGCGCGCCCTCTCCCCCCACTGGTGACGGAGGACGCCTCTCCCGTCGCGCCGGGCTACCGCGCCGGCCGTCAGCGTCGTGCGAAGATCGTGGCCGACGCCACCGCCCTCTTCGCCCGCGAAGGGTACGGCGACACCAGCCTGCTCGACATCGCGCAGCGGGTCGGCGTCTCCAAGTCGGCGATCTACCACCACTTCCCCGCGAAGGACGCCCTGCTTCACGAAGTGCTCCGCGAGCGCGACCGGCGCATCGACGGGGTCGTGGAGGCTTCTCCCGCGCTCTCGGCGGCGGACACCCTCCGCGGCTTGGCCGACGGTGCGGCACGCAACGAGACCGAGCAGCCGGGCCTCATCGAGCTCTACGCGGTCATCTCGTCCGAAGCGACCCCGCTGGGCCACGCGGCGCACGGCTACTTCGAGCAGCGGTTCGCGCGCGCGCTCGACGGGTTCACCCGGATGTTCCAGGACGCCGCGGCCGCCGGCGACCTCCCCGCCCACCGCGACCCCGAGCACGAGGCGTGCTGGCTGCTCGCCCTGTGGGACGGCTTGCAGTACGAGTGGCTGTACGACCCGGAGAGCGTCGACGTGCCGGGCCAGCTGCGCGCCCACCTGGCGGACGTGCTCCCCGCGTAGCCGGCCCGGCAGCGGGCGCGCAGATCTGGTCCAAATGTCTGAGCCGGCGTTAGACTCAGCGCGCCGACGCGGCCGGGGCGCCGAGGAAGTCCCCGATGATCGCCGAGATCAGCGCCGGTCGCTCGGCGAGCAGGCCGTGCGTCGCACCCGGCACGATCGCGAGCTGAGCGCCGGGGATCGACGCGGCGATCAGGATGCTGTGGTCGGGACGGATCGTGTCGCGGTCCCCCGACATGACCAGCGTCCGTGCGGTGATCCCACGGAGGTCGGCCGGGTCGATGTGCGGCTCCGACGTCCAGAGCCGGAAGAGCTTGGCGAGCACGACGTCGGCGTGCTCCGGGCCGTCGGGCGAGAGCCGGTCGTAGTGCAGGCGTTCCACATCCGGCTCCTGCTCGGCGGCATCGGTCGCGTGCGCGGGATCCCCGAGCGGCTGGAGCACGAGCGCCCCTGCCGCCTCGTGCGAGCGGGTGAAGGCGGACGGATCGAGGTTCGCACTGATCGCGACCAGCGACCGCACCCGCTCGGGATGCCGCATCGCGAGCAGCAGCCCGAGAATGGCGCCGTCGCTGTATCCGACCACGTCGACGCTCGGAAGGTCGTGTGCGTCGAGATAGGCGAGCACCTGCTCGAGCCCGCGCTCGTAGCTGTACTCGCCCGCCTCGTCCGCGCTCCGGCCGTGCCCGGGCCGCTCGAACGCGTAGACGCGGCGGGCGGCGGCGAGCGCCTCCCCCTGCTCACGCAGCGACTCGAGCGAGCAGAACCCGCCGTGCAGCAGGAGCAGGGGATCACCGGCGCCGGCGACCTCCTCGTAGACGTCGATGCCGGCGATGCGGAGGTAGGGCATGGGGTCAGCTTAGGGCGCGGACACGGACCGGCGCGGGCTGCACGTCAACCCCGTTCACAGGGCCGTATCGGCCGCCTACCGTCCACCGGAGATCGAATTCCCCATCGAACGAGAAGGAGCAGGCAGTCATGGCCACTACCGCGAAGAAGACGTCGAAGGCCGGCAGCAGCACGTCCGCGGCATCCCCGCGCACCGCACGCGTGCGCGGCGAGTCGGCGGGCGAGCACACCACCCGCCGAGAGAACGCGGAGCACGGCTTCACCGCATCCGCCTCTCTCGCAGCCGACCTGCAGCGCGTGCACGTCGACCTGATCGAGCTGCACCTGCAGGGCAAGCAGGCGCACTGGAACATCGTGGGCCGCAACTTCCGCGACCTGCATCTGCAGCTCGATGAGATCGTCGACGCGGCGCGCGAGTTCAGCGACGACATCGGTGAGCGCCTCCGCGCCCTCCACGCCACGCCGGACGGCCGCTCGCGCACCGTCGCGGAGACGACCTCCCTCGACGAGTTCCCCAACGGCGAGATCGACACCGCGGAGGCCGTGGACCTCATCACCGACCGCCTCGAGTCGGTGGTGCGCACCATGCGCTCGGTGCACGACGATGTCGACGAGGCCGACCCCACGTCCGCCGACATCCTGCACGCGATCATCGAGCGGCTGGAGCAGCTGGCCTGGATGGTCAGCGCGGAGAACCGGACGCCGGCCGGGCGCTGAGCGCTCAGGACGCCATTTCACGCAGATAGGCCGCGTAGCCGTCGGGCGCCCGCCCCTCCAGCCGCGCGGAGGTGACCACCGGGTGCCGCTCGCTCTCCGCGATGCGGTACCCGGCGGCGCGGATCCGCGCCACGAGGTCGACGTCTTCGCCGACGGTGAGCGCGGGAACGCCGCCGACGGCGAGGTAGGCGTTCGCCCGCACGCCCAGATTCGCGCCGTGCACATGGCCGAGAGTCGCGCCGGGCGGATGCGTCCGCAGCCACACTCCGCGCCGCGCCTGGTCGAGGTCGTCGAGGCGCGGCACGACCGCGCCGACGAAGGCATCGGCCTGGGCGGCCGCCGAGAGATGAGCGCGCAGCCAGGGTGCCGGGACGGCGGTGTCGGCATCCGTGAACGCGATCCAGGTGCGTTCGGGGTCGCCCCCGGAGAGCCGGAGCCCGGCCGTCGCGGCGGCGTCGCGGGCGCGGCCGACGTTGCCGTAGTCGCGCTCGATCGTCACGACCTCCGGGTACTGCCGGGCGATGGCCGCGGAACGATCGCCGCACGAATCGAGGACGAGCACGACGGTCGACGGCACGGCGGACGCCTCGCAGGCGTCCAGCACCGATTCCAGGCAGGAGTCGAGCGTCACCTCCTCGTCCCGTGCCGGGATCGCGACCACGATGTGCTCGATGGTCACGCGAAGACCTCCAGCCGGAAGTCGTTCTCGACGTGCTCGACGATCCGTTCCAGCCCGGAGCGCGTGGCGACGTGCTCGTGCGCCTGCCGCCCGGATTGGGCGAAGTCGTCGGCCCATCCCGTCCAGTGGCACAGGAGCAGATGGCCCCCGGGGCGCAGAGAACGGACGATCCGCTGCACGGTCGCCTCCCACTGGTCCGCCGCAAGGTAGTAGGCGACTTCGGAGACGACCACCAGATCGAAGTCTCCGGAGGGCCACTCGTCGGGGACGCGCATCCGGTGGACACGGACGTTCGGCAGAGCCGCCGCCCGCTCGGCGGCCAGCGTCACGGCGGAGGCCGCAGCGTCGACGCCGACGAGCGCATCGCACCGCTCGGCCAGCGCGGCGGACAGTTCCCCGTTCGAGCATCCGATCTCCAAGGCCCTGCCGTACCGTTCGGACGGAAGAGCGGCAACGGTCATGGCGCGCTTCCGCCGCTCATACCAGCGGGTGCGCACCGACCACGGGTCCGCACTGTCGCGGTGCAGTCGCTCGAAGTGCTCGCGCGCAGGATCGCGCTGCGGCTCGATCAGCACTTCGCGGCCCTCGGCGGCCCGTTCGACGAACTCCGCCGACAGAACGCCCGACGGGTTGTGCGGCGAGTGCAGCTGACTCGTGAAGGCGGCGAGCGCGGCCCTCTTCCGCCGCCGGGCCTCGGGTGTCGACGCGACCTGCGACACACGTCCCCACGGGAGGTCGTCCGGCGTGCCCCACTGCCAGAGCCAGATGGGGTAGAAGCGCAGGGTGTGACCGCGCATCCCGCACACCGCCGCCGCCTCGCGGCCGAGCGTGCGATGGTCCCCGTGGCGGTCGCCCGGCCAGGGGGCGAGCACGAGGCGGCGCGCACCCCCGTCGCCGGGGATCGCCGCCTCGAGGCCGCGCCGCAGGTCGTCCGATTCGTGCTTGAGACGGCCATCGCCTCGGCCGAGGGAGGCCGGGGCCGCGTCGAGGCCGAGGCGTTCGAGCGCGGTCGACAGTTCGTCGGCTCGGCCGGGGCTGTCGACGGTCGCCACCACCACGTCCACGGGCAATCCCATCCCTGCGCAGAGCGCGAGCAGGCCGCCGACGCCGAGCGTCTCGTCGTCGGGGTGGGCGGCGAGCACCGTGACCGCGTCGAAACCCGCCAGCCACGTGGCGTCGGCCACCGGCACATCAGCCCATCTCTCAGCGGCCTCCCATTCTGCGAGCGACGTCTCCGTGACGAGCGGATCGAACGTCACCATGCGAGATCGCCGTCGCCGAGATGGGCGGCCAGCGACGCGTCGTCCCGGCCCCGGTGGTACTGCGACACGTAGAGCTCGAGGTCGGCGCACCGGCGCGCGAGGCCCTCGTCGAAGGCGAGCGCAGCCGGGCCGAGCACGTCGCGGGCCGCCGCGAGCGCGACCACGACGGCGTCGGCGACGATCCCGCGGACCGAGTGCGCGAGGGCCGCCAGGTCGGGCGCATCGTCCGCACGACCGTCCGCTGCGGCATCGATGCGCGCCGCGGCGTCCCGCACGGCGAGGCGTCCCGCCTCCAGCGCCCGGTGCAGCTCTCCGAGTCGGGCGGCTCCGAGCGCATCCTGCGGCCGGGCCCGCACGCGCTCCCGCAGGGCCGACGCGATCGGGAGGCAGCCACCCCACCAGCAGGCAGCGACACCGATCGCTCCCCAGCGGAAGCCCGGACGATCGAGATACCAGGCCGCGCCCCCGATCGGCGTCGCGGACGCCCGGTCGAACCGGAGCGGCCCGCTCACCACTTCGGCGAGGCCGCGGGCGACCCACGCCGCCGGCTCCGCCCGCACGGCGGGCGGGGTCAGCTCGACGGCGAACATCCGCGTCGCCCCGTCGAGGGTGGTGGCGGTGACGAGCCCGTGGGACAGCTCGCCGCCGAGCGAGCACCAGGCCTTGCGGCCGCTCAGCAGCCAGCGACCGCCGTCCTCGACCGCCTGCACGGCCGCGCCAGGCGCCTCCGCCGCGAACACCCCCCACGTCGTGCCCTTCGCCGCGGACAGGTCGTTCCTGCCCGCCTCCGCCATGATCGCGACGGCGTCGACGTGGGGTTCGAGCACGCGGGCGGCCGTGAGGTCCGCCTCCGCGATCCGCGCCAGACGCCGGAACCGCTCGTCCGTCGATCCGCCGCCCGGCAGTGGTAGGAGGGTCTGCGGCTCGATCGCGCGCAGGGCCGCGAGCAGGGGGGCGACCCGGCCGCCCCACGCGCGCGCGGCGGCGAGATAGCGGTCGAAGCCCGGGCTCGACGGCTCGGCCGTGAGGTCGGGTGTTCCGGACGGACGAACGGGGGCGATGGACGTCATGGCACCCACCGTCGGGTGGCACCGGCACGCCGTCAACCCCCTTGAGGGCGCCGCCACGAGGTGCGGTCGTCACGGCGCGTATACAACGACGACTCGGGCCGCCGGTCAAGCCCTTGCCCATCGAGCGCCCGAGGCATTCGATCACAGCACAGGAGCCGAAACGACAGAAGGGATGGATCGATGTCCGTGACCCTGAACCGGAAAGCGCTCGATCACGCGCGGGGCCTCGTCGAGAAGAGCCGATTCGTCCGCGACGCGCGGGACGACTGGAGCGAGCACGCCCCGAGCGCCAGCGACGAGAACGCGTACATCGACGCACACGGTTGGGACGACTACGCGCTGTGGCACCTCGGCGAGGATCCGGAAGCGGACCCGGAGACCAAGCAGCGCTACAGCTTCCCATACGGCGACTTCCGCCGCGTACACCGATGCGCGGTGATCTCGCTCGAAAGCCGCGCCGCCCAGAACGACCATGACGACATCACCCGGGCGAGCAAGCAGCTGCTCTCCCAGATCGACGAGGACTGACACATGCCAGAGAACCAGTACACCTTCGACAATCCCGTCGACCGCTATCCGCGCATCTCGCCACCCGAGGAGCAGGTGCCGGAGCCGGGCCGTGACAGCGAGCTCGACCCGCCCGCGGACCACGGCGAGCTCAGCTACGTGGGCAGCGGGCGCCTGACCGGACGCAAGGCACTCGTGACCGGAGGGGACTCCGGGATCGGCGCAGCGGCGGCGATCGCGTTCGCCCGCGAGGGCGCCGACGTCGCCATCGTCTATCTGCCCGACGAGGAGGTGGACGCCCAGGCCATCGGCGAGCAGATCCGCGCGGCGGGACGCTCCGCGCTCCTCCTGCCCGGCGACCTCGCCGAGAAGGCTTTCGCCGCCGAGGCGGTCTCCCGCACGGTCGCGGAGTTCGGCGGTCTCGACATCCTGGTCAACAATGCGGGCAAGCAGGTCTTCTGCACCGATCTGGCCGAGCTGCCGGACGAGCAGTTCGACCTGACGATGAAGACCAACGTGTACGCGATGTTCTGGCTCACGAAGGCTGCGCTCCCGCATCTGACGCCGGGATCGACCATCATCAACACGACCTCCGTTCAGGCCTACCTGCCCGGCGAGCAGCTGGTCGACTACGCGACGACGAAGGCCGCCATCAACGCGTTCACCAAAGCCCTCGCGCAACAGCTCGCGCCGAAGGGGATCCGCGTGAACGCGGTCGCCCCCGGCCCGATCTGGACTCCGCTGCAGCCCAGCTCCGGCCAGCCGCCGGAGAAGCTGCCCGACTTCGGCGCGCAGACACCGATCGGGCGTGCGGGCCAACCGGCTGAGCTCGCTCCCGCCTACGTCTTCCTCGCCTCCCCCGAGTCGAGTTACGTGATCGGCGAGACGCTCAGCGTGAACGGCGGGATGCCGACGCCCTGATCGCCGGCCACCGGTGCGACTGTCAGGGGCGCTCGCTTGTGCGCGCACGGTCTCGGGAGGATGGTGGGTGGCATGGAGCTGGTGCGGAACGAGTTCGCCACGACGGACATCGACGAAGTCCAGCAGGTCTTCGCCACCGCCTTCGCGGACGGGCTGGTCACGGAGGCGAGGCACGGTGAGCCTTTCGCGTTCGCCCAGACCGTCGCGACGGACGGCGTCGTCACCGTCTCGACGCTGCGCTTCCAGGGTCACGTCCAGGCGGCCATGGACGGGTCGCGGGATGTGCTGTTCACCGACATCACATCGGGGTCGTACGCCTGGCGCAGCCGAGGCCGCCAGGGCGATCAGGACCGATCGCTGATCCTCCCGGCCCACCACGAGCTCGCGGTCGAGTTCGATTCGGTACGCTCCGTGACCCTCAGCATCGACGCCCCCACGGTCGCCCGCTGGCTCTCCCGCTACGGCGGGCTGCCGCCGTCGCCCGCGCTCCTGCACCAGGCCGCCGCCGGCTCCGACGCGGTCCGCGCCGCGCTGCGGTTCTACATCGACGTGGCGCCGACGGAGGCGTTCGAGTCGGAGCTCGTGCGGGCCGGCCTGCTCGACGTGCTGATGAGCATGACGGCGCACCACCTGCTCCCGGAGGTGACGACCGCGCAGCGTCGACAGGCGCCCGCCGCGCTGCAGCGAGCCGAGGAGTATCTCCGGGACCACGCCGCCGACCCGGTGTCGATCGCCGACGCCGCCGAGGCCGCACGCCTTTCCGTGCGGGGCCTGCAGGAGCAGTTCCAGCGCTGGCTGAGCATCTCCCCGGCGCGCTACCTGCGCAACGTCCGGCTCGAGGGGGCACGGAACGAGCTCTTCGCGGCCCGCGCCGACGGCCGCTCCCCTCTCGTGCGCGACGTCGCCGCGAAGTGGGGATTCACCCACGTCGGTCGCTTCGCGGGCTACTACGCCGACGCGTACGGCGAGTCGCCGAGCGCCACCCTGGGGCGCTGAGACCTCCCACCGCGGTGCGGCCCGACCGCATCCCGCGAACGCCTGCCAGCCCTCTCCCAGGCGGATCATCGGCTTCTGCCAGCCGGCGGACCCATTCGAGTCCGTAGGTTTGATGACATGTCCCCGATGAAGAAGTCCTCGAAGGTCTGGATCTCCGTCGCCGCCGGCGTCGTCGTGCTGGGTGTCGCCGGCGCGATCGCCGCCCCCTACATCTACCGCGACCTCATCGCAGCGCCCGCGGACGCCGTGCCGACCGTCGCGCTCACGACCGATCCCGACGCGAAGACCACGATCGACACGTCCGACCTCAGCGGCGACTGGAAGGTCGGCGCGTCGTCGTTCGCGGGCTACCGGGTCAAGGAGGTGCTCAACGGGGTCGACGTGACCGTGACGGGACGCACCTCCGACGTCACCGGATCCTTCACGGTCGACCGGCTCACTCTCACGAAGGCCACGGTCACCGTCGCCGTCGCCACGATCGCGACCGACGAGCCGAACCGCGACGACTACTTCCGCTCCACTGCCCTGCAGACCGAAAAATACCCGGAGGCGACCTTCGTGCTCTCGGAGCCGGTCTCCGTGAGCACGCCGGAGGCCGGAACCGCGCAGACGGTGAAGGCGACCGGCACGCTCACCCTCCACGGCGTCTCGAAGACCGTCACCGCCGACCTCCAGGTGGGACTGAACGGAGACGGCGGTCAGCTCAGCGGCAGCATCCCCATCACCTTCGCCGACTACGGCGTTCAGGCGCCGAGCCTCGGGTTCGTGACGGTCGAGAAGACCGGTTCGGTGGAGTTCCTGCTCAACCTCGAGAAGGCCGCGGGCTAGCGCGGGGCCTCGAGCCCCAGCAGCGGGTAGAGGTACGGGAGGCCGCCGTCCAGGCCGCCGTTCAGCGCTCCCGCGCCGTGACCGCCCTTCGGGATGTCGACGAACGCCGTGTTGATGCCCGCGGCGCGCGCCAGTTGCGCGGCCCGCACGGCGACCCGGTGGTAGGCGGGGTCGTCGGCGCAGGCGGTGAAGATCGCCGTGGTGCCCGGGTGCGCGAAACTCCGGAGCCGGTTGAACGGCTTCGACCGGTCGTACGCGACCGCGTCTCCGCCGAACTCGTCGCGCAGGGTGGCGTCGGGGTGTTCCGCACCGGAGTACTCTTCACCCGAGATGTCGAGCACGTTCGCGAACAGGTCGGGGCGGTCGATCCCGAACGAGAGCGCGCAGAGCCCGCCGTTGGAGTAGCCGGCGACGGTCCAGAACCGGTGGTCGTGCGTGACGGTGAGATTCTTCTCCGCCCACGCCGACACATCCTGGGTGATGTAGGTCTCCACGTTCCCGAACCGCCGGGTGTCGCGGCAGAGCGTGTCGTGCGTCGGGTCTCCGAGCTGGTCGGGGACGATCACGATCGGGGCCAGCCCGTGATGGGTCGCGCTGAAGCGGTCCAGGGCCTCGGCGATGAACGTCGGGTCGGGCGACCCGGGCTGCCCCATCATCATGACGATCAGCGGCAGCACGGGCGGATGCTTCACGCGGGCGGCAGGCGGCAGGTAGAGACCGGCCTCCCGGGCTGCGAAGCCGCTGCGCGTCGGGGGGATGCGGACCGTGCCGACCTCGCCGTGGGCGGGCATGTCGCCTGGCGGGGTCCAGTGCTTCCAGAGCTCGGTGTCGTAGTGCCGGTCGGCGCTGGTCGGCGGTGTCAGCGCGACCGGCTTCGGGACGGCGATCGCCAGCAGCCCGCCGACCGTGCGGTCGAGGCCGTAGTTCGCGTTGATCCCGAGCGTCGCTGCAGCCGCGAACACCGGGATGCCCGCGATCGCGACGACCGTGCGCCAGCGTGGCCGACGCCCGATGCTCACGGCGCACAGTGCCACACCGCACGACGCCGCGGCGATCCAGAGGTAGTTGCCCATCCCGAGCGACTCGCCGAAGAGGTTCAGCCAGCGCACGCACACGAGCCACACGATCACGGCGGCTGCCACGCCGGCGATCGCGGCCAGGGCGAGGCGCCGCATCCGGCGTGGGGTGGGCCGCTGCAGCAGCAGAGCGATCAGGATGGCCGCGGCCGCACCGTAGACCGCCATCGGCAGTGGGCCGCTCAGCACGTCGAGCGACAGCACCCCATCGAACACGCCACGGCCCCCATCTCACGGCCCCGGTCGAGACCCCGATTCATTCAAGCCGAGGGGTGCCCGGGCGCGGCTGGGACGCGGCGGCGCGATTCTTCGCATCCCCTCAGACGCGACGCCCCGACGGGGTGCGAGGTTCACGACGTTGCGCCCATTCCGGCCGGAATGGGCGCAACGTCGTGAACTTCAGCGGCCACCGTGGCCTCCCGCGCGTCGGTGGGCGGTGGCACACTGGGCGGCGTGCTCCTCGATGCGCTCGTGACCACCGCCGTCGCCGTCGCCGCCACGCGGTCACGGCTGGCGAAGGTGGATGCCCTGGCCGACCTCCTGAACCGTCTCGCCCCGGACGAGATCGCCCCGGCGGTCGGGATGCTGGTGGGCCGGCCGCGGCAAGGCCGGGTGGGGGTCGGCTGGCGCGGGCTGGGCGCCGCGATGGGCGAGCCGGCCGCCACGGAGACGCTGACCGTCGGCGATCTCGATGCCCTGCTCGATCGGCTGCCCACACTGTCGGGCGCGGGCTCGGCCGCCGAGCGCACCGCCACGCTGCGCGACTTCACCGCGCGCGCGACCGCTGCCGAGCAGGACTTCATCGGCCGCGTCCTGCTGGGTGAGATGCGCACCGGAGCGCTGGAGGGCGTGCTGCTGGATGCGATCTCCCGTGCCTCCGGCCGGCCGGCCGCGAGCGTGCGGCGCGCGGCGATGCTGTCGGGCGACCTCGGAGAGACGGCCCTGCTGGCCCTGACGGGCACCCCCGAGGAGCTCGACACGGTGGGCCTGGTCGTGGGACGACCGGTGCTCCCGATGCTCGCGGCGACGGCCTCCAGCGCCACCGCCGCCCTCGAGACCACGGGCGAGGCATCGGTCGAGTTCAAGCTCGACGGCGCACGCATCCAGGTGCATCGCGCGGGCGAGGAGGTGCGTGTCTTCACCCGCACGCTCGCCGACATCACGCATCGCGTCCCGGAGGTCGTGGAGGTGGTGCGCCGGATGCCCGCCCGCGACCTGATCCTCGACGGCGAGACGCTCGCTCTCGACGAGGACGGCGGGCCGCGCCCGTTCCAGGAGACGATGTCGCGTTTCGGCTCCGAGACCGCGAGCGAGACGGTGCTGCACCCCTGGTTCTTCGACATCCTGCACGTCGACGGGCGGGATCTGCTCGACGAACCGCTCGCACTGCGCCGCGAGGAATTGGAGCGCGTGGCCGGCGTGCACCGCATCCCGGGCCGGGTGACCGACGATCCCGCGGTCGCCGAGCAGGTCGCCCGGGAGGCGCTCGCGGCAGGCCAGGAGGGTGTCGTCGTCAAGGCGCTCGGCTCGCCTTACGCGGCCGGGCGGCGTGGCTCCAGCTGGGTGAAGGTCAAGCCGGTGCACACCTACGACCTCGTCGTGCTCGCGTGCGAGTGGGGGTCGGGCAGACGGCAGGGTCTCCTGTCGAACCTCCACCTGGGTGCGCGCGACCCCGACGGCGAGTTCGTCGAGCCGGGCGGCTTCGTCATGGTCGGCAAGACTTTCAAAGGGCTCACCGACGAACTGCTGCGCATGCAGACGGAGCTGTTCCAGCAGATCGAGATCCGGCGCACTCCCGGCACCGTGTGGGTGGCGCCGACGACGGTTGTCGAGATCGCGATCGACGGCGTGCAGCGCTCGAGCCGGTATCCGGGAGGCATCGCGCTGCGCTTCGCCCGCGTCAAGCGCTACCGCGACGACAAGACCGCCGCCGAGGCCGACACGATCGCGAGCCTCCGCGGGCTGCTCCGCGGTGCCCCGGAGTAGGCTCGCGGACATGACCAACAAGACCCCGCGTGAAGAAGAGATCCAGAAGGTCGAAGAGGCCAAGGTCGCCGAGAAGGAGCGCCTGGAGCGCGAAGAGGAGGAGCGCCTGCGCTGACGCGCGGCACCCTCCCGCCCCAGCCTCTCTGACGTGCCGGTGACGCATCGGTGACGACGGTCATAGACACGCGGGCGTGCGGGGCGATAGCGTCCGAAGCATCCACGGAAAGGATGCTCGCGATGTCCACATCTCAGCCTTCGGGTTTCGCCGCCTTCTCGCTCAACGGCAAGGACATGACCGGTTCGGTCATCAACAGCGTGCGCGTCGCGCTCGGGATCAGCGGCACGGTGGCGCTGATCATCGGCATCATCATCGTGTTCTGGCCCAAGACCGCCGCGGTCGGCCTCACCGTGCTGATCGCCATCTCGCTGCTCGTGTCCGGTCTCGCCTACCTCAGCATCGGTATCTTCGCCACAGGGCTGAGCGGAGGCTCGCGCGCGCTCGACATCGTCTTCGGCGTGCTGCTCGTGATCGCCGCGATCGTGGCCTTCGCCAACCTCGGCGCCACGACGGCGTTCCTGGCCGTGTTCCTCGGCATCCTCGTCGGCATCGCCTGGATCGTGGAGGGCGCGGTCACCCTCGCGCAGCTCGGCGACAGCCCGTCACGCGGCTGGGCTGTCTTCTTCGGCATCCTCAGCATCGTCGCGGGCATCGTGCTGCTCTTCACCCCGCTGTGGGGCATCGTGGTGCTGTTCGTGCTGACCGGCATCAGCCTGATCGTGCTCGGGGTCATCCAGATCGTCCGCGCCATCACCTTCGGGCGCGGCGTCGCCACCCCGTCCTCGCCGGCGGCCTAGACCCGCACGCACGCACGCGGCCGCCCGTCGGGCGACCGGACCCGCGAAGAGGCGCTCGCCCTAGGCGGCGACCGCCTCTTCGTACGTGTGGGTGCGCCCGATGGGACACCAGCAGCCCACCCGGATCGGGTCGTGCGTCGTCGTACTCGTGTAGACCTCCGCGTGGAAGTCGAGCGCACTGCCCACCTCGACGTCGTCGGTCACGTTCGGTGCCTTGATGTTCGTCATGGATCGTCCTCTCACCAGCAGAGGGGACGCATCCCCTCAGAGGGAGAGACACGGGTCCGGGGCATCCATGACGCGGAATCGGGAACTCGGTCTCGCCGACTGCGTATCGAGGAGCGGGCGGAGACGTCATCGCGCCCTCGGTTCCGGAGAAGTACCCCCGGGGGATGCCGACTGCTCCGTGTCGGGTTGAGACGTCATCGCTGGTCGGATTTCGTTTCCACATCGCGGCGGCATCCCCGGGCTGAGAGCAACGTTATTGCCCGCGAAGGGGTGTCCTCAATCTGGAGGACAGAAACCGTCAGCAATTGACGGTGGACCTCGCTGTCTACTGACGATTCGGGCGCGGCCGGAGGTGACGAGCGGCACCGCGACCTCGGCCGCTCAGTCGCGCGCCGTGAAGATGTCGTCGTGCTCGATCGGCCGGTGCAGCAGTCGTTCCTCCGACGCGAACCCGTGACGTTCGTAGACGCCGACCGCCCGCGGGCTCGAGTGCACCGTGACGCGCTCGACGCCGAGGCTGCGCGCGTGCGCGACGACCGCGTCGATGAGCCGGCCGCCGACGCCGTCGTTGCGGAGCCCGGGGACGACATACGCGCATTGCAGGTCGGCCGACGCACGGTGGAAAGAGCGGGCGCTCGGAACGCGCAGTGTGCGGGCCAGCCACGCCATCCCGACCACGACGCCGTCCGCGTCCACAGCGACGATGCACTCGTGCGTCGCCCCGTTCGAGGCGGCCCATTCGGCGAACCGTGCAGCGAAGACCGCGCGGTCGTCGTCCGGCACTCCGCCGAACTCGAGCAGCGAGTCCCAGCGCAGGCCTCCGACCGCCGCCCACTCGTCGGGCCGGGCGGAGCGCACGTCGATGTGTGTCATCCCGTCACTGTACGACGGGCTCGGTCTGCCGGCGGAGCAGCAGGAGGGTGCGGATGGTCCAGCCGGCCTGCGACGGAGTCCACCACTGGCACTGCGTCGCGTCGCATCCGGTCGGGTAGCGCCATGCCGGAGCATATCGGGCGACGATGTCGTCGAGCATCGCGCGGGCTCCGTCGGCGTGACCGAGCGCGACCGCCGCGTACGCCATCGGCGTCGCCGCCTCCCCCCGGTTCAGCAGACTCCGCGTCCAGCCCGGCCACCGTGCGGTCAGGTGCGCCCAGCTGGCGATGACGCGGGGGTCGTGGGCGTCGACGACACCGTGGATCAGCGGGAAGTACTGCGCCATCCCGGCAGGGTAGAACGCTCCGCCGAGGTTCGCAGCACTGCGGTCGTAGACGTTCCAGGTCTGCGCGGCCGGGTTCCAGAGCGTGCCGAGGATGGCCGCGCGGGAGGCCCCGGCGGCAGCGCGGAGCCGGGCCGCGTCGGTCTCGAGGCCCAGCCCGGTGAAGAGGGCGGCGCCGTCGGCGAGACCCTCGTAGACCTCGGCGTTGTCCATCGTGTACCCGATGGTGTAGCGGACCGTCGCCTGGGTCAGCCCCGACGTCTTCCGCACCCCCGTCGGCACCGGGCTGACGAGCAGCGCGGCGATGCCTCGATAGTCGGCAGCCCGGGAGGCGACATCGGCGCGAACGTGCGGGTCTCCGGATCGCCACAGCGCCGCCGCGACCGAGAGCGTGGTCGCGGCGTAGCTGTCGACCGAGTCGTACCCCTGCGTCGCCACCTCCTCACCGCTCCGGATCGCGTAGTCGTACGACGTGAACGAAGCCCCCTGCGCATCGGGCGCCCGGTTGAGCCGCTCCATCACCCAGTCGTGCCACCGTTCGGCCGCGGCGAGACTGCGCGACGAGCCTTCGGCGACGAGCCCCAGCGCCGCCGAGTTGCCGAAGTAGACGTTGACGCCTCCGCTCCCGTGCAGTATCGCCCCGCTCGCCCGCTGCTGCGACAGGATCATCTCGACCTGCCACTGGATACGCGCGTCGATGGCCGTGGGGCTCCAAGCGGTGGAGCGAGAGAGCGGCGGCACCTGGGTCGCCCCCGTGCTGGCGGAGGCGGTGGCGGCTCCCGTGGTCGCCATGGCCACGACGGCGGCGAAGGCGATCGCCGCCGCGAGACGCCGGTTGATGCGATATGCAAGGTGCTCCATGAGCCGACGGTAGGGCAGCCGGTCCGGGAACCGAAGGGGCTATCGCAAGAAGTGACGCGCCGGTGTCGTAGCAGCCGCCGTAGCGCTTCGCGGCTGAGTGGATGGGCGTATCGTGCGTGCCATGGCAGATGCTGAGAGGTCTCTCACGATGCTGCTGCCCGGCTTCGGACTGGTCGAGTGCGTCACGACGACCACCGAGGCCAAGGACGGCAGCGTCCGTGACATCCGGGTGGAGTCGGCCGTCGACAAGGACGGACGCCGCGTCGATTACCGCACGTGGGCGCGGATCGAGCAGCTGCTCCGCGGACGCTAGCCCGCTACGCGCGGCCGCGATTACGGCGGCGGACCTCGCGCGGGGCCCGACCCCCGAGGAACGACGAGCCCGGATCGACGAGGAAGCCCTGCCGCAGCGCCTCCCTCCCCACGAGCATCCGGAACCCCATCTGATCGCGATTGCTGAGGGTGGTCTCCGCGTGGATGGTGCGCCCGGCGAGCACGAGCTCCAGCAGCACCACGATCCGCTCCTCCGTGTGCCCGGACGAGCTGCGGACCACCCGCCGGTCATGGATGGCGCATTCGACCTCGATCTCGTCGGCGTCGGAGTCCTGCCACGGATGGACCGTGAACCGCACACGGCCCTCCGGCAGCTCCTGGACGTCGTACGCGTGCAGCGCCGAGCTGCGCGCCCCCGTGTCGATCTTGACCTTGATCCACGGAACGTCGATACTCGGCAAGCCGACCCACTCGCGCCAGCCGACCACCACGGGGTGTGAATGGAGGTCGTCAGCCATATCCCCCATCTTGGCAGGAGCACCGGTGAAACTCGCCATCCTCTCGCGCGCCCCGCACGCGTACTCGACGCAACGGCTCCGCGCGGCGGCGCTCCAGCGCGGCCACCGGGTCAAGGTGCTGAACACCCTGCGCTTCGCGATCGACCTCTCCGGCGACGAGCCCGACCTGCAGTACCGCGGAAAGCTCCTCTCGGACTACGACGCCATCCTGCCGCGCATCGGCAACTCGATCACGTACTTCGGCACGGCCGTCGTGCGCCAGTTCGAGCAGATGGACGTCTACACGCCCAACACCGCCAACGGCATCACCAACTCCCGCGACAAGCTGCGGGCCAGCCAGATCCTCTCCCGGCACAACATCTCCATGCCGGCGACCACATTCGTCAACAACCGCAATGACGTGCGCCGCGCGATCGAGCAGGTCGGGGGCGCTCCGGTCGTCATCAAACTGCTCGAAGGCACCCAGGGGATCGGCGTCATCCTCGCGCCCGAGGTGAAGATCGCCGAGTCGATCATCGAGACCCTGCACTCGACGAAGCAGAACGTGCTCATCCAGAGCTTCATCCGCGAGAGCCGGGGACGCGACATCCGGGCGCTCGTCGTCGGCGACCGGGTCGTCGCGGCCATGCGCCGCATCGCGAACGGCGACGAGTTCCGCTCCAACGTGCATCGCGGCGGCACCGTCGAGAAGGTGGAGCTGACGCCGGAGTATGAGCAGGCGGCCGTCCGCTCGGCGCAGATCATGGGCCTCCGCGTCGCCGGCGTCGACATGCTCGAAGGCAACGACGGTCCGCTCGTCATGGAGGTCAACTCCTCACCCGGCCTCGAGGGCATCGAACGCGCCACCGGCCTCGACGTCGCCGGCGCGATCATCGACTTCATCGACAACCAGGTCGCGTTCCCCGAGATCGATGTGCGCCAGCGCCTCACCGTGTCCACCGGCTACGGTGTCGCCGAGCTGCTCGTGCACACCAACGCGGACCTGGTCGGCAAGACCATCAAGGAGTCCGGCCTGTGGGACCGCGACATCACGGTGCTCACCGTGCACCGCGGCAGCTCGGTCATCCCGAATCCGCGGAGCGGCGTGCTCCTGGAGCCGGGCGACCGCCTCCTCTGCTTCGGCAAGCTCGAGGAGATGCGCTCGATGATCCCCGACCGACGCAAGCGCCGGGCCAAGGTCCGCAAGCTCCCCAAGGAGCACCTCCCCGAGTCCGAGACCCCCTGACCCGCACCCGCCGCACCCGCCGCACACGCCACACCCGCCACCGAGTCCGCAGAAAGCGGGGGCGAAGCGGTCGAGTCCGCAGAGACTCCGTGTGCTCGGAGGTCGGTGCGGCTGCGCGGCGTGGCACCGGAGGGTGATCCGGCGGCTCGCGCTACCGCCGGGCGTTCTCCAGGTCGAGGGCGGAGTAGACGGTGCCGCCGCAGTCGGTACAGGCTCCTCCGGCCGTGAGCCGCAAGGCGCCGTCCACGGCGCGTCCGACGACCACGATGCGTCCCCCGCAGCGCGGGCACGGCACGACGACCGGCATGTTCGCGGGCACACCGCCGGACGGGAAGGCAGGGGGCATGCAGACACTGTCGACCACCGCCGGGGATATCGCAAGGGATTTCACCGGATTCCCGCATTCTCGTGCCCCGCTCGGATGTCTCGGGCAGGCTCGGTTCACCGGGCTGACGCGCGGCGACCGCCTGCCGAGGCGGCGGATTCTGCGCCGTCTCGGCGCGATTCGTGCGAGTTTGCGCCGTCTCGGCGCCGTGGGGTCAGGCGAGGAGGCGCTGCCAGTCCGCGGGAAGGCGATCGGCGGGGCCCGGGGCGGACTGGTCGAGCGGATGGCTGTGCGGCGCGGCGAGTTCGGGACCGGAGGCGAAGCGCTGGGTCGCGTAGTCCCAGAACCAGTCCTCGCCGGGCTCGAAGCTCTGGATGATGCGGTGCCCGGTCTGCTGCGCGTGCGCGGTCGCGTGCTTGCCGAGCGACTGATCGCAGCACCCGATGTGGCCGCACTCCGCGCAGCGGCGCAGGTGGAACCACCACGAGCCGTCCCTCGTGCACTCGACGCAGCCTGGGCCGGACGGCGGCACGGAGGGGTCGACTCCGGGGATGCGGGCGTCGCGCGCAGGATGGTCGTCGGTCATGGATTCCTCCCTCGGGGGGACCCGCTCGGTGGGTGTCGCTCGGTGGGTGTCGTCAGCGTCGCCGGGCGGGCGCGGCCCGTGCGATCAGGTGCTCGGCGACGGGGTCGCCGTCGGCGAGCTCACGGGCGCGAGCGAGCACGCCCTCGTCATACTCCGTGATCCGGTCGAGATGCTGACTCAGGTGCTCCTGCCACGACCCCAGGGTGAACGCCTCGACCATCACCGCAGTATCCTCCCGATCGACGTACAGGGACCAGTCGCGTGCTCCGGTCCGGCGCCGGGTGCGGGCGACGTCGGCCATGCGACGCTCGAACTCGGGCCGCCGCTCCTCGGGAACGGTGTAGCGCACGAGGACGAGCACGGGGGTGTGCGCGTCGGTCCCGGCGTCGCCGGCCCCTTCACCCGGCACGGCAGCGGCCTCGACGGGCGGGACGTCGGTCAGCGGCAGCGGCACGATCGACCGCCCCTTGCCCTCGGGCGATACAGAAGGACGCAGGAGCCCGACCGCTGCGAGCACGACGAGCAGCACGCCGGAGCCGACGAGCACCGGCGCGACCCCGAAGGGCCCCGCCAGGGCACCGGTCACCGCCGCACCGACGGCCGTCATGCCGAAGAGCACGAGCTGGTAGATCGAGAGGCCGCGGGTGCGCACCCATATCGGGAGGAACGACTGGACGGTGCCGTTGATCGTCGCGATGACGCCGATCCAGGCGATGCCTGCGACCACCAGCACGAGCAGCACCAGCCACAGCGACGGCAGCAGGATGAGGCCGACCATGCTCGCACCGAAGACTCCGGCGGAGACCGAGACGACGGCGCTCGCGCTGAAGCGCCGACGCAGCGGCGGCAGCACGAACGCGCCCGCCACCGACCCGACCCCCACCGCGGCGAGCAGCAGGCCGTAGCCTCCCGCGCCCATCCGGTAGGTGCCGCTCGCCACCACGGGCAGCAGCGCCCAGAGCGCGTTCGCGGGGAGGAGGAACAGCGCCAGCCGGAGGTAGAGACCGCGGATCACGCCGGCATGGCGGATGTAGCGGAGGCCGGCCCGTGTGGCGTCGAGGAAGCGCTCCGGCCTCCCGCGCGGAGGCACGTAGCCGCGCCACAGCACCAGCGCCGCGAGGAAGACGGCGAACGAGAGCGCGTTCGCGAGGAAGACGGAGGCGACCCCCAGCTGCGCGACCAGGAGACCCGCTGCCGCAGGGCCGATCGCCCGCGCGACGTTGACGCCGATCGACGACAGCACGGCGGCGTCCGCGATGAGCGGTCGCGGGACGATGTCGGGCACGATCGCCTGGTACGCGGGCAGCTGCACGGCCGAGCACGCGCCGAGCAGAAAGGTCAGCACGAGCAGCAGGGCCGGGGTCGTCGCGCCCGCGATGGTCAGACCGGAGAGCACGAGGACGACGGCGAGCTGGACGGATTGCACGACGATCAGGACGGTGCGGCGGTTGAGGAACTCCCCCAGCACCCCGGCGGGGAGGGCGAGCAGCAGGACGGGAGCGGAGGCGGCGGTCTGCACGAGCGCAACGACCGCCGCCGAGCTCCCGTGCTCGACGAGCAGCCACTGCGCGCCGACGGTCTGCATCCAGCTGCCGATGTTGCTGACGATGCCCGCCAACCAGAGCACGCGGAAGATGCGCACCCGCAGCGGGGCGAGAGCCGGGCTCATAGCGCCTCCATGGGTCGTGGTCGAAGGGAACGTCGCCAAGCGTACGCACGGCCCCGCGGGAACCGCCCGCGGGGCCATGCGGCAGGGTGCCTACTTCTTGATGAAGTCCAGGATGTCCTGGTCGAGCTGCTGCTGGTACGCGCCCCAGATGCCGTGCGAGGCGCCCGGGTAGACCTTGAGGGTGCCGTCCTTCACCAGTTTGATCGACTTCTCGGCGGCGGCCACGATCGGGACGATCTGGTCATCGTCGCCGTGCGCGATGAAGATCGGCACGTCGATGGCCTTCAGGTCCTCGGTCTGGTCGGTCTCGCTGAACGCCTTGACGCAGTCGTAGGCGGCGGCGAGGTTGACCAGCATCCCCTGACGCCAGAAGTCGTCGATCAGGCCCTTCGAGCCTTCGACGCCCTCGCGGTTGAAGCCGAAGAAGGAGACGGCGAGGTCCTGGTAGAACTGCGAGCGGTCCTTCAGGACGCCCTCCCGGATCCCGTCGAAGACCTCGATCGGCGCGCCCTCGGGGTTGCTCTCGGTCTTGAGCATCAGCGGCGGCACGGCGCCGGCGGTGATCACCTTGGCGACACGGCCGTTCGCGAACTGGGCGGCGTAGCGCACCACCTCGCCGCCGCCGGTGGAGTGGCCGATCAGGATGACATCGTGCAGGTCGAGTGCCTCGACCAGCTCGCTGAGGTCCTTCGCGTAGGTGGTCATGTCGTTGCCGGTGTAGGTCTTGGACGAGCGGCCGTGGCCGCGGCGGTCGTGCGCGATGGTGCGGTAGCCGGCGTCGGCGAAGAGCTTGAGCTCCACCTGCCAGGCGTCGGAACTGAGCGGCCAGCCGTGGCTGAGCACGATGGGCTGCCCGGTGCCCTGGTCGGTGTAGTAGATCTCGGTTCCATCAGTCGTGGTGATGTACGGCATCGTCTGCTTCTCTCTGTTCGCGGTTCTCGCTGACAGAGCAGAAGCTACTCGGGTGCACCGGGGGCGCGGGAGGGTCTGGTGTCGACACCTCTTGCTACGAATGTCGAGCGACGGCTACTTCGCGCACAGCACCTGTTCGACGCGACGCCAGGTGCGGTGGTCGATCCGGCGACCGGCCTGATCGACGGCCGAACGCAGCGTCGTGAACTGCGCCCCCGAGTCGCTCCGCACGGTCTCGGTGACGCACGTCACCAGTCCGAATCCCGCGATCATCAGGGTGCGGGTGATGGCGCCCTCCGTCATGGTCCACTCCTCCCACGAGTGCAGCATCGAGAATGTGTCCCCGAGTGTGGCGACGGTCAGAGCCGGCGCTTCTGGTTTTGCGCGATCTGCGACACGCTCTGCGAGTTCTGCGCGGAAGCCGCGGCCTGCGGATCGCGATGGCCGGTGCGTCCGCGCTCTCGTCGGATCCTCCAGCGGATGGTTCACTGGGATCGAGCCGGAGAACGGAGGCGGTCGGATGGCGTCACGGCAGTCGAAATGGGACGCCATGGAGCCCGTCGAAGCGCTGCGCCTCCGCGCCCGCGGCATCGCCGACGTGCAGGCGAACGAACGGCTCACCGAGTACCTGAGCTCGGCGAACCTGCGGATCACGCGGCTGGAGGAGTCCGAGAGCCTCCGGCTGCGCATGACCCGCTTCCCCGAGCTGACCTTCGCCCACGCGAACCTGCCGCGTGCCGTCGTCGAGTGGCCACGGGACGAGCTCTCGCTGAGCCGCGCCGCGATCATCCTGTGCGTCAGCGGGCACGTCGTCGGCGCCCCTGCCGAGGCGATGCTGCAACGACGGCCCGGACTCTTCTTGGTCCCGCCCGGCGTGGAACCGGTGGCGTTCGAGACCCGCAGCCCGCTCAACGAGATCCTCTACATCAGCGCACCCGCCGCCCTGCTGAGCGACCTCGACCTCACCGCCCGCCGCGCCCAGCCGCGGCCCGAACTCCCCGCCGGCGTGCTGGCGCCGCTCGCCGCCTTCGCCATCTCGCTGAGTTCCGGATCACTGGGCAACCCACTCGTCGTCGGGCCACTGCGCGCGGCGGCGATGGAGGTGGCGCACGCCCTCGCGCGGCTCATCGCGGAGGGCGACCCGAGCGAGCTGACGTTGTTCTCGCGGGCGGTCCGGCTCATCGTCGACAACCACGCGGACGCCCGCCTGACCGCGCCGCGCCTGGCGACCCTCGCCGGGGTCTCGCAACGCACCCTCCAGGCCGCGTTCGCCTCGGAAGGGACGACCGTCGCTCGCGAGCTGCGCGCCACCCGCACCCGCACCGCGGCGGAACTCCGCCGCCGCAGCCCCGACCTCCCCGCCGCCGACGTCGCCCGCGCCGCCGGGTTCGGGTCCGTCTCGACGCTGTACCGCGCTGTGTCCGAGGTGCCGCAGGAGCAGAGTGCTGGCGACAGCACCGACACATCGAGCGGGAACCAGGCACACGTGTAGCCGTCTCATCGGCATACGAAATGAGATGCCTACTGTTATTAAATTCCTTCCTTGCGTAGACTCGCTGTTCTGCCTCCTCGCGGTTCCCGAAGAGCTGAGCACGACGACTTCGGCGGCGGAGAGCGCGATGAACCAATCGTCGGGGATCTCTCCCCACCGCCTCTTCGGCCGACCTCACGCGAACTCCGAGGCCGTGCGGGCCACCGCCTGCGCACGGGACCCTCGTGAGCCACCCACCAGCGACAGCCGACGGTGCACGGGGAGCCCTTGAGCCTCCACGACGGCAGGGGGCTCGACCGGCTGTCGCTCTGGAAGAAAAGTGGCATGCACTACACGATCAACACGTCCGAGCAGGGATCGACCGTCGCTCGCGGCACCACCCCCTCGCCGCTCGGGTCGCTCGCTCGCATGACGCCGTCCCAACTCGGGATGGTGCCGGTCACATGGATCTCGGGTATGCGGTACGGGAGGCCCGATAGCTAGTCTCAACGTGACGGGGCACTCCGGGCGAGTCGACGAGAAGGCACCCTGTTGCGTCATCGACCGTTGCGTCATCGACGACAGAGGAGAAGCGATGCCGATTCCTACCAGCAGCTCCCCCGTGACCGCTCAGCGCGTGCTCCTCAAGGACGTGGTGCGGGACCGCATTCGCGACGCCATCCGGGACGGGACCTTCCGGCATGGAGAAGTGCTGCGAGACTCCGATCTCGTCGAGTGGCTCGGCGTGTCTCGCACGCCGATCCGATCCGCACTCGACGATCTGGCTCGCGAAGGCCTCGTGGAGACGGCTCCGAACCGTTACACCCGCGTCGCCGTCCCCAGGAGGAAGGACGTCGTCAGCGCCTCCCACGCACTGGGAAGCCTGTATGCGGCCGGAATGCGTTTCGCTCTCCCTCCCCTCACCGACTCATACGCTCAACGCGTACAGGAGGGGTTGAAAGCGGTCGTCGAACATGTGCGTACACGTGATCTGGATGCGGTGATCCGAGATTTCCTTCCCCAGTTCAATGGGCTGATCGCGCAGTCGTCGAACAAGATCTACCGCGACCAGGCTTTGCGGGCCATCGACAGCATCACCTTCATCACGCAGGTCGAGTCCGTGTACGACGCCGGGGGCGCCCACGCCGCGGTCGAGCCCTTCGACGCCGCCGTGTCCGACCTCTGCGCCGCTATCGCCGCGCGTGACATCGTCGCGGCCGCGCGCGCCACAGAGCAAGCCTTCCTCGGATGGGTGCCCGATCCCGCTCTCTCGTGAAATCCAGCACGCCAGCCCACTGGCTTTCTGGTCGGACCGGTGTGACTACGTAGGCCGACGTTTCGGCATGCTATACGCCTGGTCGAACCAATTAAATCGCCTCTGATCAGCTAATTGGCACTTGCAGCCAAGAACGAGGCGCGTGACACATCCCACGCTGAGACGGTTGCACTGCGGAGATGGATCGCGCCGCATACTGAGACGCGCACGATCTCGCGGCGAGTGTCAAGGTTCATCTACTTGTTCTGACCAAGCTCCACGTGGTTCGTGGGTCGCCCTTGCCTAGCCTGTTTTTGCGCGCCAAGCCCGTGAGGATCTCCGACCCGTGCGTTCCGTCATCCGCTGAATCGAGCCTTCTGGCTCTGATCGGCGACGCGGTTCGCCGCTTCCGACCGACAGCCGAGGTTCCCGTGACGGCGTCGCACGCGATCCGCACGGATTCGCGCCCGTTCTGCCTCGTCCCCAGTCGAGGCGGGCTGCCATCAGCCGGATCTCCCGGCACTCCCGATGAGAGGTAAAGAATGAAGAAGCTACATACTGCCGGCCGCGCGTTCGCGGCAGTCGGCGCCGTGGCCGCGCTCGCGATCGGCGGCCTGGTCGCTGCGACACCAGCGTCGGCCGCCGGCAGCGACATGGTCACCGGTCCGCTCGCCATGGACTACTACGGGGCATCCAAGTACTTCGTGAACGCCGACGGCACGAACATCACGTTCGTACCCAACGCAAACCTCGAGGCAGAGCTCGCGGCCGGGAGGATCGCGACGGACTGGACGTATCCCACGTTCGGCGGTGTCGGAACGATCTCCCGCAACGGCAAGTGCCAGGTGGGAACCGCGGGGATCAACAGGACGGCCAACTATATGGCCACGTGCGATGACACGGCCATCGCCCAGAAGTGGTTCGGAAACAACATCGACGGGAAGCTCGTGCTGACGAATCGCACGCAAGCACCCTGGGGTAAGGTCATGTGGCTCTACGACGGTGCCGTGGGCCAACAGGTCACCACCGTCAACGAAGGTGCCAAGTACGACATGGGCGCGGGTCTCGGCTTGTCGTATGCGGTGGTGGATGAGGCGTCGTTGGGGTCGCCGTTGCCGGGTGCGGAGATCACACCGGGGACGGTGTTCTCGGGTCAGGCTCAGCAGGGCACGGTCGTGTCTGTGAAGGATGCGTCGGGCAAGATCATCGGTTCGGCGACCGCCGGCGCGGACGGCACATGGTCGCTCGTGCTGGACCCGGCCCCGAAGAACGGGACCCACGTCCTGACGGTCGCCGCGCTCGGTACTGACGGTAAGTCGACGGAGCTGGCGAATGGTTCGTACACGATGACGGCCTCCGATGAGGAGCGGGCACTGCTCTCGCCCGAGGCGGACACGGTCATCACCCCCGACACCGTGTTCTCCGGTACCGGTCACATCGGTGACACGGTGATCATCAAGGACGCCGACGGCACCGTCGTCGGGCAGACGACCGTCGGCAACGACGGAAAGTGGTCGACGACCCTGGACGGGCTGGTCGGCAACGGTTCGAAGAACCTGGTGGTGGAGGTCACCGGCAAGGACGGTCTGACCGAGCAGCTGGCAGACAACACATACACGGTCGAGGGTGTCGACCTCGACCGGGCGGTCACCTCCCCGGGTGCCGGCGACGTGATCACCCCGGACACGGTCTTCACCGGCACCGGCAACATCGGTGACACGGTGAAGATCAAGGACAAGGACGGCAACACGATCGGTTCCGCTGTCGTCGGTAACGATGGCACCTGGTCGGTCCCGATCAGCTCCCTCCCGGGCAACGGTGACACCACCCTGACCATCGAGGTCACGGACAAGAACGGCACCACCGAGACCCTCGCCGAGAACACGTATGTGGTCGAGGGTGTCGACCTGGACCGGGCCGTCACCTCCCCGGGTGCGGGCGAGACGATCACCCCCGACACGGTCTTCACCGGCACCGGGAACATCGGTGACACCATCACGATCAAGGACAAGGACGGCAACATCCTCGGTCAGACCACTGTCGGTAACGACGGCACCTGGTCCACCACCCTGAACCCGGCCCCGACCAACGGTGACACCAGCCTGGTCATCGAGGTCACCGGGAAGAACGGTGAGACCGAGACCATCGCGGACGAGAGCTACGAGATGGAAGGGTCGACCACGAAGTTCGAGGTGACCTCCCCGAACCTGTCCGAGTCCAACAGCATCAAGGGCGACACCGTGTTCACCGGAAAGGGCGAGCCCGGCACCACCGTGGTCCTCACCGACCATGCCCAGAACGTGGTCGGCGAGGCCCTCGTCGACGACCACGGCAACTGGTCCATCCCCGTCGGCAGCCTCCCCCAGGGTCCGAACAACCTGACCATCACCCACACCGCCCCCGGTGCCGACCCGGTCGTCACCGACCTCGGACCGGTCGTGAAGGTCATGGACGACGGCGAGCAGTCCACCCCGCTGATGGACCCGGCCATCGCCGGCGGAGCCGCACTCGCGCTGCTCGCCGCCGCCGGAACGTTCCTCACGTTCCGCCGCCGCAAGGCCACCACGGCCCAGCGGTAGCCCAGACGGGTACCCGAACACCCGCCCGTGGTGGGCGGATGCCTCCCCCGGACATCCGCCCACCACCCTGACCCGCGCGTTTCCGACCACTCGATCGGATCGTGCAGCTGCCGCCGAGCTTCGGGTTGCTCGGCGGCAGCACCCCCGGAGCGCCCAGTGGAATGGGCGCGCTCCACCCCGATGGCCGCACCAGCCCCACCGCCGGTGCGGCCATCCTTCCGTACTGCCGCCGTCGAAAACTGGAGGACCATGCCCGCACCACGCAAACTCGACCGGGTCACGATCGAACGCGCATTACTCAAAGATGTCGTCCGGGATCGCCTGCGCGACGCCATCATGGACGGAACCTTCGAGGCCGGAGAGATCCTCCGCGACGCCGATCTCGTCGAGTGGTTCGGCGTCTCGCGCACGCCTGTCCGCGACGCCATCAACGACCTCACCCGCATCGGCCTGATCGATACCGCCCCCAACCGGTACACGCGCGTGGCCCAGCGCAGGAAGTCCGACATCGCCCCCGCGCTGCGCGCGCTGTCCATCCTCCACGGAGGCTCTGCACTCCTCACCGTCCCGTCCGTCGACGACGACGACCGTGCGACGCTTCATCACGCCAGCACCGATCTGGCGAGTGCGCTCTCGGCCTCTGACAGCGAGGCCACCGCGCGCGCCTTCATCCAGCTCTTCGACTCCCTGCTGCGGTTCACCCCGAACCAGATCTTCCGAGATCGCGTCGCGGACGCGGTCGACGGCCTCTACTTCCGTGTTCCCTTGAACCAGGCGGTGCAGTCGCTCGCCGCCGCGCGACGCAACGCCCTCTCCGACGCGAACGATGCGTTCGCCGCGGCCCTCGCCGATCACGACGGACAACGCGCGCGCGACGCGGTCGAAGCCATGCACGCCGCACTGCTTCCGGAACGCTGACCGGGCATCGACCGGCACACGGCTACACGGATCGCGCAGACGGGCCGACGTCACCGGCTGGCGGCCGTCAGAGCCGCCCGGTTCCCTCCCACAGTCGCGCCAGCTTCAGCGTGAGGTGCAGGGCGCTGCGCAGGAGGCCGTCGTCCAACGCCCTGCGCACCGAGGCGGGCATGTTGTCGAGGCGGTAGTAGAGCGTGGTGCGGTGGATGTGGAGCCGGTCGCAGGCGAGCTGGGCATGGCCTCCCGCGTCGAGGTAGGTCTCGATCGTGTGGCGCTGCACCTCGTCGCCGTGCTCCAGGAGCTCGGCGGCGGCGGGCGAGAACACGGCGAGCGAGGAGCGGTCGCCCTCGACGGCGTCGAGCAGCATCCAGCCGCCCACATCGGCGACGTCGGCACGGCCGCCGAGCTCGGGGAGGCCCGCGGCGAGCCGGGCGGCGGCCACGGCCCGCGCGACGGCCACGGTCAGATCGTCGTCGTCGTGCGCGTGGGCGGCCGAACCGATGGCGCGCACCGGGAGCAGCCGGCGCACCGACTCGGAGCGCAACGCGGCATCGATCGCCTCCCCGTCGGCAGCGCGGCCGATGAAGAGGAGGCAGTGCTCCGACTCGCCGAGATAACGGATGACCGGCGCGTGGCTCGCGGTCACGCGGCGGCCGAACGCGGCGCGCTCGAGCGGGGCTGCCTCCCCGTCGTGGAGCACGGCCCGCACGACCGTCTGAGGGCCGCGTGCGATCAGCCGACGGCCGACCGCTTCGGCGAACGCCTGCCGACGCACGACCGGGTCGGCATCGAGGAGCCGCATCAGCGATCCATCGCTGCGCTCGCGCGAGTGGGTGCCCGGCTCGGGCAGCAGCGCGCGCCGCGCCAGCTCGACGGCGGCGTTCACGCTCGCCAGATCGGTGCCGCTGAGCGCGGGGAGGCCGCCGACGATGAGCCAGAGCACCCCGAGCAGCCGCTCCCCGTCCCGGATCGGGACCGCGAGGCGCTGCCTGCCGCCGAACGCGTCGAGGTCGATCGTGATCGGCTGCTGCAGGGTGTCCAGCCGCAGGGTCTCGAGATAGCGGCGCGCCTCCACCGGCGTCTCGCGCCGCAGCAGGCTCTCCATGCGCAAGCTGTCGATCTCGTCCCCCTGCGCGCTGACGGCGAGCGGACGGTAGTCGGTGTCGTTGACGACGACGGAGCGGCGGAGGCTCCGGGCCAGCTCGTCCACGATGTCCTGGAGGTTCATGCGCGGGTGCCGACGGCGCTCGGGGTCATGGGTTCCATCATTGTGTAATGGCGGTTCCATAATCAAGTCGCCGCCCGTGCGGAGCACCCCGCCGGCCGG
This sequence comes from Leifsonia sp. ZF2019, assembly GCF_019924635.1. Lineage (NCBI taxonomy): Bacteria > Bacillati > Actinomycetota > Actinomycetes > Micrococcales > Microbacteriaceae > Leifsonia > Leifsonia sp. ZF2019. Next base: position 3,990,315 of record NZ_CP065037.1, read on the forward strand.
TGCTATGGTGCCGAGATGGCCCGCCGACGCGAATTCGATGAACACGCGCTCCTCGAGACGGCCACCGACGTGTTCTGGAGCCGCGGCTACGCGGCCACGTCGCTGAGCGACATCGCCCAGGCCAGCGGCGTCGGAACCAGCAGCATCTACGCCGCCTACGGCAGCAAGTGGGGGCTCTTCCTGGCCGCGTTCGAGCGATACTGCGCGGGACGTGTCGCGCTCGTGCGCGCCGCGGTCGCCGTGGGCGACGGCAGCCGCCGCGACATCGCCGAACGCATGCTTGCGGCGATCATCGACGACTGCGCCGGCCAACCCGATCGGCGCGGCTGCCTCATGCTCAACAGCATCGGCGAGCTCGCCTCCGAGCATCCCGAGGTCGCGCGCATCGGTGGTGAGACCACCGGCGCGATGGAGCGCGCCGTGCGCGAGCGCCTCCCCGAGGACGCCGGCGCCGACACGCTCGCCGCGCACCTCGTCGCGCTGTCGCAGGGACTCATCCAGATGAGCAGGCTCGGAGTCAGCGAGCGGCGCCTCCACGCCACTGCCCGCGCCGCCGTCGCCGCGCTGCCCGCCTGAGGCGCGCCGCCGCTTTCGACAGATGTCGAGGTGGGATGCGACGAGCGGGACTGCCCCGCACCCCTCCCCACGGCCTACGCTCCTGACCGTACGCAGAATGCCAGAGCCCGGACCGCATCCGGGAGACAGGGGTCGCCATGTCGGAGTCCAGGCACGTCGCGCAGCTGATCGGCGGCGAGAACGTCTTCGAGAACGAGTTCGGCAGCATCACCCAGGTCACCTCGACCTCGCTGCCCATCCTCACCGGGATGTCCGTCAAGCGGATCACGCTCGCCCCCGGCGCCCTGCGCGAGCCCCAGTGGAACGTCAACGCCAACCAGATCGCCTACGTCGTCGCCGGCACCGTGCTGATCTCCACCCTCGGCGACGGTGACACGTTCTCGTCGTTCGTCGTGCAGACGGGCCAGATGTACCACGTCGAGTCGGGCGCGGTCTACCACATCGAGAACGTCGGCGACGGGGAGGCGGAGATCATCGCCGCCCTGCGCACCGACCGCCCGCAGCACTTCTCCCTGCAGGACAGTGTCAGCGCCATGACGAACGCCGTGCTCGGCAACACCTACGGCCTCCCCTCCGACGCGTTCGCCGCCTTCGACCGCCAGCACTCCTCCCAGATCGTGCACCGCGACGGACCCGCCCGCATCCCGGACACCGCCGGCCTCCCCAACGCCCGCCTTTTCGATATGGAAGGCCAGCACGCCCCCCTCTCGTACGCGTGGGGCCAAGCCCGCCTCGCCCGCAAGCAGTTCTGGGCAGCCCTCGACGACCTCTCCATGTACGAGCTGCAGATCGGCGGCACCGGCATGCGCGAACCCCACTGGCACCCCGTGACCGGCGAGCTCGGCTACGTCCAGAGCGGCCACGCCCGCATGACCGTCCTCGACCCCGACGGCTCCCTCGACACCTACGAGCTCCACCCCGGCGAGGCCTACTTCGTCCCCCGCGCCTACCCCCACCACATCGAAGCACTCACCGAAGAAGGCATCCGCTTCCTCATCTTCTTCGACCAGCCCACCCCCGGCGACGTCGGCTACCGCGCGACCGCGTCCGCCTTCTCGCGCGAGGTGCTCTCGGCGGCGTTCAAGGTGCCGGAACGGGATCTCCCGACGTTCCCGTTCACGCCGGTGGACCCGCTGATCGTGGAGCGGGTGAACGGGCGGGACGGGGTGTGAGGGGGCTCGGAGTCGGCGCCGGTCCGGACCGGGGGAAGCGATCGCCGATCTCGTAGGAGTCGAAGGTGGCGTGGTCGACGATCACCTCCCGGTCACCTCGACCAGTTCGGATGCGAAGGAGAAAGGTCTCGGGCGTGACGACAAACCCGCCGAGGCCCGTACCGCGGAAGGCCAGAACGGTCTCTCCATGCTCCGCACTACGACGTTTGCCGACGATACGGCCATACACCGACTCCGTGTCGAGAAGTCGACGTCGCGAGCGTTCCATCCGCCAGATCGCAAAGCCGCCGATGAGGCCCGCAGTTACAAGAGTCGTGACGAGGACGAGGACGCTCACCATCACATCACCTGCTCGGCGGCCCAGCGGGGCCAAAAGTCCAGTCGAGACCAGCCCCGATGCAGCATCCGAAGATCGACGCCACCCCGACCGCGTTTTCAGGACGCCAACCGAGAAACCACTCGCCCGCGAAGAAAATGATCGCGTCGACGATCCCCACCGCAACGAGGATCCGGCCAACAACGGTGCGTCGGCGTGCTCGAACGCGCCCGACGAAGCGCTGAACCCGACCCGCAACTCGGTTCACTGGGCTTCGCTTGGAATCCTCCCGCTCAGCATCCTCACCCCCTGTCGGATCGCTCATGGATGCTCCTCACGACTTGGTTTCGCGCCCCTGCGAATAGTCTTCCGCCCCGGAGGAGCCAGCGAGCCTTCAGCGCGACGAGTTAAGTGGCGGCAGGATCGCGTTGAAGTAGGAACTCATGTGTTTCCCCGGGGTAGTACTCCCATCATCGACGACCCGGTCTAGGCGATGATGGCCGCAATTACCACACCCAGTCCGATAGCAGCCCAGCCAAGACCAAGCGCGAGCATCATCCCGGGGGTCGATCGGCGGGACCCCGCTTGGCCTGCGCCGAACCTTGCCTCAATGTTTCGTCGGTTGCGGTCGGCCAGCGGTACTCGATAGACCACCGCCGCAGCCCCTCCTACGATTCCGCAGAATCCCATGACCAACATGATTACGTTGCTAATTGTCATTGATGCTCCTAGAAGTACCACATTATGTAGCCGGAGCAACCTGCTCCGCCTCCGGCGGTAATCCCTGAGTCAGCCGAGTCGCGACCCAACCAATCACGCGAGTAAGAGGCGTACACACCTCCGCCGTCGGCAGCCCAACATGTGAACTGGAAACCGAGGCCGTTCACGTCTCCATTCGATAGCCCCGCCGCGACCGATCCGCCAGCGCCGACCGCTGGCCCAATTCCGCCGCCGCCGTTGCCAAGTTGCACGCAAATCACGAGGCCACAGAACTGTCCACCTAGGCTTCCATGTTCGGCAACATAATTCGCGATGTTCTCCCAGAACTGGTTCTGTTCCTTCAGGTATTGGGAGTTCGCGCATTGACCGTTCGTGTAGGAGTTCTCGTACCACTCAGTGCCAGCCGGACACCCATGGCTGTTGCCCGCGCCGGTAGGCAAGTTGACCGACGGCACCTTGAAGTTGACGTCGTCGCGGTGGAGTGCGGAGAGCCGGTTCTGCGTGGCTGGTCCGTTGATGAGGTTCTTCGGGTTGTAGGACGTTCCGTTTCCGGAGGGGAGCGCATCGCGTCCGCCTCGGTCGTTGGCGGTCGGTGGGTCCTTCACGGCTTGCGTGGCCTGGACCGGCGGTGCACCGCAGCCCTGGAGGAGTCCGTCGTTGCCCGCGGGCTTCGACGCGCATCGGTGCCCGTCCGGGTCCCAGAACGTGGTCGGGTTGTTCCACGCGTACTGATACCGCGCCAACGACTTCGGCTGGACCAGCAGCCCCCGCCAGGTGTCCGGACTCGTCCACGTCCCCGTGCCCACGTCATACGACCGCGCGAACGTGTGCATCAGACCCTGCGTCGCATCCTGCACATGCCCGGTGTAACCCACGGGCGCGTCCCACCCGTCCGTCTCGAACGCCTGACCACCCCAATCGTCATACGACACCAATTGGGTGACCGACCCGCCGGTCACGCCCGCGATCGTCGTCCCCAGGCCGTCCAGCAGGTCCCAGGTCGCCTCACCAGATGCCGTGACATGCTCCGCCAGCGCACCCGCAGCATCCCGCACCACCGTCGTGGTGCCCTGCGTCGAACTCGTCGACTGCACGAGAGAAGTCCCGTCGAACACGTTCGCGGTCGTGACGGACCCGTACTTCGTCTGATCCGTCGAGGACGCCTGCCGGCCCAGCCCGTCATACGCATACGACGTCGACCGGCCGTCGCGGCTCACCTGCGTCGCCTGCCCCGACGCGTTATACGACAACGACGAACCCACACCCGCCACCGACTGCGACACCCGGTTGCCGGCACGATCATACGAATACGACGCCACCCCACCAGACACCCCACGACCCGCACCCGACGTATTCGACCGGGTCAACTGGTTCGCGTCGTTGAACACGGCGGACAGGGAGAAGTTCCCGTCCGCAGCACCCGTGCGCGTCCACCCGATCCGGTTGCCCGCCGGGTCATACGCATACGTGTTCTTCTCACCCGACGACACGGTCGAGGAGGCCAGACGGTCCACACCGTCATACCCGTAACTCGTGGAGGTGACCTTCGCCTTCGTCGGCGGGGTCACCGCCGACGGCACACCAGGAACCGGCGACGACGACTGCCCCGCACCACTCGAATAAGGAGCCGCTCAGGGCAATCGCTGTCGACGCGCTCGCGGAGAGGACTCCCAACGATCTTGCAGCCGCCAGATCCGGGAGGGCATGAGTGCTGCGTCGGCGATGAGAAGACACCCGAGCAGGAGGTAGAAGACATATGTAAAGAAGGTTCCAAGCGCCGCAGTTCCGAGCAGGAGAAAAGTGAAGTAGAGAATTCCTGCCCAGGCACGCGAGAGATAGTAGTTGTGGACACCCAGCAGCCCGCCGCCGACCAGAAGCACGTAGCCCACGGCACTCGAGTAGCGTCGGGCCGCCCCAGAATCGCTGTTGAGGATCGGCCGAAGGCGCCAGACAAGAACCGACAGGATTACGTAGACGGCTGCTGATGGAATTGCACGCCATCCCAGAAACAAGATCGCGACGACGCTGAGAAGGCTCAGGACCAGCGCGAGAGTCGCCGCACGTGCGTTCCTTGTGACCAGCTCGCAGGCAACCGCGATTGGCAGTGCAACAAACACCCCCACAGTGAGAGCGCAACCAAGGACGATAGGGACCACGAGAACGATCACCTTGATGTTGATGCTGCCAAGTAGCGCGTCCCAGTCCGTCAAGAGGATAGTGGCCGCCAATCCCAGGAGATTCAGTACGGCGGCCGACGCAAGCCCCCACGTGGCGAGAACGATGACCTTCTTTTCTCGCCCCTGGGTGTTCGACGCTTTAGTTGGTACCACTGGCTATAGCCCCCATCGTTTCAACTGATCAGCCCACAAAGCGTATTCGGCGTCCTGCCAGTCATAGAGTGAGCCGATGAATGAAGCGACGTCTTGCGGATCGAGATCAACGCATGCACCACCTCCCACAGGCAACGAAGCCCCACAAAGCACTAGCCCTGGAACCACCCCTATTCCATCGAGAACAACATTAACGAACGCAAGCCACGCGTCTCCGCACAGGTTGTTGCACTCGAGCCAGAGGCGCGCTCGCTCTTCAGAATCCTTGAGATTCTTCGCGTCGACGCACTGTGGGCTCACGTACGGGCTGATGTATCGCACCTTGCCAGCGGGACAATCGTGGGTGCTCGGAAGATCGTTCTGATCATTGGGACCGGAAACGGAAGGCCCCGATGGACCTGAGGGAGTACTGGTCGTCGTGGAGTCGGGCGGCATCTGGACGTTCTCCCACGCCTGGTGGGGTGGTGCGCCACAGCCGAGTGGGAGCGCATCCGACGCACCTGCCCGCGACGCGCATCGGTGCCCGTCCGGGTCCCAGAACGTGGTCGGGTTGTTCCACGCGTACTGATACCGCGCCAACGACTTCGGCTGGACCAGCAGCCCCCGCCAGGTGTCCGGACTCGTCCACGTCCCCGTGCCCACGTCATACGACCGCGCGAACGTGTGCATCAGACCCTGCGTCGCATCCTGCACATGCCCGGTGTAACCCACGGGCGCGTCCCACCCGTCCGTCTCGAACGCCTGACCACCCCAATCGTCATACGACACCAACTGGGTCACCGACCCGCCGGTCACGCCCGCGATCGTCGACCCCAGACCGTCCAGCAGGTCCCAGGTCGCCTCACCAGATGCCGTGACATGCTCCGCCAGCGCACCCGCAGCATCCCGCACCACCGTCGTGGTGCCCTGCGTCGAACTCACCGACTGCACGAGAGAAGTCCCGTCGAACACGTTCGCGGTCGTGACGGACCCGTACTTCGTCTGATCCGTCGAGGACGCCTGCCGGCCCAGCCCGTCATACGCATACGACGTCGACCGGCCGTCGCGGCTCACCTGCGTCGCCTGCCCCGACGCGTTATACGACAACGACGAACCCACACCCGCCACCGACTGCGACACCCGGTTGCCGGCACGATCATACGAATACGACGCCACCCCACCAGACACCCCACGACCCGCACCCGACGTATTCGACCGGGTCAACTGGTTCGCGTCGTTGAACACGGCGGACAGGGAGAAGTTCCCGTCCGCAGCACCCGTGCGCGTCCACCCGATCCGGTTGCCCGCCGGGTCATACGCATACGTGTTCTTCTCACCCGACGACACGGTCGAGGAGGCCAGACGGTCCACACCGTCATACCCGTAACTCGTGGAGGTGACCTTCGCCTTCGTCGGCGGGGTCACCGCCGACGGCACACCAGGAACCGGCGACGAAGGCTGCCCCGCACCGTCAGTCACGGCTGCCACCGGCGCGGCCGGCGTGATCGTACGGGTCGCCTTCGTCACGTTGCCGTCCGCGTCGTACCCGTACTGGTAACGCAGAGCACCACCATCGGCCACCGGGTTCTCCGGCATCGGGAGGGCGCGGCCGTTCAGGTAGGTGTTCGCGTGCTTGCACATGCCGTTCTCACCCGCGGCGGGCGCAGAACGCGCACTGAGGTAGCCGGCGACCGTCACGCACTTGTCCGACTGCGCGTCGCCCGCGGCGAACGCGACGGGCGTCGCGGATGGCGACGGCGATGCGGGCGTGGCCGCCTCCGGCGTCGTGTGCAGCACATCCACGACACGGTTCACGGCATCGTACGAGTAGCTCGTGGCGACACCGTTCGAACGGACGAGGTCGGTGAGGTTGCCCGCGGGATCCCACGAGTACGTCAGAGCACCCCACGGGGACGACTGCGAGGTGACCTCGCCGGCGGCATCGTAGGTGTAGTCGAGCTTCTGACCGGTGGGAAGGGTCATCGACGTGACTTGCCCGGCCTTGTCGTACGCGGTCTTCAGACGGCCGCCCTGCTGGTCGAGCTGGGCAGTGGTCCGGCCGTCCTTGTCGTAGGTCCAGCCGGAGGTGCCGGTCGGGTCGGTCATCGCGATGAGCTGCTGGTTCGCCGAGTACTCGTAGGTGGCGACGGCACCGGCCTGGTTCTGACGGGAGAGGTCGCCGCGACCGTCGTACGCGTACGTGGTGCGCGCTCCGTTGCCGTTGACCAGGGAGGCCAGGCGACCCGCTGCGGTGTACGACCAGGCGGTCGTGGTGCCGACCGGGTCGACCTCTTTGGTGGTGCGGCCGGCGGCGTCGACGGTGTAGGTCGTCCGGTGGCCGTTCGGGTCGGTGACGCTGGTGAGCGCGCCGTCCGCGTCGTAGCCGTACTTCGACACGACGTTGACGTCCGCGGACGCCGCGGCGCCCTCCCGGTAACCCTCGGTCACGCGGACGAGCTGCCCGGCGGGGTCGTACGCGTAGCGGGTGACGTGGCCGTTCGCGTCGGTCGCGGAGGTCTGGTTGCCCGCCGCATCCCAGCCATAGGAGGTCACGGCGCCGGTGGCGTCGGTCGTCGACGTCTGGTTGCCGTCGGCGTCGTAGGCGAATGAGGTGGTGTGCCCGTTGGGGTCGGTGACGGAGGTGGTGCGACCGTTCGCGTCATAGGCGTACGACGTGGTGCGCCCGACGGGATCGGTCGTCGAGACCAGACGGTCGAGGGCGTCGTAGGTGTTCGTGGTCGTGCGGCCCAGCGGATCCGTCACCGTGGCGAGACCGCCGTCGGCGTCGTACCCGTAGGTGGTCACCGCGCCCAGCGGGCTCTTCGCGGTCAGGAGCTGCCCGGCCGCATCGTAAGTGAACGCCCACGGGTTGCCCTGCCGGTCCACGACACCGGTCAGGTTGCCGTCGACGTCATACGACAGGTCGGTGCGCTTGCCGAGACCGTCGATGACGCGGACGACGCGGTCCATCGCGTCGTACTCGTACTTCGACACGACGCCGTCCGGGTCGGTCTGCCTGACCAGGCGACCGACCGAGTCGTACACGGAGGTCGTGGTGCCGCCGGTCGGGTCCTTCTGGGTCAGGAGGTGTCCGGCATCGTCGTAGGTGAACGTCGTCTTCGCACCCGACGGCGACGTGGAGCTCAGGAGGTTGCCGACGCCGTCGTAGCTGTAGCGCCATTCGCCGCCGGTGGGGTCGACGGTCGTGATGACCCGGTCCCGATCGTCCGTCGTGCGGGTAGTCGTCGCGCCGAGCGGATCCGTCTGCGACGACAGGGCGTCCTCGGCGGTGTAGCCGTACCTCGTCACGCCGCCGCCCGGGCTGGTGGAGTCGGTCAGGTGGAACATGGCATCCCACGAGTACCTCGTCACCGCGCCGGTCGGATCGGTCAGGGAGGCGAGGTGGTCGTTCGGCTCCCAGCCGTGGCCGAAAGCCGCACCGGTCGCGTCGGTAGCGGTGACCAGCCGGTCGCCGGAATCCCACGCGTACGAGGTGGTGTGGCCTCCGAGATCGGTCTGCGCGGTCATCCGGCCCGCGGCGTCGTACGCGTACGTCGAGGTGCGACCGATCGCGTCGGTGCTGGCGGTGAGGTTGCCCGCCGCATCGTAGGCGAAGGTCGTGGCCGCACCGGATGGCTGCGTCGTCTTGACCACGTTGCCCGCCGCGTCGTACTCGTTCGTGATCGTGGTGCCGTCCGGCTGGTGGGTCGCGACGAGGTGCCCGGCCCCGTCGTAGTCGTACGACCAGGTGCGCAGCGAGCCCCGTGGCGCGTTACCCGTGGAGGCCGCCACGAGCGGGCCGCCGGTGTCCGTCTTGGTCGCAACGAGGCCGGTCGGCGTGTAGGTGTACTTGGTGACGATGCCGTCCGGGGCGGTCTCGGTCGTGAGGTTTCCCGCCGCGTCGTACCCGTAGGTCGTCTTCTTCCCGTTCTCGTCGGTCGACGAGAGGATGTTGTTGTCGGCGTCGTAGGAGAACGCCGCGGTCGTGCCGTCCGGATGCGTCACCTTCGTGATCCGGAACCGGTCGTCGAACGCGTAGACGCTCGTGCGGCCGAGGTTGTCGGTGTACGTGGTCTGCCCGGCGACCGAGTAATCCAGCGTGCGGAGGTTGCCCTCCACATCCCACTGCTTCACGACGCGGCCCTGGTCGTCGTACTGGTTCTTCAGGTACGTGGCGCCCGTCGCATCCGTGCCCGTCAGCAGCTGGTGCTTGTCATCGTAGGTGAACTGCTTGGTGCGGCCGTCGGGCAGGGTGATCGTGGTGAGGTTGCCCGCGCCGTCGTAGGAGAGCGACCAGCGGTCCCCGCCCGGGCGGGTGAAGCTGGTGACCCGGCCCAGGGCGTCGGAGTCGACCGCGATGGTCTGACCGGCGCTGTCCGTGATCGACGCCAGCGGGTAGAACTGGGTCGTCTCGGGATCGGCGGGGGCGCCGTAGGTCAGCGTGGTCGTGCGCCCCTCGGCGTCGGTGTGCTGTATCAGGTTGCCGATGCCGTCGATGTTCGACGCGTCGAAGACCCACGACTCCCCGGACACGTCGGTCAGCTTCAGCCGTCCGCCGCCGGCCTCCGTCAGCGTCTGGTGCACACCGGCATCCGAGGTGCGGTAGCCGCCGTTGCCGTCACCGGTGAAGACGAACGAGGCGCCGTCCCCGCGGACCACCATGACCGAGCCGTCGATGAAGCGCTGCGCCCGGGCGCCCATCCCGAACGACCAGCCCGCGCCGACGCGGGAGAGACGGCCGTCTTGGCTGTTGTAGTACAGCGTGAGGTCCGTGCTCGAGCCACCGGTTCCGGGGAGGGAGAAGAGCTCTTCCTTCTCGAAGAGGTTTCCGGTGGAGAAGGCGAACGGCTCTCCGCCATAGGTGAGGTAGTTCTGGAGGCCGAGCATGCGCCAGCGGGCGAAGTCCGCTGCGGACGGCGGCGTTGGCCAGCCTCCGGTCACGGGATCGGTGCAGTCGAAGCCGTGCGTCTCCAGGTACTTGCCGAGACCGGTGAAAACGCCGTCGGCTAGCGGGGGCATACCGCCGTTGTCGATGTAGGCGCGGTCGTAGTTGTTGTCCAGGTAGAGCGCCTCGAGGTGGGTGAATGCGTTCGGGACGCCCGCGAACTCGTCTCCCGGGAAGTTGCCGTTGTTGCCCATGTTCTTGGCAGGGCGACCGGTATAGGTCGGCAGGTTTCCGACCAGCGAATCAGAGACCGCGTTGTCGGATGCGCCGCCTCGCGAGTAGACCTGCGAGCCACCCTGTTCAGGGTGCTCGCCGCCCCAGGCGACGCCTTCCCAGGTGTTGAAGCCGATGCCGAGTGAGAGGGAAGGGTTCCACGCCGCCATCTGACCGGCGCGGTACTCGCGCGGGACCATGACATTCGCGGGGTCTTCGTTCGTGATGTGCACCGTCGCGAAGCAGAGGTTCTGCAGACGATCCCGCACCAGCTGGGCGAGCTGGATGTTGTACGGCAGCTCCGTCACCGGAGGCGCGGGCGTCGTGACATGCCCCTCGTCATTGTCCGGGTCGAGCACGATGACGGGACGATCCGGGACGGGAAACGGGATCCCGATCACCACGAACTGCGAGAGGTGCGACGAGACGCCCTTCACCACCCCCGCCTCCGCGTCGTAGTACGACGGCAGGACCGTCCACGGCTCGCCCGGGTTCTCGCGGGTGTAGATCTGCAGTGTGGCCGGATCGAGGTTGTTGGATGTCACCAGATCGAGGTCCGGCTTCAGCTCCAAGGCGACACCGGGGACGACGTCGGAGACGACCGGGCCCTTCTCGCCGCCGCCGCGCGTGTTGACCGCCTTCGCCGGGAACTGGGTGACCTGCTTGCCGTCGGCGTCCTTCGCCGTGATCTCGACCGGGTCCGAGACGGGGGTGCCGCCGGACGGCTGCTCGGAGCGGGCCGCACGCAAGGCGTTGGCCGGGGCCCCCCCGACCTCCACGTCGAGCTTCGACTCCACCTTGTTGCCGGAGAACGTCACGGATGCGCCCAGACGGTCCGCGTCGATCGTGGACGTCTTGCCCGGCTCGATGCTGCCGGTGGCCTGCGGGGCGGGAGCCTCGGTCTCGGCCTTCACGCGCGCATCCTGCACGGCGGCGGCCGCGCGGACCTCCGCCAGCGTCGCCGCTGCGGTCCGCCTGGCGAGCTCGGCGGGCGACGCCTCCGCGGGCGTGACCGTGCCGACCAGGGTGAGTGCGACCGCCGCGACGGACGCGAGCACGGCCATGCCGACGCGCGCGCCGGCCAAGCGGGTGACGAGTCGTCCCCGCATCCTCGTCGCGCGCATCAGACGGTAGCGCCGTGCTCGAGAGCCGCGGAGTAGAGGCCGTGACGGCGAGCGAGCACGGCGCCCGTGCCGATCAGGGCGGCGGCGAGCGCGAGGATGACGCCGATGGCGATCATCGAGCCCGTGGAGGCCAGCGGGTTGCGCGGGGTGACGCAGGAGGCGAGCACGATCGCGTCGGACACGCCGTCGGCGTCGTAGTCTTCGTGGCCGGTCGCGCATCCGGTGGTGCCGCAGATGACGACGGACGCCCACTTCGGCACACCGTGCGCGTTCACGTCGGCGTTGTCGGTCCAGCACGTCGCAGAGCCGCACACGATCTGGCGGGTGTAGTCCGGGATGCCGTCGCCGACGCTGTCCTTCGTCGGCGACGCGCACGTGGCGGAACCGCAGGCCATGACCTCGACCCAGTCGGGGATGCCATCCTCGTCACGGTCTTCACGACCGGTCGCGCAGGTGGCGGTGCCGCACACGACGCGCTCGACCACATCCGGCACCGTGTCGCCGTCCGCGTCGCACGACGAGACCTCGCTCTGCGCGGGGCAGGGCGCGTACGCCGGGGTGGCGGACGCAGGCGAGCCGCCGCCGACCAGCATGACGATGGCCAGCAGGGCACTGGCCGTCGCCGATGCGGCGAACGCTCGGGCGCGGAAGGCAGGACTCTGAGAACTCACGCCCGCAACCCTGGACGAGATCCCAAGCCCGTTGATTGCGAATTGTCAGGTTTCAGTACCGATCGGTATGGATTTGCGTAGACGCACCGGTCTTGCGTACGTGTCCGCTGGGCCGCTGGGGTGGCGGCAGGTGAGACGCGCGATGACCTTCGCGAAGGTCGGAGGAGTGGGTCCACCGGCCCTCAGAGCCCAGCTGAGACCACCGACACGACATTCGTTCGCATCGCACGGATCGGCGGGTATCGCGCCGTGCGACGCCCGCCTGGACCCGCGAGAAGCGGCGCTCTCCTCTTTCCCCCCTCAGTCGTCGCGAGGTGGTGCGCTCGCGGGACGAGGAGTGTGGAGAAGGCCGTTGATCAGGACATCGAGTCCCCACCGGAACCGCTCCGACCCGGTACCGGCAAGCATCTGGTTCCCCAGCCTCAGGGTGCGGGGGTGAGTCGACTCCGATGCCACCGCGAGAGCGGCGGCCATCATGACCAGTCGTTCCGCGTCGCCGTCGCCATCGGCGTTCGCGGCGTGCTCGACGGCGCTGGCGGTGACCGACGCGAAGAGCATGTCGATACCCCATGCCGCGGTCTCATCGGGTATTCCGCCCTCAGCGAGCAGATCGAGAACGGACTCGACCAAGGTGAAGTAGTGCACGCCCAATGGCTGAGCGGCCAGCGCCATCCGGGCGATCTCGGGGTATAGCGACAACAACTCTCCGTAGGAGCCGAGCAGCTCGTGGAGCCGTTCCCGCCACGGGCCCCTACCGGAGGGCCGGGGCATTCGTCCGATGAGAGCGTCAAGGATCTGCGCGTGCAGATCCTCCGTGTCGCGGACGTAGACATAGAGCGACGCGGGACCGGTGTCGAGCGCGCTCGCGATGCGGCGCATCGTGACCTTGCCCAACCCCTCCTTCTGGAGAATCGCCAGGGCGTGGTCGACGATGCCCTCTCGGCTCAGCGCCGGCTTGGCGGGGCGGTCTCGGCGACTCTGCGGTGTCCTCGTTCGTGGGTCGGCAACCATGACGTAAGCCTATCAAATTGTCTCGAATCTGTTCGTAACGAACATGTTCGTGTAGGGTGATGACGAAGCCACCGACGGAATCAAGCGAAAGGAGACGTCGGCCATGTCGAAGCCGAACATCGCGATCGTGGGAGCGGGCCTTGCAGGCCTCGTGTGCGCACGCATCCTTCAACGCAACGGCATCCCTGTCACGGTCTACGAGTCCGACGCCTCCGAGGAAGCGCGTCAGCAAGGAGGCTCGCTGGACATCCACACCGCAACGGGCCAGGTCGCGCTGCGCGAGGCCGGCCTGTACGAGGAGTTCCGCGCTCAGACACACCCGCACGGCGAATCCGTCCGGGTACTCGACAAGCACGCCCGGGTCCTTATCGATGAGCCCGAGCGCGCTGGCGGCGCGGGACGCCCCGAGATCGATCGCACGAGGCTGCGGCGACTTCTCGTGCAGTCACTCGCGCCGGGCACGATCCGATGGGGGCACAAAGTCATCGCCGTGCGATCCGCCCCGAACGGCGCCGAGCTCGAGGTCGCCGACGGCACAGTGCAGCACGCAGATCTCGTCGTCGGGGCCGACGGTGCGTGGTCGAGGGTACGGACGCTCCTCACCGAGACGCGACCCCGGTACACCGGCATCACCCTGGTCGAGTTCCGTCTGAGCGATGCGACGAGCATGCACCCCGAGGCTCTCTCCGTCACCGGCCCGGGGAACGTCTTCGCACTCTCGGACGACAAGTACATCGGAGGACACGGTGGCGACCAGATCGCTCTCGGCGCCGGATTCCGGGTGCCCGAACAGTGGGCCGCCGAGTCGGGCATCGACTGGGACGACCCCGATGCGGCCCGCGCAGCGCTACTGGCGCAGTTCCCGGATTGGTCGCCGACCCTCACGAATCTGATCCGCGACTGCGACGACACGATCTGGCCGCGCCCGATCTACGCCCTCCCGACCGGCACACGCTGGGGTCGCGTGTCGGGCGTGACCTTGGTCGGTGATGCGGCGCATCTGATGTCGCCGTTCGCAGGTGAGGGCGCGAACCTCGCCCTCATCGACGGGGCCGACCTGGCACGCGCGATCGTGACCGGGCCCGATATCGAGACCGCGCTCGCCTCCTACGAGCAGACGATGTTCCCCCGCGCCACGAAGATGGCCGCCGCATCCCAGAAAAGCCTCGACAAGATGTTCGTCGACGGCCCTCCGACGAAGATCGTCGCCTTCTTCCGCACCGCGAACGCTCTCGCCCGATTGGCCACCCCGTTCCGGCGGCTCCTCGGCCGCGAGGAGGCCACCTCATGACCGGCGCGCGAGAATGGGACCCTGCTCAGCTGCCCGACCAGCACGGTCGCACGTTCGTGGTGACCGGAGGCAACGCGGGGATCGGGTACTTCGCGGCCGAACAGCTCGCGCGTGCAGGAGGCCAGGTGGTCATCGCCGCCCGCAATCCCGACCGTGTCCGCGCGGCGCAGGACGCGATCCGCGACCATGCCCCCGACGTCCTGACCCGATTCGTGCGCTTCGACCTCACTTCCCTCGCATCCGTGCGGGACGCCGCCGCCGAGCTGGCCGGGCTGCCGCACCTCGATGCGGTGATCCTCAACGCCGGGGTCATGACCGCACCGAAGGAGGGCGAGACGACGAAGGACGGGTTCTGGCCGTTGATCGGCGGCTACCTGGCCAACTTCGCCTTCATCGCTCACCTTCTGAATCGCGCCGGGCCGGACCGGATCATCCAGACAACAAGCAACTATGCGCGTTCGAACATCGATGTGCGCGACCTCACCGCGCCCCCGGGTCCCACGATGCGTGAGTACGGGAGGTCGAAGACCGCCACGGAGATCTTCGGGTTCGAACTCGACCGCCGCCTGCGAGCCGCCGGCCGCGCCGTCGACGCGATCATGAGCCGTCCTGGGATGGCCGTCGACGCCCGCACACCGCGGCGTCCGGGGATCGCCCGCAAGACCCGCTGGGACGAGCCGCTATGGGGATTCGTCGGGCAGAGCAAAGAGCACGCCGCCTGGTCAGCCGTACGTGCCGCCACCGATCCCGATGCCCACGGCGGGGACTTCTTCGGCCCGGCCCACGGCACGTTCGGTCCACCCGTGCGCATCGCACCCGAGCCGCGGCTCGCGAAACCTCTCGACGACCTGGCCGGTCGGCTCTGGGAACAGTCGGAACAGCTGACCGGCGTCACCATGAACGTATAGGCGTCCGCGCTCCGCCAGCCGGGCCCCTTCGTCGTGCGGCGTAGACGACCGGCCTCCCGATTTCGTCATCGGCGACAGCGATGACGACGGCGGTCCCTCCGCGTGAGGCTTCCATCCTTGTCCCCCCTCACGTCAGACGGCGGCCGAGGTATCGGACGTCGTGATAGGCGTCGGCCTCGATCTCGACCGAACGGTCCAGCACCGCGATGGCGCCCGCTCGGCTATCCCAGGCCTGCCAGGCAGGCTGTTCGCCGAGGATGATGTGCACTGCGGCGCCGTGCAACGCCTCCGCGATCTCCTTCGGCGGATCGGCCCCCAGCCAGGACGCAGCAGAAGGCTCATCGAGGATGTCGAAGAAGAAGGGCAGATCGAGACAGTGCAGCGCCTGCCCGAATGTCGGCGACGGCCATTTGAGCCGCGCCAACCACGTTCGCCCCTCCCCACGCGCCGCTGCGACCTCGAGGGCAAGGACTCGGAAGGTCAGATCGGCGACCAGCCGTCCGAGCAAGCGACGCGGACGAAGCCCCGGATGCGCTCTCCGAAACTCGCGGGATGCCGCCCGGGAGAGCCCCGTGCGCCGGAGCACGAAACCTCGTGGCAGCAGGTCGGCGGCCGCGGGAAGCCACCGCGACGCCTCCTGCGCGTTCTCGTCATCCGTCGTGACGAGCAGAAGCGGCTTGTCCGCGCCCACGCCCGCCGACAACGCCTCCGGCGTGGACATCGGGAGGAGTTCGCCATCGACGATGGGCGCGATGGGCAGCACTCCTCTGAACAGGTCACGCGCCGCCGCGAACCGGTCGCGGCCTCGTCGCGCCGCGACGATCTCCATCTGCGCCTTCAGCAGATCATGCTCCGGAACCCGCGAGAGTCCGGCGCGATTCGGCTCCACACCCGTCTCGTGCGCCAGATCGGCCGTGAACCGCAGCGACTTCGCTCGCGAGCCGTCGCCGAGCGCCCCGGAGAGCGCGATCGCAGCACGGAACAGGTGCTGGGCTGCGGGCGTGCCCAGCAACGTGAGGACGGCACCGCCCCCGGCCGACTGCCCAGCGACGGTGACCCGGTCCGGGTCTCCGCCGAAGGCGCCGATGTTGTCTCTGACCCACTCGAGGGCGGCGATCCAGTCACGGACCCCGCGGTTGTCCGGCGCACCGTCGATCGCGCCGAAGCCGTCGATGCCGAGCCGGTAATCCACGGTGACCACGATGATGCCTTTGCGGGTGAAACTTCCTCCTTCGTACCAGAGGTTCTTGGGCGAGCCGACGATGAATCCGCCCCCGTGGATCCACACCAGCACGGGTCTCCCCGCGTTCTCAGAGGACGCAAAATCCGGCGCGAAGACGTTGAGGTTGAGCGTCGCCTCCCCCGGGACGACGGTCTCGGGCATGGAGTGATCGGGCACCGCGATGCGGTCCGTCGTCGGCCCGTACTCGGTCGCGTCCCGCGTCCCCGTCCATGACGTCACAGGGGCCGGCGCATCGAAGCGACGCAGGCCAGTGGGCGGGGCGGCGAACGGCACACCCAGGAAGACGGCCGTGCTCTCCCGCCACGAGCCACGCAGCCGCCCCGAACTCACCTGCGCGATGGGCGGCCCCGACGCCTCGGGGGCGCTCACCGCACGCCCCGGACAGGGATGATGACCAACGCCGCCACGAGCGAGATCACGATCCCCGCCATGAAGAGGCTCGTGTAGCCTCCCGTCGCCACGACCAACGCACCTCCGATCGCCGGCGCGATCGCCTGCGGGATCGTGTTCGCGAGGTTGAGCACGCCGATGTCCTTCGCTGCGGATTGGTTCGGATTGGGGAGCACGAGCGACATGAGAACCCCGTCAGCCGACTGATACAGCCCGAACCCGAGCCCGAAGCATGCGGCGAGCCCGATCATCCCGGGGAAGCTCGGCCAGATCAACGGAATCGCCAGCCCGATCGCCATGAGCACGGATGCAGCATAGATGAAGGGCTTCCGCCGATTGAGCCTGTCGCTCCCGAGCCCCCCGACGAGGATTCCGAGGATGGCGGCGATGACAGTGGAGGCGGAGATCGCGCCGACCCCTCCGTTGGCTTCCGCAACCGAGAGATGCGCGTAGTCCGTGAGCATGTAGAAGGAGAACGTCACGACGGAGTAATAGCTGACGGTGAACAACAGGCGCGCGGCGAACGCCCATGCGAAGTCCGGGTGCTTCCGGGGGTTCACCCAGAAAGCTGCCACGAGCGAGCGCCACCTGAACGGCTCGGCGGGACCGACCGTGGTGCGGTCGGGATTGAAGACGACGAACAGGACGATCCCGATCACGACGACCAGGCCGAACAGCGCGTAGCCGAGGGGAAGCCTGCTGGCGAGTGCGCCTCCTGCCACGGTCGCGAGTGCTGCACCGACCATGAACCCCAGTCCCGCCAGCGCCGAGGCGCCCCCGCGCCTCTCGACCGGCAAACGGTCGGGCATGAGCGCGGACGAAGGGGCCAGCATGACGTTGAAGGAGATCTGGACGAGCACCCAGCAGACCGCGATCGCGGGGATGGAGGCGAGAAACCCCATGGTCGTCAGTGCGATGCCGGTGGAGGCCGCGCCGGCGAGCATCCAGGGAGCCCGCCGTCCGAGCCGGCTCCTGGTCCGGTCGCTCAACGTACCCACAAGGGGCTGGACGAGGATGGCCACCGCGAACGACACACTCGTGACGATCGCGAGATTGGTGACCTTCTGCCCGGCATCGATGCGGAGGAGTTGGTTCGGCAGCAGCACGCCCTGCGTTCCTTGGATCGCTCCCTGCACGATCAGCGCGACGACGCCGAGCCAGGGAACCAGGCGACGAGGCGGGATCCTCCGGGCGGGCGCGTCTCCGACCGCGGCTGGAGCAGGACCGGATGCAGGCTTGGCCACGGGCGCGCCGGGATCGAGCATGTCACTTCCTCGGGACGGGACGGACGGAATCAGGCTCACGCTAAGTGAACTGCGATTCGGCTGTCAAGTTAATTTCTATTCGCATTCCTCGGACGTGGCGCAGGGCCGTTCGCTCCGCACGGCTCGGATAGGGTTGTCTCATGGTCTTTTCTGCGACCGGAGTCGAGCCTCCCCCCAGGGGAACGCGGCCGCGCAACCGTCGCGCGATGCTTATCGCCACAGCAGGCCGGCTGTTCGGCGACCAGGGATTCACCGCGGTCGGCATGGAGCAGGTGGCCGCCACCATCAATGTGCGACCAGCGGCTCTCTACCGGCACATGGCCAGCAAGAACGCGCTCCTGCTCGCAGCGACAGAGGCGAGCCTCGCACCCCTTCTCGAGGCGGTCGCGGACCCCGACCGCCTGCTCGACGAGATCCTTCCACAGATGGCGCGCGCCACCGCAGCCGATCGCGGCGGCGCGCGCCTGTGGATACGCGAGTTCCGACATCTCGAGGCGGAGGGTCGTCAGCTGATCGAAGAAGAGATCGGCTCACTCGTGAGCCGGCTCAGCCACGACCTCGTCCACGAAAGGGGCGACCCACCACCGATCGCGCTCCGTCGAGCACGCGCGGTTCTCATGACATTCGCAAGCGCGGCCTTCCACGGGCTCGAGCCGAGCCAACGACGCCTCGAGTCGTTCCTGACGAGAGCAGCACGACGCTTGGCCGATGTGTCACTTCCGGCGCTTCAGCCGATGAAGACGACACCACCCCAACCGGAACGTACACGAAGACGCGACCAGTTGCTGGCAGGCGCAATCGAGCTCTTCGCCGCCCGCGGCTATGCAACGGTCTCCGTGGAGGAGATCGCAAGTGCCGCGGGAATCGCCTCCGGCACGTTCTACAGCCACTTCTCCGGCAAGCGTCAGCTGCTGGCCGCGGCGATCAGCGAGGCGGAGTCCCTCCTGAGGGATGAGATCGACAGAGCCCTCCCTCCAGACGGAGACCCCGCATTGAGCCTGCGGCGCTTGCTGGAGCAGTACATCCGGATGGTCACCACCAGACCGGACATCACGACCATCCTCGTCAACGACTCCGTGGAGCTGGATCAGGCGGAACGCCTCCAAGCGGGCCGGGTGATCGATGACCTCGTCAATCGATGGGCATCCCTTGTCCGGTCCGTCGTCGGATGCTCCTCGACCGAGGCACGCATGCGAGGCCATGCAACGCTGTGGGTCGTCCACGGCTTGACTCTGTGGCCGCCAATCGGAGAAGCCGCGGACGAAGCGTTCGTGCTCGCCGCGGCCAGCAGCGTGCTCTTCGGCTGACCACGGATAGTCGGCCCGGCTCCATCCCGGCGGCGTCGCGGGAGCGCTCGGCCCCGTCGACGACCAGGGCGACCGGCCCTGTCCGGGCGTGGTCCGCGGCGATCACCGATGATCGCCGCTAGCTCCGGAGACACTGTGCGAAGTCCTCACACAAGTGAACGCGACTTCGGGTGTCAAGTGAATCTTGATTCGTGACTGTGCTAGCCTCGGGCTCTCGCTGATCAGAGGAGATCGCATGACCGATCTGACACCCCACACCTTCCCCGCCGGATTCGCCTGGGGCGTCTCCCTCGGCGCCCACCAGACCGAGGGCGGCAACGTCGCGAGCGATGCCTGGTTCCGCGAGAATCAGCCCGATTCTTCTCTGGAGCGCTGCGGCGACGCCGTAGACGGCTACCATCGCTGGCCCGAGGATCTCGCCCTCGCCGTCGACGCCGGCTTCACCGACTACCGATTCGGCATCGAGTGGTCGCGCATCGAGCCGGCGGACGGGTTCATCTCGCGCGCCGCCGTCGACCATTATCGGCGCATCGTCGAAGCCGCCGTCGCTCGAGGACTCCAGCCCACGGTCACGCTGTACCACTTCACCCTGCCGCTCTGGTTCACCGCCAGCGGGGGTTGGGGTCGGCCCGACGCCATCGACCGGTTCCTTCGCTACATCGACGCCCTCGCCCCCGTGCTCGAGGCGGGCGCCGCCCGGGTCATGACGATCAACGAGCCGAACATCGTCGCCGTCACCCCGCTCCTCCGGAACGGCGCCGCCGACCTGCAGGACGGCATCCCGGCGCCCGACCCGGGTCTCAGCGCGTTCCTCGTCGACCTCCACCACGCCGCCGCCTCCCGGCTTCGCGCGCACCATCCGCATCTCGCCGTCGGGTGGGGCGTCTCGGTGCAGGACTACCGGGCCATCCCGGGTGCGGAGGACGATCTGGAGCGCTACGCCGAGCCCCGCGACCAGGTATTCCTGCGCGCGAGCGCCGGCGACGACTACGTGGGCGTCCAGACCTACACCGGTACGCGCGTCGGCCCGGGGGCCGTGGCGGTACCCGACCGGACGGCTCCGCGCACCCTCACCGGGTGGGAGTATCTTCCCGACGCCCTCGGCGGCGCGGTCGCCCGAGCGGCGCGCGTGGTCCCGAGCACCCCGATCATCGTCACGGAGAACGGCATCGCGACGGCCGACGACGCCCAGCGGATCGAGTACACCACTGGCGCGCTGCTGTCCCTGCGCGCCGCGATGGTCGACGGCGCCGACGTGCGCGGCTATTTCCACTGGAGCCTGCTCGACAACTGGGAGTGGGGTCACTGGGCTCCCACCTTCGGCCTGGTCGCCGTGGACCGCGAGACGTTCGCCCGCACGCCACGCCCGTCCCTCGCGTGGCTGGGCGCCCTCGCGCCCCGGCCCGCCGCGTGACCCGGCCGGACGTCGCGCGACGCTTTCTCGTCGGGAGCACGTTGGCGGTTGTCCAGTGAACCAAGAGTCACTTGACATCCGAATTCATTTTTACTTAGATAGCTGCGATCACGGGCAGGTTACCGAGGAAGTGATGCTGCTCGAACCCGACATGCCCCGTGATTCTGTGCGATCTGCGTCATGAATCGACGACGAAGCGCCCTCTCGATGTAGTGCGCCTCGTCAGAGCGTGCAGGTTGATCCAATTCGACGGTGACGAGAGTTTCGAGGTCCTGATGCCTTTACCCCTTTCCGGTTCGTCCCGGCTACGCCGAGGAGCGCTCGCGAGCCTCGCTCTGCTCGGCGTGACTGCCGCACTGCTCTCCGTCCCGACGAGTGCGAATGCCGCGGGCGGGTCGGCATTGACCACAGAGACCTTCGCGAACCAGGATGTGCCGGACGCACGCTGGGTGGGTCTGGGGGATGCGTGCCTGACGGCAGCACCGGCGGGTGCTCGGGCTCGCGCCGGCGCTTCGAATCTCGGCGGGTGCTCGAAGACGCAGGACTCGGTGACGAATCTCGGATCGGGATCGGATGGATATCTGCAGCTGACGGACAACTCAGGCGCAAGCACAGCCGCAGCGGTGCTGAACAGGGCGTTCCCGTCGTCGGCGGGCCTGCAGATGACCTTCGATGAGTATCAGTACGCGACGTCCGATACCGGGCTCGGACCGGCGGACGGCATCGGGTTCTTCCTGACGGACGGGGCCTACACCCTCACTCGGCCAGGGCCGCAAGGAGCGGGGTACGGTGGCGCGCTCGGCTATGCGTCGATCGAAGACCAGGCAGGCATCCCGCACGGCTATCTCGGACTCGGTCTCGACGTCTACGGCAACTACGAGGATCAACCCTACGTAGGGACATCGTGCGCTGAGCCGCACCCGCAAGCGCCGAACAGCATCACGCTCCGCGGGCCCGGTGACGGCACCGACGGGTACTGCATCGCCGGGACCACGGGGTATGCGGGCTTGCGCAACGCTCCCGCGACCGCTCCCGGCGGCGCACAGGGCGCCCCGCAGCGTGTGATGGTGACGATCTCCCCGACCACCGCCGCTGACCCGTTCCCGACGGTGACGGTGACGGTCAACGGCGCTCAGGTGCTGCAGGAGAAGATGACGACCCCCGTCCCGGCCACTTTGAAGCTCGGCTTCGCGGCTTCGACGGGTGGAGGCCATGAAGTGCACATGATCCGGAACGTGAGTGTGTCCACGGTCGACGGTCTCGGCGGGATCACCCTCGCCAAGACGGTCGACCACACCGTCGGCACCGGCACTGACAAGACGATCTTCACTCAGGGAGACACCGTCCCCTACACCTTCCTCGTCACCAACACCGGCGGAGAGGCCCTGTCCGACATCCACCTCACCGACCCGAAGATCGCCGACATCACCTGCCCAGCAACCACGCTGCAACCCGCGGATTCCTTCACCTGTACCGGCCTTTACGGTCCGCTCACCGCCGCGGAGGCTGCCGCGGGCAGGTTCGACAACACCGCCACGGTCACCGGCATCGACACCGACGGCGGAACACAGACCAGCACCTCGTCGGCGACGATCCCGACCTTCGAGTCCGCTCCCCTCTCCATCACCAAGCACGTCACCGGCACGGGTGCCTCCGCGGTTCCGTCCGGCACCTCGTACACCGTCCAGTACTCCTACCCGTCAGGGAGCTATGAACCGGTCAGCACGGCACCGGACGGGTCCACGAACACCTATCCGGCAGGATCGGGAACGCTGACTGTCACCAACGATGGAACGACATCAACCAGCTCACGGATCCCCACCGGTGCTGTCGTCACCCTCACGGAAGACGCCGCGTCACCGGTCGACGGCACGCAGTGGGGAACGCCGACGTTCAGCGAGAACCCGGTGACGATCGGTTCGGACTCCGCGACCGCCGTGACACTCGACAACCCGATCGCGGCCGACCGGGGATCGGTGGCATGGTCGAAGGTGGCCAGCGTCGGAGGCGAGCTGCTCTCCGGTTCGCAGTGGCTGCTCACCGGTCCGGACGGGTACGCGAAGACCGTGACCGACAACGGCGCCAACGACGCGGACGGCACCGCCGGCAGGCTCGCCGTGAACGATCTGGCGTGGGGCGGATACACACTGACGGAGACGAAGGCACCTGCCGGGTATGTTCTCGACAAGAGTGCCCACACCTTCACCATCAGCGCCAGCGACCTGGCCGCCGCACTCGGCGCCATCGCCAACACCCCGGCACCCATCCCGCCCACACCGAAGCCCTCCGCTGCTGGATACCCGGTTCCAGGCGCTGCAGTGAACACGGGCGGCACCATGGGAAGCGGGAACCTGCTTCCGCTGTGGGTGGGGCTGCTCCTTCTCGGCCTGACTGTGCTTGGAGCCGTCACCGTCATCGCCGTCCGGCATCGGGTGCTGGGCGACCGCCGATGATGGAGAAGTCCCGGCTCGGTCGTGGTGATGTGCTGCTTCTTCGCAGCACGAGCCGGGACCGCACGGTGGTCGCGAACCCGTCACGGCGCGCAACAGCATGCCGTGGCGGCGGAACCGTGTTCGCTTGACACGATGAGCACGGTCAGAGACGTCGGGCAGGCGGGGATAATCGGGACCCCGCCTGGCCGACCCCTCCCTCGATCGCATCGGACGAAGAGACGACACCAGTGAAACACCGCACCCAGAAGCTCTCCCTGCTCCTCGTTGCGGTGATCGTAGCGTGCGGGCTCATCGTCACTGGAGCCGTTGGCCTGTGGGAGACGCTGAACCACCCGGAGGCCAGAACCGCCCTGGATATGCGCGGTGATTCCGTCGAGCTCGACCCTGGCGAGGTCCCCGTTCCAGCAGCATCATCCCGCGCCGTCCCCGATACAGGAGATCGGCTCATCGTCTCCTCCGTCGGTCTCGACGTCCCGATCGGCGCGCTTGACGCGGTGGGCGGTCAGATCACCCCGCCCGGCTTCACCTCGGCGTACGTCGTCCGCAACATGGGTGTGGATCTCGCGGACGGTGAGGAGGGCACCGTGTTCCTGGTGATGCACTCCCTGCGGAACGGGGCCGTCGGCCCCGGCAACTACCTCGCCGATGTGACGACCCGACGATCGAAGCTCGCAATCGGAGCCAGTGTCGAGGCAGCGGGACATCGTTACACCGTCACGGGGTCGCAACTCGTGCCAAAGGCGAGCATCGCGGAGAACGCGACGGTCTGGGCCAACACCCCCCGCCGGCTGTTGCTGATCACCTGCCTCGAGCGCGCAGACGGCACACCCTCCACCCAGAATCTCATCATCACCGCAACCGGCTAGCCGCACAGAGCGACCCGTTCGAACGGCGGTCACGGTTGACACGGGGCGCGACGAGCCGCGAGTAGCCTGGCGGCATGAGTGCGAGCGGTGTGGAGCGCCGTGCCGACGAGGCGCGGGCGGAGGTGCGGCGGCGGTTCGACGACCGGGCGCCGACCTACGACGAGAGCGCGATGCATCGCGGGCTGGCGGAGGCCGTCGCGGACTTCATCGTGGCGGAGGGCGGCGCGGCCGGGGTCGGCGACATCCTCGACGTGGCGACGGGCACGGGGCTCGTGCTGCGGGCGCTGCGTGATCGGGGCGCGCGCGGGCGCATGGTCGGGGTCGATCTCGCGCCGCGGATGCTGGAGGTCGCCCGCCGCCACCTGCCCGATTCCGAGCTGATCGAGACGGATGCGGCCTCCCTCCCGCTGCCCGACGCGACGGTCGACCTGGTCACGTGCGTGACGGGCCTGCAGCTCTTCACGGACGCGCCGGCGGCGATCCGGGAGTGGGCGCGCGTGTTGCGACCGGGAGGGCGCGTGGTGACGGCGACGTTCGTCGCGTTCGACTCGACACGGCACCGGGCTGCGCCGCCGGCCGCGATGCTGCACCACGAGCCTTTCCGCAGCGTGGACGCGCTGAACGAGACATTCGCACCGGCCGGTCTTCGGGTGCGTCGCACAGCTCGCTGGACCGACGGCGCCGACGACCTCCTCATCGCGGAGCTGGTGGCGGGCCCCGGCGCGGTGGACGCGTGAGCGGCATCCACCCGACGGCATGGGTCGCCTCCTCCGCCGTCCTCACGGGCGACGTCACACTCGGGCCGGGCGCGCGGGTGCTCTCAGGTGCGGTCGTCGACGGCAGTCGGGGCGCCGTCGTCATCGGCGAGGACTCCCTGATCATGGAGCACGCGGTGCTGCGGGGACGGAGTGCGCATCCCCTGATCGTGGGCGACGCCGTGCTGGTCGGCCCGCACACCAATGTCACGGGCGCGACGATCGAGGACGAGGTGTTCATCGCCACCGGCGCGTGCGTCTTCGCCGGAGCGGTGGTCGGCGCGCGATCGGAGCTGCGCATCCACGCCGTGCTGCAAGTCGGCTCGGTGCTGTCGCCCGACACGGTCGTTCCCATCGGGTGGATCGCCGCCGGGGACCCCGCTCAGCTCTTCTCGCCCGATCGCCACGACGAGCTCTGGGCGGTGCAGAGCACGCTGGACTTCCCCGGCCTCATGTACGGCGTCCCGCGCGGCACGTCGATGCGCGAGATCATGCGGCGCCAGAGCGAAGCGTACGGATCGCCCGACGCCGGATGACCAGCGGCACGACGATCCACAGCACGACGACGACGGCGAAGACGACAGCGGCGGCGACGAACCCGGCCCCGGTGCCGAGCAGGAAGTCGACGATGAACATCACGATGCCGGTGAAGAGCAGCGATGCAGCGGCCAGGCAGACGATCAGCAGCCTGCTGCCGTACGAGACGAGCTGCTCCTTCATCCGGCGGTGGAAGAGAATGCGGTGCAGCGCCACCGGGGCGAGCGCCAGCAGCGTGATGAGGACCGCCAGCAGCACGAGGACGATGTAGACGCCGACATCGAACGGCGGGAGCTCGCCGAAACGCTGCTGGAAGGGCAGCGTCAGCAGGAAGGCGGCGACGATCTGAGTGCCGGTCTGGAAGACGCGGAACTCTTGGAGCAGTTCGTTCCAGTTGCGGTCGGCGCGCTGGCTCGCCGTCTCGGGGCGACCGTCGCCGGGCACCGCGTCGCGCTCGTCGGCAGCGGGGGCGGCGTCGCGCGGTTCATCCATGACACGAGCATGGGAGGGTTGCGCCGTCCGGTCAAGGGGACGGCGCCCGCGGCCTCAGACCGTCGGCTCCGGCTCGGGCTCCGGCTCGGGAGCCCTGTGCAGGGGAGGGTCGGGACGGAAGCCGGCGGTGGCCTCGTCGTAGGTGGTGTGCTTGCGCGCGGGATGCGACTCCGCCGGCGGAGGAACGTCGGCCTTGCTCAGGGCGTGCAGCACCAGCTGCTCCACGAGCGCGGCGGCCGTGGTGTCGCGATGCCGCGCGATGCGGACGAGGGCCGCGTACTCCCGCTCTCCGAGCCGGAAGGTCAGCGGGATCCCGGAGGGCGCACGGCCGGGCCCGTGCGCGGAGGCCGGCTGGACCGCCTCCCCAGCCTGAGAATCCTTCATGTCTCAAGGATCGCACGGAACGGATGATTTGTACCCTTTTTCGATCCAGAACTGTATCCGTTCCGTGAGAGCGCGCTCATCCGCAGCGGTCGCCGCCCAACCCCGGCGTCGAGGTTCACGACGTGGCGCTCATTCCGCCGGAATGGCCGCAACGACGTGAACCTCGGCGACCGTCAGCGGTCGCGGAGGAACTCGTCGAGCGAGAGAGGTGCGCGGCCGGTGACCCGCTCGACCGCGTCGCTCGCCCCGGCGAGCTCACCCGCGGCGATGGCCGTGTACGTCGACACCCACGCGTCGTACTGCCAATCGGGGGCCTCCCACCGCTTGCGCGACTCGTAGGCCTCCGGGATGGTCTCGTCGTGGAACGAGACGGCCCGGCCGAGCCGGCGCGACAACGTCTCGGCGACCTCCGCCATCGTCAGCTCTTCCGGTCCAGTGAGGTCGTAGGTGACGTCGCGATGCCGCTCGGGATGCTGCAGGGCGATGGCCGCGACCCGGGCGACGTCCGCCCGCGCCACCATCGCCGCCCGTCCGGTGCCCGCCGGGCCGCGGATGACCCCGTCCTCCCCGACCATGTACTCGACGAAGTCGAGGTACAGGTTGTCGCGCAGGAACGTGTGGGCCATGCCGGTGGCGCGGATGCGCTCCTCCGTCGCGTAGTGGTCGCGGGCGAGGGTGAATGTCGCGTCGGGTGCGGCCCCGAAGAACGAGGTGTAGACGATGTGCCGCACGCCTGCGTCGGCCGCGGCGTCGACGAACGTGAAGTGCTCTCGCAGGCGCTCGGCGTTCTCCGCCGCGGACACCATGAAGAGCGTGTCCACGCCCGCGAGCGCGGTGCGCGCCTGTTCCGCGTCGCCGTACGCGCACGAGACGGTCACCGTCCCGGACAGAGGCGGCGCCTTCGCGGGCGTGCGGGCGAGCATCCGGAACGGAACCCCAGCGTCTGCGAGAGCGGCCGCGGTCAGCCGCCCGACCGTCCCCGTCACGCCGGTCACCGCGAGCGTCGGCATCTCCTGCTGAGTCATGCTTCCATCCAACCTCTCCGCAGGGCCGCGCGCCAGGTCGGGCCGCCGAGGCGGCGGATAATCAGCCGCCTCGGCGCATTTCGTGCGAGTTCGAGCCGTCTCGACGGCACCGTGACGGAGAAGTCAGGGGTCAGATTCCGCGGGCGAGGCGGTAGTAGGCGGCGTTCCAGTCGAGCTCGCGCTCGAAACCGCGCAGGGTCGTCGCCTCGTCGATCACGAGCAGCTCGGTGCGGGCGATGCGCGCGAAGTCGGCGAAGGCCTCCACACCGACCGCGGTGCTCATGACGGTGTGATGCGCGGCGCCGGCCTCGAGCCACGCGGTGGCGGAGGTCGTGAAGTCGGGGGCCGGCTTCCACACGGCGCGGCCGACCGGGAGCTTGGGCAGCGGAGCCGTCGGCTCGACGACCTCCACCACGTTCGCCACGAGGCGGAAGCGGTCGCGCATGTCCGAGAGCGCCACCACGACCGCGGGGCCGGGCGTCGCGGTGAAGACCAGGCGCACCGGGTCGTCCTTGCCGCCGATCCCGAGCGGGTGCACCTCGAGCGTCGGCTTCGCCGTCGTGAGCGTCGGGGAGACCTCGAGCATGTGCGCGCCCAGGATGCGCTCGTCGCCCGGCGTCATGTCGTAGGTGTAGTCCTCCATGAGGGAGGCTCCGCCCGGCAGCCCCGCTCCCATCACGTTCGCGGCGCGCACGAGGATCGCGGTCTTCCAGTCGCCCTCGGCGCCGAATCCGTAGCCCTCGGCCATGAGCCTCTGCACGGCGAGGCCGGGGAGCTGCTTCAGCGCGCCGAGGTCCTCGAAGCTGGTCGTGAAGGCGCCGAACCCGCCGCCCTCGAGGAAGGAGCGCAGACCCAGCTCGATCGCGGCACCGTCGCGCAGCGACTGGTGGCGGTCGGCTCCGCGTCGCAGTTCGGGCGCGACGTCGTAGAGCTCCTCGTACTCGGCGACGAGCGCATCCACGTCGGCGGACGACGCGGCGGCCACGGCGTCGGCCAGCTCGTTGACGCCCCAGGTGTTGACCTGCACGCCGAACGCGAGCTCGGCCTCCGTCTTGTCGCCCTCGGTCACCGCGACGAAGCGCATGTTGTCGCCGAAGCGCGCGAGCTTGAGGGAGCGCGTCGCCGCCCACCCTGCTGCTGCACGGGTCCACGTGCCGATGCGCGCAGTGACCGTCGGGTCGCTCACATGGCCCACGACCGTGGTGCGCGGGATGCTCAGCCGGGTCTGGATGTACCCGAACTCGCGGTCACCGTGCGCGGCCTGGTTGAGGTTCATGAAGTCGAAGTCGATCTCGCCCCACGGCAGCTCGACGTTGGCCTGCGTGTGGAAGTGGAGGAGCGGCTTCTGCAGCGCGTCGAGGCCGGTGATCCACATCTTCGCGGGGCTGAAGGTGTGCATCCACGCGACGAGACCGATGACGGTGTCGTCGGCGTTGGCCTCCAGCATCACGCGGCGGATGGCGTCGGAGTCGGTGAGCACCGGTTTCCAGACCACGCGCACCGGCACATCGGCGGATGCGCCCAGCTGGTCGGCGATCCCGCGCGACTGCTCGGCGACCTGCGCGAGGGTCGCCGGTCCGTAGAGGTGCTGGCTGCCGGTGAGGAACCAGATCTCGTAGCCGTCGAGCGTGGCGGAGTTCGGGGAGGGAGTGAGCTTCGGCATCAGGAGGCACCTTCCGGGTTCTGTCCGTAGACGTTCTGGTAGCGGTCGAAGAGGCGGTCGATCGCCTCCGGCGGGATGGGAACGAGCGGGCCGCCCTGCCGCGCGAGATGCACCGTCCGCGCGACGTCCTCCGCCATGACGGCGGCCTTGACGGCGTCACGGCCGTCCGTGCCGATGGTGAACACGCCGTGGTTCTGCATCAGGACGGCGCGGCTGCGGTGCCCGGCCAGCGTCGCGACGATCCCGCGGCCGATGGAGTCGTCGCCGATGATCGCGAACGGGCCGACCGGGATCTCGCCGCCGAACTCGTCCGCCATGGCGGTGATGACGCACGGGATGGGCTCGGCTCGGGCAGCCCAGGCGGTCGCGTAGGTGGAGTGGGTGTGGACGACGCCGCCGACCTCGGGCATCTCGCGGTAGACGTATGCGTGCGCGGCCGTGTCGGAGGAAGGGGACCGGTCACATCCGAGCGAGCCGGCGACGACCTCCCCGTCGAGCGTGCACAGGATCATGTTCTCGGGCGCGAGATCGTCGTAGTCGACGCCGCTGGGCTTGATGACGAAGAGATCCTCGCCCGGGACACGGCCGGAGACGTTTCCGCCCGTCCAGACGACGAGTCCATAGCGCACGAGCTCGGCGTGCAGCGCAGCGACCTGCTCGCGCACGCGGCGGACGGCGGGGGTCTCGGGATGCGGGACGGCGGCGGTGTCGGCGGGGGTCACGTGGTGGGTCCTTCCGTGGGGGCGGGAGCGGATGCGGCCGGCGGCGCGGACACGGGCGAAGCGGCGACGGGCACGGCCTCCACCGCCGCCCGCTCGACCGCCAAACCCGCGCTGTACCGCTCGATGTAGCTCGCGAACCCGGCGACATCGTCGGGGTGCGGCGTGGTCGTCTCGAAGGCGGAGCCGCCGAAGACGTGCCGGTGCAGGTAGTCGTCGAGGGCGACTCCTCGAGCGGCTTCCTCCCGATAGGCGGCCAGCACCGCGATGCCCCATGCGCCGCCCTCCGACGCGGTGTCGGCGACGGAGACGGGAGCGTCGAGGGCGCCGGCGAGGAAGCGCTGGGCGACCCCGGCCGTGCGGAACATACCGCCGTGGGCGAACATCCGGTCGAGGGCGACGCCTTCGCCGGCGAGCACGCGCATGCCGAGCGCGAGGGTGCCGAAGACCCCGTAGAGCTGCGCGCGCATGAAGTTGCCGAGGGTGAGGCGGCTGTCCGGTGTGCGCAGGACGAGGGGCCTGCCCTCGGCGAGCCCGGCGATCGGCTCGCCCGCGAGGTGGTTGTACGCGAGCACGCCGCCCGCGTCAGGCTCGCCGGTGAGCGCCTCGCGGAAGAGGGCGTCGTAAGCGGTGTCCGGGTCGACCGGAGCGCCTGCCGCCGCGGAGAACCGGCCGAACATCCCGACCCAGGCGGCGAGCTCGCTCGCTCCGTTGTTGCAGTGCACCATCGCGACCGGGTCGCCTGCGGGGGTGGTCACGACGTCGAGCTCGTGATGGACGCGCGCGAGCGGCCGCTCGAGCACGACCATCGCGAAGATGCTGGTGCCGGCGCTGACGTTGCCGGTGCGGGGAGCGACCGAGCTGGTCGCCACCATCCCGGTGCCGGCGTCGCCCTCCGGCGGGCACAGCGGGACGCCGGGCCGGAGGGCGCCCGACGGGTCCAGGAGGGCCGCGCCCTCCGGGGTGAGCGCGCCCGCGTCCTGACCGGCGACGAGCACCTCGGGCAGGATGCGGCGCAATGTCAGGCGGCCGGCCAGGGCGGGCGCCGCGGCGGCGAGCCGAGCATCGTAGCGTGCGACGAGGCCGGCGTCGTAGTCGCGGGTGGCTGGGTCGATGGGGAACATGCCGGAGGCGTCGCCCACGCCGAGCGCCCGACGTCCGGTGAGGCGTTCGTGGACGTGACCGGCAAGGGTGGTGAGGTGGTCGAGGTCGGCGAGGTGGGGTTCCGCGTCGAGGACGGCCTGGTGGAGGTGTGCGATGGACCAGCGCAGCGGGATGTTGACCCCGAGCAGCTCGCTGAGCTCGGCCGCCGCCGGGCCGGTGCTCGTGTTGCGCCAGGTGCGGAACGGCACGAGCAGCTCGCCGGCGGCGTCGAACGCGAGGTAACCGTGCATCATCGCCGAGATGCCGATCGCGCCGTAGGTCGTCGGCCGAATGCCGTGCGCCTGCTCCGCGTCGGCGACGAGGGCGGCGTAGGCGGCCCGGACTCCGGACCAGATCGCGTCGAGCGAGTACGTCCAGACCCCGTCGACGAGCTCGTTCTCCCACTCGTGCGAGCCGACGGCCAGCACCGCGGACGGGTCGTCCGCGTCGATCAGGCAGGCCTTGATCCGCGTCGAGCCGAACTCGATGCCCAGCGCCGTGCGTCCGTCCCGGATGGCGTCGCGCCCATTCGCGCGCTCGGATGCCGTCATCTGTTCCTCACCACTTTGTGACCGGTCACAACTTGAGTCCAGTATGCGTCCGCTTCCGCCGAACGTCAACTCAGCACCCGACCGATGCGCCACCACAGGGGTCCCATATCGCCGGAAAGGGCTGGCCTGAGCGGCAGTTTGCGACCCTTCTCTGGCAGGAGGGCAGCGTCGCTACGCGGACGCGCGCTCGACCAGCACCGGCGCGACCGGCGCGGCGAAGGCGATACCGCCGCCATCCGGGCCGGCTCCCCGGCCCTCGATGAGCGAGACGAGGCGCGCGACGCAGCGGCGGCCCAGCTCGGCGAAGTCCTGGCGGACGGTGGTGAGGGGAGGGGCGAAGAATGCCGCTTCGGGGATGTCGTCGAACCCGACGACGGCGAGCTCCTCCGGGACGCGACGGCCGGCGCGGCGGGCGGCGTGGAGCACGCCGAGGGCCATCTGGTCGTTGGATGAGAAGACGGCGGTCACCGACTCGTCGGCGAGCAGGGCGGCGGCGATCTCCGCGCCGGAGGCGGCGGTCCAGTCACCCTCGCGCGTCACGACGCCGTCCGCCCCGCGCTCGGCGATCTCGGCGAGGAAACCGTCGCGGCGCGCCCGCGCCTCCGTCCAGTCGCCCGGACCGCACAGGTGGGCGATGCGCCGGTGGCCGCGGTCGAGCAGGTGGCGGGTGGCGAGGCGCGCGCCCTCGACCTGGTCGACGAACACGCCGTCGTCACCGGCCGCACCGGCCCCATGCAGGGTGACCGACGGAACGGCGAGCGACACCGCGGCCATCGCATCCTGCACCCGCTGCTGGGGGGCGATCACGACGATTCCCTCGACGGCCTGCGCGAGCAGATGGTCCAGGGCCGCCTCGATCGACGGCCGGTCGAGCGCGGACGTGTGCGCGACGGTGACGAAGTAGCCCGCGTCGCGCGCCGCCCGTTCGACGGCGTCGATGCTGGAGGCCGGACCGAACAGCGAGGACGTGGAGGCGGCGAGCACCCCGATGGTCGTCGACCGCGCCGTCGTGAGCATGCGCGCGGCCCGGTTCGGCCGGAAGTTGAGGTCGGCCATCGCGGCGAGCACGCGCTCGCGGGTGGCCGGGCGGATGCTGGGGTGGTCGTTCAGCACGCGCGAGACCGTCTGCCGGGAGACGCCGGCCGCTGCGGCGACCTCCCGCACGCCAGGGGCCCGTCCGCTCTCGGTCATCCCCTCACCCTAATGCGGCGCGAGTACCGCATCGCGGGAAGCACCCCCACCGGTCACGACACGCCGCAGCTCCGGCAGAGCCGACGGCGTGTCGTGACCGACGACGCGCGCCGCTACGCGACCAGCGCGAATCCCGCGGTCCACGACACGCGCTCGGCGGCCGCCAGCGTGATCTGCAGGAAGCCGAGGGACTCGAGCTCGCGCGCACGCTTGAGCGAACCGGCGTCGACGGCGTTCAGCCCGCCCGCGGTCACGATCCCCGCAAGAGCCGCCTTCGCCGCGTCGTCGTCGCCCGCGATGAGGACCGTCGTGGTCTCCTCGCCGACCGTGCCGGAGGCGAGGGTCGCGCCGAAGTTGGTGTTGAACGCCTTCAGCACGGTCGCCTCGGGGAGCTTGGCGGCGATCACCGCGGCCGCGGAGCTGTCGGCCGGAACCGCCAAGCCGTCGAACGTCGCGAAGTCGACCGGGTTGGTGATGTCGACGACGACCTTGCCCGCCAGTGCGGAGCCGTAGGTGGCGATGACCGCATCCACCTCGGGGTAGGGCACCGCGAAGACGACGACCTCGCCGTTCACCGTTCCGCCCTCGCGGCCCAGGTACTCGACGGTGCTGCCGCCGGCGGCAGCCACGCCGCCGATGGCCTTCGCCATGTTTCCGTTGCCGATGATGCTGACCGTGCTCATCAGAGTCCTTTCCGGCTGAACGCCGCGATTAGTTGATGCTTCAACTAACTTACGACACTTTGGTTGACGCGTCAAGTGTTTTGCTAGAATGGCCCGTATGACGACGAACGAGGACCTCGCCGGACGCGAACGCGACGCCTGGCTGGGACTCGTCGCGCTCACACAGTTGCTCCCTCCCGTCATCGACGGCCAGCTCTCCCGTGACTCCGCCGCCACGCACTACGAGTTCTTCGTGCTCTCGCGCCTGGCCGAGTCGCCCCAGCGCCGTATGCGGCTCAGCGCGCTCGCGACCGCGACCAACGCGTCCGTCTCCCGTCTCAGCCACGTGATCACCCGGCTGGAGGCGCGCGACCTGGTGAAGCGGATGCCGTGCGAGGAGGACGGCCGGGCGACCAACGCCGTGCTCACCGATGCCGGCGCCGAGTTCGTGGCGACAGCGGCGCCCGGCCACCTCGACACCGTGCGCTCGCGCGTCCTCGCCGCCCTCACGCCGGAACAGGTGGAGCAGCTGGCGGCGATCTCCGAATCCATCGTCGGCGCCATCGACCCCGCGCGCCGCCCCAGTGACGCCTGCGCCTCCATCGTCGCTGCGACCTCCTGAGCCTCGCCCGCCTCCCGTCCCTCTTCACCCCACAGCCCCCGAGTGCGCAAGAACTCGAGGCGAAGCCGTCGAGGATGCAGAGTGTTCGCGCACTCGACGGCGGGACCGGAAAGGGCCGCGCGGGAGACGGCGGCTCAGTCGATGAGGTCGCGGGCGGCGAGGAGGCGCAGCACCTCGCGGCCGGCAGGCGGGCAGCGATCGGCGTCCGCGGTGGTGACCCAGTGCAGCGCGCCGACCTCGGCGGACGGTGCGGGCCGGGCGTCGGTGTGCGCACGGAAGACGCGCATGTGGACCATCCGCCCCTCCGCCTGCCCGTGGGCGAGGGTCCGTACCTCGAAGAGTTCCTCGAGTGCGGCGGGGTCGAGGGTCAGGGCGACCTCCTCGAGCGCCTCCCGCGCCGCCCCCTCGGCCGCCGTCTCGCCCGGGTCGATCTTGCCGCCCGGCATGTAGTGAACGTCGCGCCCGCGAGCCGTGACCATCAGCACCGTGCGGTCGCGGATGAGCGCGATGGCGGCGACCTGGAGGGGAGGGAGGGTCATGCCTCCACGCTAGGGGATGCGGGTGTCGGGTCGCCGCGCGGTGCCATGCTGGTCGGATGATCAGCGACGACTCCGCCCGCAGCTTCGTCGACCGATGGCTGGCCGACTGGAACGCACACGACCTCGACGCTCTGCTCGCGCACTACGCGGACGACGTCGTCTTCACCTCGCCCCTCGCCGACCGGCTCCTGCCGGGGAGCGGTGGTGTCGCCTGGGGCAAGGCGGCGCTTCGGGAGTACTGGACAGCCGGTCTCGCCGCGCTCCCCGACCTGCCCTTCGACGTGCTCGACCGCTACATCGGCGTGGACACCCTCGTGATCCGGTATCGCAATCACGCCGGCGGGGTGGTCTGCGAGGTGCTGGAGTTCGCGGGCGACACGATCGTGCGCGGGCACGGGACATACCTGGCCGCCTGAGCAGCTGCTCCCGGGCGCGCTACCGCCGTGACAGCAGCGACGTCACCCGCAGGCGGCCGGAGTGGATCCACACGTCCGAGTACTCGATCGGACGCCCGTCGGCGAGGTAGGTCACCTGCTGCAGGTACTGGACGGGCGCGCCGGGCGGCAGCTCGAGCGCGTCCGCGGTGGGCGCGTCCGCCGCCTCCGCCGAGAAGGTGCGGCGGGCGCTCCCGATCTTGAGCTGGAAGCGGCCCTCCAGCGTGCCGAACAGGCTGGACGACGTGAAGTCGGTGTCCTCGAGGCCCGGGACGAGGTCGGCGCGGACGTAGTTGGCGAGCAGGGCGACGGGGCCGTCTGCGGTCCGGCGGAGGCGCCGGAGGGTGAGGACCTTGGCCCCGGGAGGGGTGTCGAGCAGGGCCGCGACGGGCCTCGGCGGCTCGAGCAGCACGCACTCGAGCACGTCGGTCTCGGTCACGATGCCCTGGTTCGCGAAGTCCTCCGAGAGGGTGCTGAGCTTCTGGGCGATGGAGGGCTCGATGGTGGTCGAGGTGACGAAGGTGCCTTTGCCGCGGATCTGGCGCAGCAGGCCTTCCTCGATGAGCGTGGTGAGGGCTCGGCGCAGCGTCCCGCGGCTCACGCCGAGGTCGTGCGCCAGCTCGGGCTCGCTCTTCAGCCGGTAGTGGGCCGGCCACTCCCCCGTCGCGATCCGCCCCCGGATGCGCTCCGAGATCTGCGCGTGGAGGGCGATCGGGGCCTCCCGGTCGACGTCCCCCTCGTCGAACAGCTCCTGGTTCACGGTCACCGTCGTGTGTCCTCCCTGGCGTGCGCCGCCGTCCCGACCTTAGTTCACCGGGACGGCGGCGGCGCTGATCAGTAGCTGGTGGTGTTCTCGTCGCCGGAGTCGCTGATGATCGCCAGCCCCGCGCTCGTGCCGAGGAGGCTCGCGCCGGCCTCGAGCAGGGAGAGCGCCTGCGGGTAGCTCTTGATCGATCCGGACGCCTTGACGAGCACGCCGTCGCGGGCGAGGCCGACCAGGTAGCGGACGCTCTCCGGGTTGGCCGTCTCGATCTGCCCGCTGGAGGCGTTCTTCAGGTAGGCGACACCGGCCTCCATCGACAGCTCGACCGCGGCGCGGCGCTCGTCGGGTGTGAGGAGGGGCAGTTCGAGCATCACCTTGACCGGGAGGCCGGAGGCGCGCACGACACCGGCGATGTCGTCGCGGAAGGCGTCGTACATGCCGGACTTCAGCCAGCCGACCTGCACGCCGATGTCGAGCTGGGTGGCGCCGAGGCGGGCGATCGACTCGGCCTCCGCGGCCTTGCCCGCGCTCGTGGTGACGCCCACGGTCGGGAAGTCGAGCGCGGTGGCGATGCCCACGCCGGTGCCGGCCAGTTCGGCCGCGACGACGTCGACCCAGGAGGCCGGGACCATCGCGGCGTTGAAGCCGTGCTCGACCGTCTCACGAGCGTGAGCGACGATCTCGTCGCGCGTGAGCCCGACCTCGATCTTGGTGTGCTGGATGTACGGGGCGAGCTCGGCCGGGGCGAGGGTCTTCTCGCCGGAGGTCTCGGTGGTGGTCACGGTTGTTCCTTTCGCATGGACCGCGGGGTGCGGGAGGGTGGGGCCGGCCGTCAGAGACGGTCGGCGTAGTAGGCGGGGGCGACGACGCCGTCCCCGCCGAACCAGCGCGGCACGTCGACGCCGCAGATCAGGCCGATGTTGCCCCAGGGCTCGAAGGCTCCGGTGCGCACGATGACCTTGGCCTGGGCGGCGACGGGCCCGAGCATGTCGGCGTGGGCGCGGGTGCTGAACTCGGCGCCGGCGAACCGGTCGGCGAGCCACTCGTCGAGGCGCGGGTTGTTGCTGACGACGTCGTCGGCACGCACAACGCCCTCCACCACCAGCTCGTCGGCGATGAGGCCGAGCACGGTGCGCAGGTCGGGCAGGTTCTCGGCGATCGCGAGGTCGATGCGGTGAGCGTCGCGCGGGATGGGGAACCCGGCGTCGACGACGAGCAGCAGGTCCGTGTGGCCGAGCGTGGCGAGGGCTCCGCTCAGCTCGGCGTTGAGGATGCCGTTCTTCTTCATGGTCTCTCTTTCGGTGGTCGGGATGGTCGAGGCGGGCCGGGATGGTCGAGGGAGTCGGGCCGGCCTGGGTCGCTCAGGCGACGGCGGTCGCGGCGGGCACGGCGCCGGTCGCGGCAGCCATGATGTTCTCCTCCGTCGCCTCCGCCGTCGGCAGCACGGTCGAGATGCGGCCCTCCGTCATGACGGCGATGCGATCGGTGACGGTGAGCAGCTCCGGGAGGTCGGACGACGAGCACAGGATGGCGACACCGGCCTCGGCGAGCGCGAACAGCTGCTCGTAGATCTCGGCCTTGGCTCCGACATCCACGCCGCGGGTCGGCTCGTCGAGGATGAGCACGCGCGGTTCGATCGCGAGCCAGCGCGCGAGCATGGCCTTCTGCTGGTTGCCGCCCGAGAGGTTGACGATGGGCGTCTGGAGCGACGCCGTCTTCACCGTGAGGGCGGTGGAGAGCCGGCCGGCCTCCGCGTCGAGGGCGCGGCGGCGGACGAGTCCGCCGGTGGTGTGGCGCCCGAGGGTGAGCACGCCGATGTTGTCGCCGACACCGAGGGAGCTCAGGAGGCCCTGGGCACGGCGCTCGCCTGGCACGAAGCCGAGGCGGCGGCGCACCGACTCTCCCGGAGCGCGACGGTCGTACGGCGCACCGTCGAGCACGACACGTCCTCCCGTGCCGCGGTCGGCCCCGAAGAGATTGCGGAGCAGTTCGACGCGTCCGCTGTCGGGGAGGCCTGCGATGCCGAGGATCTCGCCCGGGTGCAGGTCGAAGGAGACGGCGCGGTGCCCGCGGCCGGCGAGCTCCCGCACCGTGAGCACCGGAGCGTCGAGCGGCTCGGCGCGCACGATGTCCGACCGGCGGGCGACGTCGCCGAGCTCGCGGCCGACCATCGCGGCGACGGCCTGCTCCGGCGTCGTCTCCTCGCGGGTCCAGGAGGCGACGTGCCGGCCGTCGCGCAGCACCTCGAGCTGGTCGGCGAGCCGGAACACCTCGGGCATGCGGTGCGAGACGTAGAGCAGGGTCGTGCCCTGTCTCGTGAGCGTGTCCATCAGCGCGAACAGGCGCTCCGACTCCGCCGGGGTCAGCACGGAGGTGGGCTCGTCCAGGATGAGGATGCGGCAGCCGCGGGCGATCGATCGCGCCACCACGACCAGCTGCTGCGTGGCCAGGTCGAGACCGCCGACCGCGGCTCCCGGGTCGAGGTCGAGGTCGAGCGTGCGGAGCAGCTCGGCGGCGCGCTGCCGCATCCGGCGCCGCGACGGGAACCAGCGGCTCCCGGGCTCGACCCCGACCAGGATGTTCTCGGCCACCGTGCGTTCCGGCAGGAGCGAGAGCTCCTGCGGCACGATCGCCACGCCGTGCTCGGTGAGGAGCGAGTGCGGGTCGAACCGCTGCACCTCCACCCCGTGCACGGTGACGCTCCCGGCGCTCGGCGGCTGCAGCCCCGCGAGGATCTTGAGGAGGGTGGACTTGCCCGCGCCGTTCTCTCCGAGCAGGGCGGTCACCCGCCCCTCCGGAACCTCCATCGTGACGTCGGCCAGCGCGGTGACGGGTCCGAACCGGCGGCTGAGACCGTTGATGCGGATGGCCGGCTCCGCCGCGTCGAGCGTCGGGAGCGTCATGTCAGCCCTCCACCGTCGCGTCGGAGAGGTTCTTGGCGTCGATGATCTGTGCTCCCGTGTCGACGCCCGTGATCTCGGTGCCCTTCTTCAGGAAGTCCGCGAGAACCTTGACCGCCTGGTAGCCCTGCTCGGAGGGGTTCTGGCTGATCGTGAATGTCACGACACCCTGGGTGATGAACTCGGCCGTCTGCGGGAGGAGGTCGAAGCCGACCATCGTGATCTTTCCGGAGTTGCCCGACTGCTGGACCCACTTGGCCGCGGCGGTCGTGCTGCAGCAGTCGAGGCCGGCGATGGCGACGACGCCCGACTGTCCCGACATGGTCGAGTCGACCGTGTTGTAGGCCGCGTTCGGCTCGTTGCCCACGTTCACCGGACCGACGACCTCGAAGCCGGATCCCTCCATTCCCTTCTGGAACCCGCCGAAGCGGTCGTTGGACCAGCCGGCGCCGGTGTCGAGCGAGAACACGACGACCTTGCCGGACGTCGTGCCGCCGAGCGCGGTGCGCAGCTCCTTCGCCTCCGACTCGCCGGAAGCGGCGAGGTCCTGGCCCACGAAGCCCATCTGCTTCGAGCCCGGGTTGTCGGTGTTGAACGAGATGATCGGGATGCCCGCCTCATAGGCCTGGGCGATGACCGGCTTGAGCGCGTCGCTGCTCGCGGAGGAGACCGCCAGTCCGTCGACCGCCTGCTGCTGGATGAGCGTCTGCAGCTCGGCGACCTGCTTGGCCGCGTCGCCACCGGTGGGGCCGATCAGCTGCACGTCGGCGCCGAACTCGGCGCCCGCCTTCTCCATCCCCTCGCGGATCGGGGTGGCGAACGCGAGGGAGGGGTCGTGGTAGCTGAGCTTGATGCGCAGCTTCTCACCGCCGTCGACGCGCTTCTGGATGTACTCGGCGAGGTGGAACCCGCCCGAGGCGTCGGCAGCGCTGCCGTTGGTGATCGCGCCGCAGCCGGCGGCGGTGAGCGCGACCGTCGTGGCGACGGCGGCGGCCGTCAGCACGCGGCGCGTGAGGGTACGGAAAGACATCAATACTCCTTCGTTGTGATGTGCTCGGGTTGGTGCGATGGGGGATGCGGTGTGCGCGGGGTCCGGCGCGCCGGTCGGGCGGGCGGGGCGCGCAGTGTCAGGCGCGCGTCTTGCGCTTGCGCTGCCAGGTGTCCGCGGCGACAGCCGCGACGATGACGAGACCGGTGACGACGGTCTGCCAGAAGGACGAGATGCCGTTGATGTTGAGGATGTTCTGCAGGATGCCGATGAAGAGGACGCCGATGACGGTTCCCCACATCGTGCCGGAACCACCGAAGAGGGCTGCGCCGCCGATGATGACGGCCGAGATGACGGTCAGCTCCAGGCCGGTCCCGGTGACGCCCTGCACGTAGCTCAGGAACGACAGGCCGAGCACGCCGGCGACCGCCGCGGTGAATCCGGAGAGGACGAACGCGGTGAGCTTCACCGCGCCGACATTGATGCCGACGAGGCGGGCGGCCTCCCGGTTGCCGCCGACGGCGTAGGTGTTGAAGCCGAGGCGTGAGCGCGACAGCAGCACGACGCCCAGCACGATGATGACGGCGAAGATGATGAGCTGCATGGGCACGACCCCGAAGAGGCGCCCCTGGCCGAGCAGGTTGAAGTCGGCGACTCCGGCCTGGGAGGTGCTCAGCGAGATCGGCTTGCCGTCGGAGATCAGGAGCGCGACGCCGCGGAACACGCTCAGGCTGCCCAGCGTGACGATGAACGACGGCACCCCGAGCAGGACCACCGCGAGCCCGTTGACGAGGCCGGCGACCACACCGACCGCGAGGCCGATCAGGATCGCGAGCGGCCACGCGACTCCGCCCGCGATCGCCATACCGGTCGCGATCGCCGAGAGCGCGTAGATCGAACCGACCGACAGATCGATCTCACCGTTGATGATGACGAAGGTGGCGCCGATGGCCATGATGCCGATCTGGGACACCTGCTGGCCGACCGAGAGCAGGTTCCCCGCCTGCAGGAAGCTCGGCGAGAGCACGGTGCCGAGCACCACCAGCAGCACGAGGGCCGCGAAGACGCCGGCCTCGCGGGCGTGCAGGAGCGTGCGGAAGTCGGGTGCGCTGCGTCGCGCGGGGGCGGTGGTGGTGGCGGTCATCGGGCGGGTCCAATCGAGCCGGGGGTCGGGGTGGTGGGGAGGGCCGGGAGCTGATCGGCCGTGGGGAGCGCGGGGACGACGCCCGGCGCGGCGACGGTGTGCGCGCCCGCGTGAGCGGCGTACGCGGCCGCGTCGGCGAGCGGGGCGCCCGCCGCGACCGCGACGGCGAGGGCCGCCGTGAAGGCGTCCCCGGCGCCGGTCGTGTCGACGACCGCCGTGGGCGCGACGGGTGCGATCTCGCGCTCCCCGTCCGCATCCGCCAGGAGGGCTCCGGAGGCCCCGCGGGTGAGGAGGACGGCGCCGCCGGTGCGGCCGCGCAGGGCGGCGACCAGGTCGCGCTCGGTCGCTCCGTCGCCGGGCGCGCGGCCGAGCAGCACCGGCGCCTCCGTCTGGTTGGGCGTGATGATGTCGATCAGCTCCCACGCGTCGTCGGGAAGGGCGCGGGCCGGCGCGGGGTTGAGCAGCGTGCGGGTCCCGACCTCCCGTGCGACGCGGAGGGCGTGCACGACGGCGTCGAGCGGGATCTCCATCGACACGACGAGGATGTCGGCGGCGGCGATCTCGTCCCGGAAGGCGTCGACCGCAGCCGTGTCGAGCTCGTCGAGCGCGCCGGGGGCGATCGCGATGCGGTTCTCGCCCGACGGCTCGACGAGGATGAAGCCGACCATCGTGGCACCGCGCCCGGTGAGCGTCTTGCTCGCGTCGACTCCCTCGCGCGCCCACAGCTCGTGAGCGGCGCGGCCGAAGTCGTCGGCTCCGACGGCGGTGAGGAGGCTGACCTGCGCGCCGAGACGCGCGGCCGCCACCGCCTGGTTGGAGCCCTTGCCGCCCGGTCCGGAGTCGAACACGCCTCCGCTGAGGGTCTCGCCGGCCTCAGGCGAGCGCGGGACGCGCATGGTGAGCCCGGCGCCGTAACTGCCGACCACGGCGATCTTCATCGATTCGAGCGTCATTGACGGGTACTTCCTTGTACGTGAACAACTATGAACATGAGCAGCGTATGTTCATAGTTGTCCAGTTGTCAACTGTTGCGTCCCGCGTCCTCGCGCGCACGCGGAAACGCCCGGGTCCGGCCGGCGTGCGGCGGACCCGGGCGCGACGACTCCGGGAAGGAGGAGGCCTACCCCTCCACGACCTGCTTGAGCTGGCGCAGCCCCTTCTCGAAGTCTTTGCCGACCAGCTTCTCGATGCTGAACACGCGCGACAGGAACGTCTTCGGGCTCTCCATGCGCCAGGTCACGCGGGTGCCGTCCCCCTCCGGGGTGAGCACGAAGCGGATGCGATTGCTCGATCGGAACGGCTTGGTGAAGTCGAGCGCGATCCCGACACCGTCGGGGTCCACCGCGGTGACCTGCATGCGCCCGGCGCCCGCCTTGCGGTTGCCCGACCAGGCGTAGCTGGAGCCGACCGTACCCGGCTCGCCCGCGTAGTCGCGGTCGAGCGCGGAGTCGAGGCCCTCCCACGGCGACCAGTCCACCCAGCCGGGGAGGTCGGCGAGGCGGCGCTGCAGGTCTTCGGGAGTCGCGGCGATGCGGAGAGTGCGCTCCACGACGATCGTTCCGGCCATGCCGTCAGGGTAGCGCCTCTGGCCCTCGGTGCGACCCCCTGCGTAACGTGGCAGGCGGAGGTTCCCATGCCACAGCACACACCCGCGTCCGAGACCGAGTCCGGTTCGGGGCGCACGATGCTCCTGGACTCCGCGTCGCTCTACTTCCGCGCCTTCTACGGCGTGCCCGACACGGTGCGCTCCCCCGAGGGCGAGCCGGTCAATGCGGTGCGCGGCTTCCTCGACATCATCGCCCGTCTCGTCGCCGATTTCGGACCCGAG
Organism: Leifsonia sp. ZF2019; assembly: GCF_019924635.1. Classification (NCBI taxonomy): domain Bacteria; kingdom Bacillati; phylum Actinomycetota; class Actinomycetes; order Micrococcales; family Microbacteriaceae; genus Leifsonia; species Leifsonia sp. ZF2019. The sequence continues at coordinate 4,032,849 of NZ_CP065037.1, forward strand.
TCGCTCGTGGCGTGCTGGGACGACGACTGGCGGCCCCGGTGGCGTGTCGACCTCATCCCGAGCTACAAGGCGCATCGGGTGGCGCGGGAGGTTCCGGGTGGCGTGGACGTGGAGGAGACCCCCGCGGAGCTGATCGCGCAGGTACCCGTGATCCGGGAGGTCCTGGGCGCGCTCGGGATCGCGATCGTCGGGGTCGCGCAGCACGAGGCGGACGACGTGATCGGCACCCTCGCGTCTCAGCGGACCGGACCGGCGGACGTCGTGACCGGCGACCGCGACCTCTTCCAGCTCGTGGACGACGCCCACGACGTCCGCGTCGTCTACACCGCACGCGGCATGAGCAACCTCGAGGTTCTGACCGACGAGGTCGTCGCGGGCAAGTACGGGGTGCGGCCCGATCAGTACGCGGACTTCGCCGCCATGCGCGGCGACAGCTCCGACGGGCTGCCCGGCGTGGCGGGCGTCGGCGAGAAGACCGCGGCCGCGCTTCTCGCCGAGTACGGGTCGCTCGACGCAATCCGGGCCGCCGCGGCTGACGCCTCGAGCGCGATGAAGCCGGCCGTGCGGGCGCGGTTCCTGGCGGCGGCGGCCTACCTGGATGTGGCCCCGCGTGTCGTCGAGGTCGTGCGCGACCTCGAGCTGCCCGCCGTGGACACGCGCCTGCGCCGGCCGCAGGAGCACCAGCGCGAGGCGCTCGACGCGCTGGCCGCGCGCTGGGGTCTCGGCGGGTCGCTCGACCGCCTGCTGGCGGCGCTCCCCGACTGACCCGGGAGGCGCCGAGACGGCTCGAAATCGGGTGCAGGGCGCCGAGACGGCTGACAATGGGCCGCCTCGCGGGCTCAGACGGCGTCGGGCTGCCAGCGCCAGAGCTCGCGCTGGGCGAGGAGGGCGAGCTCCCGGAGCACGTCGAGGTCGAACTCGCCGGTCTCGGCGTCACGCGGCGTGCGACTGAACACGCAGAGCGCGCCGATGCGGGTGCCGTCCGGCGCCTCGACGGGGTAGCCGGCGTAGTAGCGCAGACCGGCGGGACCGGTCACGAGCGGGCTGGCGGCGAAGCGCTCGTCGTCGACGGCGTCGGTGACGACCATCCCGTCGGACGAGGCGATCGTGTGGAGACAGGCCGACTGCTCGATCGGGATCTCGCGCGGCGTGGTCCCGACGGCGGAGATCGGCCACTCCTTCTCGTCGTCCAGGATCGTGAACATCGCGATCTCGGTGCCGAGGGTGCGTTGCGCCGTGCCCACCAGGCCGTCGAGCCGGGCGTCGCGCCCACGCTCGGCCAGGCGCAACCGGTCGATGGCCTCCACCCGCTCGGCGGCCGACTGCGGCGAAGGCGGCTGCTCCGCGGGAAGCGAGCCGAGGACGGGGCTGAGGGCGTCGGCGATGCTGCGGGCCCAGAAGAGGTAGGCGGCGGGGCCGTGGGGCCGGGCGGACTCGGCGTGCGGCGGGGCCGCCAGGGCGACGAAATGCGCGCCTTCCTCCCGGCACACCCGCTCGGCCACCTGGTTGAGCCGCTCGCCGTGCTCCTCGGCGATCCGGGCGGGACCGATGTCGTCCGTGGCGGACGTCAGGATGGGCTGCGCGCCCAGCCAGGCCACGGCCGCCGCCCCGCCGCGGACGGCGAGCACCTCACGGAGGACGGCACGCACCCGCTCGCCCCACCGCCCCGGGTCGGGGAGGCGCAGCGAGTCCGCGAGCGTAGCGCTCAGCACCACGGCGTCGTAGCGTTCGGGCGTGGCCGCACGCACCAGGGATCGCAGCCTCCTGACGCCGGCGGACGGATGCGCGACCACGTCGACCACGGCGCCGCGCCCCGTCGACGAGGCCAGCGCCCGCGCCACGGCTCCGGGGAGCGCGAGATCGTGGCTGCCGACACCCCACCCGACCACCGGTCCCGAGCCCACCAGCAGCACGCGGATGTTCCGCCGCCCGGCGACGAAGCCCTGCGGCGCATCCGACGGGCGCACCAGCCTGGTGCGGATGTTGACGACCTGCAGCAGCCGCGCCCGGTTCGCGAGGCGGAGCCCCGGTCTCAGGCTTTCAGCATTCACCCGGTTGACGGTATCCCGGCATACCGGTTCGGCCTAGCGGCGGCTCGCCGACGCACCCGGAATGTATGACGGCGAGCGGCGGGCTCAGGGCAGCGTGTGCCCGGACGCGCGGAACAGGCGGTACCACTCCTCGCGGGTGAGCGGGAGCTCCGACCCGGCGGCGGCGTCACGGACGCGCTGGGCGTTGGTGGTGCCGAGGACGACCTGGATGCCGGCGGGGTGCCGGGTGATCCAGGCCGTGGCGATCGCGGTGGGCGTGACTCCGTAGTCGGCGGCGAGCTCGTCGATGACATCGTTCAGCTCCGCGTACTGCTCGCGGTCGCCGAGGAAGACGCCGTCGAAGAACCCCTTCTGGAACGGCGACCAGGCCTGCAGGGTGATGTCGTGGAGGCGCGCGTGATCCAGGATGCCGTTGTCGCGGTCGATGGACTGCGGCAGGCCCGCCATGTTGGCGGCGACGCCCTGGGCGATGAGCGGGGCGTGCGTGATGCTGAGCTGCACCTGGTTGGCGACGATGGGCTGCACGACGTACCGGCGCAGCAGGTCGATCTGCCCCGGCGTGTGGTTCGAGACGCCGAACGCGCGCACCTTGCCCGACTCCTTCAGTGCGTCGAAGGCGGCGGCGACTTCCTCCGGCTCGACGAGCGTGTCGGGACGGTGCAGGAGCAGGAGGTCGAGGTAGTCGGTGCGAAGGGCCGCGAGCGACTCGTCCACGGTGGCCAGGATGTGCTCGCGCGAGAAGTCGAAATAGCCGTCGCGGATGCCGACCTTGGACTGGATGACGACCTGGTCGCGCTCGGCGGCCGGGATCGCTCCCGCATCCCCGAACCGCCGCTCGCTGCCGTGGCGCCGGTCGCCGTAGATGTCGGCGTGATCGAAGACCGTGACGCCCTCGTCCCGGGCGCTGCGGACGAGTGCGCGGATCTCCTCGTCGGAGAGGGGCTCGATGCGCATCAGACCGAGGACGATGTTGGATGCGTCGACGGCGACGCCGGGGAAGGTGAGAGCTCGCATGCCTCCCATCCTCCTCCCGTCAACCCCCTCCCCGGCCGCACGGAGCGGGGCTAGCGTGCGGATCCTGAAGGTCCATGCGCGAAACAGGAGGACGTCCCATGACGATGACACCGGAGATGCAGCTTGCCGTGCAGGACTTCCGCGCCGAGACCGACCTGGGCGCCCGCCGTGCCCCCGCCCGGCCGCGCTACGTGGTGCACGCGCTGGGCAGGGACTTCCGGGTCAGCGACGAGATGGCGCAGATCTTCGTGCGCCAGGTGGAGCGGGTGGCACACGACGACAGCTCCGCCCTCGTCGTGTTGCGTCACGAGGAGGGCGTCGAGTTGCTGCTCGTGACCGACGACAACTCGTTCAGCATCCGCACGTTGGCGTAGCGGTGCGGGATCGTCCTACGCTCGGAGGGTGAGCGAGGCGGACGTCGGGAAGGACGACGCGCTGGCCGTGGAGGAGTTCCGCGCCGCCGTCGAGGATGCCGTCGCGCGTCTGACGGAGGCCAGCGCCCGCACGGAGGCGCTGGCCGTCTACGAGGCCCGGCAGCGCAAGCTCCTGATCATGCGCGAGCCGGTGCTGCGACCGGCCGGGCGTGTGTGGCGCCTGGGCGTGCTGCTGCTCGACGCGGACGGAGGCCTGCACGCGACAGGCTCCGTCGTCCGGGCCACCGAACCGGGGCGCACGCAGTACGTCTCGGTCTCGGCCGAGACGCGCCGCGCTTACCGCGCCGCGGCCGAGCGGGGTCACTTCCGTGACGGCGAGACCGTCGACTTCGACGCGGACCCGGTACCGCTCGACGTGGAGACCCTCCGGGACGCAGCGCGCACCGGACGCGGCCCCCTGTTCCTGAGCGACGGCGTCGTGCGCGTGCGCTGGAGCACCGCGGTCGCGGACACCGACGCCCGGGACGCGCTCGGCTACCTGGCGGAGCGGGTGGAGTTGCTGGCGCACCCGCCGCAGGGGGCGTGAGGAGTCCGCCCCTCAGCTCGCCGTCGCCGCGCCGCCGCTCTTCTTGCCCGTCAGGTCGTCGATCGTGGCCGCCGCCTTGTCGGTGGCCTTGCCGACGGCGTCGCCGACGGTCTCGCCGATGTCGGAGGCCGCGCGGGAGGCGAAGTCCTTCACATCGTCCTTGACCTGCTGTACGGGGGCCGACTCGGTGAAGCCCCGCAGCTTCTTGCGCATGTCGTCGTAAGCCCCGCGTCCCGCCCGCGAACCGATGACGAATCCGACGGCGACCCCAGCGACGAAGATGAGTAGTTTCATGCCGGGTACCGTACGCGCGCCATCGCCGACGTGACAGGGGCTTGCGGATGCCCGGGATCGCGGGGAGCAGAATGGCTGCGTGACCGGCTCCGCACCACGGCGAGGGGAGGCCGCCGCCTCAGCCGCGGCGGAGCTCGAGAACGCGCTGGCGCACTGGGCGGCCGGCGGCGGTACGCCGTCGGCCGACGCAGTCTCCGCCGTGCGCGTCGTGCTCCTCGTCGAGGGCGCGAGCGACCGCGCAGCCGTGCTGACAGCGGCAGTCCTGCTCGGCCGCGATCTCGGCACGGAAAGGGTCGCCGTCGTGCCGATGGGCGGCGCGATGAGCGCTCGACGATTCGCGGAGGCACTCGGGCCGCGGCGTCCCGCCGGCGGTGACGACGCCCCCGCCACCGCACACCGCCCCGAGGTGCGCGGCCTGTGCGACGCCGCCGAGCGCCGGTTCTTCGAGCGCGCGGGCATCCCGGACCCCGCCATCGCGGTGTGCCGTCCGGACCTCGAGGGCGAGCTGATCGAGGCATTGGGGATCGCCGGCACGGAGGAGGTGCTCGCTCAGGAGGGGGACCTGCGGCTGTTCCGCACGTTCCAGAACCAACCAGCGCAGCGCGCCCGCACGCCTGCGCAGCAGTTTGCACCGGTTCTTCGGCACGACCTCCGGCCGCAAGGAGCGGTACGGCCGAGCGCTCACCGCCGCGCTGACGGCCGAGCGCCTCCCCGCCCCGCTGGTCTCCGCCCTGCTGGGCGACGCGGAGGGCTCGGACGCGCGCGCGTAGGGTGGAGCGCATGCCCGCAGCCGACGACGCCCTCGACGCACGCCTCGCCACGATCTTCTCCGCCCGCGATCGCACGCGCATGGCCCCCACGATCGCCGCGTTCCTGCAGGTGCTCGCCGAGCATCCCGACGACGCGCGGGTGCTGTACGAGGTCGGCGGCTCGTACGACACGGCCGGCGAGGAGGAGACCGCAGCCGGCTACTACGAACGCGCCCTCGCTGGAGGCCTCGACGGCGAGACCCTGCGCAGATGCCTGCTCCAGTACGGCAGCACCCTGCGCAACCTCGGCCGCTTCGACGAGTCGCTCGCTGTGCTCGACCGCGCCCTCGCGGAGTTCCCCGACTCCGAGTCGGTGCGCGTCTGGCACGCCCTGTCGCTCCACGCCGCGGGACGCAGCGACGCCGCGGTCGCCGCGCTCATGGACCTGGCCGCCGACCGCATCCGCACCCCCGACCTCCTGCGCTACGAGCAGGCGCTGCGCGGGAACGCGGAGTACCTGCGCGGAGTGGACCGGGAGCGGGGCGACGCGGCGGCGAACGCGTCCGAGCAGGCGCACCGGCACTGACCTCCGCCCGCTCAGCCCGGCGACGCCACCGCCAGCCGGAACCGCTCCGGCGCGCGCTCGCCGTGCAGGGCGAGCCGGGCGAGCACGTCGCCGAGCGCGGGGCCGAACTTGAACCCGTGGCCCGAGAAACCCGCGGCGACCGTGACCGGGCCGACGCGGTCGAGCACGAAGTCGGAGTCGGGCGTGGTGTCGTAGAGGCAGCTGATGGAGGCGGGGCGGGACGCGTCGACACCGGGGACCCATTCGGCGACGTACCTCTGCAGGCGTTCCAAGCGCACCAGGTCGATGGTGCGGTCGCGGTCGCCGGGGTCGACGACGGGGCCGCCGCCGTGCACGCCGACTTTGACGCCCTCGCCCGGGGTCAGCAGGCCGTAGACGCTCGGAACCTCGGGGTCGGTCGGATGGTGCACGAAGCTCGGCCAGACGCCCTCGTCGGATGCGGGGCCGGGCAGCAGCGGGAAGTGTGCGGGCTGCTCCTCGGTCACGCGCACGTCGGGGAGCGCGGCACCGTTGCGCGAGAGCCATCCGCCCGCGAGCCCCGGTGTCCACGAGCCCGCGGCGATCACCAGACGGGCGGCATGGTGCTCGCCGTCGTCCGCCGTCACGACGACACCGTCCCCGTCGCTGGCGATGGACGCCACCCGCACACCGAAGCGCAGGTCTGCTCCGGCCGCCGCGGCCGTGTCGAGGAGCGCATCGATCGCGTCCGCAGCGCGCAGCCTGCCCCCGCCGGGGCTGAACAGCACGTCGTCTTCGAACCGCAATCCGGGCCAGCGCTCCGCCGCCTCGGAGCCCCGCAGACGCTCGGAGGGGAGGGCCTCCGCCGTCATGGCGGCGGCGATGGCGTCGAGCGCGCGCGGATCGCCGTGGTCGAGGGCGCCGGTGCGATCGAAGACCGTGCGCCCTGTCTGCCTCTCCAGCCGCTGCCAGCCCGCGGCGGCGCGCACGGTGAGCTGTACGTAGTCCGCGGCGTCGTAGCCGTGGCGGAAGATGCGGCTGGCGCCGTGCGACGAGCCGCGGTCGTGCCCGCGGTCGAACGCCTCGAGCAGCAGCACGCGGGAGCCGGCCTCGACGAGGGAGCGAGCCGCTGCGGCGCCCACGACGCCGGCTCCGATGACGATGGTGTCGACGGTCATGGGCCACACGCTACCGGGCGACGCCGCGCGCACCCTGGGCGCATTACGCCGCCTTTCGACGGCGGCGATTTCACGGCGGAATCCGTCTGTGAGGACTCTCAGCGTCGAGTGCGACGGGACGGCCGGGAGCGGTGGGCCACCCGCGCCGCGACCGCCACCAGCACGATCAGGGCGGCCGCCGCGAACGCGGCCGCGGCGACAGGCGCCGACGGGAGGGCTCCGTCGAGGCGGGCGACCCCGATCCAGGCGAGACCCCAGGCGGAGGATGCGGCGGGGGCGAGTCGCCCGCCGTCCCAGAGCGCGAGCGCACAGCCGAGCAGGGCCACCACCGCCACGACCGCGAGGCCCCACGCGTGCGCGCTCCAGCCGAACCCGTCGAACCCGGCCGCCGTGAGCCCCGCGGCGACGTTCGCCACCGTGGCGACCATCACCCAGCCGAGGTAGAGGCCCGCCACGCCGTCGAACAGCACCGCGTCGGCGGTCGTGCCGCCCGGCCGGGCGATCAGGCGCGCGAACGTCACGACGAGCACCACGAGCAGCGCGGCGATGACGACCACGCTCAGCACGAGGAGGCCCGCCTGCACCACGAGGATCCAGGCGGCGTTGAGCAGCAGCGAGGCGGCCATCCAGTAGCCGGCGACCCGCTGCCGCGCGCGCGACGCTTGCGAGGGGAGCGCCTGCCAGATCGCATAGAGCACGAGGCCTGCGTAGATGACGGACCAGACGGCGAACGCAGGCCCGGCGGGCGCGACGAGCGTCGCGTCGGCGCTCAGGGCGCCGCCGGCCGCACGGGCGATGGAGGTCCCGCCCAGGAGCCCGGAACCCACCACCGCCCCGACGACGGCCGCCGCCGCGGCGGCGATCACCGCGATCTGACGGACGCGGTCTGCCGCCATCGGTCGGGTCGCGGATCCGGCATCGCGCGCGGTCAGGGTGCTCACGCCCGTCACAGTAGACCGCAGCCGGGCTCCCGAGAAGGCTGATGCGGATGCGCGCGTGTCAAGGTAGCCTTGACACGATGACAGCAGAACGGGATGCGGTGGCCGCGCTCGCGGCCGCCGCGAAGACGCTGGCCGAGCAGGCGGGCAACGCGGCCGACCGGGGGCACTGGCTCGAGCTGGTCGCGCATGCGGTCGCCCTGCGCGCCGACGCCGACGCGGCTCTCGCCGCCCTGGTCGACGCGGCGCGCGCCGCCGGGGCGACCTGGCAGGACCTCGGCCGCACGCTCGGCACGAGCAGGCAGGCGGCCTTCCAGCGCTTCGGGCATCCCGTGGATCCGCGGACAGGAGAACCCATGGACACGACACCACTGGCCGGCGCCGACGCGCTGGCGACCGAGATCTTCGGCGAACTTGCCGCCGGCCGGTACGACGCCGTCGTCGCACGCTTCGACGAACGCATGGCGGAGGGGCTGGATGCGGCCGGACTGGGCGCGGTGTGGGCGCAGATCGCCAGCGCGGTCGGGGCCTTCGACGCCGCGGACGAGCCCGTGGCGCGCCGGATGGGCGATCTGACGGTGGTCGACGTGCCGCTCCGCTTCGAGGCGGGCGAGATGGTCGGACGGGTGTCGCTGCATCCCGACCGGCGGGTCGGCGGCCTGTTCGTGCTCGACCCGGCGCAGCTGGCCGAGTCGTCGGGAGACATCGCATGAGCGCCGCGCAGCCCGCCACCGCCGTCGGCGGCGGCGGCACCGGAGCCCCCGCAGGCGCACGCCCCGATCGCCCGCCGCGGGTGCCGTGGCTCGCCGTGGTCGCCTATGTCGTCGTCGCCTTCGGGCTCGCCTGGCTGGTGACGCTGCCGCTCTGGCTCGGCGGCGGCCTCACCGCCCCGTTCGCGGGCGTGCTCCTGATCGCGATGATGTTCACCCCGACCATCGGCGCCCTGGTCGCCGTGTTCCTCGTGCAGCGCCCGCGTCCACGATCGGTGCCGGAATATCTGGGGATGTGGCCCCTGCGCCCCGCCTGGCGGCTCATCGGCCTCTCGCTCGCCGGCATCTTCGGCTCCATCCTCGTCTCGGTGGCCGCCGTGTTCCTGGCGGCGGCGTTCGGTGCCGTCCGGCTCGACCTCACCGGCTTCTCCGGCTTCTCCGAGCTGCTGCACTCCCAGCTCGCCGCCGCCGGCGTGCAGCAGGAGCTGCCCCTGCCGATCGGCGTCCTCGTGCTGATCCAGCTGCTGACCATCCCGTTCGGCGCGTTGATCAACAGCGTCGCGACCGTCGGCGAGGAGCTCGGCTGGCGCGGCTGGCTGCTCCCCAGCCTCCGCCCGCTCGGCACCTGGCCGGCGCTCCTGATCAGTGGCGTGCTGTGGGGCCTCTGGCACAGTCCGATCATCCTGCTCGGCTACAACTTCGGCGAGCCGAACCTCCTGGGCGTACTGCTGATGACCCTCGGCTGCACCGCCTACGGCGTGCTCATCGGCTGGCTCCGCCTCCGCTCCGGATCCGTGTGGCCCGCCGTCTTCGCCCACGGCGCCTTCAACGCGTCAGCCGGGGTCGGCGCTCTGCTGCTCGCCGCCGGTTCCCCGGCCTCGCCCGCCGCGCTGCTCCCCCTCGGCTGGACCGGCTGGATCGTCTGCACCGTCATCGCCGTCGTGCTCGTGCTCTGCGGTCAGTTCCGCCGCCAGCCGACGCTGGTCAGGAGGGCGCCGCTGCCCGCACGGTGACGAGGGTCGAGCCTCGTTCGTCGTCGCGTTCGATCGCTGCGTCGAAGCCGGCGGCGGCGAAGAGGGCCGCGCTCGCGGGCGCCTGGTCGGCGCTCGCCTCGATGAGGAGGAGCCCGTCGGGGGCGAGCCAGGCCTCCGCCTCGGCGGCGATGCGGCGATGCAGGTCGAGGCCGTCGTCCCCGCCGTCCAGGGCGGCCACGGGCTCGTGGTCGCGGGCCTCGGGAGGCAGGCTCGGGATGGCGCCGGTGGGGACGTACGGGGCGTTCACCGCGATGACATCGAACCGTCGGCGCAGGTGCGGCGGCACAGGCGCGAACAGGTCTCCCTCGACGACCGTGGCGTGCGGGAGGTTGACCCGGGCGCAGCGCACGGCGGCCGGGTCGATGTCCGCCGCGACGAGCCGGGCATCCGGGTCCCGGTCGGCGATCACGGCTCCGATCGCGCCGACGCCGCAGCAGAGGTCGAGGGCGGTCGCCGGCGCCCGGGCGACGGTTTCGGCTGCAGCGCGCTCCGCCAGCCTCTCGGTCCGCCGCCGGGGGACGAAGACGCCGGGCTCGACGTGCAGTCGCAGACCGGCGAACTCCACCCAGCCGAGCAGCGGCTCCAGCGGCTCACCGGCCACCCGGCGCGCGACAAGGAGCTCGAGACGGGCGGCCGATCCCGCGGAGGCCTGGATCAGGAGCGCCGCCTCCTCCTCCGCGAAGACGCAGCCCGCCGCCCGCAGCCGGGCGACGAGTGCGGGGCGGGGACGCGCCTCGGATCCGGTCACCCCGCCATGCTAGCCGCGGAGTTCAGTACGGCTTCTCGGCCAGCAGCCGCGCGAGATGCGCGGCGTTCTTCGCGGCCGTCGCGTTGGTACCCGCCACGGCCTCCGGGGTCTCGTCGAGGTCCTTGTAGTCGACGGTCTGCATCGCCTCGCCGTTCCAGTAGGTCGCACCCTGCGACGGGATGGTGAAGCCGACGTCGTTGAGCCCCTGGAAAAGGTCGGCGATGATGGCGTGCGCGCCGTCCTCGTTCCCCACGACGCCCGCGATCGCGACCTTCCCCTCGACGAGCGGTCGGCCGTCGTCGTCGGTCTCCGAGAGCTCGGCGTCGAGGCGCTCGAGCACGCGCTGAGCGATGGAGGAGAGGTGCCCCATCCACGTGGGCGACACGATCACGAGGATGTCGGAGTCGATGATCTGACGCCGCAGCTGCGGCCATTGATCACCCTCGCCCTCGTCGAGCCCCACGCCCGGCCTGACGTCGTAGTCGGCGACGCGCACCGCGGTCCCGGTGACGCCGTGCGTCGAGAGCTCGTCCAGGAGCTGGGTCGCGAGGAGCTGGCTGCTCGACTCGGCCGGCGACGGCTTGAGGGTGCAGACGAGGGCCAGAGCGCTGAGGGTTCGTGTGCTGTCTGTCATGCCCGCAGGCAACCCCTCACCGCGGCCGGGCACAACCGGGTTGACACGGCTCCGCCCTGGACGAACGGCGCGGATGCAGAACTGCACTGGCGAAACATGCAACCCCGCGTACTATCGGGCGGGACGGCCTCCGGGTGAGGCAGACGATCGACGGAGAGCGAGCGGGAGAGGCATGCAGGTGTTCCACGTCTACATCGACGAGCTGCGCTTCACGTTCGTCGATCGGGCCCCTGTCGACGAGCTCAAGCGGCTGGTCGTGCAGGCGAGCAGGAGTGACGGCGACTTCGTCGCGATCACGCAGTCCAGCCGGCCGCCGACCGAAGTGTTCGTCACCAGTCAGACGAAGGTGCGGATCGAGACCGCGACCATCCCCCGAGAACCCGCCGCTCACGCCGCAGGGGAAGACGACGACGACGCCTTCTGGTTCGACTTCGACTCGCTCTCCTGAGCCCGGGCACCCCCGGGGCGCGCCCGCTGTCAACCGCTTCCCGAGCGCGGGATGCGGGAGGAGGCTGCCCCGCATGACGACCTCTCTGTGGAACGACACGGCCCCGGTCATCCCCACCGACGCGTTCGAGAGAGACGGCCGCTGCGACACGATCGTGGTCGGAGCCGGCCTCACCGGCCTCGCGACCGCGGTGATGCTCGCGCGCACCGGGATGCGGGTCGTCGTGCTCGAGGCGCGCGCCGTCGGCGCGGTGACGACCGGCGGATCGACGGGCAAGGTCAGCCTGTTGCAGGGCACGACCCTCGCGGGCATCCGGCGCCGCACCTCCGACCGTGTGCTCTCCGCCTACGTCGACGGCAATGTCGCCGGGCAGGGCTGGCTGCTCGACTTCCTCGACGCCCAGGGAACACCCTACGAGGTACGGGACGCGGTCACCTACGCGACCACGCGGCACGGGATCGACCTCCTCGACGCCGAGCTCGCGGCCCTCCACGCCGCTGGACTGCCGGCGACGCGACCGGAGATCTCGGAGCTGCCCTTCCCCGTCGACGGCGCCCTGGCACTCGCCGGTCAGGCACAAGTGGACCCGATGCGGGTTCTCGCCGCGCTCGCGGCCGAGCTGCGCCGGCTGGGCGGGCGACTCATCGAAGGCGAACGGGTGACGCACGTGTCGGCCACCGACCCCGCAGTCGTGACGAGCGCCTCCGGGCGCACCCGGGCCGATCACGTCGTGATCGCGACCGGCACCCCCATCCTCGACCGCGGACTCTACTTCGCGAAGACCGCCGCGGAGCGCTCGTACCTCGGCGCGTTCCGCGTGCCCGGCCCGATCCCCCGCTCCATGCACCTCTCCGCCGAGTCGCCGGTGCGGTCCCTCCGCCAGGCGGCAGACGGAGACGGCGACCTGCTGCTGGTGGGCGGCAACGGGCATCCGACCGGCCGCGCCGACTCGCCCGCCCGCAAGATCGCCGAGCTGACGGCCTGGGCGGAGCAGCACTTCCCCGGGGCGCGGCGCACACACTGGTGGGCCGCTCAGGACTACCGGTCGGCCAACCACGTGCCGTTCGTGGGCTGGCTGCCGCGCGGACGGGGGAGGCTGTTCCTCGCGACCGGGTACGGCAAGTGGGGCATGACGAACGCGGTCGCCGCCGCCCTGAGCCTCACCGCCGACCTGACCGGCGAGACCATCGAATGGGCGCGCGTGCTCCACCACCGGGTCACCAGGCCCGGGGACCTCGCCGAAGGCGCCCGCATCAACGCCGCCGCGGGCGCTTCCGCCGCCGCTGCGTGGACCGTGGCCGAGACCTCCCCCGACATCGCCGACGCTGCGGCGCCCGCTGAGGGCACCGGGAGGGTCGGCCGCCGCGGCGCAGAGCCCGTCGCGGTCTCCACGGTGGGCGGTGCGTTGTGCGCGGTGTCCGGTGTCTGCACGCACCTCGGAGGGGTCGTCCGCTGGAACGACGCGGAACTCTCCTGGGACTGTCCGCTGCACGGCTCCCGCTTCGCACCGGACGGCTCGGTGCTCGAAGGCCCGGCCACGGCTCCGCTCGCCGCAGTCGCAACGCCGCTGGGCCACGCGGGGGAGGACCAGGATGCGGCACCCCGCGCAGAAGGCTAGGCAGATGCGTCCATCCCGCAGTATGGTCGCCGCATGACTATTCCGAACGACGAGAACACGCCCCAGCAGCCGGCGGGCGGCCCCGCCGGCTCGGACGCCGTCCCTCCGGCACCGCCCGTCCCGCCGGCTCCCGCGGCTCCGGAGCCGGCCGCCGCGCCTGCACCCGTGCCCCCGGCCGAGCCGGTCGCGCCCGCCGCTCCGGCCGCCGATCTGCCCCCGGCTCCCCCCGCACCGCCGGCCTTCCCGGCCTACGGAGCGACCCCGGGCGCTCCCGTCGCCGCGCCGAGTGCGCCGCCGACCACCGTGAACACGGCGTTCTGGCTGTATGTCGCATCGGCGCTCTTCAGCGTCATCAGCGGCATCATCACCGTGGTCGTCGTCGGCAACACGCGCCAGCAGCTGATCGACAGCCTCCGGAGCAGCTCCACCGATCTGCGCGGTGTGACGACCGACCAGTTCGTCGACGGCGCGATCGCGGTGGGGATCACGTGGGCGATCGTCACCCTGATCTTCTGGGCGATCGTGTTCGTGCTGTTCGCGTTCTTCGCCCGCCGTGGGGCGAACTGGGCGCGCATCGTGCTCACCGTGCTGACCGCGCTCTCCCTGCTCAACCTGCTCGCCGGCTACGGCCTCGGCGCGCTGCAGGTCGTCGCCTCGATCGTCGCCGTGGTGCTCCTCTGGCTGCGCCCCTCGACGGAGTACTTCGCCGCCGTCAAGGCGTCGAAGGCGCCGCGCGCCTGACCCTCCTCGAAGCGTCGAGGCGGCCGATTATGGGCCGCCTCGGCGCTTTTTCGTGTATTTTGAGCCGCCTCGCCGAGCGCAAGAGCGCGGGTCAGGCGTCGGCGCGGGCGTCGCGGAGGGCGCGCTCGGCGTCGCGGAGGGCGGCCTGCGCCGCCGCGATGCGCCTGCGGAGATCCCGCTCGACGGCCCGCGCCTCCGCGAGCTCCTCGGTGGTTCGTTCCAGACGCCGTTCGAGAGTGTCCCGCTCCCCTTCGAGGTCGGTGCGGCGGTCGACCTCCGCATCCAACTCGTCGTCGAGGCCGTCTGCGTCGGCACGTGCGCGCTCCAGCGCCTTCTGGGCGGTGCGGATGCGGCGCTGGCGCTCGCGTCGTTCGCTCGCCGTCTCGCGCGGCGCCTCGTCGACCGTCTGGCCGGCGGCCTGCTTCACGGCGGCCTGCTTCGCCGAACGGGGCGGGCGACGCGAAGGCGCCGCGCTCGTGTCGACGGGGAGCGCGACGGCGTCCGACACATCCACCTCGTCGACACCGGTGGATTCGAGGGAACGCAGGAGCATGCCGCTGCGCACCGCCGCCGCGGCCGCCGGGTCGACGACGGCCGCTTGCAGGGTCTCCTCCACCTCCCGCGCGACCGCGGCACTGAGCCCGAGGCCGCGGGTCGCCGCCTGCAGCAGGCGCTGGCGTTCGCGGGTGAGCTCGCGGATCGCCGCGCGATCACGGGCAGCGAAGGCGTCGCGCAGGCGGTCGCCGATCTCGAGAACGTCGTGGACCGCCTCCGGATCGTTCCGCATGAGCGCGTTGAGGGCGGCCGCGGAGGCCGTCGGCTTGCGGAGCGCGCGGATCCGCCGGGCGAGGTCACGGTCGTCGGTCTCCTGGGCCGCTGCGCTGCGGCGCTCGACGAACGCGGCGGGCGCGCTCGCGTAAAGCTCCTCGGCGACCTCCCTCAGATCCATGCCGCGAGCATACGCGCGGCGACCCGAGCCGAGGGGCTCGGCGATCGAGAGGGTCAGTGATCGCGGAGCGCGGAGATGAGCTCGCTCTTCGTCTTCTTCGAGTAGCCCGTCAGGCCGAGCTCCTTCGCACGCTTCTTCAGCTCGGGCACCGTCCAATCGTCGTACGACCCGGACTCGCCGCCTTTCCGGCCGACCGACTTCCGGCCGCGCGCCGCGGCCGCGTTGGAGATGCGCGCCGACTTCTCCTTCGAGTTGCCCTCGTCGCGGAGCTTCTCGTACAGCTCCTCGTCCTTCAGCGTCGGCTGTCGTCCTGGCATGCGGCACTCCTTCCGTTGCCCCGACGGGCACGGTACCCCGCGATGGAGCGATCGTCAGGGGGTCAGCTCGGCCCGCACCTGGACGAGCAATGCGGCCGCGACGGTGTCGAAGGGTTCGAGCTCTCGGGCCGCCCGGCTGAGGATGACACCACCCTCCGCTGCGGCGAGCAGGAGCGTCGCCGTGCGCCGGGCGGAGTCCTCCCGCAAGCCGCCGCGCGCGAGCAGGGCGGCCAGATGCGCGCGCCACACGGAGAAGGCCTCCGCGGCGCGTTCCCGCAGAGCTTCCGTGTCCGCATCGACGGTCACGGCCACGAGCGCACAGCCCGCCTCGAAGCCCGAGCGGGTGAGGAGCAGTCGCCAGGCGTCGAGGAACAGCTCGGCGACGCGGTCCGCGGGTTCGCCCGCACGCTGATCCAGCAGGGCGACCGCGTTCTGGGCGGAGCGGTCGACGGCCGCGCCGATGAGTTCGTCCTTGCCTCCGGGGAAGTGATGGTAGATCGAGCCGCGCGGCGCTCCCGTGGCCTCCAGCACCTCCGAGAACGAGGTTCCCGCGAGCCCGCGGGTCGCGAGCAGGCGGATGGCTCCGTCGACCATGCGCGAGCGGACGTCTGCGGTCACGGGCGAGCTCCCTCCGACGGCGGGTCTTGACTATGACGCCCGTCATAATCTACCGTCTATGCACACCATCATAGTTTTGACAGGAGCCCCATCATGCCCATGATCGACGTCTACGCACCCGCGTCGCTGTTCCCCGCCGACGCGGACGAAAACCTGGTCGACGCGCTCACCCACGCCGTGCTCCGCGCCGAGGGCGTCGCACAGCCGGGTCCGTTCCACCTCGACAACACGGCGGCGTTCATCCACCGACTCCCTGAGCCGGCGATCGGAACGGCGGCCACACCGGCGGCACCGGTCGTCCGGGTGCAGATCGTGACGCCTCCCGCCTCGCTCGACCGGGAGGGACAGCGAACCATCACCCGGGAGGCGACCGAGATCGTCCAGGCCGCAGCAGGCGCGGACGTGCGCACCTGGGTCATCCTCACCGAAGCCGCGGAGGGCGGCTGGGGCATCCAGGGAACGGCGTTCGGAGCCGAGGAGTTCGCGGCTCTCGCCCGGGCGGCGGCCGCAGCGGCGGACGCCTGACCGCCCAGCACGCACGAACGCGCCGCCCGGTCGGGTGACCGGACGGCGCGTCTGCTGCGATCGAGGGCTACTCCTGCTCAGAGCCCTCGACCACGATCCGGGCGGACACGCGGCGGCGCCAGGCGGCGACGAGAAGGGCCGCGACCCCGGCGAGCAGCACCGCGCCGGCGATGCCGAGCGGGAGCGCCACGGACGACCCGGTGCTGGCGAGAGCATCGCCGCCCGCCGTCCCGGTCGAGGGCGACCCCGGGTCGTCGGAGCCGGCCGCCGCGACGAGTGTCAGGTCGTCCCAGCCGATCAGCGCGCCCTGCGCGTCGACCACTGCCAGCTTGTGAGCGCCGAGGGGCGCATCCGCCGGAATGGTGACGGAGAAGGCGCCACCCTCGACGACGGCGTTCGCAAGCGCCCGCGGGGCCGAGAAGAGCACCGGAGTGACGGTCTCGCCCTCGTTCGCACCGCCGATGATCGTGACATTCACCGTGCTTCCCGGCACCGCCGTGTCGGGAACGCGCACCGGCCCGCGGGTGGCGTCCGTCAGGTCGCCTTCCTCGATCGGGTCCGGCTCCGGGATCACCGGAGTGCTCAGTGTGGAGGCGCAGGTCGCGCAACTGGCGCCCAGCGCACCGGCGGACGCGGTGACGGCGAGCGTGCCGCCCGAGGAGGTCGCGGAGACGACGGCCTCGAACGCGATGGAAGCCGTGGCCCCCGTCGCCGTGTCCGGCACGCTCCAGGTGAGCGTCGTGCCGTTCAGGGCGAGCTCGGCGGGCAGCGTCGCGGGGTCGATCGCGGCGTCGTCCAGCAGGTCGGCGAGGTCGACGGATGCCGTCGCGCCGCTCAGCGCGATCTGCCCTGTGTTGGCCGCCGTGAGCGTGTACGTCAGCGTCTGGCCGGGGGCGACCTGCCCGTCGGCAGGGTCGGACGCGAGCCCGAGGGTCCAGACGGACGGCCACGCCGGCTTGTCGGCGTCGTACACCCAGTCCTGGAAGAACGCGGTCAGGTCGCGTCCCGAGAGCTCCTGGGCGAGGGCGATGAAGTCCTCCGTCGTCTTGCTCTGTCCGGCGTACCGCTGCACCCACGTCTTCATGATGCCGTCGAAGGCGGCCTGGCCGACGGACTGCCGGAGCGCCTCCAGCGTCATCGCACCGCGCGTGTACACCTGCCAGTCGAACAGATCGGCCGGGTCCGTCATCGCCGCCGGCGGGATGGTCCAGCGGGCGCTGCTCGCGGCCGTCGAGTTCCAGGTGCCGAAGAGGGTGGAGGCGGTGGTCGTCGCGCTGCCGTGGTCCTGGTTGTACTGGGTCGGGATGAAGGTGGCGGGACCCTCGTTGAGCCAGATGCTGTTCCAGTCGGCCGGCGTCACCGAGTCGCCGAACCACTGGTGCGCGAGCTCGTGGATGAAGGTGTTCGCGGAGACCGACCGCTCGAAGTACGGGCGGTCCTGGGTCTCGAGCGCATATCCGAGGCTCGTGATGTCGACGACGAAGCCGGTGCTGCCGCCGGGGTAGGCGCCGTACTTCGACTCGAGGTAGTTGAGGATCTCGGGCAGCGCCGCTCGGCGGGTCTGGATGGTCGCCTGGTTCGCGGTGCTGACGGCCGGATCGACGAACGTCCACTCGTGGATCGTGCGGCCGCTGACCGCGAGGGCGATGTCCGACTCGTAGACCAGGTACTTGCCGATGGTGATCATCGCGAGCTCCGTGGCCATCGGCCGGCTCTGCCGCCAGTGCCAGGAGGTGCGGGTGCCGTCGCTGCTCGGGGTCTTGGAGACCAGCTCGCCGTTGCTGACGGCCGCGGCCGAGACGCCGTCGATCGTCGTGGGCGCGTCGATCGTGATGTCGTAGGTGGCCTTGTCGGCGGGCGTGTTGTTGCTCGGGAGCCACGTCATGTTCCCGACCGGCTGGCCGAGCGCGGTGGCCCCGTCCGATGTGGCGACCCATCCCTCGCTCGAGTCGTCCGGGTCCACGTGGGTGACCGGGGTGCCCGCGTACGCCACCGCCACCGTGAAGGCGCCGGTGAGGGTCGAGGTCGGCGTGATGACGAGCTTGTAGGAGCTGATGCTCGGGTCGCTGGTGCGCGTGAAGGCGGCGGGCGTGCCGTTCACCAGCACGGACGACACCGTCAGGCCCTCGAAGTCGAGGGAGAACGAGGAGAGCGCCTGCGTGGCCGTCGCGCTGATGACGGTCGTCGCCGTGATCGACTTGTCGGGATTGAAGGCGAGGGAGACGTCGTAGTGCGTGACGTCGTAGCCGCCGTTGCCGATGCCGCGGAAGAGCGAGTCGCCGATGGCGGTCGCGCCCGGCGTTCCGTCGGCGGCCGAGGCCGCGGTGGCGAGAGGGATCTGGGTCGCGCCGATCAGCGCGGCCGCGGAGACGGCGGCCAGCGAGCGCGCCAGCCTCCGTCGCGTGGGGGTGTTCCGGGGTTCCAACGGGTCCTCCAGGGGATGCGTCGTCCGAGCGCGCGGTCGGGCGACCGCACGGGTGGGGCAGGGAGGTGCTGAGCGCTTGTGGCGGGGGTTCTTTGCGAGAAGTCTCGCGTTCACGCACGGTCGTTGCATGCGAGCGTGAACATTCGGTGAGGAGCACCGTATCGGACGTTTGTTACGAACATGAGTCTTCTCTCAGGGAGCGCGCCTCGCGGCTCCCGCGACCCCCTCTTGCGGTCCTTGTCCGCGCGCCGCCCCATCCACGACCCTGGCTGCATGACCGCTCACGACATCCCCGACACCGCTGAGGTCCGCGAGAAGATGGCCGCCGGCCAGGTGGAGGGCATGACCGCTCTCGGCCTGACGCCGACCATCGAGGTGTGGGAGGACGGGTACCGTGCGGCCGGGACCGCCGACAGCACCTTCGAGTGGTGGTACTTCGACTGCCAGTTCGACGACGGGTCGACCCTGGTCGTCACGTTCTCGAACAAGCCGCACACCGACCCGTCCGGCCCGCTCACCCCGACCGTGCTCATCATCCGCCAGCTCGCCGATGGCACGCGTCTGCACCTGGAGCCGCACTTCGACGCGACCGAGTTCAGCGCCGCCGCCGACCGCTGCGACGTGCGCATCGGCCCCAACACCGTGACGGGCGACCTGGACCGTTACGAGATCCACATCGAAGCCGACGGGATCACCGCCGACGTCACCATCGACCGTGCGGCGCCGTCGTGGCGCCCCGGCGCCGGCATCAGCTACTTCGACGCCGCACGCACGCACTTCCTCGCCTGGGTCGTGCCGGTGCCGTACGGGACAGTCTCGGCGACGATCGCGCAGAACGGCACGACAGCCTCCCTCACCGGCAGCGCATACCACGACCACAACTGGGGCAACCAGCTGATGGGCTCGTTCCTCGACCACTGGTATTGGGGTCGCGCGCACGTCGGCGACTACACCGTCGTCTACGTGCGGATGACCACAAAGGGCCTCTTCGGCTTCGGCGAGATCAACATCCCCACCTTCTACCTCGCGACGGCCGACCGCATCATCACGGACGACCTGCTCCCGCTGCGCCTCACCACGAGCGCCGACGTCGACGGCCCGGGCCACCAGACCTACCCCACCCGCATGGAATGGACCTGGTCGTCCGAGCGCGGCACCATCACGATGACCGCGACGAACCCCACCCTCATCGAGTCGCTCGACATGCGCACGCCGCGCCACGGCCTCTCGAAGGCGCTCCACGCCGGCGAGCACCCGACGTACTACGACTTCAACGCCGACCTCGAGCTCGACATCGCCCTCGACGACCTCACGGACCACGTCACGGGCCGCACCCTCTACGAGAAGATGATGTTCCGGTAGAGGAGGTCAGGGGTCGGGCACGCTCAGCCCGGCAGGTGCTGCCCGATCTCGTCCTCGGCCATGACGACCATGCCGCCGGTGCGCTGCGAGGTGTGCATGAGGGCCTCCAGCCACTGGGTGTTGATCGCCGGAGGGCGGCTGCCGCTGAAGTGGAAGGCCAGCGGCACCTCGCGGCTGATCCAGAGGGAGACCCGGCCGGAGCCCTGCTCGACCGGCACGTCCCAGTTGAGGAGGAAGCTCTCGTGCCGGCGCAGCTTGGCCACGATCGCGAGCTTGACGTGACTCAGCACGCGATCGTCCAGGTCGTATTCCTGACCTGAGCCGTAGAGGAGTTTTCCCATGATGTTCATAGTGTGCCTCACAGATGCCACGCTCAGGTGCGTTTGTCAGGGGGATTGACTGCGGGGGGTCTTCGTGGTTTGCGAACGGACGAGACGCCTCGCGCGCGGCGGCCCTTGATCGCTCACGCGTCGGGCGGATAGCCTCGGCAGGAGGGTCGGCCCGAAGGACCCGCAGGGCACGTTCTCCGAAGCCGAAGGCACCCATGCACGACGACATCCCCCTCACCACGGGCCGCGCCCGCCGCGTGCTCGACGAGCGCATCCTCCCCGCCGTGCACGGCGTCTCCGTGCCGCTCGAGGTCGCCTGGAACGCGCTGCCCGGTGAGCCCATCCCGCCGGCCGAGGGCCTGGCCCTGGACTACGCGCCGTATGCGCTCGGGACCCCGTGGGGGCCGGCCTGGGGCACGACCTGGTTCCGGCTGACCGGCACGGTGCCCGCGGAGTGGGCGGGCCGTCGTGTGGAGGTGGTGGCCGACCTCGGCTTCGACGCGAACATGCCGGGGTTCCAGTGCGAGGGTCTCGTCTACCGCGCCGACGGCTCCCCGGTGAAGTCACTCAACCCCCGCAACCAGTGGATCCTCATCGCGGAGGAGGCCGTGGGCGGCGAGACCGTCGAGCTGTACGTGGAGGCGGCGGCCAACCCGGTGCTGCTCGACTACCACCCGTTCCTGCCGACGCGGGAGGGCGACATCCTGACCTCGTCGCGCGCTCCGCTTTACACGACCCGGCGCATCGACGTGGCCGTCTTCGAGTCGGAGGTGCACGAGCTGGCGCTGGATGTCGAGGTGCTGCTGGAGCTGCAGGCCGAGCTGCCGGAGGGGCCGCGCCGCATGCGCATCCTGCAGGCGCTCGACGACGCGCTCGACACGCTCGATCTGCAGCGCATTCCCGAGACGGCTGCCGCAGCACGTGCGGCGCTCGTCCCCGCGCTCTCCGCGCCGGCCGACGCGTCCGCCCACCGGATCTCCGCCATCGGCCACGCCCACATCGACTCGGCCTGGCTCTGGCCGGTCCGCGAGACCGTGCGCAAGGTGGCACGGACCACGTCGTCCATGACGGACCTGATCGACCAGACCGACGACTTCCTCTACGGGATGTCGAGCGCGCAGCAGTACGCGTGGGTGAAGGAGCACCGGCCCGAGGTGTGGACGCGCATCGTGGCCGCGGTCGCCGCCGGGCGTTTCCTCCCGCTGGGCGGCATGTGGGTGGAGTCCGACACGGTGATGCCGACCGGGGAGGCCCTGGTGCGGCAGTTCACCCAGGGGCAGCGGTTCTTCCGCGAGGAGTTCGGGATCGCCCCGAAGGGCGTGTGGCTGCCGGACAGCTTCGGCTACTCGCCCGCCCTTCCCCAGCTGATGCGCCGGGCCGGGTTCGAGTGGTTCTTCACCCAGAAGATCTCGTGGAACCAGGTCAACACGTTCCCGCACCACACCTTCCTCTGGGAGGGGATCGACGGTTCCCAGGTGTTCTCGCACTTCCCGCCGATGGACACCTACAACTCGCGGCTCGCCGGCGAGGAGGTCGCGAAGGCGTCGCGGCAGTTCCGCGAGAACCGCCGCGCGACGGGGTCGATCGCCCCGGTCGGCTGGGGCGACGGCGGGGGCGGGACCACCCGCGAGATGGTCGGCAAGGCCGCGCGTCTGGCCGACCTCGAGGGCAGCGCCCGCGTGCGCTGGGAGCACCCCGACGCCTTCTTCGACCGTGCGCGCGCCGAACTTCCCGCTCCCCCGGTGTGGGTCGGCGAGCTCTACCTCGAGCTGCACCGCGCGACGCTCACGTCGCAGCACCGCACCAAGCAGGGGAACCGCCGCGCCGAGCACCTGCTCGTCGAGGCCGAGGTGTGGTGCTCGGCCGCCGCTCTCCGAACGGGCGAGCCGTACCCCTACGAACGGCTGGACGCGCTGTGGCGGCAGGTGCTGCTGCTGCAGTTCCACGACATCCTGCCCGGCACCTCCATCGCCTGGGTGCACCGGGAGGCCGCCGCCACCTACGCGCAGGTCGTGTCCGAGCTGCAGGGTCTCATCCGAACCGCTCTGAGCGCCCTCGTCGGCGAGGGCGACATGCCGCTCGTGGCCAACCCGGCGTCGGCCGCGCTCGGAACGGTCGCGCCGTACGGGATCGCCTCATCGGGCGACGGCGACCCCGCCGTGCGCCTCGCCGAGACCGCGGAGGGCTTCGTGCTGGAGAACGCGCTCGTGCGCGTCGCCGTGTCCCGGGAGGGGCTCGTCACCTCCGCCGTCGACCTCGCCACAGGCCGCGACGCGGTCGCGCCCGGACACGAGGCGAACCTCCTGCAACTGCACCAGGACTTCCCGAACATGTGGGACGCGTGGGATGTGGACCGCTTCTACCGCAACCGTGTCGAGGACATCCGCTCCGTCGACGCGATCGACGCGGAGGTCGGCAGCGACGGCGTCGCCCGCGTCGTCGTCCGGAGGTCGTTCTCCGCGTCGACGGTCGAGCAGACGCTGTCGCTCGCGCCGGCCTCGCGGACGCTCGAGATCGCCCAGTCGACCGACTGGCACGAGACGGAGAAGTTCCTCAAGGTCGCCTTCCCGCTCGATGTCCGTGCCGAGCACACCATCGCCGAGACGCAGTTCGGGGCGCAGAAGCGGGTGACGCACACGAACACGTCGTGGGAGGCCGCGAAGTTCGAGACGTCGATGCACCGCTTCGTGCTCGTCGAGGAGCCCGGTTTCGGCGTCGCCCTCGTCAACGACTCGGTCTACGGCTACGACACGGAACGCGCGGTGACCGACGGCGACGTGGTCACGACGCTGCGCCTCTCGCTGCTGCGCGCCCCGCGCTTCCCGGACCCCGAGACGGATCAGGGCGTCCAGACGCACCGGTACGGCCTCCTGATCGGAGCGACCCTGGCGAGCGCGACCGACGCGGGCATCCTGCTCAACCAGGACGCGCGTCCCCTCACCGGCGGCCGGGAGGTGGCTCCGCTCGTGACGGTGGAGGGCGGCGCCGTGCTCTCCGCGGTGAAGCTGGCGGACGACGGGAGCGGCGACCTCGTGGTCCGCCTGTACGAGCCGGCCGGGCAGCGCGCCACGGCACGGCTCCGGGTGGATGCGGCGGTGACCGGCGCGCACACCGCGACGCTGCTCGAGGAGCCCCTCGCCGGCTTGGAGACCGCCGTCGACGGGTCGTTCGACCTCGCGCTCTCGCCGTTCGAGGTGCGGACGCTGCGCTTCGCGCCTGTCGTACGCTGACACAGACGCGGGAGCGGAGGGACGCATGGTCGAGCAGGCGGTCGCGGAGTCCGCTGGGCTGACGGAGGCGGAGGTGCGCGACCGCGTCGAACGCGGGCAGACCAACGCCTACGACGCCGCGTCGAGCCGGTGCGCGTGGAGCATCGTCCGGGCGAACGTCTTCACGCTGTTCAATGCGATCATCGCCGCGTGCTTCCTGGTGCTGCTGGTGCTCGGTCACTGGAAGGACGCGCTGTTCGGAATCAGCGCGCTGGCCAACACGATCATCGGATCGGTGCAGGAGTTCCGGGCCAAGGCGGCGCTGGACAAGCTCGCATTGATGCACGCCCCCGCGGCCCGGGTGCGGCGAGCCGGCGAAGTGCGCGAGATCCCCGTCGCCGAGGTCGTGCTCGACGACGTCCTGCTGCTGCGCGCCGGGGACCAGGTGCCCGCCGACGGTGTCGTGACCGCGTCGTCACGCCTCCAGCTCGACGAGTCGATGCTGACGGGCGAGTCGGATGCGGTGGACAAGGCACCCGGTGACCGCGTGCTCTCGGGGTCGATCGTCGTGGGCGGCGAGGGGGTGGTGACCATCGCAGCGGTCGGGGCCGACTCGTTCGCGAACCGGCTCGCGAGCGAGGCGAAGAGGTTCTCCCTCGTGGCCAGTGAGCTGCGCTCCTCCATCGACCGCGTGCTGCGCTGGATCGCCTGGATCGTCGGCCCGATCGCCCTCCTGGTCCTGAACGCCCAGATGATCGCGCTCGGCGGGTGGGCGCACGCGGTCGCCGACGGGCGCTGGCAGCAGGCCGCCGTCAACACGATCGCTGCGGTCGTCGCGATGATCCCGCTCGGCCTCGTGCTGATGACGAGCATCGCATTCGCCGTCGGCGCCGTGAAGCTCGCCCGTCAGCAGGTGCTCGTGCAGGAGCTCCCCGCGGTCGAGGGACTCGCACGCGTCGACACGATCTGCCTCGACAAAACCGGCACGCTCACCGAGGGAGAGATCGTGTTCGACGGCGCGCATCCCCTCGCCGACGATCCGACGGCCGCGCCGCCCGCCGACTGGGAGGCCGTGCTCGCCTGGAACGGCGCCGACCCGGATGCGAACGCGACGGCGCGCTGCCTCGCCGCCGCATACGCACGGCCTGTCGCCGCGCCGCCCAGCGGACGCATCCCGTTCTCCTCCGCCCGCAAATGGAGTGCGGTCGCCTTCCCGGCGGGCGGGGAAGCGGAAGGCACGTGGGTGCTCGGCGGACCGGAGATGGTGTTCCCGGCGGGCGGGGGAGGCGATGCGGGCGGCCGTCTGCGGGCGCGGGCGGTGCAGCTCGCCAGCACCGGACGCCGCACCCTCGTGCTCGCCCACTCCCCGGCCGTGCTCGCGCCCGACGATGTCGCCGCCGAGCGGCTGCCGGCCGCGCTCGAGCCCGTCACCCTGCTGACGTTCCGCGAGAAGGTGCGCGACGACGCCGCGCAGACGCTCCGCTACTTCGCCGAGCAGGATGTCGCCGTGCGCGTCATCTCGGGCGACAACCCGCAGACGGTGGCCGCCATCGCCCGCGAGGTCGGCCTCGACGCACCCGACGGCTTCGACGCGCGCGAGCTGCCGGCGGACGACGCCGAGCTCGCGAGCGTGCTGGAGGCGCACACCGTCTTCGGACGCGTCACCCCCACGCAGAAGAAGCGCATCGTGCTCGCGCTGAAGGCCTCCGGTCGCACCGTCGCGATGACCGGTGACGGAGTCAACGACGCGCTCGCGATCAAAGAGGCCGACATCGGCATCGCGATGGAGACCGGCTCCCCCGCGACCAAGGCCGTCGCCCGGCTGGTGCTGCTCGACGGCAGGTTCTCGCACCTCCCGTCGGTGGTGGCGGAGGGGCGGCAGGTCATCGCCAACATCGAGCGCGTCTCGATGCTGTTCCTGACCAAGACCGCGTACGCGACCGCGCTGGCGGTACTGTTCGGGGCGACGCTGATGCAGTTCCCCTTCCTCCCGCGCCAGCTGTCCGTCATCGACGGCCTCACCATCGGACTGCCCGCGTTCTTCCTCGCGCTCATGCCGAACGCGAGGCGCTACCGCCCGGGGTTCCTGCGACGCTCGCTGAGCTTCGCCGTTCCTGCCGGTCTCGTGATCGCGGCGGCGCTCTGGCTGTACGCGTGGGCGGCGACCTCCGCGGGCATCCCGGAGCAGGAGCTCCGCACCGGTTCGACGCTCATCCTCACGATCGTCGGGCTGTGGGTGCTGACCGTGCTCTCCCGCCCCATCGACGGCTGGAAGATCCTGATCATCGGCGCGATGATGGTCGGCCTGGTGCTGGTCTACTCCGTGCCGATAATCTACGACTTCCTGCAGTTCGCCGACCCGTCGTTCGTGACGGCGGTCCTTGTGCTAGTGGTGTCGGCGGCGACCATCGGCGCCATCGAGATCATCCGGTTCGCGCACCGTCGCTTCGTGAGAAGAACCGCGCCACTCGCCCCGTCCACAGCACAATGATGACGGCGCCCGTGATCGCCACGTCGATGCCGCGGAACCACACGTCGTCGCCCGCGGTGACCAGCACGTAGACGCCGAGCGCCGCGGAGACGCCCATCAGCGCGGTGAGCAGGACGCGCGCATCCCGGCGCGCCCGCCCGAGGCCGGAGGCCAACGACACGACGAGCAGCCCGAGAAGCATCGTCAGTGCACCGATCAATGTCACGACGAAACGGTCCGTGCCGTCGAGATCGGGCAGATAGCGCACGAAGACGAGCGCGATCCCGACCAGGATCTGCCCGATCCCGACCACGTACGACAGGACGATCGCGACCACCAGCTCCGCCGGGGGCCTCGCCGCTCGCGCTCGCGTCATGCTCGGATCATACGGGGTACGAAAAAGGCCCGCTGGGTGCGGGCCTGGACTGCTGCGGTGGGGCGATGCGTGTCAGCGCTTCGCGATCGCCGCGGTCCAGACCGCCTGCAGAGCTTCGACCTCGTCGGGTTCCAGCTGATCCTTGTAGGCCTCCCCCAATCCCGCCCAGCGCACGGCGGACTGTGCCGCCTGACGTGCACCGACGTAGCCGACCGACCGGGCGGATTCGAGGAAGGCGCTGTCGATCTCTGCGACGAGGTCGCGCTCGGCGTCGAGGCGCGAGACCTTGACGCGCGCGGCCTTCTCCAGGGTGGCGCGGCCTCCGCGCTGGGCGGCGAGCTGCAGTTCGACGAGGCGGGCGATCTCGTCCGCGCTCAGCTTGCCGACACGACGAACGAACGTCTTCATGGCAACCTCCGTGATTCTCGAAACGAATCTGACATCTTACCGCGTCATGCTCCGAGAATGTCGGGAGGCGCGCCGGGGGTCCGACGCGCCTCCGTCTCCGCCGCCGCTGCCCGCGCTGCGGCGGCGGAATCAGGCGCCCAGCCGCACGGTGATCGTGTCCCGGCTCGGCTCGTGGTTCGCATCGCCGCCGTAGACGACATCGAGCTGTACGTCGCCCGACCAGGTCATCGGCACCGCGAGCTCGAACCGGTACGCACCGCCGTCGAGCGTCGCCGTCCCCACCGTGTCGGTGCCGCGCACGAGCGTCACCGTCCCCGTCGGGGTGGTGCCGTACTGCGCCTCGATCCGGCCGGTGATGACGGCCGTGCGCTGATCGATGACCTTCATCGAGAGGTTCAGGTAGGCGCTGTCGTTGTACCCGGCCGTCGTCTGTGCCGGACCGAACCCGCCAGCGAGCAGCATCCCGCACACGACAGCCGCCGTCATCAGCAGACCGACGGCCGACCGTCCCAGCACCCCGAGTCGGGTGAGCGTCGTCGCGATCATCAGCGCACCTCCACATTCGTGTCCACCACGGTCGTCGGGGCCTTGGCGACCACGTAGTCGGTCGCCGCTGTTCCCGTGTCACGGCCGCCCGGAGCGACGAACGACACCTCCGCCGGATACGTTCCGGCAGGATGCTCCGCCGGCCCGAAGTCGAAGATCGCCGTTCCGGACGCGTCCGTCCCGGCCTCGTGCTGCTCCCCGTTCAGCTTGAGTTGGACGGTCACCGGCACGCCCAGCCCCGGCACGCCCGCCGCGATGCGCCCCTCCTGCCCGTACACGATCGACGGGGCGTCGACGGTCATCGGCCACTCGGTGACGTTCGGGATGATCGGGGAGAAGAGGTAGGCCTGTCCGGTGCGTCCCCAGATGGTCTGCCCCACGCTGGCGACGATCGCGCGCCCTCCGTCGACTCGAAGACCTCCGCCATTGAGGGATCCGCCGAACCAGTCGCCCGGCCGCGCGCCCGTGCCTCGCAGAACCTGCACCGGCTCAGGTTGCTGTCGCATCAGGTCACCCGGAACGCTCGTCGTCGCCAGGTCCCCGATGTCGTACACCTGGATCTCGCCGACCTCGCCGTCGAGGCGGGTGACGCTCGACATGAGCAGTGCGTTCCTCTCGACGGCCATGTTGAACCCGCCGGCCCGCTCATGCGGCGGCGGCACGATCTTGGGTCCGACCTGATGGAGGTCGGAGAGCGAGAAGCGGTAGATCGCACCCACTGTCGTCGTACCCGCGTCGACCGAGGAGTTGTTCCACCCGCCGAGCAGGTCGCTGGGGTCTTCGGCCGTGTAGGTGGTCTCTCCTGGCGAGGAGACGAAGAGGTCCGTGTCATTGGCGGCGAGGGCGTAGCCGAAGCCGCCGGTCACGCCGCCACTGGAGAACAAGCCGGTCCGGTGCTCGACTGCGTCGACACCCCACAGCGGATGGTCGATGAACATCGCCGGGGTGGACAGATCGTCGAGGTCCCACACGTAGAGACCGCCTGTCTGCACCAGCACGTTGGCCGCGTTTCGCGTCTTCTTCTGGTGAGCGGACGAGATGAGCCACCGATCGGTCAACAAGACCTCGTCACCGAGAAGCCCGTTGATGTAGAGTCCCGTAACCCCCGCACGTTGTACGGCGCCGGTGGCGAGGTCGGCGACATAGACCCCACCCGTGGAGTAGTACGGTCCGATGTCGTCGCTCTTGGCTTCGTATGCTCCGATGGCGAGCCTGTCGCCTCGCAGTGAGAGCGACTCTCCGAAGGTGACGTTCGTGGTGCCGTCGCCGGGGGTGAACACCCGGCCCTCGCGCCAGTGCCAGTCACCGTCGTCGGTCGAGAGGAGGTACTCGAACACTTGATCGCTCTTGTAGGCCCCCACGTAGAGGAGACCGCGTGACTCGTCGAGCGCGAGTGAGGCCCCGAAGTAGCGCGCCCCCGGTGGAGTCGACAGGGTCTGTGAGTCGAGTACCGTACCGGCCTCGTCGACGCGCATCACCTCGACGGCGGCTTCCCCAGCGGTCGAGCTGATCGCACGGGTGACCGCGACGACGTCGTGGGAGATCGCCACGCGCGCCGCGCTCTGACCATCCCAGTTGTAGGACGCTACTTCCTGGTAGACGTCCGCCGCGTTGGACGCGGCGGCAGGCAGGACGGCGAGCACCACTGCGATGAGCAGTGCGGGGAGGGATCTGAGAGCCGTGGGGCGTCGCATCACTTCACCTTCTTGGGGGTTGTCTGGGCGTTCGACGACCACGAGCTGCGGCCGTCGCCGAGCAGGTTGATGGTGTTCATGTTGGTCCGGCCCCAAGCCCAGACACCGCCATTCACATCCACCGCGACGCCGCCGAAGTATTCGGCGGCCACAGCCGCGATCTTCACGCTGAAATCGACCTTGGTCGGCGAGAGCGTGTCCTGCGCCGAGGTCCCATTGCTGGTCGTTCCGATGCCGGTGTTGCCGAAGCGGTTGCCGCCCCACGCCCACACCGCGCCGTTGGCGTCGAGCGCGTAGAAGTGCGACTCGCCCGCCGAGATGTTCGTGAAAGGGGCCTGCCCGGCCGCGCGTCCGACCCGGAGCGGTTTGCAGACCGCCGAGAGCGCGGTGCTCTGCTCGGACTCGTTCGACCACTTGCAGAGTTGCGCAGTGGTCGGATTCAACCCGAGCGTGGTGTTCGACTGGGTCCCGCTCTTCGAGCCCCAGGACCAGACGTAGCCGTCGCGATCCAGCGCATAGGCGGTGCGGCCCCCCATCGCCACCTTGACGATGTTGGAGAGGTAGGGCGATCGCGTCGGCGTGACGACCTCGGAGGTCGAGTAGGTGTCCGAGAGGGCGAGCCCTGCCATGTGGTTGCTGCCCCAGGCGTACACGGATCCGTCGCGAGCGACGGCCATGTTCTTGTCCCATCCGACGGACACGTCCACGAAGTCGATGCCGGTCGTGATCTGCTTGGGCGCATTCCGGTTGACGCTGGCCGAATCGCCCAGCACATGGAACCTCGTCTGTGCCCCGCCGTTCCACGCGCCCCAGCTCCAGAGGTTGCCGTTGGTGTCGATGGCGTAGCTCGTGCTGGTCTGGTTCTGTCCGGTGCCGAGGTTGAGGTAGCCTCCGGCCGCGACCTTGCGGTACTTCGTCGCGGTCGAGACGATCTTCACCGGGGTCGGCTGGTCGGTGTAGGAGCCGAGCGCACCCGTCTGCCCGTAGCCCCACCCCCAGATGTCGCCGTTCTGGTCGATGGCGAGGTTGTGCTTCGGGCCGAGGGCGATCTCCGTGAACGTGGTCCCCGCGGGTACGCGGACCTGCTGCAGCGAGTCCGAGTACGTGCCGACTCCGGAGGCCTGGCCGCCGGCCCAACCGTAGAGCGTTCCGCCGGCGCGCGCCAGCGAGTGGACGTTCGAGAAGTTCTGGGTCGGCACACCGTTGCCGGAGCCGGGAGGGGTCGTCGGCGTCTGCGTCGGCGTCGAGGTCGGTGTCTGGGTCGGGGTGGAGGTCGGCGACGATGTGGACGCGCCCATCGTGACCAGGTAGTTGAACTGGCCGCGATCGGTGAAGTCGGCGCCCGTTGCTCCGATAGTAATCAGAGTCGCGACAGCCGCAACGCCGCCGATACTGAGAAGCACGGGCCTGAGATGTCGACGTCGACGGCGGACGGAACGGGGAACACTCATCGGGCAGACTCCTTGCGCAGGGCTCGTCGACCGGAATTCGGTGGCACTCGTGAGGAGCCGCTCTCGACGTCATCGACGAGTGTTTCCTCCGCCGCAGTGACCTCGACTACCTGATCGAACTCCTGGGGGCGTCGCTCGAATCTGGCCGGGTCGAGCACGAGCAGCGCGGCGATCACGCAGACGAGGACGACACCGACGAGGATCCCTTGGCGTTGCAGGAAATCGGCGACATAGCCCAGGTAGGGAATGGTGAAGAACACGACGGCGGCGTTCGTGACGACGTAAGGTTCAGGATCGGTCACGGCGTTGGCGTCACCCTGGAGCGTGAGCGCCGTGCGCCCTGCCGACTTCTCCATGGACACGATGCGGTGGGTGACGAGCCCCTCGTCGTTCGGGCGCTCGACCATCACGACGTCCCCAACCCCGAGATCAATGGCCGCCCGGTCCAAGGAGAAGGTCATCGCACCGATGGGGATGGTCGGTTCCATCGAGCCGGAGATCACGATGGAGGGCTTGACACCCACGTACAACCCGATGGCGAAGATGAGAACGCACGCGGCACCCACAATCGCGCCGACCGTGAGCAGGACATTGCGGGCGACCGCGTAAATGCGCCAGCCGAGGCTCATCCTCGCCGAGCTTCCGAACGGCGCCGGGACACCGCGAACACGACCACCCCGCCTGCGACCAGCACGACGGCCACCACGATCGCGGCGGTTGCGATCGTTCCACCGGTGCGCGCGAGGTCACCGGCGCCCGAATCGCTCGGGCTCTCGGCGACGGCCGTGAAGACGACGGTGAGGTCACCGCTCTGCCGGGCGTACTCGTTGCCCGCCTCGTAGGACTGGCCGAAGTCGAGAGTGACGCTGGCGGTCGCTCCGGAAGCGATTGAGCCGAGATCGATCGACTGCTGCTCCACCCGGACATCGCCGCTCGACACCGTCACCGGGTGCGGGCCCGTCCAGATACGGCCGACCCGGTCGACGACCGTGACGCTCACACGAGCGGACGAATCACTGACGTTGCGCGTCGAGTAGGTCTGCGACCAGGTCTCGCCCGGAGCCGGCGACTGCACGGTGACGGTGGCGCTCTCCACCGAAAGCAGAGGGTCGGCGGCATGGGCCGCGGTCGGCACGGCGAGAGCGACGAGACCGGCGCCGACCCCGAGCAGCAGGCGGGAGAAGAAGCGCATGGCGACGTTCCTGTTCATTCGAAGGCCGATCGAGCGGTGGGGTTGGTACTCGTTCCGGTGAACTCCACCTGCACGGCGGTTCGCAGACCGGCCACGTCCTCGGGGGCATCGACCGGCAGAGTGATGTCGATCTCGAAGGTGCGGACGCCGCCGGAGCTCACGGGCTCGGGAAGACGGCGGAGAAGCGCGGCGGCATCGGCCCCGCTTGCTTGGTCCATCACAACGGCATCACCCTCCCGAACGGTAAAGCGCAGCTCCTCGAAGAGCCTCAGGGCGTTCTGCCCTTCGGGTGTGTCCGCAGCGGGAGGCGTGATCGCCATGGTGAGCTCGGCAGCGAGCCGCGGGCTCGCGTTGCGCACCGCCATGCGGAAGGTGTGCGCGACACCGCGCTCTAGAAGCCGGTCGCCGTCGAGGTCGAGCGTGAAGGAGGCGTTCTCGGCCTCGCTCGGCCAGGCGGCGAAGTCAGCGCCGATCTCGGCGGCAGTGGTCTGGAGGGCGATGTAGTTGGTGCGCCCGTCGAGATGGGTTACGACGGGCGCCGAGCCGGTGAGAACGGCCGCCGTGCAGACGAAGCTGACACCGATCAGAGCACTCGCGGTCAGCAGTGCGCGCTTGCGTCCGCGAGGACGTTCCGTGCGCACGGTGGAAGAGGGAGGGTTCACGCTCGGCACCATTTCTCAGTCGACGGGCTGGGAGGAGGAAGCGACACCGGTGGCGAGGCGATCGGGGATCATCCCGCCACCGGTGTCGGGGTCGATCAGTTGGCCGCGTGGACGACGGCCTGGATCTTCGACGTCAGACCCGCGAGCGCGTTGTTCGCAGCGTCGGAGCCCTGGTCGGGCAGGTTGACACCGATGGTGAGGACGCCGCCCTCCCCCGGCGCGATCTCGCCCAGGCTCGCGTTGGCGACTGCGGAGTACGCGACGTTTGTCAGACCGGGCAGCGGTGCGCCGTCCAGGGAGACGGTGAAACGCAGCGCGTCGCGCAGCGCGGTGTCGCCGCCGCGGTCCGCGAGCGAGACGTCGAGGTTTCCAGTGGAGCTGTCCTCGTCGTTGATGAACGGGATGTTGACAGACTTCCAGTCGGTGTGTCCGGGGATGAGGGTGTCCGAACCGCGGATGGCGAACGAGACGCCCGCGGGGTCATCTGCTTCCTGCCAGGCGCCAGCGGCCTTCGCACCCGCGAAGGTCTCGAACTTGGGCGTGTAGTCCGCATTGGTCTCGACGACCTGGATGTTGAGCGGGCTGCTCGTTCCGAAGCTGCCGTTGCCGTCGCCCGCACCACCGAGGTTCAGGAAGGCGTTGTCGATGTAACCGGCAGCCGTGGTGAGGGCCGCGACGCCCAGGAGGGCACCGCCCGCGATGATCGCCCGGCGGCGACCGTTGTGCTTGGTCTTCTGCACAATGTTCCTTTCGTGAGTTCGGTGCGTCCCGGGGTGGGAGCACCCGTACCGCTGCTTGTCGCGGACGTGTGTGGGTGGCTCGCTAGGGCGAGACAACGGATCGGCCGTGGAGCTTGATCTGCAGGCTCACGGGTTTGCCGACGACCGCCGCGTTGAGCGCGGCGCCCCGGTCGGAGAGGTAGAAGACGAACTCGAGACGACCCCCGACCACGGGGACCCCCATGACCGCGGGACCGGGCGCAAGTGGCGGACGGAAGGCGTCTGCACCCCGGATCGGCACGACATCGCCGATCGATCGGACGGAGGCCTCGAGGCGTCGATCGGACGCGTTGTCGGATGCGGGGAAGGCGGAGTACACCGAGTACTTGAGCGCCGAGGCCGCCGTCGCATCCGATCCGGGTGCGGCATCGACGCGCACCTGCAGCGTGGATGCGATACCGGGACTACGGTTGGCGACATGGATCTCTATGCGGCACGCGCTTGATCCCGAGGCATCGGACTGCGGACGCAGAGGAAGGGGGCACGCTCCGGCGGGAAGGGTGAGTTCCTGCCCTCTGTCGTCGTCCGCCTGGATCCACGACGTCACGCCGAGCTCCGTGCCGACGCTCCAGTCGCCTGTCTGCCGCCACCGGAACACGAGATCGTAGACGCCCGTCCCGATCGGCTTGCCTCCGCCGGCTCCCAGATTCAGGTACGCGTTGTCCGTGTACGCCGCGACCGTGCCCGTGACGGCGGGAACGACGATCGCGGCGGTCGCGGCCACGGCCAGGGCGCCGCAGACGGAGAGCGCACCGAGCATACGACGGCGGGTCGCGCGGCGCCGCAGGTCACGACGTGTGCGGCTGAGGGACTCCATGCGGGCTCCGGGGCGATCGATGCGGTTCGGGATGACCCCGGCTGTACTGCATGTGAGATGCAGAATCGTCGAGGACATGACCAACCAAGCACCGGCCGAACGGCAACGCAGGAGAACTCACGCCATTACAGCGGCCCAACTGCGGCATCTCCGGAATGCCTATATATGGGCTGCGTAGTCAAATGAGGCTTAAAAGCACTATCTCGCGTCGAGGTGGGCAACCAGGAACGGAAGCGTTCGACGCAGTGCCGCGTCGTCCCCACCGGACGCGAGCACCTCGCCGAGATAGTCCCCGTGGTTCCCGGGGACGACGAGCAGCCGCGCGTCGGCCAGCCGGGACGCGAGCTCCACCCCCTCCTGCACCCGCACCACGTCGCGATCGGCCACGACCACCAGGGTCGTCGCGGTGACGGCGTCGAGCAGCTCGTCCGGGAAATCCTGGAACCCGAGCATGAGGTCGCGATCGAGGTCGAACATCCTCCGTGCGTGATCCGGATCTCCGCTCACAGCCAGGTCCGCCCGACGATACGGAGCGGGGAGGTCGTCGAACGTTCCGGCGGCCAGCCCCTCCCAGAAGCCCTCCACCATCCCGGAGCGGCGGAACGGCGCCGACGCCACGATCAGCCGCCGCACGGCTGCCGGATACCGCCCGGCGAGCTGCAGCGCGACCTGGCCTCCGTTGCTGAACCCGAGCACGTCCACCGGTCCGCAGTGCAGCGTCGCGAGCAACGCGGCCACGTCGTCGGCCGAACGCTCGAACGAGGCAGGGCCGTCGCCGGTCGCCGTGCGGCCGTGGCCCTGCAGCTCGACGGCGAGCACCGAGCGGGTCGGCGCCAGTCGCGGCAGCAGCAGCCCCCAGTTCGACGCGATCGTCGAGCCCCCGCCGTGGAGAAGGAGCAGTGGCGGGTTCGGCGAGTCCGGGTCGCCGTGCCATTCGTGATGCAGCGCGTTCGGGATCACGCGGGAAGGCTACACCCCTGGCGCGGAACGCAACCCCCTGCCGCTGTCGCCGCCGCAGCCTAGAGTGGGGAGCGTATGACAGAGCATCCGCCCGCCTCCCTCTCCGCCCAGCCCGAGCCCGTCGTCGTCACCGGCGGCTCCGACCCGTCCCTCACCCGCTTCGAGCGCGGGGATGTCGTGCGCCGCAAGGGCCTCTTCACGCTCGTCTCCGGGCCGTTCACACCGCGCGAGTCGATGATCGAGGACCTGCTGGCGGTGCACGACGCCCTCGAGGCCGCCGGTTTCGACTTCCTGCTGGTGCGCGGCGACGACGGTCGCCTCATCGTCGCCGTCGACCGGCGCCGGCGCAAGGAGCTGGAGGCCGTGCTCGCCGACGCCTTCGCGAGCGAGCCGTTCTACGCGCGCCCGATCGACGCCGAGGGCCGTCCGGGAGACGAGGCGTTGCTCATCGCAGACGGGCGCCTCTCCCGGCGCAAGGCCGACATCCTGCGCCTCTACCGCCCGCGCCTCGAACCGGTCGGCCGGCTGCGCTACGGCTCCGACACCGCCTTCCAGCTGGAGCTCTGGCGCTTCGGCGACGACGAGATCGAAGCCCCTTGCCCCAACGCCCTCATGCGCACGCGCCTGCCCCGCAGCGAGGCCGTGGAGGCCGAAGTGGAGCTCTACGGCCGCCGCTGGCGCACCCTGCAGCACATGTTCGACCCGCTCGCGAGCGACGTGGCGTTCGACATCGACATCGTCTTCTCGTGGGTGGACGGATCGAGCGCCGAGTACCAACGCCAGCGTGCCGCGCAGATGGCCGCCTATGTCGTCGGCGAGGGCGACGACAACGAGGCACGGTACCGGCAGATCGACGAGCTGAAGTACGCCCTGCGGAGCGTCCACATGTTCGCACCCTGGGTGCGCAACATCTACATCGCCACCGACTCGCCCGTGCCCGCATGGCTCGACGCGGAGCATCCGCGCATCCACATCATGCGGAGCGAGGACTTCTTCGCCGACACCTCCACCCTCCCCACGCACAACTCGCACGCGGTGGAGGCCCAGCTGCACCACATCCCGGGCATCTCGCAGCACTTCCTGTACTCGAACGACGACATGTTCTTCGGCCGGCCGATCTCCCCCGACGTGTTCTTCTCGCCCGGTGGCATCACGAAGTTCGTCGAGGCGGGCACGCGCATCGGGCTCGGCGAGTCGGACCCGGCGCGGAGCGGCTTCGAGAACGCCGCCCGGGTGAACCGCCGCCTGCTCTGGGAGCGCTTCGGCGCCGTCACGACGCGGCACCTGGAACACTGCGCGGCCCCGCTGCGGGTCGACGTGCTGCAGGAGATGGAGCGGGAGTTCGCCGAGGAGTTCCGGCGCACCGCGGCCAGCCCGTTCCGCTCGGCGACCGACATCTCGGTCACGAACTCTCTGTATCACTACTACGCGCTGATGTCGGGCCGCGCGGTCACGCAGACGCAGGCGCGCGTGCTCTACATCGAGACGACGCTGCGGCAGGCGCCCGAGATGATGAAACGGCTGCTGAAACGCCGCGACCAGGACATGTTCTGCCTGAACGACGGGTCGAAGCCCGAGATCCCGGCGGAGGTGCGCACCCGCGTCGTGACCGACTTCCTCGAGCGCTACTTCCCGTTCGCGGCGCCGTGGGAGGTGACGGCGCCGCAGGAGATCACGGCGCCGCAGGAGATCACACCGGGAGCGTGACCGGCTCGGTCGGCGCGTCCAGGCGCGGGCGCGCCGGCGGAATGCGGATGCCGTCAGCGGCGAGCCGGCGTGCCGACTCCTCCGCGTCGATGTAGTCGAGGGTCGGGTACTGGCCGAGCGGGACAACGGAATGCAGCACGGTCGTCGGGTACACGTGCACGAGGTTGAACGCGAGCGCACCGTCGCGACCCTTGGTGCCCCCGACGGGGACGTTGAGGTCCTGCGTGTAGCAGCTCGCCGACGCGACGGAGACGGGGATGCCCGCGAACGTCGCCGTGGACGAATAGTGGAGGTGCCCGGCGAGGATGCTGCGGACGTCGCTGCCCTCGAGCACCTCCGCCAGCTGCGCCTGGTCCCGCAGCTCCACGGAGACGGCGAGGTCGAGGACGCTCGGCACGGGCGGGTGATGCATCGCGAGGATGGTGCCTTCGGGGGCGGTGGTCGCCAGCTCGGCGGCCAGCCAATCGAGCTGCGACTCGCTCACGTCTCCGTAGTGGTGACCGGGGACGCTCGAGTCGAGCACGATGATCCGCAGGCCGCCGAGCCAGTGCACCTCGTCGACCGGCTCGCCGGTGGGCGCATCGCCGCGCAGCCCCGACCGGAAGGCTCCGCGGTCGTCGTGATTGCCCATCACCCAGACGATCCGGGAGCCGAGCCTTTCCGCCACGGGCTCGACGAGCTCCCGCAGCCGCGCGTAGGCGCCGGGTTGGCCGCGGTCGGCGAGATCGCCCGTGAACACGATCGCCTCCGGGCGGCCTCCTGACGCCTCCACCTCGGCCAGCAGGGCGCGCAGGTGGGCGTCGCTGTCGACCGAGCCATAGAGGCGCTCCCCACCTGCGAGCAGGTGGGTGTCGCTGATGTGCAGCAGGAAGTGGTCGGGCCGCGGGTACTCCGCGATTCGCGTCTTCACGCGCACAGTCCACCACCCCAGCCTGAACGAGCCGTGAACGCGCGCGGCGTGGCGATTCCTTGACCCCCGAAAGGGGCAGTGGAACGCGATCTTCTTCATTTCATGCTCTGTCCAGCTGTTCGCGCCTCGGGCTAGCATGCAGCCATGAGCACCACCACGCACGATGAGTACATCGCCGTGCCCTCCCTGCGCCAGGGTCAGCTCATCTCGCTGATCCGCTGGACGAAGGACGCGGACGAGTGGACGTACACCACCCTCCTCGCCGAGTATCTCCACCGGGACGACACCAGCTGGCACGTCGTCCTCGACGGGGAGCCGACCCGGATCAGCCGGGACGAGTGGGCGATCTTCAACTGATCGCGCCCCTCGGGCCGACCTCCCGCGGCGGGGCGCGTCTTGCCAAGGCAGCCCTCGCAGGCGTTGGATGCTGAGAGAACGGCAACCGACGAAGGGGGCAGCATGTCCGCCAGTGAGCTCGAGATGTCCAGCGTCCGCTTCCCGTACCGGGAGCGCGTCTTCCACGTCGAGAAGAAGGCGCCGGGGGTGTGGGTGGTGCTGGACGAGTCCCACGCCGAACTCGGGACGCTGGTGCGGGTCGCACCGGAGGGCGAGGAGCACGAGCCGGTCTTCGGCACGGTGCCGCCCGGGCAGACGGAGACGCTGCGCGAGGGGTCGGACTGGAAGACGCTCGTGTCGTCGATCATCAACGAGGCGATCGACGCGGACGCCGAGCCGTCGGGCACCGGCAACCTCGGGGGCTCCTGATCGCGGCACGCGCACTCCCGCCGATCACGGTCAGCCCGCGGGCAGGTGCGGCGAGTACGATACCCGGGATGAACGCGGCGCTGCGCAGGACACTCGGCTGGATCGCCGCGGTGCTCCTCAACGTCGGCGCGCTGCTCTTCGTCGTCGGGCTCATCGTGCCGCGGGCAGGCGGCACGATCTCGGTCCTGACCGTCGGTGTCGGCCTGCTGATCGGCGGTCTGGTCATCGGGACCGGCTGGTTCCTGTCGTCGCGCGAACGGTCGTAGGCGCGCCGAGACGGCTGATTCTGCGCCGCCTCGGCGCGATTCGTGCGATTTTCGGCCGCCTCGGCGGCCGGAGCGGTGCGCGGATCAGTCCGGAGGCTCGGTGTTCTGCACGAGATCGGGGTTGGACGGCTGCTGCGCCGGGTCGAAGTCGGCGGGCGGAGGCTCGGCCGCGTCCCCTCCCGTGGTGTCTGCGGTCGTGACGTCTTGCGCACCCTCGGGAGACACACCGGTCTCGCCGGGCTCGCTGACGTCGTCCGACGTACCGTCCTCGCCGGGCGCGGTCTCCGGCGGTTCGGCCGCCTGGGCGTCGGCGGCATCGGCGGTGGAGCCGGCCTCGAAGCGCTCGGGGCGCTCCTCTGCGGGCACCCCCTCGGCGTCGGCGTTCTGCAGTCCACTGGTGTCGCTCATGGCGTGCCCTCCTCGCTGTACGGAGTGACCGCTTCGTCGTCGGATGCATCGTCCACCCGGTCGCGGTCGAGGTCGCGAACGACCTCCTGAATCACGTTCTGGTCGGCGGTCGGCTCCACGGAGCCGCCGTCGTCGCCCTCGAGATCGCCGGCCAGTCCGTTGGTGGGGTCATGGCCGACGATCGGTTCCTGCTCCGTCGGATCGCTCATGACGCACACGAAACGCCGAACCCCCTCGCTCTCGCAAGGGGGTTCACCGCGTCGGAAGAGCGGCGTAGGTTTGCGGCGTATCTGATGAACATCGCGGCTGATCGTCGAGAGCCTCGGCGGGTCGACAGCCTCGGTGGCGGGTCGGGATTCCGGTTGCTCATCGCCGATGCCGAGCCGGCGCTGGTGAAGTCTTCCTGTGCATCGTCATCGATGGCGAGGATAAGGTGACCGCGTGATGTTCGACGGCAGTAGGAAGAAGCAGGCGGCAGCGGCGCGCGCGTCGCTCGCGCGTGACGCCCAGGCGGCCGGGTGGGTCTGGCAGGGCCCGACCCCGCCGCCACCGCAGGAGATCTGCGAGGCGGCGCTGCGCGGCACACGTCGCTCAGCCCTGCCCTGGACGAACGGCATCCAGCCCGTCTGGACGGTCGGGCTCGCCGACGGCGTCAGCGGAACCGTCGGCGACCGGGCCTTCGTCGCCGGCCGCCTGGCGGGGTATGCCCGTGGCACCACCAACGACGGGACGGTGTTCGGTCACCTCACGGAGACGACGATCGTCTGGTCCGCGCTTCCCGCTGCGCTGCCCGAGATCCGTCTCGTCGACCGCAGCGGCACCCAGGACGACGCCGGCATCCGGCTCCCGGCGACGACCGCGCCCGGGGAGGCGGGAGCGCGATGGTCCGCCGAGGGGTTCCTGCCGGCCTTCGCTTCCGACGTGCTGACAGCGGACTTCATGGCCGCACTGGAGGCGGCGGCGCCCTGCTCCGCGATCGTCATCCGCGCCGGCGTCATCCTCGCCTACGGGTTCGAGCCGTGGGATGCCGCCGCGATCCGCGACCGCGTGACCACACTCGACCGTCTCATCCGTGCCGTGCCCGCCCCCTGCTGGAATCGTGCGGATGCGCTCGTCGCCGGTACCGGGGTCTTCCCTCACGACATCGCCGACGGCGACCGTCTGCGACTGGACCACCGCCTCGTCGGCCCCGACTGGCAGGGCGGGGGCTTGTCGAAGTTCCGGTGGGAGGACGTCGACACGCTGGACAGCCGGGTCGTTTTGAGCGGACGCGAGTCCGTCGAACTCGAGGTGTATCCGATCGATCGGGAGCCCGCCGGACTCGGGCGTGGCGCAGGGGTGCAGTTCGGCGGCTTCGGCGACCCGCTCGCCGAAGCCGCCGCCCGCGGCATCCCCACGGTCGCCTCCACCCTGCAACCGCCCCCGGCGTAGGCTCAGCGCCTCACCCGGGGGGGGCGATGCGCGAAGGGTCCGCTGCCTCCCGCGCTCCCGCGGGCCGACGATCCCGGCCCCGCTCTACGCGTTCGCCGCGGCGACCAGCTGGTCGAGCTGGTCGCTCGTGATGGCGTTGCCCGAGAGGGCGGCGGCGCGCACGAGGGGGATGGCCTCGGCCATGCGGCGCATCCCGGGGTCGGCGAGCAGGCCCGAGATGGCGGCGTCGCCCGACTGGGCGAGCGCGGCGCCGAGCACCTGGGAGCCGACCGGGTGGTCGAGCCACTCGCCGAGCGTGGACTCGGCGGACAGCGGTACAGACGTGCCGTCGCCGGCGAGCGCGAGGGTGACGGTGCCGCGCAGGTCGCGGGAGGAGGCGCCGACCGACACCTCGTAGTCGCCGCCCTCGACGATCCAGCCGCCGAGGTCGATGTCGTAGTACGCCAGATCGTCGGCGGGGATCTCGATGACGACGGTCTCGGTCTCACCGGCGGCGACGGCGACGTTCGCGAAGCCCTTCAGCTCGCGGATGGGGCGGGTGACCGCCGAGCCCGGGAGCGCGACGTAGACCTGCACGACCTCCCGGCCGTCGCGGGCGCCGCTGTTGGAGATGTCGACCGTGACGCGGATGCCGCCTTCGGCCGTGGCTTCCACGGCAGGGGCCCCGAAGTCGAAGGTCGTGTACGAGAGGCCGTGCCCGAACGGGAAGCTCACGGCGACATCGCGCGCGTCGACATCGCGGTAGCCGACGAACAGGCCCTCACCGTAGCGGACGTGCCCCTTCTCGCCCGGGAAGTTGAGCGACACGGCGGAGTCTTCGAGGCGCAGCAGCAGAGTCTCGGCCAGGCGGCCCGACGGGTTCACGACACCGAAGAGCACGTCGGCGATCGCGCCGCCGCCGGCCTGGCCGAGCAGCCAGCCCTCGACGATCGCGGGAACGCGGTCGGCCCATCCCGAGACCCGCACCGCGCCACCGTTGGAGAGCACGACGGCGACGCGCGGGTTGGCGGCAAGCACCGCCTCCAGCAGTGCGGTCTGTGCGGTGGGAAGTTCGATGTGCTCGCGGTCGAAGCCCTCGGACTCGTCCTCGCCGGGGAGACCGAGGAAGAGCAGGACGTCGTCGGCGGAGGTCGCCGCGGCGACGGCCTCCGCCGTCAGGGAGGCGGCGTCGCCCTCACTGCCGAGCGCGTAGCCGGCGGCGAAGGAGACCTCGGCGTCACCGGCGAGCGCGCGGATCTCGTCGAGCGCGTTGTCGAGGCGGGTCGGGACGATCTGCGACGAGCCCGCGCCCTGGTAGCGCGGAGTGCGGGCGAACTCGCCGATCACGGCGATGCGGCGCCCCGCTGAGGCCGCGAGCGGCAGCACACCGTCGTTCTTGAGGAGGACGATGCTGCGGCCGGCGACCTCCCGGGCGAGCGCGTGGTGCGCATCCACGTCGTAGGTCGCCTCGGGGTCGAGGTTGTCCACCGACTTCTGCACGAGGTCGATGACGCGCTGCGCGCCGGTCTCGAGCACCGCCTCGTCGAGCGAGCCGTCGCGCACGGCGGCGACGAGCTGCGCGTCCGTCGAGCCGCCCGTCGAGGGCATCTCGAGGTCGAGGCCGGCGATGAGCGCCGAGACCCGGTCGTTGACCGCACCCCAGTCGGAGACGACGAGGCCGTCGAAGCCCCACTCGTCGCGCAGCACCGTCGTGAGCAGCCACGGGTCCTCGCTGGCGTAGACGCCGTTGATGCGGTTGTAGGAGCACATGACCGTCCAGGGCTGTGCATCCTGGACGACGCGCTGGAACCCGCGCAGGTAGATCTCGCGCAGCGGTCGCTCGTCGACGTCGGCGCTCACGCGCATCCGGTCGGTCTCCTGGTTGTTGGCGGCGAAGTGCTTGAGGGAGGCGCCGACGCCCTGCGACTGGAGGCCGCGCACCAGGGCCGCGCCGAGACGCCCGCTGACGATCGGGTCCTCGGAGAGGTACTCGAAGTTGCGGCCGCAGAGCGGCGAGCGCTTGATGTTGATGCCCGGGCCGAGCAGCACGCTGACGCCTTCGGCCTTGGCCTCCTCGCCGAGGGCGCGGCCGACGCGTTCCAGCAGGCCGGCGTCCCACGAGGAGCCGAGCGCGACGGCGGGCGGGAAGCAGGTGGCGGGCACGCTGTCGCCGATGCCGAGGTGGTCGCCGCCCTGGCTCTGCTTGCGCACGCCGTGCGGGCCGTCGGTCAGGTAGATGGAGGGGATGCCGACGCGCTGCACCGCCTCGGTCTCCCAGAAGCTCGCGCCGGAGGTGATCGACGCCTTCTCCTCAGTGGTCAGTTCGGGTGCGCGGACGAGACGGTCGACCATGGTTCTCCTTCGATGTGGTCGGCGGGCGGTGGCAATACCTTACATCACTCGGTTTTAAGGGCGGAAGGGTTCTCAGGGACTTCACGTCACAGGCGCCGGGAGAGATCCCGCAGAGCCGTCATGTACTGCGCCGACGCGGGATACCCGGGATGCGTCGCCACCTTGACCAGGTAGCGGGCGGGCCCGAACTCGTCGGCGCCGCGGTCGATGTCGTTGTCGTCGTAGGAGTCGTCGGGGAAGCCGAGATAGTCCGTCCGGCGCCAGAGGTTGATCCACGCGATCTCGCCGTCCGGCTGGGTGAGCAGCTCGCGGAGCGTCGGCTCCGGGCCGTCCCCCGGCCGCTCGACCGGAGGGTCGGCCTGGTCGCGATTGACCTGCCGCAGCCACGGGTCGGCGCTCCACAGCGATGGCCCGGCGCTCCTGCGCACTCCCAGGACCTCGCCGCCGAACAGTTCGGGGAAGAAACGGCCGAAGAACGCCCGCAGCTGGGTGCCGTAGGTGAGGAGGCCGACGTTGCGCAGGCCGCCCGTCGTGTCGGCCCCCAGCGTGAAGAGGCACGAGACCGCGAGCACTCCGCCGAGGCTGTGCGCGCTCAGGATGACCTTGCGCCGCTGCGGCGTGCCGAGCGCGGCGAGCTCGTCGTCGGCCCTCTCGAGCTCGGAGCGCGTGTCGCGACCGTCGACGATCCTGCCCGCCAGCAGATCCGTCTCGAGCCACGCGACGATGCGGCCGCGCAACTCCGGGATGACGCGCTCGGCGTAGCACGGCGGGCCATAGGGATGGCCGGCCCGCGGCAGGAAGCACATCAGGTCCCACATCACCCCGATCGGCCGCTCCTTCGTGGCGATGGCGTTCTCGGCGATGGTGACGATGGCGGACACCGCGATCAGCCCGAGCGCGGGCAGCGCGAAGTCGAGCAGCGCGGTCGGGCGCCAGGTGTCCGGGAACGACACCGCCACCGCGCAGCCGACGGCGAGGAGGCCCGCGAGGGCGCCGAGGATCGGTTCGCCGCGGTGGAACAGACCGGCGAACCGGCGGGCGTGCAGCATCCGGGTGGTGAGCTTGCCGGAGGTCGTCGTCAGGGGCACGTGCCCGTCGCGGTAGCGGCGCAGCGGCGCGAGCAGCGGACGGCCGCCCTCGGTCCGCGGCGTCGTGAACTGGGGCGTGGTGCGCATCCGTGCCACCGCGACGACGGCCACGAGCAGGAGGAGGAGCACCGCGAGCACCGGGACCGTGCTGCCGAAGTTGCGGTACGCGCCGGGGGTGATCAGGGCCGCGTCCCCCGGCGAGAGCGGGCAGATCGGGACCGCGCCGGGAGAGCTGAGCCAGCACTGCGCCCCGAGCACCACCAGCGTGGAGAGCAGCATCGCGCCTCCCAGCGAGAGCAGCAGGACGACGCCCGGGCCGGTTCCGCCCCAGCCTTCGTAGCGGAGCACCTCCCGTCGCCGGGCCCGGGACGGCTGGAAGGCGATGACCAGCGCGAGCAGCACGAGGGCGCCGAGGCTCATCGAGTAGGCGATGATCGAGGGCGGCTCCGGCGGCCTCCCGTCCGGGGGGAGGAGCACCGCGAGCGCCACCGCGAGCCCGGCGACCACCACGAGCGCGATGCAGGCGACCGCCGGAAGCCACTCGCGCACGCGCGCTGCGGACCTCGGCCACTCCGGGAGCCTCCGCCAG
The DNA here is from genome assembly GCF_019924635.1 of Leifsonia sp. ZF2019. NCBI lineage: Bacteria > Bacillati > Actinomycetota > Actinomycetes > Micrococcales > Microbacteriaceae > Leifsonia > Leifsonia sp. ZF2019. Next base: position 4,077,094 of record NZ_CP065037.1, read on the forward strand.
CCGAGGGCGGAGAGTGCGATCGCCAGCAGCACGCCCGTCACGATGGCGGGGGAGATCACCAGTCCGAGGAACGGGATGCGCGCGTAGTTCAGGTGCGGGTCGGGCACCGCGACCGCCACGAACACCAGGACGTAGACGGCGACGGACACGAGGAGCGTCCATCCCGCCCACCTCTCCCGGAGCCGCAGCCTGCGGCGGACGAGATTGCGGCGCGCGGCGGTCGAGACGGTCCGCGACGGCCTGGTCACCGTGTCGGTGTCGGCCATGACGCGGGCGATCGCGACCACGAGACCGACGATCGCCGCGAGGACGGCCGCCGACACCCACCATCGGGCGAGCGGAGCGGGCTCCCCGCCCCAGCACGCCGCCGGGATGCGACTGCTGCCGCGAGAGCACGCCGCGAACACGTCGTCCCAGCCGAGCAGGATGCTCACGAGGAAGAGGGAGCCGGCGAGGTGCAGCAGTTCGGAGGGGAGCCTGACCCTCGTCATCCCCCAGAACCCCTCCGTCGCCAGCGGTGTGCGGCCGTTCGGATCGGCCGCCGCCGCACCGCCGCGCTCCTCCGCGTGGCGCATCTTGTCGACCGTGCCGAAGATCCCGGCCTCGTAGCGTGTGCGCGCCGTGTGCGAGACCACCAGCAGCACGACGACTCCCAGCACCGGCACGAGGGAGAGCATCGCCAGCCGGATTCCCCGGCGGTCGAAATCGGGCAGGGCGAAGAAGTCGTTCAGCCAGCCCGGCATCGACGGGCAGGAGGCGGTGCCGGCCAGGCACTGCGAGCCGATGAGGTCGAGCGCCACCGAGGCCAGGGCGCAGACGTAGAGCAGGGTCAGGCAGAGTGCGAAGACGCGGAGGGAGGCTGCGCCGCGCCCGGCCCGCCACTCTCCTGCCACGATCTGCCGGGGGATGCGGCGCGTCCAGTACGCGGTGTTGCACAGCCCGAAGGGCAGGATGAGCAACCACGCGAGCTGTACGAAGAACTGCCCGACGACGACGAGCGCGCCGCCGCCGTACCGGGCCATGAGTCCCCAGGAGTACCCCTCGCGGCGGATACGGCTCGGCGGGTACGCCGGATCGGTCGGGTCGACAGGGTCGACGGTCGGCACGAAGAAGCCGCCGTTCTCATCCGCCTGATCCGGCCGCACCTCCCCCGGGGGCACGCCGAGCATCTCGGCGGGGGGCGTGTTCTTGATGCCGTGGATGCGCAGTTCGAGGATGTCCTGCTCGGGGGCGCCCCCGCGGCGCGCACCGAACAGCGTGCTGAACCAGCCCATGAGACCCCTCTCGCGCAGACCCTCGCGCGCGCAGGGTACCGCTCCGCGACGATGTGCGGCCAGCCTCGGATTCCGTGCCGAATCGGCGGCGCTCTACTCCTGGCGGCCCGCCGGGCGTAATGTCTGCATCATGAGCACCCCAGCAGACCCGGCCGACACGCCGCGCGAGGACCTCGAGGGCAGCTACACCGAGGTCGACGGCGAGGCCCCCCACGAGCGCACCGTCCACGGCCAGTACACCGAGACCGAGGACCATCCCGGGCCCGAGACCGATATCGAGGGCACCTACACGGACGTCGACGAAGCCGCCGACGCGCCGCAGGGCGAGTACACCGACACCGACGAGCCGTAGGCCGCCGACCCGCGGCCAGTGGGGCGCTTCGGAGAGACGTTCACCGGAAGAGGTGGACGTTGTCTTCGACCCAGGTGCGGAAGCTGCGGGACGGCGCGCCCGTGAGGCGCTCGTACTCGTGCGAGATGGCCGGCGTCGCGCCGACGGCTTCCCGCCAGTCCTTCACGATCTGCCGCACCCACACCTCGGGCACGTGCTGCGAGAGCAGCGCCGTGGACTCCGCCTCCGTCTGCTCGATCACCACGACCGGGCGACCGATGACCGCTCCGATCGTCTCGACCTGCTGCCGCAGCGTGAGTCGTTCGGGACCGGTGAGGACCGGCTTCTCGCCGATGAGGGCGTCGCCGGTGAGGGCGAGGACGGCGACATCGGCGATGTCCTGCTCGTGCACGGGCACCTGCACCGCCTCCGGATAGGGCAGGGGCACAGCGCTCTCCCGCTGCACGCTCCAGCTCCACCGCGCGGCGTTGCTTGCGAACCCGCCCGGACGGAGGAACGTGTACGCCGCCCCCGACTCCTCGATCGCCCGTTCGACACGCAGGAATCGGGAGCCGTTGAAGTCCTCCGCGGCGCCGGGGAACGTCACGGACGAGGACGAGAGCAGCACGACATGCCGCACCCCGGCCGCGACGAACGCCGCGACCAGCGCTTCCGGATGCTCGAGGTCCGCGTAGAGGAAGACCCGGTCGACGCCCTCCAGCGCGGCGGCGAACGACGCGGGCTCGTTCAGGTCCGCCGCGAACACCCGGACGCTCTCCGGCAGGGACAGCTTCGCCGGCGTGCGGCTCGACGCGCGCACATCCACACCCCGCTCGATCAACCCGGCGACGACCGCGCCTCCGATCGCTCCGCTCGCACCGACGACGAGTACCGCCATGACAACCTCCCGCTCAACGAACAACGTTCGCGAACAGTATTCGTCACGAATGACGTTCGTGTCAACTGATAGGCTTCCCCCATGTCCGATCACGCAGACACCCTCGGCGCCCGACGGGGACGATCAGCGAAGGCCCCCCTCACCTCCCGATCGATCGTCGAGGCAGCCCTGAGTCTGATCGAGGAGCGCGGCGCGGACGCGGTGGCCCTCCGGCACGTCGCGGAGCGGGTGGAGACCGGAGCAGCATCCCTCTACGCGTACTTCGCCGGCCGCGACGCGCTGCTCGAGCACGTGCTCGACGCCGCGTACGCGCAGGTCGAACTGGTCGAAGCGGACGGCCGGGAACGTGGGTGGCGCGAGGCGCTCGCCGACACGATCGCGAATACGATCACCACCCTGGAGCGCTACGCCGGGCTCGGCTCGGTCGCACTCGGCACGATCCCCGTGCTTCCCGGTGCGCTCAGGCTCGCCGAACACGAGCTCTCCCTCATGGAACACGGCGGCGTTCCGGGTGAGCGCGCCGCGCTGGGCGTCGACCTCATCGCGCAGTTCGCCGCCTCGTCCGCGATCGAGCGCACCGTACGCGCGAGCGGCGACCGCGGTGCCGGCGAGCGTCAGCAGGTTCTCTCGGCCTACGAGAACGCCGATCCCGAGCGCTTTCCGCGCGTGCGCCGACAGGCCGCGCTCCTCACCGGTCCCGACGAGCGGACGCGGCGCGATTTCGCCATCCGCGCGCTCATCGCGGGCATCGAACGCACCGCTCCCTGACCGGCCTAGCGGGTCGCCTTCTTGAGCTTCTTGCGCGTCTTCTTCACGTTCGGGTCGTTCCAGAACGAGCTGACCGCGCCGACGATCTGCTCGTAGCGCTCGCGGCCGGCCCGCGAGCCGAGCACATAAGCCGTGGCGATCGCGATCAGAACGAGAAAAGTCTTGAAGCGCATCCGGTCCTCCTGAGTCCGTCTGGGCCGACAGTAGACCGGAGGCCGCCGTCGCGCCACCCCGCGTCGCGCGGTGATGCGACGGCGACGGCGTCAGGCGCGCGGCAGGGAGCCGAAGCGGCGACCGCGGCCGAGCAGCAGGTAGCCGGCGACGAGGAGCGCGAGTGCGGCGGCCACTATCGGCGCGACGACGGAACCGGTGGACGCGAGCGCGTTCGACGAGCCTCCCCCTGCAGTGCCAGACCCCGGGCCGCCGGTCGCGGCCGGCAGCGTGCCGGTCGGCTGGCCGTCAGCGGTCACCTCGAACGCGAGGGTCACCGACTTCGCGCTCTGCGCGCCCGTCACGGTGATCGTGTGCTGACCGAGCTCGGTGGGGGCCGTCGCCGTGATGGTGGCCGCGCCGCCGAGCACGTCCGTGCGCGGGAGGTCGACCGGGTCGGACTGCAGGACGCCGCTCACCTGGCGGTCGCCGTTGAAGCCGACGACACCGATGCTGATCGGGTCGCCCGGCTTGACCGTGCGAGCCGGGAGCGAGACGGAGGCGCCGGCGCTCAGGGCCGCGTAGCTGCGCTCCAGCTGCAGGGCGCGCGCGATGGTGAAGAACGTGTCGGTCTGGTCGGTGAGCCCGACGACGTCGGCCGCGCCGGGGCCGTAGCCCGCCACGCGCAGCTGCGCACCCGTGTGCTGCTGCGAGCCGCCGGCCGCCGCGGTGCCGTACGCCACCTTCATGACAGTCCCGTCGGCCGTCGTGAGCGCCGTGCTGAGAGTCGCGGGCGGGGTGCTGTCCACGATCTGGCTGGTGTGCGCGTGGTCGGCCGTCACGATGACGAGCGTGTTGCCGTCCTTCTTCGCGAAGGCGAGCGCGGCCTGCACCGCCTCGTCGAGGTCGACCGTCTCACCGATCTGGCCGCAGGCGTCGGCCGAGTGGTCGCGCTTGTCGATGCTCGCCCCCTCGACCTGGAGGAAGAAGCCGTTGCTCCCGGCGGTGTCGAGGAGCGAGATCGCCTTGTTCGTCAGCGACGCCAGCGAGAGCTCCGGGGCCAGCCTGTCGGGGTTGGCGGAGCAGGTCACGGGAGCCGCGTCGGCCCCGCCGACGGTCGCCGTCGTGGAGGCATACCGGGTCGGGAAGTTGCCCGGGGTGAACACGCCGAGCAGCGGCTTGCTCTCGTCGGCCGCCGTCACGGCGGAGAGCCCGGCCGCATCGTTCACGACCTGGTAGCCGCGGTCGGCCGCCTGCTCGAAGAGGGTCTGGTCCTTCCACGCCCCGGCCTTCGCCTTCTGCGTGAAGGAGGTCGAGCCTCCGCCGAGGGTCACGTCGGCACGCGCGTCGAGCAGCTGCTCGCTGATCGAGCCGAGGCCACCCTTCTCGAGCGCGTCGGAGCCGCAGCTGGCGCTGTCGGGCCCGTAGCAGGAGCGAGCGCCCACGTGGGCGACCTCGACGGCCGGGGTCGCATCCTGGATCTCGGCGGTGCTGACGTTGCCGGTGCGGAGACCGTTGGCTCGGGCGAGCTCGAGGAGGGTCGCTTGCGGCGACCCGTCGATGTCGACCGACACGGCGTTGTCGTACGTCTTCGTGCCGGTCGCCCACGCGGTGCCGGTGGCGGCGGAGTCCGGGACGTAGTCGGGCTTGCCCTTGTTCGCGCCGTCCTTGTAGAGCGAGTACGTGGTGTACTGGCCGGTCAGCGGGAGGGCGTCGATGCCCGGGAGCATCCCGCCGGCGCCGTACTGGTAGTTGCGGGCGACCGTGATCTCGCTGTCGCCCATCCCGTCGCCGATGAGGAGGATGACGTTCTTGGCCGGACCGTTCACGATCGACTGCCGGAGCGCCGTCGTGGAGTCGTCGGGGTTGCGGGCGGCGCCGCCGTTGTCGGAGGTGGCGGCGAGCGCGGAGGCGGGGATCAGCGCGGCGGCGAGGATGCCGCCGGCGGCGGCGATCACCGCTCCGGCGCGCAGCCGGGTCAGGGCACGGGACATTGCGTGAGGTCCTTTCGCGTATCTGGTGAGGTCACCCCAGCCCAGCGAGGCGGCGTGAACCCTCCGTGAACGCGGAGAGGACGTTGTCTGAAAGATCTCTCAGTCAGCCGAGCGGCGACGGAGCGCCCGCGTCACCGCGTACAGCGGACCCTGCAGGAAGAGCAGCAGCAGCCACCAGATGCCGATCTGCGGGAACACCACCGCCAGCACCAGGGCCGCCGCCATGAGGATGTCGACGAACCAGCCGCGCGACTCGTTCATGGCCGGGCGGGCGTCCTCACGGACGAGCTCGGGAGAGCGCCGGAGGATCTCAGCGATCACCTGCATCGTGAGCGAGGCCACGAGCATGTTGCCGATGTACACCGCGTAGACGACGCCGTCGTGCTGGTTGCTGCCAGAGAGGAGGTTGGTGGTGAACGGCATGACCACGATGGCGGCCAGCCACAGGAAGTTCAGCCAGATGATCCGGGTGGTGTAGTCCGTTACCCATTCGAAGATGCGGTGGTGGTTGATCCAGAACCGGGCGATCACGACGAAGGAGATGGCGAAGGAGATCACATCCCAGTAGTGGTCGTGGTACCACGGCCCGAATCCCTCCTTCGCGGCCTGGCCCGCCTCATCCACCAGCGGCAGGATGAGCAGGGTGATCGCGATCGCGACGGTCGCGTCCGAGAAGTTGACGAGCCGGTCCAGCCCGCGCTCCGTCCTCACCACTGCCATGCGCTCATTCTGGCGCGTCGCCGAGCAGTCCGAGCTCCAGGGCACGCCGCACGGCCGAGGTCCGGTCGGAGGCGCCGAGCTTCTCGTAGGCGCGGCTGAGATAGGTCTTGACCGTCGCCTCGCCGATGAACAGCTCCGCGCCGATCGCGGCGTTGGTGCGGCCGTCGGCGGCGAGCCGCAGCACCTTGACCTCCTGGGGAGACAGGGCGGGAGGGGGCGGCGCGCCGCCGCCGCGCAGCCTGCCGAGCAGGGCGGTGGCGGCCGAGGTCGCGAGCACGGTCTCCCCCGCCGCCGCGCGCACGGAACGGGCCAGCTCGGCCGGGGCGATGTCCTTGAGCAGGTAGCCGCTGGCTCCGGCCTCGATCGCGCGCAGGATGTCCTGGTCGGTCTCGTACGTCGTCAGCACGACGACACGGGTGGCGGGGTGCGCGGCCGCGATCGCCCGGGTGGCCGCGACGCCGTCGCCGCCGGGCATCCGCAGGTCCATGAGCACGAGGTCGGGCCTGAGGGTCGCGACGAGGGCGACGGCCTCCGGACCGCTGGCGGCCTGCCCGACCACGTCGATGTCGTCGTAGCCGGTCAGCATGCCGCGGATGCCCTCCCGCACGACGGGGTGATCGTCGGCCAGGACGATGCGGATCATGCGGGCTCCTCGGTGGATGCGGACGCCGACGCGGCGCCGACGACGGCCGGCGCGGGCAGCTCGACCGTGATTCCCGTGCCGGCGCCGGGAGACGACTCCACGCTGAAGGCGCCTCCCGCCTCGCGCACACGGGCGGCCATGCCGTCGAGTCCATAGCCGTCGCGCGGGGTGTGGCGGTCGAAGCCGCGGCCGTCGTCGGTCACGCGGAGGCGAAGGGCGTCGGGCAGGTAGGCGAGCTCGACATCGACCGTGCGGGCGGCAGCGTGCTTGCGGACGTTGGACAGCGACTCCTGCAGCACGCGCAGGGCGACGACGTCGACCGCGGGCGGGGCCGGCCGGGCGTCACCATCGACCACGAAGCCCGCGCCGACCCCGGTCTCCTCCGCGAAACGGGCGACGACGCGCTCGAGCGCTTCCGGCAGCGCGGAGCCGCTGAGCCGGCCCGGCGTCATAGCGGCGATGATACGTCGTGACTCCTGGAGGTTCTCCTGCGCGGTCTCGGTCATCAGCTCCACGTGGCGGCGCGCGGCGGCGGGATCCGCATCGAGCTCCCCCTGCACGGCGTGCCCGAGCGTCACGATGCTGGTGAAGCCCTGCGCGAGGGTGTCGTGCATCTCGCGCGCGATCCGCTCCCGCTCGCTCGCGGCGCCCTGCTGCTCGGAGAGCTCGGCGATCTCCTTCTGCTGCTGGCGGAGGCGGTCGATCAGCCTCCCGCGCTCGGCGCTCTGCTTGCTCACGGCGGCGATGCGGTGGCCGAAGAAGATCGAGAAGGCGATGACGAGCAGGGTCATCGCGCCGGCGTCGACGATGGAGTCTCCGGGGAGGTCGCCGATCGCCCAGCGGACGAGGACGCCTCCCGCGTTCACCACCGTGATCGCGATCGACGCCGGAACCATCGAGAGCAGCAGGAAGAACTGGGGCGACAGCACGAAGAGGGCGACGTTGGCCCAGTCGTTCATCGAGAGGGCGACGAGGTAGCCGGCCGCGGCGAGCAGGCAGTAGCCGACGTCCCACGGGCCGTCGTCGCCGTCGCGGCGGAGCCGGACGACCAGCCAGAACAGCGGGAACAGGATGAGGATGATCGCGGCGGACGCGACCGACCTGGCGAACCCGGTGTACGGGTTCGCCAGGATGATCACGACGGTGGCGACGGTCGCGGCCGCCGAGTAGGCGATCCAGGCGCGGAGCTCGAAGAACTGCCCGTCGCGTCGTTGCTGCTGCACGGTCAGACTGTAGCCGCTCGCTCCGCCTCGGCCGCGGAGGCCTCGGCGACCGACGTGCGGCCCGCCGGATAGAGCACGCCGATCACGGCGACGACGAGCATCGCCCCGGCCATCCCCCAGAACGCCCACTGCACCGCGCCCGCGTAGTCGGAGGCGACGGCGTGCATGATCTGGTCGCGCACCGCGGTCGGCACCTTCGCGAGGGAGCCGCCGTCGCCGGAGGCCCCGCTGATGCGGTCCACCGCGCTCTGCGCGTCCGCCGCCGTTCCGCCGATCTTCTCGAAGGAGGCGGTGAGCAGGTCGGTGAGGCGCGAGGTGACGATCGTCGTGAAGACGGCCAGGCCCAGCGCGCCGCCGAAGTTCTTCATCGTCTGGGAGATCGCGGTGACCTCGCCGTAGCTCGCGCCGATCGCGCGGTTGACCGCGTCGGTCGAGACGGCGGAGAACATCAGGCCGATGCCGGCGCCGGCCACCATGATCGGCCAGGTCTGCTGGTTGAAGAACGACGTCGCGTCGAAGTCGAGGTCGGTGGCCTTCAGCGCGAGCCAGCCGAAGCCGACCGCGCCGACCAGGCCGCCCAGGAGGACCACCCCGCGCGCGCCGTTCTTGTCGAACCGCACCGAGCCGATGCGGCTGGCGACGACGAAGCCGATGAAGAACTTGAGGAACAGGAGCCCCGTCAGGCCCGCGGAGAGGCCCAGCGACACCTGCCCGTAGACGCTGAGGAAGAAGAACGTCGCGATGAAGGCCACCGACGAGAAGAGCGTGGCGAGGGTGGAGAGGGTGAAACCGCGATCGCGGAACGCGGCGAGCTGCACCAGCGGCTGGGCTGTGCGGCGCTGGAGGAGCACGAACACCACCACCAGGGCGGCGCCGGCGATCAGCGAACCGATGACGGCCGCGTTCGCCCAGCCCCAGGGGCTCGCCTGCTGCAAGCCGAAGACGATCAGCCCCATCCCGGCGGCGACGACGACCGCGCCGAGCCAGTCGATGCGTTCGTGCCGCGGGGCCGATGGACGCGCGGCGATCGCGACGATGACGAAGGCGGCGACCGCGATCGGCACATTGACCCAGAAGATCGCGCGCCACGTCCACTGCGTGAGGTAACCGCCTGCGATCGGGCCGAGCGCGGTCATCGCCCCGGTGATCGCGAAGAAGATCGCCATGGCGCGACCGCGGCTCTCGCGCGCGAAACCCTCCACGACGATGCCGATCGCGGCCGGGAACATGATCGCGCCGCTGACGCCCTGCAGGGCGCGGGCGGCGACCAGCCACGGCTCGGCGAAGTCGCCGGTTGGGGCCAGGCCGCACAGCAACGAGGTGATGCCGAAGCCGGCGATGCCGACGAGGGCCATCCGCTTGTGACCGACGACGTCGGCGACGCGGCCGCCGAGGAGGAAGAACGCGGCGGTGGTGAGCAGGTAGACGTTGACCGCCCATTGCATCCCGTCGTGGCTGAGCCCGAGGTTCTGCTGGATGGTGGGCGCGGAGAGGGCGACGATCGTCTGATCGATCGTCGTCATGGAGACGGCGAGGATGAGCCCGGCGAGGGCCAGACGGGACGAGGAGGTTGACATGCTCCCAGCCTCCCGGGCGGCGGCCCGGCGCGGCACCGGCGGCCGGGGGTCACCCGTGTCCGCCGATCGGTGGACACGGCCTCGTCCGCCGCGCGCCCACGACCCAGGAGGGGACCGCGGCCCCGCGGGACATCGGCGGTGCGGCGCACGACCGCGGACGTCCCGAAGCGCAGCGGTCGCCGGCTCAGACCGCCGCGAGCGCGCCGATCAGCTCGTCGATGGTGACGACGGCGGCCTGCTGCGCCGGGTAGACCTTCTCGGTCAGGACCCGGTGGACCTCGGGGTCGCGGTCGAAGGTGCCGTCGGAGAGGACGACGATGCGGTAGTCCTTGTCGACGCCGTCGCGGGCGGTGGACAGCACGACCCCGCTGGTGGAGATGCCGGCGAGGACGAGCGTGTCGATGCCGCGGGCCCGGAGCTGCTCGTGCAGGTCGGTGGTGCTGAAGGCGCCGTAACGGGACTTGCGCACGACGATCTCCCCGTCGGCGGGGGCGATGCGCGGGTCGACCGAGACGGCGGGGTGGTCGGGGCCGATCTCGCTCACGCGCTCCGCGGCGGCGGCGAAGCGGGAGTGGGCGGGGACGTGGGCGGCGTCCTCCTCCGAGAGGGCCACACGCACGTAGCCGATGGTGGCTCCGGCCGCGCGAGCGGCCTCCCGAGCGCACCCGAGCTCGGCGAGGAAGGCGTCGGCGTCGGGGTGGGAAGCGAGGATGGAGGGCTGCAGATCCATGAGGAGCAGCGCGGTACGGGAGGGGTCCAGCGACAGATCGTTCACATGCATAAACTACCTCGCCGCCCCATGGAATCCCTGGAAGGCTTGCATCCCCTCGCTGCCTACTGTATACAGAATACAGACCACCACAGCAGAGACTCTCAAGGAACGAGGTACTCATGTCTCGCGTCGACTCAAAGGTGAGAAGGGCGCTGGCCATCACGGCGGCCGCCGCACTGGCCCTCAGCATGGCGGCGTGCTCCGGATCGGGCGGAGGCGGCACCAAGACCGTCGTCTGGTCCACCTGGGGCACCCCCGAGGAACTGACCAGGTACAAGGAATTCGACACCCAGTTCATGAAGGAGCACCCCGACATCAAGGTCGTGCTCCAGCCGGTCGCCGACTACGGCGACTACCACACGAAGCTCCTCGCGCAGCTGGCCTCCGGCACAGCCCCCGACGTGTTCTACATCGGCGACGACAAGATCGGGCAGTTCGTCAACTCCAAGGCGCTCATGCCGCTGACGTCGCTCATGAACTCGTCGGCCAGCAAGACCAAGCCGGAGGACTTCGCGCAGGGCCTGTTCGGCGCGACGAAGAAGGGCGACGAGATCTACGCCGCCCCCAACGACTCCAACCCCGACGCCCTCTGGTACGACAAGGAGGCGCTGAAGAAGGCCGGCGTCACCGATGACCCGGCGACGCTCGCCGCCGAGGGCAAGTGGACGACCGAGGCGTTCCTCGACATGAACGCCAAGCTCCACGACGCGGGCCTCACCGGCTCGATGTTCTGGAACTACTGGTCCACCCACTACAGCTGGATCTCGTCCCAGGGCGGCAAGGCGTTCGACGACTCCGGGAAGTTCGTCGCCAACACCGACCCGACCAGCGTGAAGGCGATGGATGTGCTGGCCAAGAACTTCCAGGACGGCACGTTCGTCGTCGCCGACACCCTCCCGGAGGGCGCGGGCGCGGACAGCGTGTTCGTCACCCACAAGGCCGGCTTCTTCATCCAGGGCCGCTACACGATCGGCACGGTGAAGGCCGCGGGCGACCCCGAGAACTACGACGTCGCCCCGTGGCCGACCCCGAGCGGCAAGGCCGCGCCCACCGGCGTCGCGGTCAGCTACCTCGCCATCAACGCGAAGACCAAGAACAAGGATGCGGCGTTCGAGTTCTGGACGAACTTCCTCTCGGCCCAGGGGCAGACGTTCCGCCTCAAGGGCGGCGGCAACGCCGTCCCGTCGATCAGCGGCGGCGACTCGGTGGTGCTGGACGGCTACCCCGCGCACGCGCAGACCCTGCTCGACATGCGCGACATCGGCTTCGAGGACTACGCCACCGAGGCCTCCGTCCCCGGCCTCTCGAGCGACATCAGCGACAAGATGCTCGCGCTCTACCAGGGCAAGGCCTCCACGAAGGAGACGCTCGACGAGGTCGCGAAGATGATCGCCGACAAGACCGGCGGCAAGTGAGGCATCGAGCGTGAGCGCAGTCAGGGAAGCACTGGTCGCCCCCGAGGCCGAGACTCCTCCCGCGACGCCGGGCGGGCTCCGCAAGGAGTCCGCCTGGCGGCGTCGCGACCGCCGCTGGGGCTACGTCTTCGTCGGCCCGCAGCTGTTCGGCATGGCCCTGTTCGTCGTCGTGCCGTTCATCGCGAGCCTCGTGCTGGCGTTCGCCCAGTGGGACGGCCTGAACGACCTCAGCTGGGTCGGCTTCGACAACTTCCGCACCGAGCTGAGCGACCCGCTCTTCGGACGGTCGATCGTCAACACGCTCCTCATCGCCCTCATCACGGTGCCGATCGGGCTCGGTCTCGCCGTCGTGCTGGCGGTCGCGCTGGAGAAGCTGAAGACGCGCACGCTCTACCTCATCCTGTTCTTCGCGCCCGTCGTCACGTCGTCGGTCGCGGTGGCGATGATCTGGCAGCAGCTGTTCCGCAAGGACGGCGTGCTGAGCGGGTTCATCGCGAACGTGTTCCACACCGCCCCGCCGGACTGGCTGGGCGACCCCCACCTCGCGCTCATCGCCGTCTGCATCGTGACCATCTGGTCATCGGTCGGCCTGAACGTGATCATCTTCCTGGCGGGCCTGCAGAACATCTCGCCGGCCGTGATCGAGGCGGCCCGGCTCGACGGCGCGGGCGCGATCACCCTGTTCTTCCGCGTGCGGCTGCCGCTGCTGTCACCGATCATCTTCTTCTCGACCGTCATCGCGTTCATCAGCTCGCTACAGACGTTCGACACCGTGTTCATCCTCACCGCGAACGCGGGACCCGACAACGCGACCCGCACGATCGTCTATCACATCTACGACCTGGGCTTCGGCAAGTTCCAGTTCGGCCCGGCCAGCGCCGCGTCGATCATCCTGCTGATCATCACGCTGGTGATCACGGGCATCCAGTTCGCCGCCCAGAAGAAGTTCGTCCACTACGAGGATGGTGCCGCATGACCACGGCCACGGCCCCCACCGAATCCCCGGCCCGTATCCCCGACGCGCACCCGGGCCGCGCCGCCTCCCGCACCCGCAAGGCGCTGCTGCACGTCGTCCTGCTGCTCGGCGGCCTCGCGATGGTGTTCCCCTTCCTCTGGATGCTCATCACCTCGTTCAAGTCGCTCCCGCAGCTGCTGAACGACCCGCTGAGCGTCTGGCCGCAGCCGTTCACGCTGCAGAACTACGTAGACGCCTGGAACGACGTGCCGTTCGGACAGGCGTACTGGAACACGATCTACATCGCCGTGCTCGTCGTCGTCGGCACCCTCGTCACCGCCGCCATGGCCGGGTACGCGTTCGCGCGCATCCCGTTCCGCGGCAGCAAGGTGCTCTTCGTGCTGTTCCTGGCGACGCAGATGATCCCGATGCAGGTCACGCTCATCCCCTTCTACTTCCTGATGGCGAAGCTGGGGTGGGTGGACTCGCACCTCGCGCTGATCGTGCCCGCCGCGCTGGCGAACCCGTTCGCGGTGTTCCTCATGCGCCAGTTCGTGCTGTCCCTGCCGCGCGAGCTGGAGGAGGCGGCGCTCGTCGACGGCGCGGGCCGCTGGCGGATCTTCTGGAGCATCATCCTGCCGAACCTGAAGCCCGGCCTCGGCGCGCTCGCGATCATCGTGGCGCTGAGCACCTGGAACAACTTCCTGCTGCCACTCGTGCTGCTCAACTCGCAGGACCTGTTCACGGTCCCCCTGCTGCTGCAGAGCTTCCGCGGCCAGTACGGGTCTGTCAATTACGGGCTGATCATGGCCGCCTCGGCCATCGCGACCATCCCCATGCTGATCGCGTTCGTGATCGGCCAGCGCCGCATCCTGAACTCGATGGCGGCGTCGGGGCTGGGCGGCCGATGAGCCGCGCCGCCGCGACCGCCGCACGGGTCTCCCCGTTCCTCGACCTCGAGTCGGCGCCGTTCACCTTCCCGGGCTCGCGCATCCTGGTGCAGCGGGCCGGCGACGGGGTGACGGTGCGGCTGGCCGAGTACGAGCGACGGCTGGAGGACTGCGTGCTCGTGCGCACCCTGCGCGTTCTCGGACCGTCCGGCCGCGCGGCCGCCGTGACCGCCGTGACCGCCGACCGCATCGAGTTCGGGGAGGCCGGAGTCACGCTGACCTTCGATGGCTCGGACGCCCTCAGCCTGGGCGGCGACGGCACGGTCGCCTGGTCGGCCGAGCTCGACCTCCCGTTCGCACCGGCCGTGCGGACGTCCTCCGCGTTGCGCATCGCCGTGACTCCGGCCTCCACAGAGCTCCGGCCGGACGCCCGATTCGTGGCACAGGTCTCGGAGCATCCCGACGCCGAGGGACATGCGCGGGCGCTCGATGAGACGGCGCGGGTGTGGGATGCGTGGTTCGAGCGCACCCCTGCCGTGCGCGAGGACCTCGCCGACATGACCGCCTTCTGCTGGTGGGTGCTCGGCGCCAACATCGTGTCGCTGCCCGGCCGCGGCGCCCGGGCCGTCGTGCCGTCGAAGATCGGGTACGTCGGTCTGTGGCAGTGGGACGCCTACTTCATCGCCTCCGGCCTCCGCCACGGCGACCCCGAGCTCGCCCGCGAGCAGCTGGAGCTCGCCTTCGCGTTCCCGACGGCCGACGGACAGCTGCCGGACGTCGTCCACGACGAGGGTGTGCTCGCCTCCAGCGACGACCTCCCGCCCGGCGACCGCGAGAACCTGCGCCGCGCCGGTTCCGCCATCGCCGATCCGTCCGCGCCCATCCCGCTGACCAAGCCGCCCCTCGCCGCCTGGGCGCTGCGCCGCCTGGAGGACTTCGTCGACGACCCGGCCTGGTTCGACACCGCCTGGGCGACCGTCGCGCGCAGCCAGGACTGGTGGTTCGCGCACTCCGACCTCGACGGCGACGGGATGCCCGAGTACGGCCACCCCTATTCCTCCGGCCTCGACGACAGCCCCGTCTTCGACGCCGAGCTGCCCGTGGCCTCCCCCGACCTCGCGGCCTACCTGATCGTGCAGGACGACCTGCTGGCGACCCGCGCGCGGTCCGTCGGCGACGCCGCGGGTGCCGCCCGGCATGCCACCCGCTCGGCGCGCACCCTGGAGCTGCTGGAGGGGATGTGGGACGACTCGGCCGGGTTCTTCCGCTCGGCGGGCGCCGGGACGCCGGTCGATGCGGAGGCGGTGGTCTCCCTGCTGCCCCTGCTCACGGGCCGACTTCCGGGCCGCTACGTCACCGGTATCCTCGCCGCGTTGGACGACCCGGACCGGTTCGCGTCGACCTGGACCGTGCCCACCGTGGCGCGCCGCGACCCGTCATATTCCGACGAGCGCATGTGGCGCGGCCCGGTATGGGTGAACGTCAACGCGCTGCTGGCCGAGGGGCTCGCCGTGTCGGGGCAGGCCGAGCGTGCGCGCGAGCTGATCGAGCAGACGCTGCGGCTCGTGATCCACGGCGGCGGGCCGCACGAGTACTTCAACCCGGCGACGGGCGAGAAGGCGCGCACGGCCACGACCGCGTTCGGGTGGTCGGCGGCGCTGTTCGTGGATCTGGCGGTGGGGGTGTCGCGGTAGCGCTCTACCTGCGACCTCGCTCGCCTTCGGTCGCCGGCGCGCTCCCCTCACGAGAAGGCGAACTAAAGCGTACCCACGTGGTCACGCCCACGAGGAGCGCGAGGAGCGCCGCGACGATCATCCCTGCTACCGATCCTTGGATTGCGGAGAAGACCCCGAACCAGATGAGTATCGCGCCGAACATCGCGCTGGCAAGGACGACCGCCACCGAGCCCGGCCGCCTGAGCGAGGCCTGCTCGAACGAGATGAGACCCACCAGTGCCAGCCACAGCGCCAACGCGAGTCCACCGGGCAGTACGACGAGCACCAAGCTCGCGAAGACCCAGCCCCAGACGACGTGGCTCGCATCAGTGAGCGCCACTTCCAGGAGTCCTGCGCCCTGGTACACGAGAGTGCTCAGAAGCCCAACCAGCACCGCGAACACCAGCAGCTTCCTGCGCACGATCGCCCCTCCCGCCCTGTTCGGACACCGTCTCGATGAGCCGAGACACGTTCAGCTCGCTACGTCGATCTCTCCACGCCGCTCAGCGGGTTCGTCCACGACGGCTGCACGACCATCACGAGACGACTCCCATCGGGCTCGAGCGAAAACGCCGCGCACGATCAGGATGCCGGCAAGGGCGCCAACCGCCGCTCCGTACGCGGTACCCCACCACACGGCGGTCGTCCACAGCCGTCCGAAGACTACTGCGAAGCATCCCCCCGCCACGACGGCGTAGCCGGCGACGATGAGCGTCTCGGCTATCGCCCCTGTCCGATGTGATCGGAGGGCGGTGGCAGGTACCACCCACCCGTAGAATCCGAGGATCGCTCCCGCCGCAAGCGCAGCCGGAATCGTCCAAGCGATAAGGAACGCCAGGTAGAAGCCGCTGAACAGCGGCTCCGTCAGGCCGAGGGACGGGATCATCGCGATCAGGTGCCCTGCCACCGCGGAGACGAAGGTGAACGAAATGGACATCCAGAATGGATGGGGCCGCGACGGAATCCGGATCACCTCCATTTGATGGTTGAACGAAGAGTATCCGGTTTGTCATCGATGGGGGTGTCGCGCTAGAGCTCCGGCTGTGGCAGTCTCGGAACCTGACCACGACGGTCGGCCGCGGTGAGGGGGACTCGAGACTATCCCTTCCTCGTCTCGCCCGGCGGGCCCGGCTGGGGCACGTCGCGCTCCGGATGCTTGGCCCGGGCGTCGATCAGAAGGCCGCCGCCGGAATCTGCTACCGGTCGTGGATCCTCTGGACGCCCGTGGATTGCGTAGTCGCGGAGAACCAGACGATCGCGGCACCCGAGAGCCAGATCGCGATCGCCAAACCGCCCCACGACGTCGCCGGAGTAGCCAACAGGGCTTTGTAAAGTGATGCGACAACCGCGAACCCCAACCCCAGGGCGAGCACTGCCAGAGCTGCCAGCAACGCCCTTCCGCGAAGCCCACTGGTATAGCGGCGTACCCGACCGTACATACTGACTCGGCCACGAAGCGGGATCAACGAACGGCCTCCCCATCGAACCAACGCATCAGCAAACACCGCCACCGAATAGACGACCGCACAGAGAGCAGCTATCAGACCAACCGTTGCATTTTGCAGCTCCGGCACCGCAAATGCTGCTGACCCTACCGTTGCGCATCCTACTATCAGGGAGATCCCAACCGCTCGCCATGAACGCTCCGAGCGATTCCAAACTCTAGCCAAATGCACCTCCTCGACCCGATTCCATGCGCTTGGTTGCCGGCGTTTGAACGGTACATCGTACAGACGGCGAGCACCGGGAAGGGTGGTAGGAACTCATCTCAACGCCCAGGTGTAGGTGCCTCCTGCACCGATGTAGAGGCCGAGACCCAGTCCCCCCGAAACCACAGTGGTTGTGATGGTCGGATCCGTGGCGCTCCAGCTTTGGA
Source organism: Leifsonia sp. ZF2019 (assembly GCF_019924635.1). Lineage (NCBI taxonomy): Bacteria > Bacillati > Actinomycetota > Actinomycetes > Micrococcales > Microbacteriaceae > Leifsonia > Leifsonia sp. ZF2019. Next base: position 4,094,295 of record NZ_CP065037.1, read on the forward strand.
CCGCTATTGGTCACTCGGTTGTTCGCGGAGTACGAGTGCCGTTGTTCTGTTGCGGATTGTCCAGCGCCAGAACCGAGTCGGCCGACAGGAAACAGCGTGTGCACGGTGCTCATGCAAGTGCGTCGACGTCTATATATCCACCTCGCATAGCAAGCGCAGCGACCATCGCCGGTGTGAAGACGATCCCAGCTTGCCCACTCGCTGAAGCAAGGGACACTGATACCCACAGGTCGCCGTCATTTCGCGTCAGGAATGCCGCATCGATTCCATGCGCATCCACTTTGGAGATGATGGCGTCGAACGCGTCTGAGAACTGCGACTGCCTATCGGTGGCGTCAGCGATTCGGAATGAAGTCGTTGGTGAAATAACCGCAATCACGCCACCGCTTTCAGACTTGCGTACGCTCGCGACGCTCGGAATCAACAACTCGACTTCGTCAGTCGCCTTTGGAAAGGTGCAGCCCGCGCTGAGGATGACACCATCAACCGGGTCACCCAGTTGCTGTCGCGATCGGCGAAACAATGATTCCTCCTAGGATGACTATCCCCGTGACAGCACCAGCGCCAGCGGGTCCGAATTCGGACCAGTCGATGGCGGACCGGTTTTGTCATGTGCCCATGCAGTCGTCGAGGTTTCCAATCGACTCGCCGTCGCCGCCCTTAGATCTCACCATCCTCAGTTGATCCATCAAGTCGTTGAGGACGTCAAGGTCGTCGGCGTAGCGAGCTCGCCCAACGCCATCCATCACAGGATTCCTACACGGGTTCCCGTAATGGGATCATCTTGCTGCCGCGAATGTCGGTTGGAAGGCTGAGGCCCAGTTCGGGGTGGCCTTCATTGCATCTTCCGGCGAGAGGTCGACAAAATCGGGCTGCGGCGACCGAAGTACAGCGCAGTAGCCGAGTCGAATCTCGATCCGCTTCGCCGCAATCTCGATCTTGTTGTCGGCGTCATTGATGTCAAGCAGCTGAAGCGACGAACCGGCTTGTGATTCGGCAAACGAGGTTCGCCCCATGGTCCAAGCGGTGAGTTCGTTGACTTGACGGGGGCCTGCCACATGAATGCCCAGGACGCCATCGCCGATGAGGAGCGCCGAGTTGACTGGTTCGGTCTCGCCCCACGAGGCCACGAGAACACCTATTCGAGACCGAAACGCAACTAGCCGAACATCGAGGAGCGACCACTCGAGAAAGAAGCTTTCGTCAAAGGGGTCGAACTCGTACAAGGGAAGTTCGTTGGCCCTGGACAGAAGTCGGAGTTCATTCTCGAAAGTCGACGAAGTTGGACTGTTCTTGGCCGTCATTGTCGAGTCTTCTCCTATCCCTGGATTGACTATTCGTCCGGTTCGTTTCGAGATCGGCGTGTAGCGCTGCGGGTTCAAGCTTGGGCCGATGTCCGGCCTACGTTCGCTGTGGTCAGGTCCGATCCTCTTTACCGCCCTCGACAGCAGCCGTATCGCCCAGTCACGAAAATACTGCGGATAGCACGCCCACCACCCCCACGTCGTCACAAAAGCTTCTCCCGCGGGATCGTGGACTGGAACGTCGCCGCGACATTGACAAGGCTCCCCATAGGACGAAAGTCAGGCCGATCCACTCGTACAGTTCTCGAGCAGCCGCAGCGGCTACTTCGGAACGTCACCAGCGGGCCTCGACGAGCCCTATTCGTCTTCTAGCTCCCATCGGAGTGAGCCTTCAGCCCCGGGGGGAGCTGTTCTTCCGCGACGCTCTCCGTTCGGGATTCCATTGAAATAGCCACCTTCGTAGACCAGGCGATCCGCGCTGGCAGATGCCACCATGCCGGCATCCCAGAGGCGATCGCAGATCTCTGCGACCACCACCTCCACCTCAGCCCAGGCCGATCGATCCAATGGATTCACATGATGTGAGAGCAGGTCGTCCCAGTCCGCGACGGCGCGGTTCTCATCGAACTCCACGGTTAGTTCATGCTTCGACCCGTGTCGAGGCTCACGCACGACGAGAGCGCCGAGGACCGGGTCGACGTCCAGAACGAAATCCTCGGCCCGAAACGCCTCCCAGATCCTCTCGTGAAGTGCTTTCTTTCGAGCGCGAATCAGCTGACTCTCATTCATCGACTACCTCCTGAGCTTGGGCGAACTCCCCGCTCGACGAGAAAGCGTCGAGTGACGGGAGTGCTCGACCGAAGTGTCGCCAGCGGGCGAGCGAACCATCGCCCGGAGCACGAGCGGAATGCAGGACGACGGCGAACACGGTCCCTCCACACTTACCCCGGCCCGCCCCACCTGCACTGAGCGACAGGTCCGGTCCAACGTGCCGGCATCGACACCAGCGGCACCGCCCGCCCGCTCCCCCAAGAAATTCTGGCGCGCGGAGTCACAGTGACCTCATCAATCAGCCATTATTCGCTGTCCGGCCTCGGTATGTGGACTATCTGCTGGACCAACTCGGCGAGTTCACCGCGGGCGATCGCCTCGCTCATCGTGCGTTCTTCCCAACTCCAATACACGCCGATGATTGGAAGAAAGCGGGACAGGCTGGCGACACCGATGCGCCGAGTGAGGTCATCCGCGATCAGTTTCGCCATGAGCAGAAGATCGAGCTTTCCGAACGCAGCTTGCTCGACCCAAAGATCCGCCAACAACAGGACGTCTGCCGTATCGTCCTCGCTCACCCAATTGCAACGCTCTGCGATTTGCTCCAAAGCATCGACGATGCGCCAAGGTTCATCGTGCGAACTCAGCCCAGCCAAATAGGAGAGCTCAGAGCCGTCAGTGCCATCGGCGAGAACTTGAGCGGCAAGCGCGGGGTAGGTCTCCGGTCGATCACCCACACCGAGGCGCGATTGCAGATAGGCGGCGCGAATGTCTGAGACATCCCACGGTCCCTCCGGGGGACTACTTGAACTAGACGTCATCTGCAGCTCCGGTGACGACATTGCCTAGGACGTTGTGAGCCCTGGTCGTAATCCTGGGATCCATAGTTTTTAACGTTTTTGACCGTTATTACACCGAACGGTGACCATCGCCGTCGGTCGAACCCACGCCACTGGGGTGGGCCCTGTCGGCCGTCTCATAGACCCCTATTCCGGCATTCTCAAGCTCCGAGAGCGCACCTGCCACTACACGCGCCAGCCGTTGATCCGCCGCGTCGATGGATAGCAGGTGCGGTGATGACCACTCGACAAGCGCCCCCATATCGACTAAACGCGATGCCAATTCTTTGCTCGGTCCCAACTCGGCCTCGTGCAGCCAAAACCTGAATGCGACCCGACCCCGACGTTCGACCGCCGCTTCCAGGATGTTCTGATCGTTAGTTCGAACCAGATCGCCGAGCGCAATGTCATACAGCAGGAAGGGAATACAGCACAACTCGACCAGGCCTGGCTCCACACGCCTGCCCCATAGCTGCTCCCTATAGTTGGGGTCCCCGTCCACGTATGCGTGGAAGATGAAGTTGGCCCGCGATCGCCATACCGGCTCCTGATGCGTTGCGATCCTCACGGTCGTAACCCAGTGGGGAGAACCGGGGAGGCTTCACGCGACATGACTTAGCCCCCGTACAGATGGGCTTCAAGCGAACGCGCAGCACCTCTGAGTGTGAGCGTCGAAAGACAACAGGCAATCAAGGCGAGGCCTGTCGGAACCAGGACGTCCCGCGCAAGTTGAAAGTAGAGGGCTGCGCTCGCGGGAATTAGTTGTCGGCCGTTCTCTCCCGTCTGGAAGTACGTGTCCCCGACCTGCTCCAATCCTGTTCCTCGCGGAAGCACGATCGCTCCGGCCACGAACACACCGACACTTACGAGGCACATGATGGGGAGCACGAAGCTCAACGCCGACGTATCACGCTGGAAACCCGCCGCTAAGGTGCGGAAGACGCCACGTGAGCTGACAGTCGACTTCGTTCGATCGTTGAGAGATAGCCAGATGAGCGAGCCTCCCCACGCGGCGATGGAGACGATGAGGCAGGCGATCAGGAATCCCGGTACTTGAATCCGACCAACGGCCGTGAGCACCGAGACGAGCAGCACACCCGCCCAAAGTGCAGCAGGAACCCATGCGAATGTACGCAACCGGTCACCACGCCCAGCTGAACCCAACAGTCCCTCCCAGGAATACTCGAGTACGACCCCACGTCCAGTTAGAAGTTGTCGAATGACGTAAGTGTTCCACCCAAGTGTCGCCAGCGGGCGAGCGAACCGTCGCCCGGAGCAAGAGCGGAATGTAGGACGACGGCGAACACCGACGCCCCGAGTTCGTTGCCCCAGATGTCGCGATCTGTAGTCCCGCCGCGCCAGTACTCTGAAGCACCTTCGAATAGATCAACTGCGGATCCCAATTCCTCAGCATCCTCGTCGACGAGCACGTCATCCGCAAAAGCAATACAGAGAACTCTGCCTTTTCCGGCCGGCAGCCATTCGAAGTCGGTGAGCAGATCGGCAGTCGCAGCAAAGTTCCGGCCGAAATAGGTGGGGAACTGGCAAGCTGCTGCAATCTCTGAATAGAACGTGTCCCACGATCGCATGCGGCGTCCGTCCAGTCTGGGTGCGACGAACCCATCTCTCAGGAGTCGGTAACGCGGAATCTCGATCTGAGCAGAGTAGGAGCTGAAAAAGACGCGTTCGCTCACGCTATCGAATCCTTACAACGGTTGCGTAGTGATCGTCTGCATACCACGCCGACCCGTCGATGCCGGTGACTATTCTCTCCGCGTCTCGCTCGGCGGGCCCAGCTGGGTTCACGTCCCGCTCCTTATACGTAATCGTGGCCCCATTGGGTTGGTACTCCGCAAACTGTCAGGCTCAGTCCCGCTCAGGCTTACGCAGCCCGCGGCGCGCACTCCGTCGGATGGCCGTGATCTGCGAACGCGTCGGCTCCGGCGCGCCGGGCATCCGAATCACCACGCTGGTGCGGCGATCGAGCCGGGGAAGTTCAAGATGGCCCTCGAGTGTGACGTAGCCCGCTTTCATCTCTCTCCGCTCCTGAAGTTTCTGGAGCCCGAGGGCGAGAAGACCGACCCCGCCAACGGACCACGCGGCGACGGCGATCGCCGTGAAGACAGAGAGACTATGTCCGAGCAGGCCGGCTCTCATAGGGAGCGAAAGAAGACCGAAGCCTCAACCGATGAAAATCGGAGGTACGGCGATTCGGTTCAGCTCATACGCTGAAGGCCCTCGCACCGGTTTCGGCGCCAGCGGAGGCATCGCTGTCTCGTCAGTCAATTCTGGCTCTCCCCACACACTGCCCAGAACTTGCACCGACATGCGCGCGGCACCCATTGTGGGCTTCATATGATGTGCAGCCCGACTCGTGAAGGACGAGCTTCATGCGCAATCCGTTGAGAGTGGCGACACAGTCGTCAGATTCGATTCCGAATCCCCTTGCGGAGATCGAACTCACCGGCCACGGTCGACGCAGGCCGTCCTCATCAACCACTTTCAACGCGCGCATGCGAAACCCCGCCGAATACTGAAGCGGCATGAGAAAGAACCCTCTCTACGAGCACCCCGATTCTCACAGAACCAACGGCCAAGAGCCCGGGCCGCGTCCACGCGGCATCAAACCGGGGACGGTTCACTGTGGTTCTGTGTGTCGCCATGAGTGGGGATCGACTTGATTCCGCTGATTATGCGGCTCGTTTCGAGATCTGCCGGTTCTAGCCTGGGCCAATGCCCGGCGGGTTTTCGCTGCGGTCGAGCACCCATTTGAAGGATCCCTCACCTGGGAATGCATGCCGAGCTCGACGCTTAGGATTTGGAATACCTTCGAAGTAAGTGTTCTCGTAGACTAAGCGATTCACAGTGACCGAGGCCGTGCTGGCGCCATCCCACAACCGCTCGATGAGTTCAGCCACGACGAAATCCACCTCCGACCAACCGCTGTGGTCGATGGGGTTCAGACGATTGGCGAGCAACTCATCCCAGTCCGCGACTGCTCTGTCGACATCGAATTCCACAGTCATCTTGTGCGTGGACCCATGAGTTGGCTCGCGAACCAGGAGCAAACCCGCGGGTTGATTACACTCCAGGACGAAATCCTGCGCCTCGAAAGCCGCCCAGATTCGACTCTCAAGGGCGCTCTTGCGGGATGAAGACAACGCACTGTCATTCATCAGTCATCCCTTGAGCCAATCGTCATCGTCCTCGGACCAGAGCGGAACCGTCCTCGGGTACGCCGTAACGATTTTGCCCTCCGAATTCACCACAACGTTAGCCGTATAGCGACCAACAATCTCATTCGTCTTCTCGTTGACCAGGTTGATGTTGTGTTGATACTTGTATCGTTCCTCGCCGTTGACGCTTCACGCGGCGCTGTTCGTGGATCTGGCGGTGCAGGTCTCGCGGTAGAGCTCCGGCTGTGGCAGTCTCGGAACCTGACCACGACGGTCGGTCACAGACAGGGGGGCTCGATGGGCGTCGTATTCCCGGAAGGCGCGGTCTCGGTCACGACCGCGGACGGCGACATCGTCATCCTGCGCATCTGCGACCTGTGCGGTGCGGCCGTCGTCGACGCCGCCGATACCGATCTCGCCTTCCACAAACGCTGGCACCGAGCCACCGGGTCGGGCAACTGGGTCGACCCATCCACGGGGCGCATCCACGGGCCCGGCAACGCGTTCGCTCCGGGCAGTCCAGCGGACTGACGGGCGATCGGTCAGCGAACGGCGGCTAGGCCGACCGCTCGTCCGTGATCCCGGCATCCGCCGGCCGCCGTCCTCACTGCGTTCACCCGCGCCCGACCCGCTGCCGAGCAGCGTCGGCGCGGCTCCTGCGTGGGCAGTGCTCTCGGACGCCTCCGGGCCACTCGGCGTTGCAGCCGAGCGCGGGACCGCGACGCCCGACGTCGCACCCGCACACCCCCGTCTCGTTCGGGGCGATCCGACGCGGACCATCCCCTCGTCCACGAGATGATCACCGGCGATCGATCGAGCCCGGTGGGCCGACCAGGTCGTGATCAATGCGACATCATGGCACGCCGGTCGCGGCGGACAGCCGCAGTCACACGATGGACGAAACGGAGAACCCGCTGCGGGCGGATCGGATGATCCTTGGGGCGGTCATTGCGTTCGCACGCGCCCCAGACAGAGCTCCCCCGGGGATGACCATCGGCGCCGTGCCGACCGGCAGCGTGCACCAGGCCGATCGCGCCCGATCACGTCTCGAGGAAGGCCGCGATCCGGTCGGGCCACGTGTCCGCGTCCGTCGCGTGCTCGGCGACCACCAGCGTCGAGTCGGGCAACAGCTCGTGCAGCCGCTCGGCGGTCGAGAGCGGATGCCCGGGGTCGCCAGTCCAGGGAAGCAGCAGCACCGGCATCCGCAGGGCGGCGATGGCGGACGGCTCCGGCAGGTCCGAGAGAGCTGCGCCGCGCAGTACGGTCGCTGCTGTCTCCGGTCGCAGCTGGGTCCGCAGCGGCGCACCGCGTTCCTCCAGGACCGGCGGCATCGGCATCGGCGACGACGCCATCCCCTCGACCAGGGCGTCCCAGCCCCGCTCCTCGATCATGTCGGCCATCTGCCGGTACGCGGCGGCCTGAGCGGAACGCGTCCCCCACGCGGTCGGTGGCAGCGCGAGCACCAGCCGGCGGAACCGTTCGGGATGCCGCACGGCGGCGGTCAGGATGGTGCCCGTCCCCATGGAGACGCCGACAGCATCCACCGGATCGTCCGCATCGACTGTGTCGAGCAGGGCGAGCAGGTCGTCGGCCAGCGCAGGCCAACGGTAGCGCTCCGGATCGTGCGAACCCGGGGATCCACCGTGGCCGGCCGCATCGTAGCGGACCAGTCGGTGGCCGCGTGAGGCCAGACCGCGGACATCGAGGATGGCCAGGTCGGCGTCCCGGCCGGCGGTGAGCCCGTGGGCCTGCACGACAGTGGGGCCGGCGCCGTCGACCTCGTAGGCGAGGGTGGCACCGGGACGGGTGAGCGTCTGGTCGGTCATGGCGGCCTCTCTGGTGTTCGGTGTGCTGCGCCGGCAGCCGTGAGAGCGGTGCGATCGCCATGCTAACGGATGCCGAAGCGTCCCCGTCGAGCCCCCCTTACCCCCAACCGCTCCCACTTGATCCCCGCATCCGCCAACAACCGCCGCACGCCGTTCGTCCAGTTCTCCGCGAGAGCCGCCTTGGCCGCGGGCACGTCGCGCTCGACGAGGTGCCAGGCGATGATGGCGTGCTCGGCGGCGGAACGCTCCACGAGGACCTCCCCGCCGACGAGGAGGGACTCGTAGCGGACGCCGGGCCGGTTGCCCCTGTACTCGTTCCCGACCCGCTTCGCTAGCGAGCCAGAACTCGGGATAGTCGAGGCGCGTCGCGATGCCGCACCACTGGTTCGCGAGACCGCAGAACCGCTCGATCGCGTAGGCGGTGGCGTCGAACCCGGGCGGGAGGCCGCCACGGCTCCTGCGTCGCTCTCGCGCCGCCGCCCCGTCTCGCTTATCGGGGATGACACCCTTCAATAACATCGATCAGCGAGCATCTCGCCGAAGTCTAAGACCGGGCAGTCATGCCTTGGCCACCTGATCGGCGCGTACGCAACACGAGATGGGGAAAGCGATAATACTGGACTCAACCTGAAAAGTGTGCTCGTGAAGAGGGAAGGTATGCGAGAACTACCGCAGCAAGGATCAGCACGCCTGTCAGAACCACCGGAATGTTCCCCGCCGATGACCCTAGAGCAAGAACGACAAGTCCCACAACAATGAGGACGACCCGCGCTTCAGAAGTTCCGCCTAACATCAAGAGGCCCAGAGCCGCCGGGGCCAGCGACAGGATCACGATTATGAGCGCGAAGATGAGGAAGATCACGAAGATACCGACATCCGCGCCGAGGTTCTCCCCCTTAGTGGTCATTCGCGAGACGGTTGCGTCAGACAGCGGTCTTGCCGAACCAGTAGCCATATCAACGATTCCTGAAACGAGTAGCACTCCACTAGTGACAACAAGGAGCGCAACGGCGATCTTGATCACATCTGGGGCGGATCGCCAAGCTTTGAATGATGATTTGGTTATCCGAAAAGCCATTCTTGCCACCTTCAGAAGAAACGCATCATGGGCGTCGCGGGGGCACGACGGGAATCGAGCTCACGACGGCTAAGCAGGCCGAGCATTACTGTCTCCAGTCCACACCTTCACACCCGCGCCACCACAGCGAACCGCTCCAGCACGGCAACTGCGTGGTCGTCGATGATCGGCCACGGCGCACCGAGGCCGTCGAGGAATTCCGTGCTCGACCAGAAGGCGTCGTGCTGAGCGCGCCATTCTTCGACAGTGCGACATCCTTCGCCCTCGGCGACGGCGTGGGCGAGAGGTACGGAGCCGAGCGGGAGGATGTCCACTCGTGTGATCTCGATCGTCGCGACCACGACGCCCTCCGAGTCGATGATCGCCTGACGGTCCCCGACCTCCGGAAGCGGCTCGCTCTCACGTTCGTACTCGATGAGCAGCGAGGTGGTCGCCGTCTTCTCGCCGGCGAGGATGGCGGCAACCAGGCGGTCCCTCGTGGGGCCGGGGAAGCCGAACTCAGCGATCGGGTACTCGGACAGCCCCTACCCCAACCGCTCCCACTTGATCCCCGCATCCGCCAGCAGCCGCCGCACCCCGTTCGTCCAGTTCTCCGCGAGAGCCGCTTTGGCCGCGGGCACGTCGCGCTCGACGAGGTGCCGGGCGATGATGGCGTGCTCGGCAGCGGAGCGCTCCACGAGGACCTCGCCACCGACGAGGAGGGACTCGTAGCGGTGGATGGCACTGCGCACCTGGGTGATCTGCTCCAGGAGCGTGCGGTTCGGGCACGCGCTGAGCATGAGGTTGTGCCACTCGTCGTCCTTGCGGTTGACGACCGCGTGCTGGGCGACGTCGTCGGAGAAGTCCGCGGCGAGGGAGGCGAGACGGGTTCCGAGGGCGGCGAGGTCGTCGAGGGGCGACAGATCGAGGGCGAGGCATTCGAGGGTGACGATGATGGGGCAGAGCTCTTCGAACTCGCGGGCGCTGAGGGGCACGAAGCGGAAGCCCTTGCCGTTCTCGCTCTCGATCTGGCCTTCGCTCTCGAGGGCGATCAGGGCCTCCCGCAGCGGGGTGCGGCTGACGCCGAGCTCGGCGGCGAGCTGCACCTCGTTGATGCTCTCGCCGGGGCGGACGTCCCCCGCGCGCATCCGGGCGATGAGCTCCTCCCGCACCTGGGAACGCAGATTCTTGCGTTCGATCGCCATGTGACCCCTCCCGGCCGGACTCTGGTCGCCAGCTTAGGGGTTGACCCGTCGCGACGATCGCTTTAGCGTTACTGTATACAGAATACAGTCGACACTGAATCGACACAAGAGACCGCCCCCGACCGACGTCCAAGGAGACCGATGACGATCCCCGCACCCCGGAGCATCCGGCTCGACGCGCTCGCCTACGGAGGCGACTACAACCCGGACCAGTGGCCGGAAGAGGTCTGGGCCGAGGATGCGCGGCTGATGGTGGAGGCGGGGGTCAACCTGGTGACGCTGCCGGTGTTCTCGTGGCCGCTGCTGGAACCGGAGCCGGGAGTGTGGGACTTCGCGGGACTGGACCGCGTGATCGACCTGCTCTGGACGCACGGCATCCGCATCGACCTGGCGACCGCGACGGCGACGCCGCCTGCGTGGCTGGTGCGCGAGCATCCCGAGGTGCTGCCGTGGAACGCGGACGGCGTGCGGCTCGAGTTCGGCTCACGGCAGACGTACTGCCCGAGTTCGCCGGTGTTCCGGGAGGCCGCCCTGCGACTGACGCGAGCCCTCGCGGAGCGCTACGGCGAGCATCCCGCACTCGCGCTCTGGCATGTCTCGAACGAGTACGGCGACCACGTCTCGCGGTGCTGGTGCCCGGAGTCGGCCCGCCACTTCCGCCGCTGGCTGGAGGCGCGCTACGGCGACATCGCGGGCCTCAACGCGGCGTGGGGAACGAGCTGCTGGGGCCAGAACTACCTGAGCTTCGACCAGATCGAGCCCCCGCGCACAGCGACCGGCCCGATCAACCCGGCCGAGATCGTCGACTTCGAGCGGTTCTCGTCGGACGCACTGCTGGAGCTGTTCCAGGCGGAGGTCGACGTGCTGCGGGAGGTCACGCCCGAGATCGCCGTCACCACGAACTTCATGAGCCTGTTCCGCGAGCTGGACTACTGGCGGTTCGCCGACGCGGAGGACCTCGTCACCGACGACGCGTATCCCGACCCCGCCGATCCCCTCGCCCACGTCGGCGCCGCCCTCAACTACGGCCTGATGCGCAGCCTCAAGGACGGCCGCCCCTGGCTGCTCCTGGAGCAGGCGCCGAGCGCGGTCAGCTGGCGCGACGTGAACGTGCCGAAAGCGCCCGGGCAGATGCGGCTCGGCAGCCTGCAGGCCGTCGCCCACGGCTCGGACGGGGTCATGTTCTTCCAGTGGCGGCAGGCGACGTTCGGGCCGGAGAAGTTCCACTCCGCGATGCTCGGCCACCGCGGCGAGCGCAGCCGCAGCTTCCAGGAGACGAAGGAGCTCGGCGCGGAGCTGAAGCGGCTGGAGCCGGTGCGCGGCGCGCGCGTCCGCTCCGAGGTCGCGCTCGTCGCCGACTGGGACGCATGGTGGGGACTGACGCAGAGCGAGTCGATGCCGTCGCAGCGCCTCGACTGGCTGACGGAGGCGCGGGCCTGGCACGCGGCAGCGTTCGCCCTGGGACAGCCGGTGGACGTCGCCCGCGCGACCGGACCGTTCGGCGAACACCGCGTGCTGCTCGTCCCGAACCTCTACGCGGCCACGGAGGAGCAGGCGGCGGCGCTGGAGGCGTTCGTCGCGGCGGGCGGCCAGCTGGTCGTCGGCCCGTTCTCGGGCGTCGTCGACCACCGCGAACAGGTCCACCCGGGAGGGGCGCCCGGCCCGCTGCGTGCCCTGCTCGGCCTCGAGGTCGACGAGTGGTGGCCGCTGCCGGACGGCGGGCACCGCACCGTCGAGCTCGGCGGCGTCGTGCACTCCACCCGGGTCTGGGGCGAATGGATCGAGACCGCGGACGGCACGGAGGTGCTCGGCCGCTTCGCCGACGGCGAGCTCGCCGGGCTGGCCGCGGTCACCCGCCGCGGCCACGGCGCCGGTGCCGCCTGGTACCTCGCAGCCGGACTGGACGACGAGGGGATGCGCGCCGTGCTCTCCTCCGTCTTCGCCGCGGCCGGGCTGGCGGCCCGCGAACCGGACAGCGCCCTCGAGATCGTGACCCGCACCGACGGGGAGACCGACTACACCTTCGTGCTCAACCACGGCCGGGAGGCGCGCAACGCGCCGCGCATCCCGGGCGGCACCGACCTGCTCACCGGCGCGGACGCCGGGGCGGGCCTGCCGCTGGACGCGTTCGGCGTCGCCGTGGTGGCGCATCCCGCGAACCGCCCTGCGACCAACTGAGAGGCAAGCATGACCCACCCCTTCGTCCACCCCTACGTGCCGAACACGGCGCCCGCGTCGCGGCAGGCGATGCTCGACGCCGTCGGTGCGGCGAGCGTCGAGGAGTTCTACGCGGACGTCCCGGCCGACCTGCGGCTGGGCCGCGACCTCGACCTCCCGGAGCCGCTGGTCGCCGAGCAGGACCTGGTGCGCCACGTCGGCGGCCTGCTGCGCCGCAACCGCGCGGTCGAGCCGGGCCGCCTCTTCCTGGGCGCCGGCACGTACAACCACGCGGTGCCGGCCGTCGTCGACGAGGTCATCAACCGCAGCGAGTTCCTCACCGCCTACGCCGGAGAGCCCTACGAGGACCACGGGCGCTTCCAGGCGCTGTTCCAGTATCAGTCGCTGATGGCGGAGTTGCTGAACCTCGACGTGGTGAACGTGCCCACCTATGACGGTTACCAGTCGGCGGCGACGGCGCTCGCCATGGCGACGCGCATCACCGGGCGCCGCGGCATCCTGCTGGTCAGCGACGCGCACCCCGACAAGCTGAGCAAGGTGCGCGACTATGTGCAGCCGATCGCCGACCTGACGATCGTCCCGACCGTGGACGGCGTCGCCGATGTCGCCACGGCACGCGCGCTGATCGGCGACGACACCGCCGCGGTGTGGGTCGAGACCCCGAGCTTCCACGGCGCCCTGGAGACGGCGGTCGCGGAGCTCGCGGAGGCCGCCCACGCCGCCGGTGCCCAGCTGGTGGCAGGGACGGACCCGGTCGGGCTGGGTGTGCTCGCCTCCCCCGCGGATGCCGGCGCCGACATCGTGCACGGCGACATCCAGTCCCTCGGCCTCCACCCCTGGTACGGCGGGGCGCACGCCGGGTTCATCGCCGTGCGCGACGACACCCGGTTCGTGATGGAGATGCCGTCGCGCCTCTTCGGCCTGGCGACGACGGACGTCCCGGGCGAGTACGGCTTCGGCGACGTCGCCTACGACCGCACCTCGTTCGCACTGCGCGAGGAAGGGAAGGAGTGGGTCGGCACGGCCGCCGCGCTCTGGGGCATCGCCGCCGGCGTGCACCTGGCGCTGATGGGCCCGCAGGGCATGGCCGAGGTGGGCGAGACGCTCCTCGCCCGCACGGCGTACGCCCGGCAGGCGCTCACGACGCTCCCGGGCGTCCGCGACGGGGACGGCGCCGCCCACCTGCGCGAGTTCGTGCTCGACCTGAGCGACGCCGCACGGACAGCCCCGGAGGTCGTCGCCGCGCTGCGCGTCGAGGGGTTCGAGCCCGGGCTGGCGCTCGACGACGCCCGCCTGCTGGTGTGCGTCACGGAGCAGAACACACGCTCGGACATCGACGACCTCGCGGCCGCGTTCGGCGCGGCGCTGACGGCAGCATCCACAGCATCCACCACCACCACCACCGAGGAGCACGCCGCATGAGCCTCCCCATCGCCCCCAAGCCCGCCCTGCGCCGGTTCCACCAGGCGCGCTGGGACGAGCCGATCGTCTTCGAGCTGCACACCCCCGGCGAGCGCGGCGTCATGCCCTCGCAGGTCGAGCCCGAGGTGCGGGAGGCCGTCGGCGACGTCGTCTCCGCCCTCCCGGCCTCCCTGCGCCGCAGCGCGCCCCCGGCCCTCCCCGAGATCGGCCAGATGCGCGTGCTCAAGCACTATCTGCGCCTCAGCCAGGAGAACCTCGGCGCCGACCTCAACGTCGACGTTGGCCAGGGCACTTGCACCATGAAGTACGCACCCAAGGTCAACGAGACGATCATCCGCACCCCCGACCTGACCGACCTGCACCCGCTGCAGGACCCGGCGTCGGCCCAGGGGGTGCTGGAGATCGTCTGGCGCACCGAGCGGATGCTCGCCGAGATCTCGGGGATGAGCCGCGTCTCGCTGCAGACCAGCGGCGGCTCGGAGGCGATCTGGGCCAACATCTCCATGATCCGCGCCTACCACGCGTCGCGCGGCGAGGCCGAGCAGCGGGACGAGGTCATCACGACGATCTTCTCGCACCCCTCGAACGCCGCGGCGGCGAAGATGGCCGGCTACAAGGTCATCACGATCTTCCCTGACGCCGACGGCTACCCCGACGTGGAGGCGCTGCGCGCGGCGATCTCGCCCCGCACGGCCGCGATCATGGTCACCAACCCCGAGGACACGGGCATCTACAACCCGCGCATCCGCGAGTGGGTCGAGCTGGCGCACTCGGTCGGGGCCCTCGCCTCCTACGACCAGGCGAACGCGAACGGCATCCTCGGGATCACGCGGGCGCGCGACGCCGGCTTCGACGTGTGCCACTTCAACCTCCACAAGACCTTCGGAACTCCGCACGGCTGCGGCGGCCCGGGATCCGGCGCTAACGCGGTGTCGGAGGCGCTCGTGCCGTTCCTGCCCGGACCGGTGGTCGAGAAGGTGGGCGACCGCTACGTGCTCGACGGCGACCGGCCGCAGTCGATCGGGTCCGTCGCGCCGTTCTACGGCGTCATCCCGAACATCGTGCGCACCTACGCCTGGATCCGCGCGCTCGGCGCCCCCGGGCTGCGCGCGGTGGCCGAGACCGCCGTGCTCAACAACAACTACCTGATGAAGCGCATCCTGGAGATCCCGGGAGCGAGCGCCCCCTACGCGACCGGCCGCCGCCGCATCGAGCAGGTGCGTTACTCGTGGCAGGAGCTGTTCGAGGAGACGGGCATCAGCTCGGAGGAGATCGGCATCCGCGCCGCGGACTTCGGGATGCACTACTGGACCAGCCACCACCCCTATGTGGTGCCTCAGCCCTTCACGCTCGAACCGACCGAGTCGTACTCGATGGCCGAGCTCGACGAGTACGCGGCCGTGCTGGCCGAGGTGGCGCGGGAGGCCCGCGAGACCCCGGAGGTCGTGCGCACCGCCCCGCACAACCAGACCGTGCACCACACCCACCACGACGACCTCGACGACCCGGAGCGGTGGGCGGTCACCTGGCGCGCGTACCAGCGCAAGTACTTCGGCGGGGAGGCCGCGGTCGCTCCCGCGGGCGCGGCCACTGACGAGGACGCCGCCGCGTGACCATCGGGCTCGTCGTGAACCCGATCGCGGGGATCGGCGGGCCCGCGGGTCTGGCCGGGAGCGACGGCGCGGCGGTGCAGCGGGAGGCGCTGCGCCGCGGCGGCCGTCCGCGCGCGTCCGAGCGGGCGCGGGAGGCGCTGGCCGTGCTCGCGGCGGCGCATCCCGGCACCGAGGTGCTCACGGCCGCAGGCCCGATGGGCGAGGATGCCGTGCGCGCCGCCGGCCTGACCCCCCGAGTCGTGTACTCGCGACCTGCCCCGGCGTCGAGGGGCGCGTCGTTGCGGTCATTCGGCGCGGATGACCGCAACGAGTCGCCCCTCGACGGCGGGACATCCGGGGAGGACACGGCGCGCGCGGCGATGGCCCTCGGCGCGGCAGGCGCGGATCTCGTGCTCTTCGCGGGAGGCGATGGCACGGCCCGGGATGTGGCACGCGGCCTCCCCGCGGGCGTGCCCCTGCTCGGCGTCCCCGCCGGGGTCAAGATGTACTCGGGCTGCTTCGCGGTCGGGCCCGCCGCGGCCGGGGCGCTGGCCGCCGCCTGGACCGACCATCCCCTCCCCACCGCTGAGGCCGAGGTGCTCGACCTCGACGAGGAGACCCTGCGCGCCGGGCGGCCCGACCCGCGGCTCTTCGCCCTCGTTCCGGTTCCCGCCGCGCCCGGTCGCACCCAGGCGCGCAAAGCCTCCACCCCCGCGAGCGAGCGGGAGGCGGTGCACCGCGCCGCCGTCGGAGCCGTCGAACAGCTGCGGCCGGGCACGCGCTATCTGCTCGGCCCGGGAGGCACCACAGCCGAGGTGGGCCGCGTGCTCGGCCTCGACACCACACCCCTCGGCGTCGACGTCATCGAGGACGGCCGCATGCTCGCCCGCGACGTGACCGCTGACCAGGCCCTCGCCGCGATCGCCGGGCACGCCGCCCGGGCCGTCGTGACCGTGATCGGCGGCCAGGGCTTCGTGCTCGGCCGTGGCAACCAGCAGCTCTCCCCGCGCGTGGTCGCGGCGCTCGGGCCGCATCCCCTGCTCGTGGTCGCCACGGAGCAGAAACTCATCGACCTCGCCGGCCGGCCCCTGCTGGTCGACACCGGCGACCCCGCGCTCGACGCGCGGCTGGCCGGCCACCTGACGGTGGTCACCGGGCCCGCCGCGGCGAGCATCTACCCTGTCAGTGCCGCCACCGCGGCCCCCATCGAAGGAGATCCCGAATGCGTCTAGCCGGCAAGTCCGCCATCGTCACCGGAGGAGCGGGCGGCATCGGCCGCGCCACCTCCCTCGCCTTCGCCGCGGAGGGCGCCCGCGTCGCCGTCGTCGACCTGCAGCAGGAGGCGGCCGAGGCGGTCGCCGCCGAGATCCGTACGGCCGGAGGCGACGCGGTCGCGATCGCGGCCGACGTCTCCGCCGAGGCCGACGTCGAGCGCGCGGTCGCCGCCGCGGTCGAGGCCTTCGGCGGACTCGACATCGCGTTCAACAACGCCGGCATCATCCGCCGCACCACCGCGGTCGACACGACCGTCGAGGAGTGGGACCGCGTCTTCGGGGTCAACGTGCGCGGCATCTTCCTCATGTGCAAGCACGTCGTGCCCGTCATGGCGGCGGCCGGGAAGGGCTCCATCATCAACACCGGCAGCGGCTGGGGCCTCAAGGGCGGCGGCCAGGCGATCTCCTACTGCGCCTCGAAGGGCGCGGTCGTCAACATGACCCGCGCCCTCGCGATCGACCACGGCCCGCAGGGCATCCGCGTCAACTCGGTCAACCCGGGCGACGTGAACACCGGGATGCTGCGCGACGAGGCCCGCCAGCTCGGGCAGGAGACCGGATCGTTCCTCGCCGAGGCCGCCGACCGCCCGCTGCGCCGCATGGGCGAGCCGACCGAGATCGCGGCGGCCGTGGTGTGGCTCGCGAGCGACGAGTCGTCGTACGTGACGGGGTCGGCGATGGTCGTCGACGGGGGCGGGATCGCGTAGCGATCGGCCGGTGTCCACCGGAGGAGTTTCGGGGTGTGATGACCCGGAACTCCTCCGTTTCCGTCTGCCCGCGGCGTGTCGGCCGCGGCATCCTCCGTCCGCCGCCGGCTCAGAGCCCCAGGGACTTCTTGATGAGCGCCTCGGGATCGGCCGTGCCCGCGGCCTGCTCGGTGGCTTCCTGGTTGGCCTCGGTCACGGCCTTGACCACCTCGTCGCGCTGGATGCGGATGCCGCGCGGGGCGTCGATCCCGATGCGGACGCCGTCGCCGCGCGCGTCGAGAATCGTCACGACGATGTCGTCGCCGATGAGCACCCGCTCGCCCGGCTTGCGCGTCAGTACCAGCATTGTTTCAGCCTAGCCGGGTGCGCCTTCGAGGGGTGAGTGGTTGCGGGTACTCCCCCCGAATACCCGCAACGACTCACCCTTCGCGGGTTTCTAGCCAGACGAGGGGGCGGGCGAGGGAGGCGAGGCCGTGCGAACCCGCGGTGCGGCGGGCGCCGGTGGCGGCGATGGCGTCGACGGCGAGCACGGCGTCGACCTGGGCGACCCAGCGAAGCGTGTCCTCGGGGCGGCGGGAGACATCGACGGCGACCCAGACCTGGTCGGGGGCGAGGGCGGCGAGGCGCGCCGCGAGGGCGGGCACGGCGTCGACGGCGTCCAGCTCGACAGGGGCCACGACCGCGCAGCCCCGGCGCACGCCGTCGGCGCGGGCGGCGAGCGCATCCCGGCGGTCGGCGACCGGACGCACGTCGCCGGAGACGCCGTCGGCGAGGATGCGCGCGGCCTCCCGGGCGTCGGGGCCGAAGCCGATCACCAGCGTGAGGTCGCCCTTGCCCTGCAACCGGGCGGGCGGCGGCCCCACGAGGACGGCGTCGTCGGCCTCCGCCGGCGACGGGGGCCCGGCGGGCGTCACGTCGTCGAGGCCGATGGAGGCGGACGGCGCTGCCGGAGGCGCCACCGGCTCCATCGACGGCATCGGCAGGTCCACGGTGCGGACGAGGTCGTCGAGGATCGCCTGGAAGGCGTGCGACGACGTCGAGACGGCGGGCGTGATGTCGTCCGTCTCGGGTCCCAGCCATTCAGGCCGCGATCGACTCGGCACCTCTCACCACCCCGACGGTCTCGATGTTCGCCTGCACGGCCGTGACCTCCTGGTACGACAGCACGGCGAGCCCGCTCACCTGACCGGCGACGAGCCGGCGGATGGCCGGGCGCAGCGCGGGAGCGCAGACGAGCACCGCGGAGACGCCGAGGTCGTCGAGCTGGCCGGCGGTCTGCTTGATGGAGCCCATCACGGCCTCGAGGCGGGCCGGGTCGAGCACGATCTGCATGCCCGCCTCCGACGGCCGCAACCCCTCCAGCATCGACTGCTCGACGACCGGGTCGATCATGATGACCCGCAGCAGGTCACCGTCCAGATGGGGGGCCACCACCGCGGGGCCGAGCGCCGAGCGCGCCGCCTCGACGAGCCCCTCGGGATCGTTCGAGACCTTGGCCCGGAGCGCGAGCGCCTCCAGGATGCGCGGGAGGTCGTTGATCGGCACCTGCTCGGCGAGCAGCCCCTGCAGCACGCGCTGCACCTCGGCGAGCGACAGCAGACCGGGCACCAGCTCCTCCACGGCGGAAGGGTTGACCTGCTTGACGCCCTCGGTGAGCTGGCGCACGTCCTCCCGGGTGAGCAGTCGGCCTGCGTTGGCGGTGATGATGGACGACAGGTGGGTGATCAGCACGCTGACACGATCGATGACCGTGGCGCCGCCGAGCTCGGCGCTGTGCCGCATCTCGCTCGGGATCCACTTGGCGGGGAGGCCGAACACCGGCTCGATGGTCGGGGTACCCGGGAGCGCGTCGAGGGCCTCGCCGAGCGCGAGCACCCGGCCCGAGGGCGCCTGGCCCCGCCCGGCCTCCACCCCCGCGATCTTGATGACGTAGGTCGACGGCGGCAACTCCGCCGAGTCGCGCGTGCGCACGGGCGGAACGATCACGCCCAGTTCCAGCGCGATCTTGCGGCGCAACGCCCGCACCCGGGCCAGGAGGTCGTCGGAGGCGCCGCTCACGATGTCGACGAGGTCCGGCGCGAGGGTGATCTCGAGCGCGTGCACGCGCATCTGGTCCATGAGGTCCTCGGTCGTCTCGCCGGTTCCGGCCGTTGCAACGGCCTTCTTGGCCGCTTCGGCCTTCTTCTGCTCCGCCTGCCGGGTCTTGAGCCGCTGCGCCGCCAGGATGAGGAACGCTCCGACGAGCACGAACGGGATGGGCGGCATGCCCGGGATGAGCGCCATCACGATCGCCGCGCATCCCGCGATGGTCAAGGCGTTGCGCGACTGGCTGAGCTGGCTGCTCGCGGTCGTTCCGATGTCGCTCTCCGCGTTGGAGCGGGTGACGATCATGCCGGTCGAGACGGCCATGAGCAGCGCGGGGATCTGCGTCACGAGTCCGTCGCCGATGGTCAGCAGCGTGTAGGTGTTGACGGCGTCGCCGATCTCCATCCCGCGCTGGATCATGCCGATCGCGATGCCGCCGACCACGTTGATGATGATGATCAGGATGCCCGCGATCGCGTCGCCCTTGACGAACTTGCTGGCGCCGTCCATCGCGCCGTAGAAGTCGGCCTCGGCCGAGACCTCCGCGCGGCGCTGCCTGGCCTGCTCCTCGGTGATGAGGCCGGCGTTGAGGTCGGCGTCGATCGCCATCTGCTTGCCCGGCATCGCGTCGAGGGTGAAGCGCGCGCCCACCTCGGCCACGCGCTCAGCACCCTTCGTCACCACGATGAACTGGATGACGACCAGGATGAGGAACACGACCGCGCCGATGATGATGGAGCCGCCGACGGCCACGTGCCCGAACGCCTGGATGACCTGCCCGGCGAAGCCGTCCCCCAGCACCAGGCGGGTCGACGCGACGTTGAGGCCGAGCCGGAACAGGGTCGCGACGAGCAGCAGCGACGGGAACACGGAGAAGTCGAGCGGCTTCTTGGCGAACATCGTGGTCAGCAGGATGACCAGCGCGAGCATGATGTTCACGATGATCAGGGTGTCCAGCAGCCAAGCGGGCACGGGGACCACCAGCAGCATGATGATGCCGACGACGCCGATCGGCACGGCGACCTTGGCGCCCAGTCCGTTGCGTGACTTCATGTGAGCCCTCCTATCGGTGCGGGGGTCATCGTGTGGATTCCGGTGGCCGCTCCGCGCGCCTTCAGCGACATGACGAAGGCGAGCACGCGCGCCACCGAGTTGTAGAGCTCGACCGGGATCTCGTCGCCGAGCTTGCAGCCGGCGTGCAGCGCCCGCGCGAGCGGGATGTCCTTGACGATCGGCACGCGCTCCTCCTCCGCCTTCTCGCGGATGCGCTGGGCGATGACGCCGGCGCCCTTGGCGACGACCCGCGGAGCGGACTTGCCCGGCTCGTATGTGATCGCGATCGCGATGTGCGTCGGGTTCACGAGGACGACGTCGGATCCGGCGATCGCGGAGATCATGCGATTGCGGCTCATCGCGAGCTGGCGGGCACGGCGCTGCGACCGGATCAGCGGGTCGCCGTCCGAGTTCTTGTTCTCGTCGCGCACCTCGCGTTTGGTCATGCGCGTCTGCTTGCGGTTGCGCCGCATCACGACGAGCACGTCGAGCGCCGCGAGCACGAGTCCGGCGCCGATCGCCGCCTGCAGCAGCCCGCCCGCCCCGGCCTGCGCAGCCTCCAGCAGCGACGAGAGCGGCAGACTCCCGGCCATGAGCAGCACGGGCATGAGTCCCTGCACCACGAGGTAGAGGCCGATGGCTACGACCGCCGATTTGAGGAGCGTCTTGGCGCCCTCCCACAGGGCGCGCATCCCGAACACCCGGCCCACGCCCTTGACGATGTCGAACTGCTCGTACTTGCCCTCGAGCTTCTTGAGGTGGATGCCGCCCTGCGCCGCCGCCGCACCGACGATCGCCACGGCGCCCACGACGAGCAGCGCGCCGATGGTCGGCAGGATGCTGCCGAGCCCGGCGCCGAGGGCGGCGACCGCCTTGGCCGGGTCGGGCGCCTCGATCACCGAGCGCACGCTGTACATCTGGTCGATCGCCGCGGTGGTGCCGAGCTGGATGGTGAACGGCAGCATCACCGCGGCCGCGCCGACGCCGACCCACGCGGTGAGGTCGTTCGACTTGCCGAGGCGGCCCTTCTCGCGGGCCTCCTTCATCCGCTTCTCGGTGGCCTGCTCGGTGCGTTCCTGGGCGTCGCTCACCGGCCCACCCCCAGCATGGTCTTGACCGCGGTGTCGGTGAGGCTCGAGACGACGCCCGGCAGGGCCACCACGACGATGCCCGCGAGGACCACCGTCAGCATGATCTTGAGCGGGAAGCCGAGCGCGAACGCGTTGAGGGCGGGCGCGACGCGGGTCAGGAGTCCGAGGCCCACATCGGCGAGGAACAGCACGACGATCAGCGGCCCGGCGATCTGCAGCGCGGCGATGAACATCTGCGTGAGGCCCGTCACCATCTCCTTCGCCGGATCCGCGAGGTCGAAGCCGCCGGCGAGCGGGATGGTGTCGAACGTGCGCACCAGGCCGCCGATGATCAGCTGGTAGCCGCCGGAGGCGAACAGCAACGCCAGCGCGGTCAGCTGGAAGAGCCGCGTGAACTGCGCGCCGTTGATCATCGACTGCGGGTCGAACGCCTGCGCGAGCTGGAACCCGCCGAACAGGTCGATGAAGGAGCCGGCGGACTGGATCGCAGCGAACACCAGGAACACCAGGAACCCGAGCGTCGCTCCGACAGCGAGCTCTCGCACCATGTCGAGGAGGAAGGCACCGATTTCACCCGACTGATACCCGGCGCCCACGCGCGGGGCCACGGCGATCGCGAGACCGATCGCCAGCATCCCCTTCACCTGCGCCGGGAAGCCGTTGTACGAGAACGGCGGCGCGATGATCAGGAACGCGACCAGCCGCAGCGAGGCGAGCGCCACCGCCTCGATCATCGCCAGGTCGATCGGGATGAACATCAGCCACCGCCGAGCAGGGACGGGATCTTCTCGAACAGCACGTGGGTGAAGCTGATCAGCTCGGCGATCATCCACTGGCCGCACACGATCAGGGCGATGGCGACCGCCGCCGCCTTCGGCACGAACGAGAGCGTCACCTCCTGGATCTGCGTGATCGACTGGATCAGCGAGATGGCGAACCCGACGACGAGCGCCGTCACCACGATGGGCGCGGCCAGCTTCGCCGTGACCAGGAGAGCCTGCATGGCGATGTCGAGCACGGCGTTGGCGTTCATCAGCCGCCCCGGTAGCTCGTGATCAGGCTCGTGACGATGAGCCCCCAGCCGTCGACGAGCACGAACAGCAGAATCTTGAACGGCAACGAGATCATCACCGGCGGGAGCATCATCATGCCCATCGACATCAGCGCCGCCGAGACCACCATGTCGATCACGAGGAACGGCACGAAGATCACGAAGCCGATGATGAACGCGGCCCGCAGCTCCGAGATCATGAACGCCGGGATGAGGGTGAGCATCGGCACGGACGACGCGTTCTCGGGGTTCGGGCGCCCCGCCGCGCGCGTCATGAGCGCGATGTCCTCCTCCCGCGTGTGCGCCGCCATGAAACCGCGCAAGGGGCCCTCGGCCGCGTGCACCGCCGCCGTGAAGTCGATGTGGCCGGCGAGGTAGGGCTGCACCGCCAGGTTGTTGATGTCGATCAGCACCGGACTCATGATGAACAGGCTCAGGAACAGCGACAGCCCGGCGAGCACCTGATTCGGCGGGATGGAGGGGAGCGCCAGCGCGTTGCGGGTGATCGCGAGCACCACGAAGATCTTCGTGAACGACGACATCATGAGCAGCAGCGCGGGCGCGACGGACAGGACGGTGATGCCGAGCAGTGTCAGGACGGCCGCGCTCGGTGTGCCGTTCGGGCCGTTGATGTCGACGGTGATGCCTCCGGTGCCGCCGGGGCCGGCCGGGCCGCTCGGGGTCGGGACGGGCGTCGGCTCGGCGTGCGCGGTCGCGGCGGTCAGCAGGACGAACGCGGCAGCGATCAGCCCGACGAGGAGCGCGGCGACGAGGATGCGCGGGAGGTGCGGGACGCGCGACGCGGTGCGGACCTCCTCACCGGGCACGGGACGCGGGCGCAGGGCGCGCGCGTCGGCGGCGGCCGTCACTTCTTGGGCCGCACCGCCGAACTCGCCTGCCGCCACGTGGCCGGGGACAGGATCGAGCCTTTGAGTGCCTCGTCGAAGAGCGAGGCGCGTCCCTGCGCCGTGAGGAAGTCGGCATCCTGCCTGGTGTCCGTGCTGGTGGAACTGGTGGAGCTGGTGGAGCTCGTGGTGCTCTCGGCGGCATCCTGCCGCACCGGGAGCTCCTTCGCGAACGTCTTGCGCACGGGCTTCAGCGGGGTGACGTCCGCGTCCTGCGGACGGTCCCCCGTGTGGAGCACGCTGATCTGCCGCTCGGTGACCCCGAGCACGAACCGGTGGCCGTCCACATCCACCACCACGACCGACGCCTTCGGCCCGACACCCTGACGGCCGACGACGTTCACCGCATTGGTGCGCCGGGAGGCGCCGCGGCCCGTGGTGACGCGTCGCTGCACGTACCAGAGCACCAGCACGATGACGGCGAGCACGACGAGCACGCGCAGGGCGATGAAGACGGTCTCCACGGCCTACCCCCGTGCGTCGATCGACGATGAGGGGCGGCGGAGGGTCACGCAGCGCACTATCGGCCGCCCTCCTCCACCCGTTAGGCACCTCCCCTCGCCGATCTCCCCGCCCTCGCGCCGCCGCTGACCCGCGCCGGCATCGAGGCGGCGAATTGTCAGCCGTCTCGGCGGCGCGGAAGGAGGGGTGCGCGGGATGTTCGCTAGTCGAGCTCTTCGGCGGCGTCGAGGATCTTGGTGATGCGGACGGCGTAGTCCTGGTCGACGACGACGATCTCGCCGTGGGCGATCAGGCGGCCGTTCAGGAGCACGTCGGCAGGCGACCCGGCTGAGCGGTCCAGCTCGATGACGGCCCCCGGCTCCATCGCGAGCACGTCGCGTACGGCCATGCGGGTGCGGCCGATCTCCACGGTCAGCGCCATCTCCACGTTGCTGATGCGGGCGAGATTGCCTGCGATGGCCGCCGACCCGAGCGGGCGCTCGGCGAGCGCGGCACGTCCCCGGATCGCGAACCATCCCGCGACTCCGGATGCCCCGTGCAGGGCGAAGACGGTGGTCGCGGCGTCGGCGAAGAGCTCCCCGGCCTCCTCGACGCGGGCGTCGTCGAGCACGCCGGCGCCGAGCGTGTCGCTCGCCGCCTCCAGAGCCGGCTGGAGCACGTCCTGCAGCGCCACGACAGGCGAGCCGTCGGCCCCCTCGTCGACGAGGGCCGGGGCCTCCAGCAGTACGACTGCGAGGTCGGCCGAGAACGCGCCCACGAAACTGGCGACGACGGCCGAGCCGGTCTGGCCGGCGAAGGCGCCATCGGTCTCGAGCAGTGGGCTGAGCGGCGCGCCGGTCGGGAGCACGCCCGCGAGCGCCTGCGCGGCGGTCTGCGCCTGTGCGAGGGAGAGCGCGGCGCCGGTTGCGGTGGCCATGTTCATCGGTTCAGTCCTCTGTCTTCACGATCACGCACGCCAGACGGGAGCCGCTGGAGCCCAGCGCTGCTCCGGCGACGGGGTGGCCCCCGACGGCGAGATCGAACGGTCGGTGGTGCGGATGCGGGAGGGGCAGCAGGTCGCCGACCGCGAGCCCGAGCACGACGCTCGGCTTGACGCTGGCGGGGGCGAGACGCAGGGAGACGTCGACGGGGACGCGCGCGAGCTGCGCATCCACCAGCTCCCGGGCGTTCTCGGCGCTGTGCGTCGGGTTGGTCTCGCCCAGCTGCGGGAGGAGCACGACGGCGGGCAGCGCGACGGTCGCCTCGGCGAGGCTCTCGCCCACCTGCAGCTCGAACGCCGCCACGATCATCAGCTCGGCGGTGGCCGCGGCCTGCGCGAACTGCGAGTTGTACTGGATGGCGTCCACGGCGATCGGGGTGACCAGCAGGGATCCGAGGGAGTAGCGGAGGTCTTCGAGCGCGTCGTCCATCAGCCGGCGCACCAGCGCGTGCTCGACCTGCGTGAAGGTCCGCTCGTTCGCGACCGGCACGCCCGTCCCGCCGAGCATCGCGTTCACCCACGACAGCGCGGCGACGGTCGGGAACTGGATCACGCCCTTCGGCGCCACTCCGTCGAGTTCGCACAGCACCATCGCGGTCGTCGCGGGCAGCGACGCAGCGTACTCGTCGTACGACTGCATCTGCACCGAGATGCACGTCACCTGGCTGAGCACGCGCACCTTCGCGGTCAGCTGCGTCGCCCACTGCCGCGCGAACGTCTCGAACGCCAGCTCGAGCACGCGCGAGTGCTCCCGCGCCAGCGTGGTCGGCCGCCGGAAGTCGTACACCGGCGCCTCGGGCGCGAGGGAGGCGGGCAGGGTGGTCACGAGAGGGTCTATCGGCAGGCGCGGGGCGGGCGTTAGGGCGTGTTGCTAAACGCATTTGGGTGCGTTGGGGTGAGTCTTGGACCCGTGTCGCGTGATGTGATCTCGGATGAGGCGTGGGCGGTGATCGGTCCGTTGTTCCCATCGGTGAAGTCGACGGGTCGGCCGCCGGTGGATCGGCGTACGGTGGTCGAGGCGACGGCGTGGCGGTTCCGGACCGGGGCGCCGTGGAGGGATGTGCCGGAGCGGTTCGGGAACTGGAACACGATCTACAAGAACTTCAACCGGTGGTCCGGGCAGGGTGTGTGGGCGCGGGTGTTGGAGAAGACGCAGTCGCTCGCGCAGCGGTCCGGAGATTTGGACTGGGTCGCGTCGATCGATTCCACGATCGTGCGCGTGCACCAGCACGGAGCGACCCTGCCACGCGCCACGGGGGGCTACATCGAACTACAAGAAGTTTGGTGACGAGCCGCCCGATCACGCGATCGGTCGCTCCCGCGGCGGTCTGACGACCAAGAGCCACCTCGTCTGCGACGGGAAGGGCCGCGCGCTGGCGTTCGTTCTCACGTCAGGGCAGACGGCGGATACGAGCATGCTGACCGCGACGCTCAGCGAGATCCGCGTCCCCGGTGCCCGCGGCAGACCACGCTCACTCCCGGACCGAGTGCTCGCGGACAAGGGCTACCCTTCGAAGGCGAACCGGGCTTGGTTGCGGGAACGAGGGATCTCGGTGACGATCCCGGAGCGCGACGATCAGATCGCCTACCGACGCAAGCGGCGCGGGCGGCCGATCGACTTCGGTGAGCAGCAGCGGGCCCGCTACCGCGGCCGAAATGTCGTCGAGCGGTGCTTCAACAAGCTCAAACAATGGCGTGGGATCGCGATGCGCTCAGACAAGACCGCCCGCAACTACTATGCCGGGCTCTGCCTCGCCGCCACCCTCCACTGGGTGGGGACGCTCACGACCTGACGAGCGCGAGGTCGGACCTTCAGATGTCGAGGTCCTCGACGTCGGGGACCGTGAGCGCTGTCATCGTGGCTTGGACCAGCTCTGGCGGTAACTCGTTCGCCATCGCCGCAGTATCGGGGAAGACCGACAGAGATCGTTGACCTGACCGCCACCAGTCTTCCGACCACGTCCTTGGGTTGTTCCATACGGGGGCGTCCTCGTGTGGTGAGATGAAGAGTCGCCAGTTCGGACCCTCGCGCTGGTAGACCGCGATCTGTCCTCCGGAGGTCGCATACACGCGGTAGGTGATCGAGCGCGAACCGTCCTGACTCTCGAACCGCAAGAGCTGACGCCCCGTAAAACGCTTCACCGTGATCACCGGGCCATCGCTGACGTCGACTTCGACTTCGCCCATCTTCTCCGCTCCTCGCTCCTGCTCTCGTGCTGCGACGAACAACCGCAGGCCTGAAGCCACTGCGGCAGAGAGCCCCCCGGCAAGTTCCGCCGCCCGGTCGAATAGCGCCGCATCGTCAGCAGACACATACACGTTCCGAGTAGCCATGCGCATAAGTATGCGCACATCTTGGAGCCGAGTCAACCGGCCATCTCGATCGCACGACGCTCTTTAGCAACACGGCCTAGGCGCGGAGGTACAGCGAGAATGTTGCATCCGGGGGCGGGCAGCCAGTTGCTCTCGCGCTCTGCCCCGGGCGGGGTGTGACCGACGTAAATGGTCAGGGAACCGTCGTCGCTGTACACGAGTGTCACGACGACAGGCTGTTCGTCGAGCGAGAAGAATCCGAGCCCGTACACGACGTCCTGGTTCGGGCAGGCGATGAACCGCTCGGCGGGCTCGATGTAGTCGTTCAGCATCGAGATCTGACCAACCGGCGACGCGGGCAGCACTCCACCCAGACGTCCGGGCTCCGGTGCCGCGCCCAGCCGGCTGCGACGGTTCATCATGTTCACCATCGGGTAGCCCCACACATACGTGAGCTGCGCCACCGTCGACAGGAACGACGGCTCGAACGCCGAACTCCCGCTCGGAACCGCCACGCCTTCAGGCCCTACTGCGCTCATCCCACTGCTCCCATCCCTACCGAACCGCTCAGCCGCATCGGCACCAACGTAGCCAGCAGCGTCGGGCGCAACCAGAGTCTTTAGCAACACGCCCTAGGCACTGTGCGCATCCTGTGGGTCCTCTAACGCGCACGGCTGGTGCGCCGATAGTGCCCCTGTGACGGCTCACCCGGAGCCGAGACCAGGATTCGCGCCCATGATCGTCGTCACCCGATTGAACGACACCCAGTTCGCGGTCAACCCGGATCTGATCGAGCGCATCCACGCCAGCCCCGATACGACTCTCGTGATGGTGGACGGTGCCAAGTTCATCGTCACCGAGTCGATGGCGGAGGTCATCGAGAAGATCGCCGCCTACCGGGCCCGCGTGATCGCGCTGGCTCACGACCTGCCCGCAGCCGGACCCCGACCGGTGCCCTCCCCCGCGGAGCAGCAGGAGGGCCTGCGGGCCGTCCCGCTGCACGCACGCAAGAAGTAGCGAGGAAGAACCCCCATGGATCCGGCAACCATCATCGGCATCGTCCTGGCGTTCGGCTCCGTCGTCGCCATGGTGACGCTGGAGGGCGGGCACCTCACGGCCCTCCTGCTGCCCGCCCCGATGGTGCTGGTGTTCGGGGCGACCATCGCCGTCGGCATCGCCAGCGGCACGATCAAGGACTTCCTCAGCGCGGTGAAGGCGTTGCCGAGCGCGTTCCGCGGCAAGATCGACCCGCCGCAGCAGGTCATTGACGAGGTCGTGCGCCTCGCCGAGACCGCGCGCTCCAACGGCCTGCTCGCGATGGAGCAGGAGGCCGAGAACGTCAGCGACCCCTTCCTGAAGGGCGCCCTGCAGAACATCGCCGACGGCACCGACGGCGACGAGTTGCGCATCCTGCTCGAGGACGAGATCGCGACGCGCTCCACGCAGAGCCGCGTCGCCGCCAAGTTCTTCTCGTCGATGGGCGGTTACGCGCCGACCATCGGCATCATCGGCACGGTCGTCTCGCTGACGCACGTGCTCGAGAACCTCGACGACCCCGGCCACCTCGGCCCGATGATCGCCAGCGCGTTCGTCGCCACCCTCTGGGGCCTGCTGTCCGCCAACTTCCTGTGGCTCCCGATCGGCGCCCGGCTGCGGAGGCTCTCCGAGCTCGACGTGCAGCGCATGAACCTGCTGATGGAGGGTGTTCTCGCGGTGCAGGCCGGCAGCCAGCCGCGCCTCCTCGGCGAGCGCCTGCGCGCGATGGTGCCGGGCGGCGCGGATGCCAAGGCCGAGAAGGCGGCGAAGCCCGCGAAGACGTCGGCCAAGGCCCCCGCCGAAGAAGCGGCCTGACGTGTCCGCCCGTCGCCGGCGCAAGCAGGAGGAGCCGGAGGAGCACGAGAACGAAGAGCGCTGGATGGCCTCTTACATGGACATGGTCACCGTGCTGATGTGCATGTTCATCGTGCTCTTCGCGATGTCGACCGTCGACCAGAAGAAGTTCGAAGCGCTGAAGAACTCGCTGGCGACCGGCTTCGGTCAGGTGAAGACCGAGAAGATCGACACGGCGAGCGGTGTCGTCGTCCCGCCCGCGCAGGTCGACCAGAAGGGCGACACCACCGACCTCCAGCTCGCCAGGCAGGAGGCGCAGAACCTGGAGCGCATCCGCGACGCGATCCAGGGGGCGCTGACCCGCGACGGGCTGCAGGATGCCGTGCAGATGAAGATCGACGAGCGCGGCCTCACCATCGGCCTGGTCGGCAGCTCCACGTTCTTCGACTCCAACCACGCCGAGTTGAGCCCCACCGCGATCCGCGTTCTGGACGACATCGGCCCGGTCATCGCCCCGGAGGCGTACCAGGTCTCGGTGGAGGGTCACGCCGACATGCGCCAGCCGGGTGCTCCGTACCCGACGAACTGGGAGCTCTCCGCGGGACGCGCGACGAGCGTGCTGCGCCACCTCGTGGAGTCCAACGGTTTTCCTGCCGAGCGCATCGCGGCCGTCAGCTACGGCTCGGCGCGCCCGCTCGCCACCGCGACCAGCGCCTCCGACCAGGATCTCGCTGTGAACCGCCGCGTGGATGTCGTGGTGCTGTCGTCGCAACCCGAGCGCATCCGGGAGCTGCTCCCCCAGGCTCTGCAGCCGGGCACCGCTCCAGCGGGGACGACGACGTCGGGCGGGTGACCGCGGCGTTGAGGCGCCCGGCGACGCGGTAGCGTACAATTTCCTGTACGCCAGGAGGACACCATGAAGACGCTCAGCTATTCGGAGTCGCGCGCGCACTATGCCGCTACGCTCGACGCCGTGCTCGACGACCGCGAGGAGGTCGTCATCACCCGCGCCGGGCGGGAGCCTGTGGTGATGGTCGCGCTCGAGGACTACGAGTCGCTCAAGGAGACCGCCTACCTGCTGCGTAGCCCGGCCAACGCGCGCCGCCTGATCGAGTCGATCGAACGTCTCGATGACGGCGAAGGCACCCCGCACGATCTGCTCGAATGAAGCTGATCTGGGACCAGAACGCCTGGGAGGACTACCTCTACTGGCAGGCGCAGGACCGTCGCGTAGTGAAGCGCATCAACCAGCTCCTGGTGGACATCCTGCGCAACGGCAATACCGGGATCGGCAAGCCCGAGGCGCTCAAGCACGGGTTCCAGGGGTTCTGGTCGCGGCGCATCACGGATGAGCATCGGCTCGTCTACAAGGTGACGGAGGATGCGGTGCTGATCGCCCAGTGTCGGTACCACTACGCCCCGTGAGAGCGACTGCGCCCCTCCCGGCCCCTATCGCAGCCGCGCCGGGCGCACCCGTACCGGGGCGAGCCAGGCGGCCACGATCACCGCGGTGAGGGCACCGGTGCACATGATCGCGGCGAGCACGACGACCTGGAAGCGGCCGGCCTCGAGCGGCGAGACCCCGCCGAAGATCGCGCCGACGAAGGCGCCGGGCAGCGTGACGAGTCCGGTGGTCTTGGTCTGGTCCACGGAGGGGATGAGGGCGGAGTAGACCGCCGCGCGGGCCTGCTCGAGCGTCGACTGGCGCGGGGTCGCGCCCAGGGCGAGCCAGCCCTCCACCTCGTCCCAGTGGTCGTCGACGGTCTCGGTGAAGCGGCGGCCGGCGAGGGTGGCGATGCTCATGGCGTTCCCGATCACGATGCCGCCGATCGCGAGCGCGTAGCGGGCGCTGAGCTCGATGGCGCCGATGGCGAAGACGACGACCAGGGTCGTGCCGACGCCGATCGCCATCGCCGCCGCCATCATCCCGGCGTGCTCGGCGCTCCACCCGACGCGGTGCGTCGCGGTCGCCGCGGCGACGCCGAACATCACCAGCAGGGCGAGGGACACCCAGAGCGGGCTGGTGATCACCCCGGAGAGGATCACGCTGATCACGGCGAGCTGTGCTGCGCCCCGCACGATCGCGAGCACCGGTGCCCAGCGGTGCGGCACGCGGTAGAGGGCGAGCACGGCCGTCGCGATGAGCGCGAGCACGGCGAGGCCCAGGAGGGTGGGGGCGAGCTCGCGGACGATCGGCACGAGCCGAGCCTATGCGGCCGCCGGACCGCCCGCCCGCGCGAACGATCCCGGGGTGACCCCGAGCGTGCGGCGGAAGTGCCGCGTCAGGTGCGCCTGGTCGTGGAACCCGGCGAGCGCGGCCGAGTCCGCGGGCGTCCGCCCCTCGAGCAGGAGTCGACGCGCGAGGTCGACGCGACGCCCGGTCACGTAGCGGTGGGGCGCGATGCCATAGGCGTGCGAGAACGCCCGGACGAGGTGGCTGGGATGCGCGCCGAGGGCCTCCCCCGCCTCCGCGAGCGTGAACGTCTCGGTCAGCCGATCGTCGAGGAGGGTGCGCAGCCGGCGGGCGAGCGGGGCATCCGGGGTGGCGGCCGGCGCGGCGCCGAGGTGGCCGAGCAAGCCGTGACGCAAGGCGAGCATCCAGTGCTCGGCGGCGAGCTGGTCGCCGGGCGAGCCCAGAGCGGCGTGGATGCGGCGGACGGCGGCGACCCCGGTGCGCGCGACGACCGTGGGGCGGCCGACCGCGGCGGACGGCGCGTGCGGCGGGAGCCAGTCCGGCTCCAGGTAGAGCACGCGCTTGCGGTATCCGTTGTCGCGGATCGCGGAGTGCCCGTCGTGCGGGATCCCAGGCGGCAGGAGGGCGATCGACTCGGGCGCGGCGCGGTGCTCGGAGCCGCCGAGCGAGAAGTCGACCGCCCCCGCGTCGATGAGGAGGACGGTCCAGGCGTCGTGGGTGTGGGCGGGGTAGGCATGGTCGAAATCGGCGTGGAGCACCTCCCGCACGTGCGGCACCGCCGGATGCCAGGCGCGCACGGACTCGACCATGCAAGGAATGTACAAGACGACGGTGTGGGGGCGGGCGGAGGCTGGACGCATGTCCTCCGCCGCTGCCGCCACCCCCGCCGTCCGGTTCGACACCAAGATCGTCGTGCTGCTGTCCGACGATCTCGCCGCCTGGCAGGAGCTCAACGTCACCGCCTTCCTGATCAGCGGGATCGCGACCAGCGCCCCCGACCTCGTCGGTGAGCCCTACCGCGACGGCGACGGCGCGGAGTACCTCCCGATGCTGCGTCAGCCGGTCGTCGTGATGACCGGCGACGCCGAGGTGCTCGCGGCCGCCCGGGGCCGCGCCGCCTCCCGCGACGTCACGCCCGCCGTCTACACGCGCGACCTCTTCGCCACCGGGCACGACGAGGCGAACCGGGAGGCCGTCGCCGCGGTCGCCTCCGACGCCCTCGACCTGGTGGGGATCGCCGTCCGCGGGCCGCGCAACACCGTCGACCGCATCGTGAAGGGCGCTCGCCTGCACGGATGAAGACTCCTCCTGACATTCTCCGTCCCCTCGCCTACCGCGCGAGTTAGGGGGCGCGAAACGCTGGGAATCCGCCTCTCCGGCTGGGATCGGGGTGCGCTCTTCTGCCAGATTTGACGGGCGAAGGGGAGTAGCTCAGCATCCGGTTCCGGGTGCGCGGCACGTCGACATACTGGCTCGCGAAGACGCGGCCCGGCGTGCCTCCCAGCTCTTGGGCGAGCGAGACCTTCGGTCATCAGCACACGATGGCCGGGCCCCTCCGTCGTACCTGCCCGGTCGTCACGATCGGAAGGCCCCACATGAGCACGCGAACGACCGGACTCGCCCGACGCCTGGTGATCCCGCTCGGGATCGTCGGACTGGTCGCGGCGCAAGGCGTCGCCCTGCGCCTCAGCGGGATCGAGCCCGCGCCCGTCGTCGGAATCGTCATGTTCGGCTTGGCGATCGTCGCCGCCGCGTTCGCCCTGGCGTGGGCGGGCGAGGCGGCCGAGGTCGACATCTCCGGCGGGCTCGCCGTCGGCCTGCTCGCGATCATCGCGATCCTGCCCGAGTACGCGATCGACCTCTACTTCGCGTTCACCGCGGGCAGCGACCCGAGCCAAGCGCAGTACGCCGCTGCCAACATGACCGGATCGAACCGGTTGCTGCTCGGCTTCGGCTGGCCGTTCATCCTGCTGGTGGCCTTCCTGGTCTACCGGGCGGCGCGCGCACGCAAGCGCCCGGTCGACCCGGATGTCTCCCGCCGGCCCTTCGCCGTGCGCCTCCCCGGCGACAACCGGGTGGAGCTCGGCCTGCTGATGATCGCCTCGGTCCTCACCCTGACCATCCCGCTCACCGGCCAGATCCACGTCCTCCTGGGCGTCGTGCTCCTCGCCCTGTTCGTCTACTACCTGTGGAAGATCTCCACCGGCGAGAGCGAGGAACCCGAGCTGGTCGGCGTCCCGGCCGCGATCGGCGGACTGTCGACGATCGCCCGGCGCACCACGGTGATCGCGATCTTCGCGCTGTCGGCCGCGGTCATCCTGCTGCTCGCCGAGCCGTTCGCGCACAGCCTCATCCAGGGCGGTCGCGCCGCGGGCATCGACGACTTCCTGCTCGTGCAGTGGCTCGCGCCGCTCGCCTCGGAGGCGCCGGAGTTCGTCATCGCGATCATCTTCGCGATGCGCGGCAAGGCGGCGATGGGCGTGGGAATCCTGCTCGCGAGCAAGGTCAACCAGTGGACCGCTCTGGTGGGGACGCTGCCGATCGCCCACGCCCTGGGCGGCGGAGGCTGGGCCCTGCCGATGGACGGCCGCCAGGTGGAGGAGTTCGTCCTGACCGCCACACAGACGCTGCTCGGTGTGGCGATGCTGCTCAGCCTGCGGTTCTCGGGCCGCTGGGCGACCGCGCTGTTCGTGCTGTTCGCCGCGACGTTCGTCTTCACGGGCACCGAGGCCCGCTGGATCGTGTCGGGCGTCTATGCCGTTCTGGCCGTGGCGCTCTTCGCTCTCCAGTGGCGTCGTCTGTGGCCGACGCTGCGGGCCCCGTTCCGGCGGGCGCTCCCGGAGGATGACGACGATGCCGGTGTCGACGCACGCGGCAGCCGTCAGGCGGCCACCGCCGACGGCCCACGGCGGGTCTGAGGAAGGCGGGGGCCGCGCATCCGACAACCCCCCGGTCGGGATGCGCGACCCCACGCGGCATCCCGGGTGGATTTTCAGCCGAATGCCGTCCGGGACACGGTGGGCAGGCCCGTCGGGCCGCTCCTACCCAAGAAGTGTCCGCACCCGCAGGATCGTCTCAAAACTACTTTTCGAGGTCGTCCGCGGTGCTGTCATCAAGCGGGGAGGACGCGGACGATCCGTTCGAGTCCTGCGAAGTCGGCCGTGTTGTGCGTGATGACGACCGCGTCGTGCGCGCGCGCCGTCGCGGCGATCATCAAATCGGCTATCCGACCGCGCGGCGAGCGCCCCGCGGCGTGGACGGCCTCGACGACCCGGCCGAAGTAATCGGCAGCGGTGTCGTCGAAGGGCAGGCCTCGGCCGAACGTACGCCGGATCTCGAGCAGGTGCAGCCGACGTTCGGCCAACACCGTCGGCGCGACGTCGGGGTTCACGAGCCCCTGTTCGAGTTCGGCATAGCTGATGGATGAGACGGCGATCTCCGTGATCTCTGGCGGTACTGCTCGCAGGCCGGTGATCAGCACGTTGGTGTCGACGACCGCCCTCATCCCCACGGGTCCCGGAGGTCTTGGGAGGCGCGCTGCTCGGAGAGCTCCTCGGCCCAGCCGATCGCATCCGAGCTCGAGAGCGCGGCGAGCGCTCGTTCCACCGGCACCCACGCTCCGTCGGTGTGCGGCACCACGTCGGCGATCGGATGACCGTGGCTCGTGACGACGTACGACTCTCCGTTCTGTACGTCGGCCAGCATCCGCGTCGGGTTCTGGCGGAGCTGCCCGACCGTGATGTTTCGCTCCGGGCGTTCCATCGTGGCTGTCATGCCTCCATCCTACGCGACCGTAGACATATATCTACGCAGACCGCTCACAGAGCGAAGCTCGAAGTTCACCACGTTGCGGCGATTCCGGTCGGAATGACCGCAACGTCGTGAACCTCAGCGACGGAGAGGTCAGCGACGGAGAGGTCAGCGACGGAGAGGTCAGCGCTTCAGGTTCGTGAGCTCCTGCAGCACCTCGTCGGAGGTGGTGATGATGCGGGCGTTCGCCTGGAAGCCGCGCTGCGCGACGATCAGGTTGGTGAACTCCTGGGACAGGTCGACGTTCGACATCTCGAGAGAGCCGCCCTGGATGTTGCCGAGGCCGTCCTCCCCGGGGCCGCCGATCTGGGCAGCTCCCGAGTTGATGGTGGCGCGGTAGGTGGAGCCGCCGGCCTTCTCGAGGCCGCCCGGGTTGACGAAGGTCGCAAGGGCGATGCGGGCGACGGCCTGCTTGTCACCGTTGGAGAAGAGGCCGATGATCGTGCCGTCCTTCGAGAGCGTGAACGACTCGAGGGTGCCGGCGGCGCGGCCGTTCTGGTCCTTGAAGGCCACGGTCGAGAGTCCGGAGTAGCCGGTCACCGTGCTGAGGTTGACGTTGACGCCGCCGACGGTGAGCGCGCCTCCCGTCGCCAGGACGCCGTTGTTGAACGTCATCGCGCCGGTCGTGGTGGCGGTGCCGTCGGTGCCGGAGACGTCCCACCCGGTGGCCGACTTGGTGAAGGTGAGGGTGAGCTTGCGCTCCGTCCCGTTCGCGTCGTAGACGGAGATGTCGCGCACGAGCTGGTCGCCGGTCACCGCGTCCGAGGGGAGGTTGCCGTTGACGTTCGCGGCGGTGGTCGCGGAGGCCGGGGTGACGGCCTTCAGCGGAATGGTGATGTCGCTGAGCGCACCACCCTGCTGGATGACACCGTTGACCGCGTTGTAGCCCTGCAGGATCGCGCCGCCGGGGCCGACCAGGCGGCCGAGGGCGTCCGGGTCGAAGGAGCCGGCGCGCGTGTAGACGGTCTCGCCGCCGACGTTGGTGACGAAGAAGCCGTCGCCGTTGATCATCATGTCGGTCGCGCGGCCGGTCGCCTGTGCCGCACCCTGGGTGAAGTTGGTGGAGATGCCGGCGACGAGCACACCCAGTCCGATCTGCGCCGGGTTGGTGCCGCCGGTCTGCGCCTGCGGGCCGCCCGCACCCTGGACGAGCTGCGAGAGCGTGTCCTGGAACTGCACAGCGGACGACTTGAAGGCGGTGGTGTTGACGTTGGCGATGTTGTTGCCTGTGACGTCGAGCATGGTCTGGTGCGACCGGAGGCCGGAGATTCCGGAGTAGAGAGAGCGGAGCATGACGCTGCCTTTCTGTGGATGCTGCGGGGCGGAGAGTCGGAGGTGTTCAGGAGGCGGCGGACGTCGGGGCGACCACACCCAGAATCGCGTCGAGGTTGATCTTCGCGTCGCCGACGGTGACGATCGGCACCGACCCCGCGTACGAGACGGAGCCGGCGACGCCGGTCCGGGTGTCGCCGTTCTTGTCGAGGTAGCTGACCGTGTGCCCGATGAGCTGGGCCGCGGCGGAGCGCATCTGCAGGGCGAAGCCCTCCTGGCTCGTGGTGTCCATGTTGGTGAGCTTCTCCATCACGGCCAGCTGGGTGGTCTGCGAGATCATCTGGTTGGTGTCCATCGGCGAGCTCGGGTCCTGGTTGCGCAGCTGGGTCACCAGCAGTTGCATGAACGCCTCGCCGTCGAGTGTCTGCTTGGGCGTGCGCGTGGGCGCGGTGGTGTAGATCCCGCTCGTGGTTGCGGTGTCGGTTCCGGTGACGGCGTCGACCACGGTGGCTCCCTTCTGGTGGCGGATGGTTCGGTTCGGGGTTCAGACGATCAGGTCGATCGAGTGGGCGAAGCCGTCGGGCGGAGCGCCGGTCGCGATCGCCGCCGAGAGCTGGTCGGCTGCGGCGCGGGTGCGGCCGGGCGATTCCGTCTGCGTGGCCGGGCCGCCGCGCAGGCCGTCGCGCGGCGAGGAGTCCTGCTGCGGCGGCGGCTGGTTCTGGGACGACAGGTCGAGCGACCCGCTGAGTCCCGCGCCGGTCAGGTCGCGGCGCAGGTCGGGCAGGATGGCCCGCACTGCGTCGCGTCCCGCGTCGGTCGGCGCGAAGAGCTCCACCCGTACGCCCTCCGCGCCGACGTGGGCGCGGACGGTGACCGGCCCGAGCGTGTCGGGGGTCACGTGCACGGTCATGACGTGTTCGCCCTTGCCCGCCGCGGCGAGGGTGAACACGGGCCGCGCGAGTTGCGCGTCGAGTGTCTGTGCCGGGGCGTGCGGGGCGGGGGTCGGTGCCGGAGCGGCCGGAGCGGCGGCGGAAGGCTGCGGTGCGGCCACGGGAGGGGCGACCGTCGGTGTCGTGGTGACGGGGGCGGGCGAGGCAGCCGCCGGTGCGGGTTGCGGGTCGGCACCGCGCGCGGTCTCGGTCCCCGGGCGCGCAGCCGGCTCGGCGGACACGGCGGGCTGGACCCCCTCGCCGGCACGGGCTCCCGCGACGACGGCGGCGGCCGCCGGGGTCCCGGCCGGTCCGGCGCCGGGGCCGGTGCCCGCGTTCGTCACCGGTGTCGCGATGGTGGGCGCAGGCGTGCTCGGGGACGCTGCTGCAGCGGCGCTCGGTGCGCCGGACAGCTGGGGGGTGGACAGCTGGTCGCTCGGCAGCTGGGCGCTGGACAGCTCGCCGGAGCGCCCGGGCGCGTCCGCAGTCGGTCCGTGTGCCGCCCGCGCTTCCGGAACCGCGGACGACAGCGCGCCGGCGGCCGGGGACGTCGCCGCGGCGAGATCACGAGTCGACGACACCGCGCCCGACGCGGCGAGCACCTGTGCCCCGGCCGGGGCGGTGCTCGGGGCGGCCTCGCCGGTGGCCCCCGCAGCGCTGCCCCCGATCTCGACGGCGGTCGTCGCGCCGCTCGCCGCGTCCGCGGCGACGGCAGGCGACGCGACCGGCGCCGGCACAGCCGGGATCAGCGCCACGCCCGCGCCGATCGGCGACGGGGCCGCGAGGCCGTCCGTCGCCGCCCGGGTCGAGGACGCTGCGCTCGAGGACGCCGCGCCCGATGAGGCCGTGGCCGGCTCGGCGGCAGACCCCGTCGTGGCGCCGACGTCGCCGGAGTGTGCGGTCGCGGACGCCGCTCCCTCGGTCGGCCCTCCCGCGCGCGCCGATGCGCGCCCGGCGGGGCGATGCTGGGCGGCACGGGCCTCGTGCGACGGACGCGCCTCCCGCGTGCCGGCGGCATCCCGCGACCCCGCGGCGTCGCGCGCACCTCGACCGGCGTCCCGCGCAGAAGCACCGCTGAGGAGCGCGGCGAACGCGTCGCCGCCGGCCGTGCCTGAGCGGGCGGACGTGGCACCCGGGGCTCCCGGAGCACTCCCCGCCGCCATCGGCGCCGACCCCACCGCCGCGGGGCTCACAGCGAGCCTCCCTGCAGCATGGAGGTGAAGAGCGAGCGCAGCGCGTCCGTCTGAGCAATGGAGAGCGACGACGCGGATGACGCGGCCGTGCTCGTCTGCGGCACCACCCGGCGGATCGTGACGATGTCGGAGTCGCTGAGCCAGTTGTCGACCAGGCTGACGTTGCGGCCCTCGCTCGGCGCGTGGATGACCTTGCCGTCGCCCGCGTAGATCACGATGTGCTCGCCGCCGTTGCAGACGATGATGTCGCCGGGCTGGGCCTGCGCGAGCGAGGGCACCTCGGTACCCACCGTCGACTGACCGGAGACCAGGCGCGGGACGTCGATGCCGAGGTCTTTGAAGACGCGCTGCACCAGGCCGGAGCAGTCGAGGCCGGAGGCGGAGGTGCCGCCGAAGACATACGGGACGCCGAGGTACTTCTTTGCGTCGGCGACCACGTCTGCACCGGTCACTCCCCCGCTCGAGGTGGTGGCGTCGGTCGTGGCGCCCGTGCCGCCGAGGGCCTGCGTGAGGGCGGAGGCGAAGTCGGTCGCGCCGCTCGACGAGCGGGTGGAGGCGACGGGTGTCGCCGTCCCCGTCGTGACGCTGTCGAGCTGCACGAGCGTCGCCTGGATCTGCGCGATCCGTCCGATCGCGTCCGTCACCGTCATGACCCGTTCCCCCGTCCGTCGGCGGACCGGTCGCGCTGCCAGGCGCCGGTCGCGATCTCGTCGATGGCCGCCTGCTCCGCACCGAGATCGCTGGCGACGACCTCCGCCGCGTGGCGCGCCTCCAGCTTCTCCAGGCCGACGGCCCGCTTCTTCGCCTCGGTGAACGCCTCCTGCGCCGCCGCGGCGTCGGCCTCCGCCTGGGCGGCGAGCGCGGTCAGGTCGGCGAGCATGCTGCGGCTGGACGCACGGGCGGCGGCGAGCGCGAACAGCGTGCTCGCGTCGGTCGCCTCGACGGGGACGGCGTGCAGGGCGGCGATCGCACGCACCTGTCGCTCCCCCGCATCGCGTCGCAGCGCGTTGGCCGCCGCGAGGTCGCTCGCGGCGTGGTCCTTCTCGATCTGCCGCAGGCGCAGCAGTCCGGCCAGCTGGAACGTGCGTGCCATCACACCCCTCCCATCGTCGCGACGAGCGCGCCGAGGCGTGCCCAGGACTCCGCCGACGGCGCCGGCTCGCCGATGCTCTGCCGGAGGAACGCGTTGATGGCGTCCTCGTTCGCGACCGCGGCATCGACCCGCGGGTTCGTGCCCGGCTTGTAGGCGCCGACATCGAGCAGATCCTGCGCGGCCACTTTGGCGGCGAGCACGGCACGGAGCGCGGTCGCGGCGGCGCGCTGCTCGGGCGTGGTGACACGCGAGGCCAGCCGCGAGATGGAGCCGAGCACGTCGACCGACGGA
Source organism: Leifsonia sp. ZF2019 (assembly GCF_019924635.1). NCBI lineage: Bacteria > Bacillati > Actinomycetota > Actinomycetes > Micrococcales > Microbacteriaceae > Leifsonia > Leifsonia sp. ZF2019. The sequence continues at coordinate 4,134,197 of NZ_CP065037.1, forward strand.
AAATGGCCGACGACCGAGAGCCGGCGGTCGAGCACGACGTGACCGTCGAGGATGCTGCGGGCGGAGTCGGCGATCGGCTCGTTGTGGTCGTCGCCGTCGACGAGCACGGTGTAGAGCCCGGTGATCGAGCCGGTCTCGCCGGTCCCCGCGCGCTCGAGGAGCTGGGCCAGCAGCGAGAATGTCGAGGGCGGGTAGCCGCGCGTGGCCGGAGGCTCGCCCGCCGAGAGGCCGATCTCGCGCTGCGCCATCGCCACGCGGGTGAGCGAGTCCATCATGAGCACCACGTCGGCGCCCTGGTCGCGGAACGACTCCGCGATACGGGTGGCTGCGAATGCGGCGCGCAGGCGCATCACCGCCGGCTCGTCGGACGTGGCGACCACCACGATCGAGCGGGCGACCCCATCCGCGCCGAGGTCGTCCTCGAGGAACTCGCGCACCTCGCGGCCGCGCTCCCCCACCAGCGCGATGACCGAGATATCGGCCTCCGTGCCGCGCGCGATCATCGACAGCAGGGACGACTTGCCGACACCGGACCCCGCGAACAGCCCGAGACGCTGACCGCGGCCGGCGCTCACCATGGTGTCGAGCACACGCACGCCGAGGCCCAGCGGGTTCAGGATGCGCGCACGGCGCATCGCGTCGGGCGCGCGGTTGTCGAGCGGCACGAACCCGTCGGGCTCGACGGGGCCTTTGCCGTCGATGGGACGGCCGAGCGCGTCGATCACGCGGCCGAGCATCCCGCGGCCCGTCGGGACGAGCAGCGGCGTGCGTACCGCGCGCGCCGGCGCCCCTGCGGCGATGCCCGTCACGCGGCCGTAAGGCATCACGCGCACCGAGTCCGCGGTCGTCGCGACCACCTCGGCGTGCACGCCGGGAACCTCCCCGATGGTCACCAGGTCGCCGATCGCCGCGGCGACACCCTCGACCTCGGCGCCCAGGCCGATGACCGTCTTCACCCGGCCGACGCGTTCGGGCGCGGCCTCGCGCACGGCCCGGGCCCAGCGCGGCAGCGTCGCGGTCACGAGAGCGCCTCCCTCGCGCGGGCGAGCGCGGTCGCCACACGCGCGTCGAGCCAGCCCGCCGGCAGTTCGCCGATCGCGTCGCCGGGCGCGAGCGCGGGATCCGCCACGAGCCGCGGCGCCGCAGCGGGCCCGGTCGTCGCGCCCCCCGCTCCCGCGTCCGCCTCCGTCAGGAGCGCCAGGTCCTCCGGGTTCAGTCGCACGACGGCCACCGCTCCGACGGTCTCGCCCGCCAGCGCGCGGCTCACGGCGGCACGCGCGGCCGACACCCGGTCGGCCAGCGCCTCCCCCACCACCGCGGAGGCCAACTCGAAAGCGGCCTCGACCAGCACATCCTCGACCTCGGCGAGCACCGGCACGGTGGCGTCGCCCAGCTCGACGGCCGCGGCACGCAGCGCCTGAGCGAGCACCGCGACCCGCCGCGCGGCACGCTCCTCCTGCTCGGCACGCGACCGCTCCGCCGCCTCCTGCCACGCGCGCTGCTCCTCGGCGGCCGCCCTGCGCCCGTCCGCGTAGCCGGTCGCGTAGCCGCGGGAGCGCGCCGACGTCAGCGCGGCATGCTCCTGCTCGGTCTCCGTGAGCACGGGGATCGCGAGCGGTTCGAAGGCGGTCTCAGTCGACATACGCGTCCTCGTCGCCGCGCTGCACGGTGATCGCACCGGTCGCCTCCAGATCGCGGATGGCACGCACGACCGCGGCACGTGCCTCCTCGACCTGGGAGAGGCGGACCGGTCCGAGTATCCGCACCTCGTCGGCGAGCACCTCGCGGTTGCGCTCCGAGAGGTTGGCCGTGATGATCTCCTCGACCGCCGGCGCCGCCCCCTTCATCGCCACGGCGAGCACGGCGACGTCCACACCGCGCAGCACCTGCTGCACGTCACGGGCCTCCAGGCGCACGATGTCGTCGAAAGTGAGCATGCGCGAGCGCACCTCTTCGGCCAGCTCGGGATCGCGGCGCTCCAGCGCCTCCAGCAGCGCCTTCTCGGTGCTCGCGTCGGAGCGGTTGATGATGTCGACGAGGGGCTGCACTCCCCCGACCGCGTCGCTGGCGGTGCGGGCGGCGACGACCGCGCTCGCCCGCTGCTTGAGCGTGTCCGCGACGACCCGCACCGCATCCGGGCTCGGCGAGCCCATCGTCGCGATCGCGTGCGCGACCTCGGTGCGGGCCTCGTCGCCGAGGCCGCTCAGCACGCGGGAGGCGTGGTCCGCGCGCAGGTGCGCGAGCACGAGGGCGCTGGTCTGCGGCAGCTCCCCCGCCAGCAGCATCTGCACCTGGCCGGGCTCCACGGTGTCGAGGAACTCGAACTGCTTGCCCGCCATGTTCGACGCCACACGGTTCATCACTCCCGTGGCTCGCTCGGCGCCGAAGGAGGCCTCCAGCAGCCCGACCGCGATCTCGCGGCCGCCGCGCGTGGAGACGGCGCCGCGCGTCGCGAGGTCGTGGAACTCGGTCATCGCCTTCTCGGCGACCCCCGGGTCCACGCGGCGCAGTCGCAGGATCTCCGCGGTGATCTCGTCGGCCTCCTCGTCGGAGAACTGCTTCATCACCTGGGCCGCGCGCTGCTGATCCATGTTCATCAGCACGACGGCGACCTTCTGCGGGCCGGTCAGCGGTGTCTTCGCGTCGGTCATACGGCCGCCCGATCATCCATCAGGCTGCGCAGGTACTCCGCGGTCTTCTGCGGATCGCGCTCGGCGAGCGCCTCGATCTCGGAGCGTCGACGCTCCGCCTCCAGCTCGGGGCCGTCCGGGTCCGGAGCGTCGAGCTGCATCGGCACGGTCGGAGCGGCCTGCTCGAGCGGGAGAGGGAACGGCGAGGCCTCGAACGCCACCGACTCCTCCTCGAGCTCGCTCTGCTCCGCGGCCTTGCGACGGCCGCGGCGCACGAGGGCGAACACGATGATCAGAGCGGCCAGCACGGCCGCGGCGATGATGGAGGTGCGGATGACGCCGGTCAGCTGGTCGGCGGCGGCCGCGTCCTTCGCCTCCTGCAGGGCCTTGGCCCCCTCGGTGGCGCCCGCCTTGCTGAACGGCACCATCTCGACGCTCACGGAGTCGCCCCGCTTGGTGTCGATGCCGGCCGCGGCATTCACCAGGTTGCGGATCTCGTTGGGACTGACGCTGCCGACGGCGTCGGAGTTGAGCGCGACGGAGACGGTCTGCCGGTTGATCGCGCCGGCCGGGATGGTGCGCTGCTCGGTCACCTTGTCGACCGCGTTGTCCTTGGTCGACGACTCGGAGTTGAAGGTGCCGTTGCCGTTGGTCCCGTTGGGAACGGCGATGTTGTCGGGCCCGAGCACACCCGCGGCGCTTCCGCCGGAGCCCGTGTACGTCTCCTTCTGGCTGGTCTCGCTGAGCGACGGCGCATCGGTCGGCGCGGTGTACGACTCCTCGGTGCGCTGCGCGGACTCCTTGCTCACATCGGCGGCGACCGCGACGGTGGCGTTGCCCGGGCCGACGACCTTGTCGAGCATGTCCTGCACGGCGTTCTTCACCCGCGTCTCGTAGTCGCCGGCCTGCTTGTCCGCTCCCCCGACGGCACCGGTGCCCACGGCGCTCAGCACCGTGCCGTTCGCATCCACGACCGCGACGTCGGTCGGCTGCATGCCGGTCACGGCGGCGCTGGTCAGGTGGACGATCGCCTGCACCTGGTCCTGGCTGAGGGTGACGCCGTTCCGGGTCTCGACGAAGACGGAGGCGGTCGGGTCCTTCTTCTCTGCCGCGAAGACGGTGTCCTCCGGGATCGCGAGCCGCACCGACGCCGTCTTGACGCCTTTCATCGCGCCGATGGTGTTGGCGAGCTCGCCCTCCATCGCGCGCTTGTACGTCACGGACTGCTGGAACTCCGACGAGGTGACACCCATCTTGTCGAGCAGCGAGTACCCGCCGGTGGTCGACGACGGCAGCCCCGCCGAGGCCGCCTTGAGCCGTTCGTCGTAGACGCTCTGCTGCGGCACGAGGATGGTCGAGCCGCCGTCGGTCAGCTGGTACTGCACGCCGTCGGTGCGCAGCTGGTCGACGATCGCCGAGGCGTCGGACGACTGCAGTCCCGAGAACAGCGGCGTGTACGTCGGCTGCGACGCCCACAGCGCGATGCCGGTGACACCCAGGGTCAGCACGGCGACGCCGATGATCGCGATCACCCGCTGGGCGATCGAGAACCCACGGACCGTGTCGCCGAGTCTCCGGAAGAAGCTCGTCACCTGCTGGGGCATCAGGCCTGCATCCGCATGATCTCGTTGAACGCGTCGACGGCCTTGTTGCGCACGCCGGCGACGAGCTCCAGGGTCACCTGGGCGCGGGAGGAGGCGATGGTGGCGTCATGGATGTCGTCCAGGTTGCCCGTGACGGCCTGGATGGCGAGCTTGTCGCTGGTCCCCTGGAGCGATTGGAGGTTGTCGATCGCTCCCGAGAGCGCGTCGCCGAAGGCCGCTCCCCCGCTCGCGGTCGTACCGGCCGCAGCCGCGGCGGAGGTGGTGCCGCCGACCGAGCCGACGGCGGAGATCGCAGAGATGGGCATCAGTTCTTTCCGATCTGCAGGGCGGCCTGGTAGGTCTCTTTGGCGCGGTCCACCACGGCGGCGTTCGCCTGGTAGCCGCGCTGAGCCATGATGAGCGCCCCCATCTGCTCCGAGAGGTCGATGTCGGGGTAGCGGACGTACCCCTCGGCGTCCGCCACTGGATTGTCGGGCTCGTAGACCATGCGCCCCTCCGCGCTGCCGTAGGCCGCTCCGGCCACGTACGCCCCCGAGACCCCCTGCCCCTCCTGCGCCACGATGTAGCGGGCCTGGAAAGCGGCGCCGTCCGTCGGCTTGGCGGTGTTGATGTTGGCCAGGTTGTCCGAGACGGCGTCCAGCCACTTGCGGTGCAGGGTGAGACCCGTGCCCGCGATCCCGATCGCGTCGAATGTCATCGCCGGTGCTCCCGTCAGCTCGTCCGCAGTGCGGAGCGGATCGCCGTGAACTGGTTGCCCGCCGCCTGGGAGGCGAACTGGAACCGCAGGACCGTGTCCACGTTCGAGAGAGTCTCGGTGTCGAGGTTGACGTTGTTGCCGTCGAGCCGCGTCGGCTCGAGCGAGCGCGCCGTCGTCGCGGTGGTGTGCCCGTCGCCCTCGGCCACCGAGCGGGCGAGGGCGTCTTCGAACGAGACCCGCTCGGCCGTGTAGCCGGGGGTGTTGACGTTGGCGATGTTGTTCGCGATCGCCCGCTGCCGCGCGGCGAGGCCGTCGAGGGCGCTCGTCAGGGCGGCACTGGTCACGGATTCGAGCACAGCTGCACTCCATCGGGGTCGGGGCGGCGCATCCGTGGCCTGGTGGGTGAGCTATCCGTGCTCAGCCTGCTCTATCGGCCGTTCCAAGCGGCTCGTTAGCGACGTCCGCGCAATTGCCCACAGCCTGCGGATCGCGGTGTGGAAAGAGTGGATTTCCGGGTCCCGAAAGCGGTATACCCACAGCTTCATCCACAACTGGAACGAGGGTGTGAATTACACGGATGTGGTTTCGAAGGGATGTTCGACGCGAGCGAAATTGCCAGGTTTTTGCTGATCAGTTGCGATTTTTGTTTCCTGTGTGTGGTGAGTGTCCACACATCTCGCGCGTGTCCTCCACACGTTTCGCACCTCCATCCACCACTTCTCCCCAGAGTTATCCACAGGTGGACAACGTGGGCGGAGCAGGGGAAGGTGAACGCGTCGGTCCACCCCCGCGCGGTGAACGGCCCATGAATGCCCGACGGACGGCGAGGACACGCCCGAGAGGGCGCCTGACGCCCGGATCCAGGTCTGCTCATATGAGCAAATCGGGCCGCTCCGATCAGCCGAGCAGGTCGAAGTAGACCGGCCGCGGACCATCTTCGGCCCGGGGGACGGACTTCACCGCGGCGAGGTGCTTCGCGGTCGTCTGCCGCACGTCCTCGAGATGGCGGATGGTGTGGTGCTGGGCCTCCAGCAGCCGCGCCGCACGATCGTGCAGCGCCGCCGGGAGCGGCCCGAGCGCGATCGGCGGGCGCCACGGAACGGGGTCCGCCCCAGCGAGGGCGCTGTGCAGCTCGCCCTCCATACGCTCGAGTGCCGCCGTCCACGGGCCCAGTGACTCCGCGGAGTCCAGGGCCTCGGAGGAGTCCAGGATCTCCGGGGAGCCGGTCCCCTCGGCAGCGCCCTCCGCGTCAGGCGACACCGAGGTCGCTCCCGCCGGCACCGGCGTTCACGGCCGGGATGGACGCGGCGGCCTCGTGCCAGGCCTGGCGGAGCGGCTCCACGAGCTCGATCGCCTCGCGCACCTTCGCCGCATCGCGCTCGATGGTCACGTCGACGATCAGCTCGGCGAGATACGCGTAGAGCTGCAGGAGGCCGTCCGCGCCGCTCCACAGCTCGACGCGCAGGCTGGAGGCGAGCTCCGCGACGATCTGGTCGGCGTGGCGGAGGTTCTCCCACGCGATCGGCCAGTTGTCCGGGCCCAGGGCGTTCTCCGCACGGGTCAGGTCGAGCACCAGACGGTCGTACAGCATCGTCAGGAGGCGGGCGGGGCTCGCGGAGAGCACGCTGTCCCGGTTGTAGGCGGAGAGCTTGGCGGCGGCGGAGTTCAGGAGGGTCATGAGGAGCTCGATGAGAGGGAGGAGAGCTGGCCGGTCAGCCAATTGGACTGGGACTGCAGCTTCTGGAGCTGCACCTCGAGGTTGGCGTACGTCTTCTCGAGGCTGGAGCGGCGATCGGCCAGGCGCGTGTCCCAGTCGGTGATCTGGGTGTTGAGGCTCTTGACCGTGGACTGCTCGCCCGTGATCTTCGTGGTGATCGTGCCGTCGTACTTGTCGCTGGCAGCGGTGGCGGCGTCGGCGACCCGTTGCGCGATCGCAGCGACCGCCGCTTTCGTCTTCTCGGGATCGGCAGCGAGCGCCGTCGCGAACTTGTCCGCGTCGAACGACATGTTGCCGTCACTGGTGATCGAGATACCGTAGGTGGAGGGCGAGACGCCGTCGATCGGGGCCGAGGCTGCGTCGAGAAGCTTCTGGTTCGTATCCCGCACGGTGGAGTCGCCCGTGAAGGTGCCCGCGGTGACCACGGTGCCGCCCGCGGTGTCGGTGCTGGTCGTGACCTCCTGCTTCGTCGCGATGTACGAGAGGATGTCGTTCAAGCTTGTGACCAAGGATTTCGCTACATCGGAGATGGCCTGGTCGTTGCGCGCCACCGTGAGGGTGACCGGGGTGCTCGACGCGGCGGTGACGGTGATCGAGACACCGGGGAGCACATCCGCGAAGGTGTTGGTGAACGAGGTGACCGTCTGGGCGGCGCCCGTTCCGCTCCAGAGGGTGAGCTGCGCGTCCTGCGCCTGCCGCACCTGTGCCGCTCCCGGCTCCGTGAGCAGGTCGGTGGCGGTGCCGGCGGTCACATCGGCGGTCGAGCCTCGGTAGGCGGTGAAGGCGCCCTCGGCGCCGGTCTTGGTGGAGCTCAGCTGGAGGCGGTAGAGCTGCTCGCCGGTCGAGGGGTCGAGCCCGGCGGCGACGCGGGTGGCGGTCACGCCGACTCCGGCCTTGTTGATCGCCGCGGCGACGTCGGCCAGCGACGAGCTCGTGGCCGTGACCTGCTTCATCGTCCCGTCGGCGGCCACGAACGTGAGGACCGGCGGCTGGTCGGGCCACTGTGTGAGCGGGCCCGTGACGGAGACCTGCGACTGGGCGACCTTGTCGACGGTGAAGTCGATGGTGCCGTCCACCGCACCCGCCCCCGCGGTCGCGGTGACGGCGGTCGAGCTCGACGTGGCCGTGTGGAGGTCGGAGGTGGCGGGCTTCGCGGTCTTCGTCGCGAGGTCTGCGAGGGCGGCCACCTTGGTGTTCAGCGCCTGCATCGCCGTGATGTAGGTGGTGGAGGTGGTGACCTTGTTCTTCAGCAGCGTCTGCGGAACAGCCTCCGCCTGCATCAGCTGATTGATCAGATCGGTGGTCTGCAGACCGCTGATGAGACCGTCGACGGCCAAACCCATCGGTGCTCCCTCCCTGGTGGACGGCTGGTGCGGGTGATGCTGCTGGTGGTGCTCGGCGGATCAGGTGCTGCGGTGAGCCGGCCGGGATGCGCTCTTGAGCGTCGCATCCCGGCCGTCCTTCACTGCATGCTGGTCAGCTGGGACTCGCGGACTAGCGGAGCAGCTGGAGCACGCCCTGACCGGACTGGTTGGCCTGGGCGAGCATCGCGGTACCAGCCTGCGACAGGATGTTGGAGCGGGTGTACTTCACCATCTCCTCCGCCATGTCGGTGTCGGTGATACGGGACGACGCAGCCGACAGGTTCTCCTTGGAGACGTTGAGGCTGCGGATGGTGCTCTCGAAGCGGTTCTGGACGGCACCGAGGCTCGCGCGGGCGGTCGACACGTTCTTGATCTGCGTGTCGAGAGCCGTGATCGAGGTCAGAGCGTTGGCCGCCGAGTCGAACGTCAGGGCACCGACCGCGGTGGCGACGGTGGCGACGTTCGCACCGGACAGGTCGACCGAGATCTGGTCGTTCGCCGCGGTGTCGCCGGCACCGACCTGGAAGGTCAGCGTGGCGTTGGAGCCGTCGAGCAGCTTGATGCCGTTGAAGTTGGCGCTGCCCGAGATCCGGGTGAGCTCCTTCTGGAGCTGGTCGACCTCGGTCTTGATGGCGGCGCGCGAGTCGGTGTTGTTCGAGTCGTTACCTGCCTGGACGGCCAGGTCGCGCACGCGCTGCAGGATCGAGTGGACCTCGGTCAGCTGACCTTCAGCGGTCTGCACGACGCTGATGCCGTCCTGAGCGTTGCGGGCGGCGACGGTGAGGCCGCCGACCTGCGACTTCAGGCCCTCCGAGATGGCCAGGCCCGCCGCGTCGTCCGCCGCACGGTTGATGCGAAGGCCGCTGGACAGCTTCTCGAGCGACTTCGAGAGGTCGCTCTGCGTGTTGTTCAGGTTGCGGTAGGCGTTGTTGGCCGCGATGTTGGTGTTGATCTGCATACCCATGATGTTTCCTCCATGATCTGGGTTGTGTTCCGCGGCCCATCCGTGGCCCGCGAGGAGCCCTATCGGCCGGTCTCACCGGTCCGTTAGGGACGTCAGGATGCTCGCGCGGGCGAGGTGGGGGAGAGGGGCGCGGGATGCGCGCCCATGTGCGCGACCGCGTGCTGGGCGAGGCGGGCGAGGTAGGCGCTGCGCCGGGCCTGCGAGGTCTTGGCCTCGATGACCTCCGGGTCGCCCTCGTCGGCGTAGTGGGTCGCCAGCCCCTCGCGCATGAGGCGGATGGCCTCCGAGCGCTGCTGCGAGACGGCGGAGTGCGTGATCCCCAGCTCGTCGGCGATCTCGGTGACGGTGCGGTCGTCGAAGTAGATGGCCTCGACGATGGAGCGCATCCGATCGGGGAGGGCGGCGACGGCCGCGCGCACGTAGGCGGTGCGCTCCCCGGTCATGAGAGCCTCCTCCGGCCCGGCGGCGTCGGAGACGAGGAGGGGCTCGACCGTCTCGTCGAGCGCGGTCACGGTGCGGGCGGCGTCGGCGAGGCCGGCCGCCGCCGTCTGACGGTCGACGCCCAGCGCGTCGGCGATCTCGTCGACGGTCGGCGTGCGCCCGAGGGCGGCGGTGAGGCTCTCGCGCACGGCGACCGTCTCCTTGATGCGCTTGCGCGCGGAGCGGGTGGCCCAATCGCTCGCCCGCAGCTCGTCGGCCAGGGCGCCGAGGATGCGGGTGCGGGCGTAGGCCCCGAACGGCACGCCGGTGGACGCGTCGTACGCGTCGGCGGCGGCCACCAGCGCAAGGGAGCCGGCGGAGGCCAGGTCGTCCCTCGACAGGTGGGTGGCGCGCGAGACCAGGTCGGAGACCAGGTACCCCACCAGCGGCAGGTTCTCTACGACGAGCGCGTTTCGTTCGTTGCGGTTCACGCGTGCGACCCCTCTTCATCGGACGGGTACCACGGCGCAGCCCTCCAGGAGCGGGCTGAGACGGGTACTCGGGCGGTGCTGTCGATTGCTCGGGCTGGGTCGGGTGCCGAGCAGGTGCTAGGGGTCTTTCCGTTTTCACGGTAACAACGGCGGCGCACTCCGGTCTCGCGATGGATGCCCCCACTACAGGGCAGGAGGCACCCCCAAAAATGGGATCACCGACATCCCCGTGAACGGTCTATGCGGCTGATAAGGACGAGCTGGGAAGAGGGGGAGCGCGCTGAGGGTATTCGCAGCCGTGCGCGCCTAACATCGAGGTCATCGGTGCCGATTGTCCCTGGTGTCGACGGGCAGGTCCGCCCGTCTCGCGAACCGGAGGGGACCGAGTGCGCACTACGACTCACGAGGAAGTCAGGAGCGACATGGCCGCGAGCGAACTCTCCGCGCAGCTCTGGAAGGAGCGCGAGCTCCTGGAGCTGCTGCTGTTCAAGCTCGAGGAGGAGCAGCTGCTGCTGATTGCCGGCAAGTCGCGGTGGATCTCCCACGCCACCCGTGAGGTCGAGCAGGTCATGGAACGGATGCGCGTCGCCGGGCTGACGCGCACGGTCGAAGTCGCCGAGGTCGCCGAGGCCTGGGGCCTCGGACCGGACGCCACCCTCCGGGAGCTCGCGACCGCCGCACCCGACGGCATCTGGTCGGACATCTTCGGCTCCCACCTGGCGGCGATGACGGAGCTGACCGGTCAGATCGCCGAGGTGCGGGACACCAACGAGCGCCTGCTGCGCGAGGCCTCCCGCTCCACCCAGGAGACCCTGAACGGGCTCTCCGGCGGCGGCGACCCCGGCCTGTACGGCGCCGCAGGCGAGAGCCGCAGCGGCGACGGCGGCGCGCGATTCTTCGACACGGAGGCGTAGCGCGATGAGCACCTTCAGCGGCCTGAACACCGCGTACACCGGCCTCGTCGCGGCCAAGGCGGGCCTCGATGTGGTCGGCCAGAACCTCGTCAACGCCAACACCGCCGGCTACACGCGTCAGCGGGTGGCGACCTCCGCCGTCGAACCCCTGAGCTCGGCCGGTCTCTTCAGCGGGGGCATGCAGCCGGGTCAGGGCGTGTTCGTCGGCGGCGTGCAACGGCTCGACGACGCCGCCCTCAGCTCCCGGGTGCGCGCCACCTCCGCGGTCTCCGGCTACTCCAGTACGCGTGCCCAGGCGCTCGCGTCGCTGGAGGCCTCGCTCAACGAGCCGGGCACCAACGGCATCTCGACACAGCTGCAGAAGTTCTGGTCCGCCTGGGGGGACGTCTCCAACCAGGCCGGTGAGCAGGCGCCCGCCGGCGTGCTGCTCGGCCAGGCGGGCAGCCTGGTGACGCAGATCGCACAGGGCTACCAGGCGGTCGACGACCAGTGGTCGACGCTGCGCACGCAGGCCGGCGGGATGGTCGACGACCTCAACTCCGCCGCGAACGCCGTCGCCGAGCTCAACGGCCGCATCCGCGCGGCGCTGAACGCGGGCGCCTCGGCGAATGAGCTGATGGACCAGCGGGACGCGCTGACGACGAAGATCGCCTCGCTCGCCGGGGGAGTGGTGCGCGCCAACCAGGACGGCACGGTCGACGTGCTGGTGGGCGGCAACGCGCTGGTGCAGGGCACCTCGGCGAACGCCGTCGCCCTGGCGGGCGCGCAGCGCATGTCCGACGCCGGCGGCGACGCGGTGCGGCTCGAATGGGCGTACCGTCCCGGCTCCGCCATCGCGATGGAGGGTGGAGCGATCGCCGGCGCGATCTCCACGCTCGCCCCGGCCGACGCGTCCGGCACCGGGGGCGTGCTCGCCGAGGCCGCCGCCGGCTTCAACTCCTTCGCCGTGACGATCGCGCAGCGCGTCAACGACATCCACCGCACGGGCGCGACCAGCACCGGGGCGACCGGGCTCGACTTCTTCGCCATCGACGCGAGCAAGCCCGCCGCCCTGGGCCTCTCGGTCGTGCCGACGAGCGTCTCGCAGATCGCGACAGGCACGCCGGGGGCCGGCGGCACGGACGGCAGCATCGCCGACAGGATCGCCCAGCTCGGGACCGGCACGGACGCCGTGGACAAGCAGTGGTCGTCCTTCGTCGTGCACATCGGCGTCGCGAGCAAGATCGCGCAGCAGCAGGGGGATCTCGCAGAGCTCTCCGCGAGCTCCGCCACCAGCGCGCTGCTCGCCAACTCCTCCGTCGACCTCGACGAGGAGAACATGAACATGCTCGCGTTCCAGCACGCCTATCAGGGTGCTGCGCGCGTGATGACGGCTGTGGACGAGGCACTCGACGTGCTCATCAACCACACCGGACTGGTCGGGAGGTAAACCGTTGTTCACCCGTGTGACGAACGCCACGCAGACGCTGGGCGCCCAGCGCAACCTGCAGCTCAGCCTGCAGCGCCAGCAGCAGCTCTACGACCAGGCGACGAGCCGCCGGCAGATCACCAAGCCGTCGGACGATCCGACGGCCACGGCGAGCGCCCTCGGCGTGCGCGCCGATCAGGCGGCGACCGCGCAGTACAAGCGCAACGCCGACAACGGCGACGCGTGGCTGACCACGGCCGACTCCACTCTGAACTCCGTGGAGGACATCATGCGCCGCGTGCGCGACCTCACCGTCTCGGGCGCGAACGACGGCTCGCTCTCGACCGAGGCGAAGGAGGCCATCGCCACGGAGCTCGACGGGCTCAAGAAGTCGCTCCTGTCGCTGGCGAACACCAGCTACCTCGGTCGCACCGTCTTCGCCGGAAACTCGGATGCGGGCGTCGCGTTCCAGCCGGACTACTCCTTCACCGGAGCCGCGGGAAGTACAGTGGAGCGCAGGATCGGCCCGGACACGACGGTGCGGGTGGATGCCGACGGGGCCGCCGTCTTCGGCACGGGCTCCGGTTCGGTGTTCGCCCTGCTCGACGCCATCTCGAACGATCTGCGGACGGGGGTCAACGTCGGTCCCCGCCTCGGCGAGATCGACGACAGGACGAAGGCCATCGTGGGAGAGCACGCGGAGATCGGCGGGCGGCAGACCCGCATCGACAAGGCGAAGGACATGCTCGCCGTCGGTGCGAACTCGCTGGAGGCGCAGCGTTCGAGCATCGAGGACGTCGACCTGAGCAAGGTGCTCCTCGACCTCAAGACGCAGGATGTCAACTACCAGACCGCGATCGCCGTCACGGCACGTGTCCTGCAGCCGACGCTGATGGACTTCCTCCGATGAGCGCCATCCGTTTCGTCAGCCCGCCTCCCGGGCTCGAACCGCTCGCCGACTTCGAGCTGAGCCCCGTCGACGGCGCCGCGGGCCTGTTCACCCTGGCCTCGGCGGAGCGACCGGAGATCCGGCTGTTCACACTCGACGCCGAACGACACCTGCCCGGCTACTCGCCGGAGCTGCCGGACGACCGCGCCGTCGAGCTCGGCATCGAGACGGCCGACCAGGCGCAGCTCTTGGTCGTCGTGACGCCGTCGCTGCAGGGGAGCACCGTCAACCTGCTCGCCCCCGTGATCGTCAATCGTCTGACGGGTGCCGCCCTCCAGCTGGTGCTGGACGACGACGCGTTCCCGGTGCGCGCCGAGCTGGCGGCACTCGCCGGAGCCTGACCTACTTCGCGGCCGGCGCCTTCGCCGGGCACGGCGCGGACTTCGTCATCGCGTCGACCGTCTGCTCCTCCGACCACGGGAGCGCCGCGACGACCTTGGCGCCCTTGGCGGCCGCCGGGATCTTGGAGGCGATGGAGGCGAACCGCTGGGCCAGCGCCCGGGCGAACCCCGAGCCGGGGGTCGAGTTGTTCAGGGCGACGACGACCGTGAGGCCCGAGGCCGGGTCGGTGTACATGGCCGAGAGGTAGCCGGGGATCGCCCCGGTGCTCCCGCGCAGCGGCCCGAGCAGCTCGACGCCCAGCCCCTGCTTCTGCCAGGAGGCGCCGCTCGTCACTCCCGTCATCTGGGCGTCGGCGGTCTTCTCCTCGAGGAGGGAGCCTGCGGCGAGCGCCTGGCTGAACGCCTTCAGGTCGTGGAGGTTCGAGACCACGCCTCCGGAGGTCCAGCCACCCGACGGGGAGAGTCGCGAGACATCGCGGACGGGATCGCAGGCGACCGCGCCCACGCCGTCGACACTCGCGGAGTAGCCGGCGGGATGCGCGCCCGGCACCACGAGAGTCGAGCTCTCGGGCAGCACGCTGGCGTCCATCCCGAGCGGTTCGAAGAGGTGCTTCTCGTACAGCTCGGGCCAGTCGGCTCCGGCCGCGTTGCGCACCGCCATGCCCACGAGCACGGCGTTCGTGCGGGCGGAGGAGTGTTTCTCGCCCGGCTTCCCGGTGCGCGGGGCGGCGATGCCCTCGCTCGCGAGCTCGAGGGGCGGCCACTGCCGGGTGGGGTTCATCACCATGCGACCGTTCAGCTGCGCCGAGTAGTCGCCGAGTCCGGAGGTGTCCTGGCAGAGCTCGCGCATCGTGATGCCGTCGACGCCCACCAGGTCGGGTATCCACTTCGAGAGCGGGTCGTCGATCCCCATCGTGCTGTCGTCGACGAGCTGCAGGAACACCGTGCAGGTCATGGGGAGCGTGTTCTGCCCGATGCGGAACGTCATGTCCTCCGTGACGGGGGCGGAACCGCCACGGGTGGTCGTCCCGGAGGCGGTGGTCCAGCTGCCCGCCCACGGCGCCCACACGCCCGCGAACCCGGCGGAGGCGTCCGCCAGCGTCATCGCGTCCGTCAACGCGGACTCCAGGCGCTTCTGAACGTCGGAGGGGAAGGCGCCGGGGCGCTGACTCGGCAGATCGGAGGCGGAGGAGGAGGTGCAGGCGGTGACGCCGAGCAGGAGCACGGCCGCGGCCGCTGCGGCGACCGCCCGTCCGATCCGGTTCGCTCGTCGCATGGACTCCCCCGCCGTTCTGGTCCTCGTCCCTGGATTGTAGCCCGCGGCTTGGAACCGGCCAGGACGCAACGGGTGGTGTCCCAATCCGATCCGTTCGGCGCTGCGAAGACCAGATGAGGCGCGCATCCGTGCGCCGTCCAAGGAGGAACGAACCATGCGCACATCACCGAACCGTCTCGTCGCCACGATCTTCGGCGCCGTCTACCTGCTCGTCGGCCTGCTCGGCTTCGCCTTCACCGGCGGCGTCGGCTTCGTCGCCACCCAGGGAGGGCTGCTCCTCGGCATCTTCGAGGTCAACCCGCTGCACAACGTCGCCCATCTGCTGATCGGCGCAGCACTGCTCATCGCCGGCCTCACCCGGGCGGCCGCCGCGAAGGCCGTCAACACCACCGTCGGCGCCGTGTATCTGCTGCTCGGAATCGTCGGCTTCTTCCTGGTCGGGACCGGCGCGAACATCCTCGCGCTCAACACCCCGGACCACTTCCTCCACTTGGCGAGCGCGATCGTGCTCCTCGGTGTCGGTCTCGGTGCCGAGCGGACCGTGCGCTCCACTCCGGCCGCCGTCTGACCGACATGGCCACGGCTCCTCTGAGCAGGATGTCAGGGACCCCGTCGGTCGTCCCTCCGACCCGGGCGTTCCTCGCCGTGGCCGCGCTGGGGGCGGGTCTGCTTCACGCGGCGCTCGCCCCCAGCGCACCTCTTCCACTGCTCATCCTGCTCGTGGTCGTCGCCGCGGCGGAGCTCGCCTGGTCGGTCACGACGCTGGCCCGCGACCTGCCCCTCGTGTTCCGGCTCGTGCCCGTGCTGGCGCTGATCCCCGTGGGGCTGTGGGCGTCCCTCGCCGTCGTGGGGGCCACCGCGACCTCCGGCACCGTGCTCGCGTTGCCGCTGATCCCGATGGGAGTGGCTTCCCTGCTCGACGTCGCTGTGGCTGCCGTGAGCGCCGTGGTGCTGCGGCGCGGTCGTCCCGCATCGCAACGGGGAGGCGCGCTGCGCTTCGTGGCCGCGCTGGCGCTCAGCGCCTCCGCCGTGTGCGCCGTCACCATCCCTGCGCTCGGCCTGACGGATGCCGGCATCGCCGCGGTGACGGTCGGCCACCACCACTGAGCGGCCCGCTAAGCTGTCGGACGGAACTCGGGGGATTCCGTCGTCCGCCGGCCGGCCTCGGCCGCGCCCACATCCACGCGCCACGCGCGCGACCCCTCGGGAGCCGTCACCAGAACGCAGCGACTAGAGGGGGATCACATGACCGACCCGAACACACCGACCGACGATCAGAACCCGAGCGGCGGACAGCAGACGCCGCACGAGCAGTCGCCGGCACCGACGCCGGAGCAGGCACCGCAACCGCCGCAGGCACCGCAGGACCAGCAGCCGCTGCCGCCGCAGGCACCGCAGGACCAGCAGCCGCAGCCGCCCCAGCAGCCGCAGCCGGGCGCGTACGCCGCGGCCCCCAACCCGTACGCTCCCGCGCCGGGCGCGCGCTCCGGTATCCGCCCCTGGGTGTGGTGGGTCATCGGCGGCGCCGTGGCGTTCGTCATCGTCGTCATCGTCGCGATCGTGCTCTTCGTGACTGTGCTCGCGGGCGGCAACGGCGCGAAGGGCGTCGCCGAGCAGTACCTGCAGGACATCGCGAAGGGCAACGCGTCCGCGGCCAACAAGCTGGGCCGTGCCGACGCGTCCGACTTCCTGCTCACGGACGCGGTGCTCGCCAAGGCCGAGCGGATCACCGCTCCCGCTGTGACCCGCACCCTCACCAGCCGCAGTTCCGACCAGACCCAGGTCTCGGTCACGTACAAGCTCGCCGGCAAGACCTACCGCGACACCATCGAGCTCGACAAGGACGACAAGGGCTGGTACGTCAGCCGCGGCCTCGCCTATCAGCTGCCGTACGTCTCGTCGACCATCCCCGGTTTCACCGTCGAGGGCGCGAAGCAGGCCGTGACGTCGAAGGACTCCGAGATCTCCGCGTATCCCGCCGTCTACACGCTGGGTGCCCCGAACCGCTTCTACGAGCTCGCAGGGTCTCCGAAGCTGACGATCGCCGCGGGAACCTACGCCGACCTCAAGCTGGACCTCACGCCCTCGAAGGAGTACCTGGCCGAGGTGCAGAAGCAGGTCGACGCGCACTACGCCGACTGCGCGACCAAGACCTCGTACTACGACGTCGAGGACTGCGGCATCGAGCTGAGCTACCCCTCGAACATGAGCGTCTCGGGCTCCACCGTCGCCGTCACGGTCGTCGAGTCGCCGAAGGTCGAGGTCGACGACAGCGACTCGTACTACCAGTTCAAGATCGGCGACGGTGCGTTCACGGCCGTCCTGACCGGCTCCGACTATCGCGGCAACCCGGCGACCGAGAACCTGACCGGCAAGGCCGGTTACATCTCGGCCGACATCGAGGTGAAGGACGACAAGGTCGTGGTGAGCTTCGGCTGACCGGCGCCGAGCGCAGCGAGGGGCCGTGCGGCGATCGGGCGGGTTCTAATGGTGGTCGCAACACTCCGGTTTTCGGGAGGTTGCGACCACCGTGTCGTTTTCGGAGGAGCAGGATCGGCGTCGGGCTGAGTTCCTAGCGTTGTTGGGGTCGTTGGGCAGTGTGACTCTTGCCGCGCGTGAGTTGGGGTTGAACACGAATACCGCGTTCGGTTGGGCGCGGAAGGCCGGGTTCCGGGCGAAGGCGTATCCGGCCAGGCCGCACCCGGGACGAGAGGAGTTCGCCCGATTGCGGGCGGAGGGCGTGTCACGCCGGGAGGCAGCGGCGCGAGTCGGGATCCACGAGCGCACCGGCCGCGACTGGGATTACGGCGTGAGGAAGTCGCGGAATTCGCGGTTTTACTCGGACGGGCGACGTGTTGATTACACGACCGGGCGCACCACGATGGAGTCCATGACGAGTCCACCGCCGAAGGTTCCGGAGCAGGTTGGCTCCCGTCTCCTGTCGCTTATGGAGCGGGAGACGATCGCCGATCTCAGACGGGCCGGGCTCACACTGCGGGCGATTGGACGGGCGCTAGACAGGCCCGCATCGACGATCAAACGCGAACTCGATGCGCGTTCGAAGGGCGGTCTCTATCTCCCGCACGGCGCGCATCGGGATGCCGCCACCAAGCGAGCTCGCCCGAAACCTGCGAAGCTCGCACAGCCCGGACGGTTGCGTGAGTATGTCGCCCAGCGACTGAGGGAACAATGGTCTCCGGAGCAGATCAGCGGCGTCTTGTCGCGTGATTACGCAGATGACGAGAGCATGCAGGTGAGCACGGAGACGATCTATCAAGCGATCTACATCCAGGCCCGCGGTGGGCTCAAACGCGAGATCGCCGACGCGTTGCGCACCGGCCGCGCCCGCCGCAAACCCCACCGGTCACCCGAGCAACGCACCAGCCGGTTCGTGGATCCGATGGTGATGATCTCAGAGCGTCCGCCGGAGGTCGAAGACCGCGCCGTCCCCGGCCACTGGGAAGGTGACCTGATCGTCGGCGCGAACAACCAGTCCGCGATCCTCACACTGGTAGAGCGCACCACCCGCTACGTGATGCTCGGCCACCTCCCCGGCGAGCACACCGCCGAAGCCGTCCGCGACGTCCTCGTCGAACTGATCGGCACGCTCCCACAACACCTGCGCGGGTCGTTGACCTGGGACCAGGGAGCAGAAATGGCCGCTCACAAGGCCTTCCGGGTCGCCACCGGCGTCCCGGTCTACTTCTGCGACCCCGCGTCCCCCTGGCAACGCGGCTCGAACGAGAACACTAACGGGCTGCTGCGCCAATACTTCCCCAAGGGCACCGACCTGACCGCTCACGGCCCGGAGGACCTCGAACACGTTGCCCAGAAACTCAACAGCCGGCCACGCAAAACGCTCGGCTGGGATACCCCAGCCGAGCGTCTGATACAACTCGTTTAGTTCACTTAGTGTTGCGACGACCCCTTGAATCCGCCTCGCCGCACGGCCCCTCTGCGTCAGTGCACCGGCTCGCAGATCGTGCGGCGGATCCACTCGCCGACGGTGGCCCTGGTCACGGCCCCGGAGCGCGCGAGCCGCACGAGGTCGAGCGCGTGGTCGGTGAGGCGTCCGTCGGCGGAGTCCTCGGCGTCCCCGAGCACGTGGATGGCGAACCAGCGCGTCGCCCTCACACCGATCCGCGCCGCGACGGCGAGGATGCCGGCGAAGTGCCGCGCCTGGCCGTCCGTGCCGTCGTCGACGTGCGGGCGGAAGCCGCGCCCCCGGATCCTGTTGCGGCCGCCGCGCGCGGCATCCCAGAACCAGAGCGGACCACGGCGCACGCCCCCGGCCTCGGCGCCGAGATCGACGAAGAAGCGGCGGGAGGAGGCCGAGGTGCGGGCGAGACGCTCCGCTGTCGAGACGAGATCGGCGCAGGCGTTCATGGGGCGAGCGTAGGCCGCCCACCTGCCGACCCGCTGAAGGAGGCGCGCAGACCGGGCCGTCCAGCTTGACGGGACCCCCTTCCGTCCGTCACGATGTTAGGCAAGCCTTACCTGACCAGGAGACCCGATGGCCGAACTGATCCCCTTCTCGCAAGCGCTCCGCGAGCGCACCCGGACCGTGCACGAGGAGAGCGAAGGCGCGAACTTCATGCAGGACCTCATGAGCGGCAAGGGCAGCCGTGAGGACTACATCCACCTCCTCGCCCAGCATTACTTCATCTACGAGGCGCTCGAGGAGGCCGCGGTCCACATGGCCGACGACCCGGTCGCCGCCCTGTTCATCACCCCCAAGCTCACTCGCCTGCCGGCCATCGAGGCCGACCTCGAGTTCCTGCTCGGCAACGACTGGCGCGACCGCATCGCGCCGCTGCCGAGCACCTTCCGCTACACCGCGCGGATCCGCGAGGTGGGCCACGACTGGCCGGGCGGCTTCATCGCCCACCACTACACGCGCTACCTCGGCGACCTCTCCGGCGGTCAGATCATCCGCACCCTCCTGCAGCGCCAGTACGGTTTCGAGACGAACGGCGTCGGGTTCTACCTGTTCGCCGACATCGCCAAGCCGAAGGTCTTCAAGGACGTCTACCGCTCCCAGCTCGACGCCGTCGACTGGACGGAGGAGGAGCGCGAGCGCGTGATCGCGGAGGTCGGGCTGGCGTTCCGCTTCAACACCGAGCTGTTCAACGATCTCGCCGCGGCGAAGGCCGCCGCGGCTTGACGTTCAGCGGCGGCTGAGCGTGAAGCTCGCGCTCCCGAACCGCACGATCGACCCCGGGTCGACCTCGTGCCGCGTGTTCGGATCGCACGCGAACGTGCCCTCGCCCGGGTACGAGATGGTCGTGCCGTTCGACGAGCCCAGGTCCATCACCCAGAAGACGTCGTCGTACTGGCCGAACGCCAGGTGCGCGCGGGAGACGGACGTGTTGTCGTCGCGGATCCCGACCAGCTCCACATGGGCCGGGTCGTCGAACTCGGTCCCCGGCGTGTGGACGCCCGGGTTGCGGCCGATGACCCCGTTGCCGGTGGTCTCGACGTGCTGCCCATCGCTGAAGTCCAGCACGAACGTGATCATCTGCGTCTCCTTCGCCTCGGCCGCGCTCAGCTCGCGCTGAGCGGGACCCTCACCGGTCGTGCGTCGCGCATGAACCGCTCCACGTCGGGGTCGACCGTGATGTCGCTCGGGCGCAGCGGACGCGTCAGGTACAGCCCGTCGAGCGTCGTGATGCGGCTGAGCGCCACATACGTCTGACCGGAGGTGAAGGCCCGGCTGCCCAGGTCGACGATGGCCGCGTCGTACGTCTTGCCCTGCGACTTGTGGATGGTGACCGCCCACGCCAGGCGCAACGGGAACTGCGTGAACTCCGCCACCACGTCCTTCGTGAGTTTCTTGGTCTCGGGGGAGTAGCTGTACTTGAACTTCTCCCAGATCGTGGGCTCGACCTCGTGGACCTCCCCGTCGACGTCGACGAAGACAGTGGAGTCGATGCGCGTGACCGTGCCGATCGTTCCATTGACCCAGCGCGGCCCGTCGCCCTGCCCGACATCGTTGCGCAGGAACATGACCTGGGCGCCGACTTTCAGCTCCAGGGCTTCCTCCGCCGGGTAGTTGCGGCCGCCGAAGTCGCCGCTGATCTCGGCCTTCGCCGTCAGCACCCGGCCGGGGAGCCGCTCGAGCGCCTGCGCGTTGATGCGGTTGACCGTGTCGTTGCGGGTCGCGAGGGTGATCGTGCCGTCGTCCGGGGCCGGCCGGGCGCCGACCTCGTTCAGCCGGTCGGCGATCTCCTTCGTCACCTGCCCGTGCCGCACGGCGTTGAGCATGAACCGGAAGTCGGACTCGTGCTGCCGGTGCACCTGCAGCAGTTCCACGATGCGCAGCTCGGACTCCTGCCACACCTTGGCGTCGAAGAACCACATCGAGCGGTAGTTGTCGGTGAAGTAGGCGCGCTCCTCCTGGTCTCCCGGCACGGGGGCCAGCTGGTACGGGTCGCCGAAGAGCACGACCTGCACGCCGCCGAACGATTCGGCCGGGCGCTGGCGCGCCTGGCGCAGGCTGCGGTCGACCGCGTCCATGAGGTCGGCGTTGACCATCGAGACCTCGTCGATCACGAGGGTGTCGATCGTGTTGAGGAGCTTGCGCAGCTCGGCGCTCTGCTCGATGGCGTGATCGGCGATGACGCCGATGGGCAGCCGGAAGAGCGAGTGGATGGTCTGGCCGCCCACGTTGAGGGCGGCGACGCCCGTCGGTGCCGCGATCACGATCGACTTCTCCGTGTTCCAGGAGAGGTGGTTGAGCAGGGTGGACTTGCCCGTGCCCGCGCGACCCGTCACGAAGACGTGCTCACGCGTGTGCTCGATGAGTTCGAACACCGCCTGCTGCTCCGGCGAGAGCGAGAGTCGGCCCATCCGAGTCCCTTTCCCCTCGCGCGACCTGCCGGACTACTCTAACCCGCGTGGCCGAGCGGGAGCCGCTTCTACACAGGCCAATAGGATGGCTTCATGGCTGGGGATGAGTCGGGGCGCCGAGTGCGCACGCTCATCGTCTGGTCCGGCATCGGGCTCCTGCTCCTCGTCGCGTTGTTCGCGGCGTTCGGCGCCGTTCAGCGCACCTACTACAGCGCCTCGGGCTTCGTCGCCGGCTACATGCAGACCCTCGCCGCGCGCGATGTCGCCGCAGCCCTCGGGATGCCGGGTGCCGCGCCGACCTCCGCCGCCCTGAAGCAGGCCGGACTGCCCTCCAGCGCCTCGCGGGAGCTTCTGCGGGCCGATCTCCTGCCACGCATCGCCGACATCCGCGTCGTCTCCGACCGCACCCGATCGAGCGGTGTCCACGACGTCACCGTCGAGGCGACCTCGGACGGCCACGCCGTGAGCGCGACCTTCGCCGTCGAGCAGTCGGGCTCGGTTCTCGGCATCCTGCCCCTGTGGCGGTTCGCCACGACGCCGCTCACCGTCGCGCACATCACGGTCGCCCACGCGCAGGACTTCACCATCGCCTCCCACACGGTCGACCCGCGTGCCGCCGCCCCCGACCAGCCCGCGAACGCCTTCAGCGTCGCCGCCGACTATCTCATGTTCGCGCCCGGCCGCTACGTGCTCGGCCACACCTCGAGATACCTCGACGCCGCGCCCGCCGTCGTCCTCGCCGCCCCGGCACGCACCGTGGAGACGACCGTCGACGCCCAGCCGACACAGGCGTTCACGGACGCCGTGCAGAAGCAGCTGAACGCCTTCCTCGACCAGTGTGCGACCCAGCAGGTCCTCCAGCCCGCCGGCTGCCCCTTCGGGGTGGAGATCGACGACCGCGTGCAGGGCGCCCCCGCCTGGACCATAGCCACGTATCCCGCCGTGCACGTCTCGGCCGGCGCGACCGCGTGGACGATGGACCAGGCGGTGGGAGTGGCGCACCTCTCGGTCACCGTGCAGTCGCTGTTCGACGGGACGATCGATCAGCGCGAGTCGGACGAGCGCTTCGCCGTCTCCCTCACGAGCGTCACCATCCGTTCGGACGGCTCGCTCGACATCGTCGTGGGGCAGTAGCAGTAGCTACTGCCGCTCGGCCCCGTCGCGCTGCGCCAGGCGCGCGAGCTGCTCGTTGTAGGCGCGCAGCTCGGCGTCGTTCGTCCGGTCCGCGTTGCGGTCGCGGCGGCGCGTCTCGCGCTCGTCGCTGCGGCTCCACTGGATCGCGACGACGATCGCCAGGATGACGGTCGGGATCTCTCCGATGCTCCAGGCGATGCCGCCGCCCGTCTGCTGGTCGACGAGCGGGGGGTCGCCCCAGGTGCGGCCCATCGCACCGAACCAGTCGGCGAGCAGGAGGCCGTGCATCTGCATGATCGAGAGGCCGAAGAACGCGTGGAACGCCATCGTCAGCAGCAGGAGCAGCAGCCGGAACGGGTAGGGGAGCCGGAACTTCACCGGGTCGATCCCGATCAGCGACTGCACGAACAGGTAGCCGGTGATGAGGAAGTGGACGACCATCCACTCGTGCCCGATGTGGTCCGTCGTCGCCCACCGGAAGATCGGCGTGTAGTAGAACACCCACAGCGAGCCGGCGAACAGGATCGCCGCGACGATCGGGTTGGAGACGATCGCCGCGAAACGCGAGTGCACGGCGAGCAGGATCCACTCGCGGCCGCCGCGGGATCCGTCGGTGCGCTTGCGGATGGCGCGCGCGGCCAAGGTCACCGGTGCGCCGGGAACGAGCAGCAGCGGCACGGCCATCGTCAGCACCATGTGCGCCGACATGTGCGCCGAGAACAGGTACTTCTCGTAGACGTTGACGCCGCCGTTCGTGATGTAGAACAGCAGCGCGATGCCCAGCACCCACAGGACGGTGCGGTAGATCGGCCAGGCGTCGCCGCGCCGCCGCAGGCGCCACACTCCGGCGAGGTAGAAGAACAACGCGAAGGCGCAGCCCAGCACCCAGAGCAGGTCGAAGTTCCAGCTGGTGAAGAGCCGGCCCCAGGTGAGCTCGGGCGGGAGCTTCTCGCCGGTGAGGATCTCGGCGGGCGTCGGGGTCGCGGCGCGCGTCTGCGGGACGGGCGTGACGGTGCGCGCGAGAGCGGCCGCCACACCGGAGGCGATGCCCATGAAGGCGAGCTCCGCCGTGACGATCCACCAGAAGGTGCCGCGCTTGCCGCCCGCCTTCAGCCTCCCGATCAGGATGCGACGCTGCGAGACCCCGAAGAGGCCGAGCACGACGAGGACCGCCACCTTGACGAGCACGAGGATGCCGTACGGCGTGGCCAGCTGGGCGAGGTCGCCGATGCGCAGCTCCGCGTTCACGTACCCGGAGGCCGCGACCACGATGAACGAGATCAGCGCGATCGAGGAGTACCGTTCCATCACCGTCACGAGCCGGTCGCCGCCGAAGACGCCGCGGAGCACGATGATCGTCACGAGACCGCCCAGCCAGATGGCGGCGAACAGCACGTGCAGACCGAACGAGGTGACGGCGGCGTCGTGACCCGCGGCCTCCGCACTGTGGCCCTGCTGCGCCATGGGGACGACGGCGGCCATCGCCAGCACGGTGACGAAGATCAGGGCCGTCTGGTTGCGCACGGCGAAGCAGAGCACGGTGACGGCGGCGGCGATCAGTGTGACGCCGAGCCACGCCTGGCCGAGGGAGACGCTGGTGATGAAGGAGCTCAGGCCGTTGCTGAAGGTCTCGTCGAACGACCACGGCACGTTCGACACGCTCACGAAGGTGAAGAGGCCGGTCGCGGCGGCAGCCACCGTCATCACCGCGGCGCATCCCGCAGCGAAGTCGAGGGCCTTGCCGAATTCCTCGCGATCCGGCGTGAACACGAAGCAGACAAGGACGAGAGCGCCGACCACTCCCGAGAGGCTGAGGTTGACGATCAGGGTCGCGATCGGGAGACCGTACCGCACGAGCGCGCCCGGGTCGGCCAGCAGCGGAGCCGTCGCTCCGCCGCCGAAGGCGAGGCCGGCCAGCACGGACGCCAGGGCGGCGACGAGCAGCGCGGCAGGGCCGATCACACGGACGATTCGGGGCACCAGACCAGCCTACGGCCCCGGGCCTGGGCGCCCGCCCACAGCATCCGCCGCGCCCCTCCCGGATACGACGAAGGCGGCGCCGCAGTGCGCGGCGCCGCCCTCGGGCAAAGCGAAGGGGGACTTACTTGACGGCAGCCTTCAGCTTCGAGCCCGCGGTCAGCTTGACGCGGTGGCCGGCCGGGATCGAGATCTCGGCGCCGGTCTGCGGGTTGCGGCCGGTGCGCGCAGCGGTCTCGGTGCGCTCGGCGGCGAGCCAGCCCGGGATGGTGACCTTGCCACCGGCGGCGACGGTCTCGGAGATGGTCGCGAAGAAAGCGTCGACGACACCGGAGACGGTGGCCTGGCTCTGCCCCGACGCCGCGGCGACGGCAGCGACGAGCTCGGTCTTGTTCAGCGACTTGTCAGCCATTGAGTGTCCTCCTCGGACGTTGTGCTGGATCTCCAGCTTGCAGTGGAACAGCCACGGCCGCGGAGGGCCATAACGTTTGGTCGGATGACCGCCTCGAATGTATCAGGAATCCGCGGAAACACGCGGATTTTCGGCGTTTCCCACCGCTCTTTCACCTTGCGGAGGCCTCCCGGGACGACGAAAAGGGGCGCCCGGTCGGAAACCGGACGCCCCTTTCGTGCGTCGCCCGCTGATTACCAGCTGGACTTGGTGATGCCGGGCAGCTCGCCACGGTGCGCCATGTCGCGGAAGCGCACGCGCGAGATGCCGAACTTGCTGAGGTTTCCGCGCGGACGGCCGTCGACGGCGTCGCGGTTGCGGACGCGGATCGGCGAGGCGTCGCGGGGGAGCTTCTGCAGACCGACGCGCGCGGCCTCGCGGGACTCGTCGGTGCCGTTCGGGTCGACGAGAGCCTTCTTGAGCTCGGCACGACGGGCGGCGTAGCGCTCGACGACGACCTTGCGCTGCTCGTTCTTGGCGATCTTGGACTTCTTGGCCATGTTTAGCGCTCCTCTCGGAAGTCGACGTGCTTGCGCACGACGGGGTCGTACTTCTTGAGCACGAGACGGTCAGGGTTGTTGCGGCGGTTCTTGCGGGTCACGTAGGTGTACCCGGTGCCCGCCGTGGAACGGAGCTTGATGATCGGACGGATGTCCTGCTGCTTTGCCATTAGATCTTCTCCCCACGGGCCAGGAGGTCCTTCACGACGGCCTCGATGCCACGGGCGTCGATGACCTTGATGCCCTTGGCGCTCAGGGTCAGGGTGACGTTACGGCGAAGCGACGGAACGTAGTACGTCTTCTTCTGGATGTTCGGGTCGAACCGGCGCTTGTTGCGACGGTGCGAGTGCGAGATGGAGTGACCGAAGCCGGGAACGGCTCCAGTCACCTGGCACACTGCTGCCATTGCTTTCTTCTCCAATACCGTGAGGCCGGACGGCCTCACCCAAGGTCACTTGTCGGCGCACGACTTCCCCACGCTTGGAAGGGTGTGAGGGTTTCGAACGCGATCTGAGCAGGAGGAGCCCACTCAGCCAAAGAACAACTCTACGACACGCCCGGGGTACTGGCAAATCCTGCGGTGCCCGCGTCTCACATACCGTCTATCTGATAGTCTCGAAGAGCCAACCCGCTCCTCCACGTGAGGGCGGGTCTTTTCTTTTTCGGCAGTCACCAGCCATCCGGCTTGCGGTGGTTCCCAACCACCTCGGGAAGCTGACTCCCCAGATACTCGGCCGCGGTGAGCCTTCGCCACCAGTGGCGTCCGACACCATCATCCGGACGGCCCTTGAGTGCACCGGCTGTGGGGTTCGTGGACGGGTTCACCGTTCCCACGGGGACATGTTCACGCGCCATCCGCAGCGGCAGTTCGAGATCCGAATCGTTGGTGATGACGATCGCCGCATCCACCACTCCCGTCAGAACGTCGAAGAGGAGGTGGGAGGCGACATTGACGTCGGAGCCCTTCTCCTCCCGCTTCTGCACGGTCGCCATCACCCGGTGCAGGTCGGTATCCTCCCGATCAGGCAGGCGCCGCAACGGCAGCCTCGCGTCCCAGTGCTCGCCCGACCAACGGTAGGCAGTCGGCCGGTACGTACCGCGCTCCTCGTTGACGAGGGGCTCCTCCTTCGCCCAGGACACGTAGCGGCCCTCAGCGATCACATCGACTGAACCCGCTTCCACCAATGCCCCGAGGTAGGCGGTCTGATCGGCCCTGCCGCTCGCGTTGTCCGCCGCTTCAACGCGTGCTGTGCAGTAGATGACGCGCGTGATCCGCGAGCCCTGCCAACCGGCCATCGGCCCGACGAGAGCACGCAGATCCAGCCACCGCCACCCGTGAGTTCCGCGACCACAGTGCTTCCTGGCCCCGTAGTACAGGTTGAATCCGTCGACGTAGACCCCGATGCGCATCCATCGAGTCTAGTGATCAGATTTCAGTGCTTAGCGCGAGCAGTTCTCGCACAGCCCGAAGACGTCGACGACGTGCTGCGCCTGGGTGAAGCCGTGCGCCGCTGCCGCCGAACGAGCCCATTCCTCGACCGCGTCGGCCTCGATCTCGACGGTGAGACCGCAGTTGCGGCAGATGAGGTGGTGGTGGTGGCCGCCGGTGCAGGCGCGGTAGAGGCTCTCTCCCTCGGGGGACTGCAGCGAGTCCGCATCCCCCTCCGCGGCGAGGTCGGCGAGCGCGCGGTACACCGTGGCCAGGCCGATCGGCGAGCCGGTCTCGTGGAGGTTGAGGTGCAGCGACTGCGCGCTGATGAAGCCCTCCGTCGAGGACAGGGCCTCTCGGACGGCCTCCCGCTGCCAGGTGTTCCGCTTCACGGTCTCAGGCTAGCCCGCCTGGCTCACGAGTCGCCGTGAACCGCGTTCGCGCCGCACGCCGACGAGGCGGCACACGACGTAGATGACGAAGGAGATGGTGGTGACGTAGGGGCTGATCGGCAGGGAGCTGCCGAGGGCGAGCAGGATGCCGCCGACCACCGAGACGAGGGCGAACACGACGCTGAGCACGGGGACGAGGAGGGGCGACGACGACACGCGCATCGCGGCGGCGGCGGGGGTGACGAGCAGCGACAGCACCAGGAGGGCTCCGACGATCTGCACCGACACCGCGACCGCGAGCCCGAGGAGCACCATGAACGCCAGCGCGACGAAGCGGGTCGGGATGCCACGGGCGGCGGCGACATCCGCGTCCAGGCTGTCGAACGAGAGCGGGCGCCACATCAGCAGCAGGCCGATGAGCACGACCACGCCGATGCCGATCAGCCAGCCGAGCTGGGGGTCGTCCACGGAGACGATCTGGCCCGTGAGCAGGCCGAACTTGTTCGCACTGCGACCCGGGTACAGCGCCAGGAAGAGGATGCCGAGGCCGAGGCCGAACGGCATCAGGACGGCGATGATCGAGTTGCGGTCGCGCGCCTTCGCGCCCAGCAGCCCGATCAGCACGGCGGCGAGCAGAGAGCCGAAGAGCGAGCCGACGACGACGTTCGCGCCGAACAGCAGCGCCGCCGACGCGCCGGCGAACGACAGCTCGCTGATGCCGTGCACGGCGAAGGCCATATCGCGCTGCATCACGAAGACGCCGATCAGGCCTCCGACGATGCCGAGCACCGCGCCGGCGAAGATCGAGTTCTTCACGAGGGCGAGCAGCTCGCCGTAGTCGGCGAACGAGAACAGTTGCGACCAGAGGTCGCCCGAGGCGGCGAGGTGGAGGATCATGCGGCCGGCTCCGGGTGCGGTGCGTGGGTGTGGTCGTGGTGCGCGTGGGTCTCGGAATCGGGGATGCCGACCACGACGATCCGTCCGCGACTGCGGATGACGTCAACCGGCGTGCCGTAGAGGTCCGTGAGCACGTCGCTGCGCAGCACCTCGTCCGGGGTGCCGGTGCGGAACCGGCCGCCCGCGAGGTAGAGAACGCGGTCGACCATCCCGAGCACCGGGTTGACGTCGTGCGTGACGAAGACCACGGCGCTGCCCTGATCGCGGCGCCGCTTGTCGATCAGCTCGCTCACGCCGCGCTGGTGCTGCAGGTCGAGGGAGAGGAGCGGCTCGTCGCAGAGCAGCATGGCCGGGTCACCGGCGAGCGCCTGAGCGACCCGCAGGCGCTGCTGCTCGCCGCCGGAGAGGGAGCCGACGGGGGAGTCCGCGTAGCGGCGGGCCCCGACCGCGTCGATGAGTTCGTCCGTGCGTGCCCGGTCGGCACGGTTCGGCAGCGGGATGCCCCAGCGGTGACCGTCCACCCCGAGCCGCACGAGATCGCGGGCGCGCATGGGCGTGCCCGCCGGGATGAGCTTCTGCTGCGGGATGTAGCCGATCCGGCGGTCTCCGCGGCGCACGGGATGCCCGTCGAAGACGATCGAACCGCCGTCGAGGCGCTGCTGACCGAGGATGGCGCGCAGGAGGCTGGTCTTGCCCGAGCCGTTCGGCCCGAGGACCGCGACGAACTCGCCCGCGTGGACGTCGAGGTCGAGGCCGCTCCAGAGGGTGCGGTCACCGAAACCGAGCGAGGCGTCGCGCAGCTGCAGCACGACACCTCGCTCAGTGGGCGCGGCGACCCGCGCAAGGGGTTCGGTCATTCGCCGAGTGCCGTGGCGACGGCGTCCACGTTCGCGTTCATCCAGCCGATGTAGTCCTTGCCGCTCGGGAGGGTCTCGGTGACGGGCACGACGGGCACGCCGGCCTGCTTGGCGGCGGCGAGCACCTTCTCGGTCTCGGGGCCGCTGGTCTGCTCATTGTAGGCGAGCAGCTTCACCGTGTGGTTCGAGAAGAGCTCGAGCGTCTGCTGCAGCACCGCCGGCGAGACGTCGGTGCCGTCCTCGATCGCCTTGCTGAAGTCCTCCGGCGTCTTGTCCTCCAGGCCGATCGCCTGGAGCATGTACAGCGGCACCGGCTCGGTGATCGCCGCACCCTCACCCGCGTACCGCGATTTGAGATCGGACTCCTTCTTCTCCAGGGCGTCCAGCTTCTCGGTGAAGGCGGCCGCGTTCTTCTCGAAGACGCTCTTCTGGCTGGGATCGGCCGCGCTCAGGGCGTCGGTGAGTTCGCCCGCGAACTTCGCGACAGTGGGGAAGTCGTACCAGACGTGCTCGTTGAGCTCGCCGTCCACGGGCTTCTTCCCGGAGATGTCGACGACGTTCAGCACCTTCTGGCTCGAGTTCTTGGCGCCCTTGCGCAGCGTCTCCATGAAGTCGTCGTAGCCTCCGCCGTTCTCGATGAGGATGTCGGCCTTCGAGATCGCGAGCTGGCTCTGGGCGCTGGCCTCGAACGAATGCGGGTCCTGGTTCGGGTCGGACATGATCGACGTGACCTCGACCGCATCGCCGGCGATGGTGTGCGCGATGTCGCCGTACACGTTCGTGCTGGCGACGACGCGGACCTTCCCGTCGTCGGTCGAGGAGCCGGAGGATCCGGCCGAGCAGCCGGTGAGGGCGAGGGCCGCGGCGGCCGTGAGGGCGATCGCGAGGAGGGGGCGCTTCTGCATGAGCGGGACCTGTCTAAGTCGGCGGGGAGGTGTTCGGGCGGGCGCCGGAGTTCCGGGCCACTACGAACCTACGCCTTGTTGAGAATGATTGTCAAAATCAGCTGCGGGCTTGCAGCGCCAGCCAGGCGAGCGCGCGGTCCTCGGCGCTCGTCATCGACAACCCGGTCAGCTCCTCGATCTTCTGCATGCGGTTGCGCAGCGTGTGACGGTGCACGCCCAGCTGTGTGGCCGCGGCCTCCCAGCTGCCGTTCTCCGCGAGAAACACCCGCAGCGACTCCAGCAGCTGGCCATCGGACTCCGCGGCGAGGGGGCGCAGCGGCTCGACGAGCGCCGTCACCGCTGACGAGGGGAGGGCCCGCAGCAGCTCGGCCACGCTCGCCATGCGCGCGAACTCGACTGCGGGCCGGTCGTCGGCGAGGGCGACGCCGACGGCGCGGTCGGCCTGCGACCGCGCTTCGGCGAGCGCTCCCGGTGCCGCCGGCGCGCTGATCCCGCAGCGCACCGGGACCAGCTCGGTGGTCGCGGCGACGACCACCCGCTCGATCCAGGCGCTGACGGCCTCCGGGGCGATCACGACCACGACCTCCCCGTCGAGCACACCCGCGACGGGAGGGAGCTCCAGCTCCTCCAGCCAGTCGAGCGCCTTCGTCTCGAGCACCACCGCGCGCGAGCGCGATTTCACGACGCAGACGACCAGGTCGCCGGTCAGCCCCCAGCGCGCTCCGACCGATCGGGCGAGGGCGGCGGGTGCGTGCAGCAGCACCTCGACCGCATCCTGCCGCGCGAGCTGCTCGAGCCGCGCGTCGCGGTGGGGGAAGTAGGTGAGGTCGAGCAGAGCCGCCGCCTGTGTGGCGAGATCCCTGGTGCGGCTCGTGGCGCCACGCCGGGCGGAGACCACGAGCGTCGCCCGAGGATCCTCCGGCCGGCCGACGGGGAAGGTCTGCAGCTCGACGTTGCGCTGCCGCCTGCTGCGCTGGGTCGCGGCGGTGATCGCGTCGTCGATGTGGATGCGGCCCGCCCCGACGGCCGCGATCGGCTCGCCGTACCGGTCGACGAGCACGGCCCAGCCGTTCAGGAGGCGCGACAGGGTGGTGACGACGCCCTCGGTGCCGCCACGCCTCGCCGCCAGCGTGAGGGAGATGATGCCGCTCGCCACGAGCCGGGCCTCGGCGGCGTCGACGGCATCCATCGCCTGTCCTCTCCTGCGTGCGCACGCGGCCGCACGACGTTTCGGTGTGCGCGGCGCAACGGGGTGGACGAAACGGCGGGTATCCGGCGCTGAGCACTGCTCATAGCATTTCCACCATCGTAATGACGCGCCCCGAACCCCTGAGGAAACCGCAGTGAAAGCCATCGTCTTCGACAGCACCGACAGCTCCATCGAGTACACCGACGTCGACCTCGCCCTGCCCGGACCGGGCGAGGTGCGGGTGAGGATCGCGGCCGCCGGCGTCTGCCACTCCGACCTGCACGTGCGCCGCAACGAGTGGGACGCGCCGTCGCCCCTGGTGATGGGACACGAGGGCTCCGGCGTCGTCACCGCGGTCGGCCCGGGCGTCTCCACTCTCGCCGAGGGCGACCACGTCGTGCTCTCCTGGGTCGCGCCGTGCAACGAGTGCCGCTACTGCCTGGCCGGCCACGAGGCCCGCTGCCAGGTCGCCGCCAACGTGGTCGCCCCCAACGGCGTGCTGCAGGACGGGACCTCCCGCCTGTCGATCGACGGCGAGCCCCTCCACCACTACCTCGGCGTCTCGTCGTTCGCCGAGGAGGCCGTCGTCCCGGCCTCCGGAGCGATCAAGGTGCGCGACGACGCCCCGCTCGACGTCATCGCCCTCGTGGGCTGCGCAGTCGCCACCGGCGTCGGCGCCGTCACCAACACGGCCGCCGTCGAACCCGGCTCCATCGTGGTCGTCATCGGCTGCGGCGGCGTCGGCCTCTCCGTCATCCAGGGCGCCCGCCTCGCCGGCGCCTCCCGCATCGTCGCCGTCGACGTCCGCGCCGAGAAGACCGCGCTCGCCCGCCGACTCGGCGCCACGGACGAGATCGACGCCTCCACGCAGGACGCCGTCGAGGCGCTCCACGAGATCCTCCCCGATGGCGTCGACTACGCGTTCGACGCCATCGGCAACACCGCCACCACTGAGCAGGCCATCCGCATGCTCGGCCTCGGCGGGGCCGCCGTCATCGTCGGCCTGCCCCCGACAGGCGCCCGCGCCTCGTTCGAGCCGCTCGTGCTCGCCGAGGCCGACCAGCGCATCCTGGGCTCCAACTACGGAAGCGTGCGGCCGTCGATCGACATCCCCGCGCTCGTCGACCGCTACATGGACGGCGACCTGGAGCTCGACCTGCTCGTCAGCGGACGCCGTCCGCTCGCCGAGGCCGAGCAGGCGCTCGATGCCCTGCAGGAGGGCACCGCGCTGCGCACCCTGCTCATCCCCTGAGCCCCACCCTCCCCTCCCTCCCGCGTCCTCTCCCCCCGAAAGGCAGGACACCGTTGTCTTCGACCGAAACCACCTCCCCGGCGCGCCCGGCGACGAGTGAGAGCGGCCTGCGCCGCGGCGCCATGGGCGGCGCCGAGCTCGTCGCCCAGGCCATCGCCAACATCGCCCCCTCCGCCGTCATCGCCTTCACCGCCGCCGCGATCTTCGTCACGGCGGGCAGGGGCACCTGGCTCTCGTTCGCCCTCGCGACCGTCGTCATCCTGGCCGTCGGCTACTGCATCTCGCAGTTCGCCAAGCGCCGCGCGTCCGCCGGCTCGCTCTACAACTACGCCGCCGCCGGCCTCGGCCCGTTCGGCGCGTTCCTCACCGGCCTCACGCTGGTAATCGGCTGCTTCGGCATCGCCGCCGGTTCGCTCAGCGGTGCGGTCATCCACTTCGGCGCCTTCCTCAACCAGGTCGGCGTCGGAATCGCCGGCACGGCCGGGCAGATCCTGCTCGCGGTCGTGCTCGGCGGTCTCGCCGCGCTCTTCACCGTGTGGGGCGTGCGCGTCTCGGCGCGGGTCTCGCTGGTGCTCGAGATCGTCTCGGTGACCATCATCACCATCCTGCTGGTGATCGCGCTGGCGAATGCGGGCCCCGCGGCCTTCGACCCGTCGCAGTTCACCCTCGAGGGCGTGGAGCCGCAGGGCGTCGCCATCGGCATGGTGCTCGCCATCCTCGGCTTCGTCGGCTTCTCGAGCGCCGACGCGCTGGGCCGGGAGGCGCGCAACCCGTTCAAGGCCATCCCGCGCGCCATCATGTGGAGCGCTCTCGGGGTCGGCGTGCTCTACGTGTTCGCCGCGTACACCCAGGTCGCCGTCCTCGGCGACAAGCTGGGCGAGTCCGTCAGCCCGCTCGACGACATCGCGACCATCGTGGGGCTCCCCACCTGGTTCAACCCCGTCCTGAACCTCGGCATCGCCGCCTCGTTCTTCGCCGTCGTCGTCGCCCCGCTCAACGTGATCGGCCGCATCGTCTACGTGATGGGAAAGGAGGGCATCGCCCCGAAGTACCTCGGCACCACCCACGGCACGCTGCTCACCCCGCACCGCGCCCTGCTGGTCTTCGCACCGCTGGTCATCCTCGTGCCGGTCGTGCTCTACCTGTTCGGCGTCGACGCGAACGACGTCCTCGTGTGGGTCGACACCTTCGGGACGTTCGGCTATATGGTCGCCTACGCCGCTGTCGCGATCGCCGCGCCGATCTTCCTGCGCCGCATGGGAATCCGCAACTGGCTCGTCTGGCCCTGCGTCGTGATCGCCGTCGGCGGGATGGCGTACGTGTTCTGGGTGAACGTCGTGCCGATCCCGGCCTTCCCGCTCAACGTCATCCCGTTGCTGTTCCTCGTCGCCGTCATCGCCGGCGTGGGCCGCTACGCCTGGGTCGCGAGGAACCGGCCGGACGTCATCGACGCTATCGGCTCGACGGAGACCGACGTCCTGGAGGGCATCGGCTGACGGATCCCGAGACCTCGGTATCCCCCAACCGAGGAGGCCCCGCCCGGTCGACCGTTCACGGTCCCGGGCGGGGCTTCTCGTCTGTCCACGGCGCCCCCGCGGTCGTTCGGGACGTCCGCGGCGGGGCGCCCCGGCGCGCTCGTCCCACAGAAGGGCGCTCGCCCGAGGGCGGCGCGGCGCGCTCAGTCGAGCAGCAGCGCGGGCTCCTCGATGATGGAGGCGACATCGGCGAGGAAACGGGAGGCCACATCTCCGTCGACCACCCGGTGGTCGAACGAGGCGCCGACAGTCGTGACGTAGCGCGGGCGCACCTCGCCGTCGACGACCCAGGGCTTCTGCTTGATCGTGCCGAGCGCGACGATGCCGACCTCGCCCGGGTTGAGGATGGGCGTGCCGGTGTCCATGCCGAAGACGCCGATGTTGGTGATCGTGATCGTTCCGCCGGCCATGTCGGCGGGCGGCGTCTTGCCGTCGCGGGCGGTCAGGGTCAGCTGCTCGAGCGCCGTGGCGAGCTCGAGCAGGGTCATGCCCTGGGCTTCCTTGATGTTGGGGACGATCAGGCCGCGCGGGGTCGCCGCCGCGATGCCCAGATTGACGTAGTGGCGCACGATGATCTCCTCGTCGGTCCACGACGAGTTGACGGTCGGGTTGCGGCGCACGGCCCAGATGATCGCCTTGGCCACGATGAGCAAGGGGGAGATCTTGACGCCCACGAAGTCGGCCGAGTTCTTGAGGCGCTTGACGAACTCCATGGTGCGGGTCGCGTCGACGTCCACGAAGAGGCTGACGTGCGGGGCGGTGAACGCGCTGGTCGACATCGCGTTGGCGATGGCCTTGCGCACCCCCTTGACCGGGATGCGCTCCTCGCGGTCGTCCGGCCACTCGGGCGTCTGGATGTTGCGGAACACGCTCGCCTGGGTCGCCTCGCGCAGCACGTCGTCGCGCGTCACGTCGCCGATCGGGCCCGTGGGGGTGACCGTCGAGAGGTCCACACCGAGGTCCTTCGCGAGCTTGCGGATCGGCGGCTTGGCGATGACAGGGGCGCCCGTCGCCAGCGCGTGCCCGGCGGGCGCCTGCGCGGACGGGGGAGCGGCGACCGGCGCGGCCGGCGCCGCGGATGTCGGCTTCGGTGCGGGCGCGGCCGGCGCCGCCGCCTCGACGGCGGAAGCCGCGGCGGCCGCAGGAGCAGCAGGAGCGCTGGGTGCGATCGTCGCCTGCGTCACGACCGGGAGCGCGCTGGTGCCCGGGTGGGTCGCCCGGCGACGACGGCTGGCGCCGTGTCCGGCCGACCCGTAGCCCACGAGCACCGCGCCCGGTTTCGGCTCGTCCGCCTCGTGCGAGACGCTCGCCGCCGCGTCGGCCGCGGCCTCCGCCACCTCGCTGACGGGAGCGGCGGGGGCCTCCGCGCCGGCGTCGCCGGTCACGGTGATGATCGGCGTGCCGACCTCCACCGTCTGGCCCTCGCTGACGAGCAGCTCGCCGACCGTGCCCTCGAAGGGCGACGGCAGCTCCACGAGCGACTTCGCCGTCTCGATCTCGACGATCACCTGGTTGACCGCGACGGGTTCGCCCGGTGCGACCTTCCACGAGACGATCTCCGCCTCGGTCAGGCCCTCGCCCACGTCGGGCAGCAGGAACTGGGACTCGCTCATGTGCGACTTCTTTCGGTTGGCGCGCTCAGTAGGCGAGCGCGCGGTCGACGGCCTCGAGGATGCGGTCGGCGTCCGGCAGGTAGACCTCTTCGAGCTTCGCCGGCGGGAACGGGGTGTCGAACCCGGCGACACGCAGCACCGGCGACTCCAGCGAGTAGAACGCGCGCTCCGACACGGTCGCGGCGATCTCGGAGCCCACCGACACGTTCCCGGGCGCCTCCTGGGCGATCACCAGGCGACCGGTCTTCTGCACCGACTGGACGACGGGGCCGTAGTCGATGGGGGAGAGCGAGCGCAGGTCGACGACCTCCACGCTGCGCCCCTCCTCGGCGGCGAGCTCGGCCGCACGCAGCGCGACGCTGACCATGCCCGCCCACGCGACCACGGTGACGTCGGTGCCGGTGCGGACGACACGGCTGGCGTGCAGGGGCGTCGCGTTCTCGACCAGGTCGACCTCGCCCTTCGGCCAGTAGCGGCTCATCGGCTCGAAGAAGATCACGGGGTCGTCCGACTGGATGGCCTCCTGGATCATCCAGTACGCGTCGTGCGGCGTGGAGGGGGCGACGATCCGCAGGCCGGCGGTGTGGGCGAAGTACGCCTCCGGGGCCTCCTGGTGGTGCTCGACGGCGCCGATGTGACCGCCGTGGGGGATGCGCACGACGATCGGCATCTTCAGGGCGCCCTCGTGCCGGTTGGTCATCTTCGCGAGCTGCGTCGTGATCTGGTCGAACCCGGGGAAGACGAAGCCGTTGAACTGGATCTCGACCACCGGACGGTAGCCGCGCATGGCGAGCCCGATGGCTGTGCCGATGATGCCGGCCTCCGCGAGCGGGGTGTCGACGACGCGCTGCGGCCCGAACTCCTTCTGCAGCCCCTCCGTGACGCGGAAGACACCCCCGAGCGGGCCGACGTCCTCACCCAGGACGAGCACGGTGGGGTCGTCGGCGAGCGCACGGCGCAACCCGGCGTTGAGCGCCTTCACGAGAGGGAGGTTCTGCACCGGCTCCTCGGGAGCGACCGGTGTCCGGGCGGGCACGTCCTCCGCGGCAGGAACCTCCTGGGCCGCGGCGGCACCGTCGCCGTCGGACTGCGATCGCGCCTGCGTCTGCGCCGCCTCATCGACCTGCGCCGCCTCGTCGACCTGCGCCGCGTCGTCGACCTGCGTCGCGTCGTCGATCTGCGTCGCGTCGTCGATGGAGAACTCGCGCGACCACTCCTGCTCCGCGACATGCTCCGCCAGGACGCGGGAGTCGGGGTCGTTCTCGATGATCTCGACCACGTCGATCGCCTCCGTGTCGGCCTGCGGCTCGGCGGCCTGAAGCTGGTCGTGGCCGTCGTGGCCCTCGATCAGCTCGGCCTCCACGTACTCGGCTCCGCTTCTCACCTCGTTCATGCGTCACCTCCGAACGACGACTCGTACTCCTCGAGCCAGCGCTGCTGCTCCTCCATCACGGGGTGCGGCTCGCTGTAGACGTTCTCGAACATCGACTGGATGGGCGGCGGCCCGAGCTGCAGCGTCCGGCGGCGCACGTCGGCGGCGAGGTCGGTCGCCTCCTCGTCCGCCGCGTCGAAGAACGCCTGGCCCATCCCCTGCTGCTCCAGGAAGACCCGGAAGCGCAGAATGGGGTCGCGCTCCGCCCAGTACGCGGTCTCCTCGTCGGTGCGGTACTTGGAGGGGTCGTCGCTCGAGGTGTGCGCGCCCATCCGGTACGTCAGCGCCTCGATCATGCTCGGGCCCTCGCCGCTGCGCGCGTCGTCGAGGTGCTTCGCGGTCACGGCGTACGACGCGAGCACGTCGTTGCCGTCCACCTGCACGCCCGGGATGCCGAAGCCGCTCGAACGCAGGTACAGCGGCGTGCGCGACTGCGTCGACACCGGCACCGAGATCGCCCAGTGGTTGTTCTGCAAGAAGAAGACCTGCGGGGTCTGGTAGCTCGCGGCGAAGACGAAGGCTTCGCTCACGTCGCCCTGGCTCGTCGCGCCGTCGCCGAAGTAGACGATGACCGCCTCGTCCGTCTCCGGATCGCCCGTCCCGACCTTGCCGTCGAACTTCACGCCCATCGCGTATCCGGTGGCGTGCAGCGTCTGCGAGCCGATCACGAGCGTGTACAGGTGGAAGTTGTTCACGGCGGCGTCGGTCGGGTCCCAGCCGCCGTGCGTCACGCCGCGCAGCAGCGCCAGGATGCGGACCGGGTCGATCCCGCGGATCATCCCGACGATGTGCTCGCGGTAGGAGGGGAAGAGGTTGTCCTGCGGCTTGGCGGCGCGGGCCGAGCCGACCTGCGCGCCTTCCTGGCCGATGCTCGGGACCCAGAGCCCGAGCTGTCCCTGCCGCTGCAGGTTCGCCGCCTCGACGTCGAACGCGCGCACGCGGACCATGTCGCGGTAGAAGCGCCGGTAGTCGTCCTCGTCCAGTCGCTCGAGGTAGGGGAGGTACTCGCCCGCGGCGTCACTCGGCTGGAACAGGCCGTCTGCGGTCAGCAGCTGGACGGTGTTCGCCGGGCGCGGGGTATCGTTCGTCGCAACCACCGTTCTAACCTAACCGCTTGGCCGGGTGGTCATTTGGTAGGTTCCGCACAAGATCGGCGGCCACCTCAAGGAGTTTCTCCACAGATTCCTGCTCTCCCACGCTGATCCGGATGCCTTCGCCGGCGAAGGCACGCACCGTCAGCCCGGCGTCGAAGAAGGCGTCATTGGCGGCCTCGGTCCGCTCCCCGGTGGCCAGCCACACGAAGTTGCCCTGCGCCTCCGGCACGGCCCAGCCCTGCGCGAGCAGCGCCTCCCGCAGCCGGTCGCGCCGCATCGCCACCCGGGCGACGCGCTCCATGAGCTCGTCCTCCGCGTCGATCGACGCGAGCGCCGCGACGCGGGAGGCATCGGTCACGGAGAGCGGGATGGCCGCCGAGCGCGCCGCGTCGAGCACGGCGGCCGGGCCGACGACGTAACCGATCCGCAGCGCGGCCAGCCCGTACGCCTTCGAGAACGTGCGCAGCACGACGAGGTTCGGGTAGCGCTCCAGAAGCGGGATGCCGTCGACCGACGCGTCGTCGGTGACGAACTCGTAGTACGCCTCGTCGAGCAGCACCAGGAGGTCGGAGGGGATCGCGGCCATGAACTCCGCGAACTCGTCCGCCGTCACCACCGGCCCGGTCGGATTGTTGGGCGTGCACACGATCACGACGCGGGTCCGCTCGGTCACCGCCGCGGCCATCGCGGCGAGGTCATGGCCGCCGTCCGCCCGGTTCGGCACCTGCACGCTCGTCGCACCCGCCACCGTCACCAGCCCCGGGTACGCCTCGAACGAGCGCCACGCGTACACGACCTCGTCGCCCGTGCCCGCGGCAGCCGAGATCAGCTGCGCCAGCAGCGCCACCGAGCCGCTGCCCAGGTGCACCTGCTCCACGCCGACACCGTGCCGCTCCGCGAGCCGCTGCCGCAGATCGGCACCGCCCGCGTTCGGGTAGCGGTTGAGCTCGCCGAGCGTGGCGGCCACGGCCTCCACGACGGCGGGCAGAGGAGGGTACGGGTTCTCGTTGCTGGACAGCTTGAAGCCGTCCGCCGGTGCGGCCCGCCCCTGCCGATAGGCGGGGACCGCCACGATCTCGGGCCGGAGCTTCACGCCGAGCGCGTCTTCGGAAGTCACCTGACCAACTTAGTCTCGCCCGCATTCCGGCGGGGGAATTCCTTTCTCGGCAGCGGGACCCCTGTCTCCCACACCCCCATCCTGGGATGATGAACGCATGCGATTCCTGCTCAAGGTGATCATCAACGCCCTGGCGCTCTGGCTGACGACGTTCATCGTCAGCGGCGTCACCGTGAAGCCGTACGCGGACGGAACGACCGCGACCGTGCTGACCTACCTGCTGATCGCGGTGATCTTCGGCGTGGTCAACGCGATCGTCGGCACTGCGATCCGCATCGTGGCGTTCCCGATCTACATCATCACGCTCGGTCTCATCTCCCTGGTGGTGAACGCCCTCCTGCTGCTGATCGTCTCGTGGATCAGCGACGCGATGGGGTTCGGCCTGCACGTGGACGGCTTCTGGGCCGGGGTGCTCGGCGCGCTGGTGCTGGGCATCATCGCGTGGCTGTTCGGCCTGATCGTGCGGCCCAACCGCAGCTGACGGCCGCGGGAGCGCCGGGCGCACGGGGATGGGAGAATAGGCGGCGAACCCCACACGCCGATCCTCGCGAGGAGCCCCATGACCGCCCTGCCTCCCCAGCCCCTGAGCCCCCTGGACGGCCGCTATCGCTCGGCCGTGGTCGAGCTCGGCGACTTCCTCTCCGAGGCGGGCCTCAATCGGGCTCGCGTGCAGGTCGAGGTCGAGTGGCTCATCTATCTGACCGGCCACCGGATGTTCGGCTCGTCACCGCTGACGGCTGAGCAGATCCGCTCGCTGCGCGCCCTCGCCGATGGTTTCGGCCAGCCGGAGATCGACCGCCTCGCCGAGCTGGAGGCGACCACCAAGCACGACGTGAAGGCCGTCGAGTACCTCGTGCGCGAGCGTCTGCACGCGCTCGGCCTCGACCACATCGCCGAGCTGACCCACTTCGCGGCGACCAGCGAGGACATCAACAACCTCTCCTACGCCCTCACGGTCAGCGCCGCGGTGAACCGGGTGTGGCTGCCGAAGTTCCGTGCCGTGATCGCCGAGCTGCGCGCCCAGGCGCTGCAGTACCGCGACGACGCGATGCTCGCCCGCACGCACGGCCAGCCGGCGACGCCGACGACCATGGGCAAGGAGATCGCCGTCTTCGTGCACCGCCTGGAGCGCATCCGCAAGCAGGTGGAGCAGACCGAGTACCTCGGCAAGTTCAGCGGTGCGACGGGCACGTTCGCGGCCCACCTCGTCGCCGACCCGGGTGCGGACTGGCCGCGCATCTCGCGCGAGTTCGTCGGCAGCCTGGGCCTCGACTGGAACCCGCTGACGACGCAGATCGAGTCGCACGACTGGCAGGCAGAGCTGTACTCCCGCATCTCGCACGCCAATCGTGTCCTGCACAACCTCGCGACCGACATCTGGACCTACATCTCGCTCGGCTATTTCCGTCAGGTCCCCGAGCCCGGCGCGACCGGCTCGTCGACGATGCCGCACAAGGTCAACCCGATCCGGTTCGAGAACGCCGAGGCGAACCTCGAGCTGTCGAGCGCCGTGCTCGACTCGCTGGCTGCGACGCTCGTCACCAGCCGCCTCCAGCGCGACCTGACCGACTCGACCACGCAGCGCAACATCGGCGTCGGCCTCGGCCACTCGGTGCTCGCCCTCGACAACATCCAGCGCGGCCTCGGGCAGATCTCGCTCGACCGCGCCGCGCTCGACGCCGACCTCGACGCGAACTGGGAGGTGCTGGCCGAGGCCATCCAGACCGTCATCCGCGCCGAGGTCACCGCCGGGCGCTCGACCATCTCCGATCCGTACGCGCTGCTCAAGGAGCTCACGCGCGGCAAGCGCGTGGACCACGCCGGTCTCACGGAGTTCGTCAACGGCCTCGAGATCAGCCAGGCGGCCAAGAACCGCCTGCTCGAGCTCACCCCGACGGGCTACGTCGGCCTCGCGTCGGAGCTCGTCGCGCTGCTCTGAGCCGCGCGAAGCAGAGCATGCGAGAGGCCGCCGGCGACCTGCCGGCGGCCTCTCGTCGTTCGCAGTCCCTGGTCAGTGACCGGAGGGCTTGTCCTTGTCGCGCGCTTCGGCGTCCTGTTCGAGGATGTCCTCCACCTCGGCCGCATTCGGCTTGAAAGCGAGGGCGAAGAGGGCCGTGAGCACGAGCGCCAGGATGAAGGCCACACCGAAGAAGATGCCGGCGAGCAGGATGTCGCGCGTGGACATCAACACGATGAGGCCCGTGAAGATCCCGAGGCCCCCCGAGATGGCGAGCAGCTCGACGGGGAGGAAGCGGTCACGACGGGTCGGCTGGAGGCTGGAGGTCACGCTGGGGTCTTTCTTGTCACGCTTGGTCACGATGCCTCCGCCTGCCGTGCGGCCTCCTGAGAGCGTGCCGCCGAGCGCAGGGAGACGGCGCCGATGCCCTGGAAGACGCCGACGATGACCGCCCACGCTCCGAAGAGGCCGACGGCGAGCAGAGCGTCGGCGGGCACGAGCAGCAGCACGAGCGCCAGGATGGCGGTCAGCGCCCCGGTGACGAGCCAGTCGCGCGCCGCGGCGTCACGGCCCCGGTCGCGCAGGCCGCTGTAGAGCTCGAGGAACCCGGTGAGCGCACCCCACACGGTGACGAGGTAGAGGAAGAGCCCGAGACCGCTGCCGGCCAGGGCGAGGGCGAGCACACCGGCGATCACGCCGACGGCTCCCTGAATGACGAAGAGGGTGCGGCTGAGACTGCGCGGGCCGGCGAGGAGCGTGAGCACGGCGGTCGCGATCCCGTCGGCGATCGCGAAGACGCCGAAGACGATCAGCCCGAAGACGGCCGTGTGGGCGCCCTGGGTGAAGGTGACGACGACAGCAGCGACGAGCGCGATGACGGCGCGCACGGCGGGGACGACCCAGTAGCGGCTCGGAGTCTGAATCCCCGGGATCTGGGCAGGAACGGCGGGTGCCACTCGGCGACCTCTCTCATACAGGTTTCCCGTCCAGTCTAGCCGTGGCCTACCTGCGCGTTTACCGCGCGCCGGGCGGCACGGCCGCTACGATCGCGCCATGCGGATCGGTTTCGGCGCCCTGCGCGCGGTCATGGCGCTGGTCACCCTGGCGGCGATCATCGCCCAGCTCGCAAGCAGCATCGCCCAGACCTCCCGGGCCGGCGGAAGCGTCCCGGGACTGATCGCCAACTTTCTGAGCTTCTTCACGATCGACTCCAACGTCGCCACCGTCGTCGTGCTCGCCATCGGGGCCGTCCTGCTCTTCGGCCGTTCCGGCGACGACCCGGCCTGGTTCACGGCGCTCCGTGCCGCCGTGGTCACCTACATGGTCACGACGGGAGTGGTGTACAACCTCCTGCTGCGCAACATCGCGCTGCCGCAGGGTCAGACGGTCGCCTGGTCGAACGAGGTGCTGCACGTCATCGCGCCGCTCTACATGCTGCTCGACTGGCTGCTCGCGCCGGGTCGGGCACCGCTGCGGCGCCGCGTCGTGTGGGGCATCGCCGCGTTCCCGATCGTGTGGGCCGTCTACACGCTGCTGCGCGCGCCGATCGCGGCGGAGCCGACCACCGGACGGCAGCCGTGGTATCCGTACCCCTTCCTCAACCCCGCGACGTCGGCCAACGGGTATCTCAGCGTGGCGTTCTACATCGTGCTGATCGCCGCGGTCATCCTGTGCACCGGTTACGGCGTCGTGTGGGTCTCGCGGCGCTGGCGGGGCAGCAGACCGCTCCCGGTCGACGCCGACGCCCCCTGATCCCCTTCGCGCCCGGACCAGACGACCACTGCGGCGATCCCGCCGATCACCAGCAGGAAGGCGCCGGTCGGCGTGACCCGGTCGGCGAGCCCGTGCTGAGCGCACAGCGCCGAGACGATCCCCGCGGCCACTCCGGCGACGGAGACCACGGCCAAGGAGGAGGAGACGGCGCGTGCGGCACCGGTGTGCACGAGCCCCGTCACCAGTAGCGCCGCTGCCGCGATCAGCCAGACCGCCGCGAGCGGGAAGGCGAGCGCGAGCCCGACGGTGTCGCGCATCAGGAGGCCCGGGACGAGGTAGATCGTCGCCGCGGCCAGCACCAGGACGGCGCCGAGCGCGAGGTAGCCGAGGAGGCGGCCGCGTTCCGTGCGCATCCGGTCGAGCGACGGGGTGAGCGCCGTCCAGGTGAACGCCAGCGAGAACGCGACCACCGCGAGTGCGACCGCGCCTGCGCTCTGCAGGAGAGGGAGGAGGATCGTGTCCATGCCTCCATTAGACCCGCGCCGTGGGGACTCCCGCGTCATCCCGCAGGATGATCCCGTCGAGCAGGGGAGGGCCGGCTCCGTCGAGCCGGCCCTCCCCTGCTCTGCGACTCGCGCCGCTAGGCCCCGCGACGGTTCCGCTGCGCCGCGCGTCGACGGAGGAGGATCAGCGCTCCTCCCAGTGCGATCAGCGCC
Organism: Leifsonia sp. ZF2019; assembly: GCF_019924635.1. Lineage (NCBI taxonomy): Bacteria > Bacillati > Actinomycetota > Actinomycetes > Micrococcales > Microbacteriaceae > Leifsonia > Leifsonia sp. ZF2019. The sequence continues at coordinate 4,177,981 of NZ_CP065037.1, forward strand.
GCTGCGGTCGACACGAACACGGCGGTGGCCACCGACGATCCGGTGGACGCGAGGACGGGGTCCCCGGCGACCGTCACGGTGAGCTGGACGCTCGACGCGGCGAACGAGGCGTCCCCGCTGTAGCGAGCTGTGACGACGTGCGTCCCTGCTCCGAGCGCGTCCGTGTTGCACGACGTCGCCGGGAGCGTCACCGTGCACAGCACGCGACCGGAGGCGTCCGTGAAGGTCACGGTCCCGGTGGCGCCCGCCGGCAGACCGGAGGCCGTGAGGGTGACCCCTCCCGTGGACAGCGCGTGGCGTGCGGCCAGCGCGGTGGGCTGCGGCGCCACCACCAGGGTGAACGCGGTGCCCGTCGCCGGCTCGTGGTTGGCGTCGCCCGAGTAGACCGCGTGCACCGTGTACGTTCCGCCCGGGAGGTCGTCCGGCAGAGCGCAGGTCGTCTTCGGCAAGGTGGCGGTGCAGAGCACGGTGCCGTCGTCGGTGACGAACGAGATGGTGCCGGTCGCGTCCTCCGGGACTCCGTCGACGGTGACGTCGATCGTCGTGCCGTGGGTCACGGTCACCGGATCGGGGTCGGTTCCGCCCGTCCCGCCGCCGGAGCCGGGACCGCCGCCCGTGCCGCCGCCGATCGTCGAGACCGCCTTGCGGATGGTGAGGGTCGCCGTGTCGGATTCCGCCGCCGCGTGCGTGGCGTCGCCCGAGTAGGCGACCGTCACGTCGTACTGGCCGGCCGCCAGGGTCGTAGCGGTCGGGCAGCTCGTGACGGGGAGCGTGGTCGTGCACAGGGTCGTGCTTCCCGTCGAGAACGTGAGCTCGCCCTCGGCGGTGGCGGGGATGCCGGTGGCCGAGAGCGTCGCGGCGGTACCGTACGGCACCTCGGTCGGCGCGACCTGCAGGTCGACGGCCACCGCGATCTTCGTGACCGTGAGCGTGAGCGAGGCACGGTCGGCGCCCGTGACCGCGTCGTGGTCGGCGTCACCGGAGTACGACACCAGGACGGCGTGCTGTCCGACGGCGCCGCCCACCGTGGTGCAGCTGGCGACGCCGTCCACGACCGTCGCCGTGCAGATCGTGTCTCCGCTGTTCGCGTCCGTGAACGTCACGGTCCCGGTCGGCGCGGTCGGCGCTGAGGAGGCGGAGGAGGCGATGGTCGCCGAGAGGGTCGCCGTGGCGCCCTTCTCGACCGTGACGTCCCCAGCGGTGAGGCGCACGGGCTGCGCGCTGATCGCGACCGAGGCCGACGCGGTGACGGCCTCGGCGTCCGTCGAGGCGACGATCGAGGAGATCGTGACCGTGCGTGCCGCACCGGAGACCGTGTAGGGGAGGGACAGCGCGGGCAGGGAGGTTCCCGGCTGGATCGGCGCCGCCGCATCCACCGCGAAGTCGCAGGTCTCGGTCTGACCCGAGAGGGTGCAGGTCCAGCCCGCGGGCAGGTCGGCCGGGACGGTCGGCTGCACACCGGCGGGGAAGGTGGTGGTCGCTCGCACGAGCTGGGACTCGGTGCCCCCGTCGGCCGTGACCGTCGGGGTGATCGTGTAGGTGCCGGTTCCGCCGTGCGCCACGGTGCTCGACCCGGAGGCCGCGGCCGTCAGCACGGGAACGGGCCCGGCCGCGGTCTTCGCCTCCAGGTAGTTGACCTCGTGCACGTCGGAGGCGCCGCCGGTTCCCGCGACCCAGCCGTAGGTGAGCTTGTAGGGGTAGCCGGTGGCGGGGTCGATCCAGGAGGCCGGGATCGCGGCCGCGTTGCCGGTGGCCGACAGTGTGGGCAGGGTTCCCTTCAGGACCTGCTGGCTGCCGCCGATCGGGGTGAAGATGACCGCGAACGTTCCCGGGTCGACGGAGATCGCGGTCGCGCGCTGCGCGGAGATCGCGGTCGCGGTGGGGTTGATGACGATCTCGACGGGGACCTTGGCATCGGCGCGCGAGGCCGCCCCGACCTTGCTCAGCGAGCCGGTGAGCGGGGTGTTCGCGGTGGAGGCGACGACGCAGTATCCCGTGGTGCCGTTGCCCGGACCGCGCACGGTGACGCTGTTCGGGTAGCGCACGCGCGTCGGGGTCGTGCTGCAGCCGTTGCCCTCGAAGTCGGGGTGGTTGAAGTTGCCGTAGCGGTCGAGGCCGATGCCGAGGTAAGCGTGGGCGAGGCCGCTGCCGGACTTCGTGCCGCTGTAGCCGAGCGAGCCGCCGAGCATGCCGATCTGGGTCGGCACGGCCGGGTTGTAGGGGTCGGTGGCGGCGAGGTAGAAGACGATGCCGTCGGCCGTGATGCCGGTCTGGTCCGCGACGCCGTTGTACTGGTAGCTGTCGAAGATCGCGTCGATGCCCTTGGTGATCGGCACCGACTGCTTCGCGCCGACGCCGCCGGTCATGTTGAGCGTCGCCGAGGTCAGCCGCAGCGCGCCCTGCTGGTCGGGATCCGCCGTCCCGCCGCAGCCCGGGATGGTGTCGGTGGCGCTGGAGGACGTCGTCGTGCGTGCCGTGAGGCACGCGCTGTTGGGGCCGGACGGCGCACCCGGCAGCGTGTAGCCGCTGCCCGCGGTGGTGCCGGTGAAGCCTTCGTTGACGAACGTCGTCTGCGCCGGCGGCGTGGCCGGGTCGGCGTAGGACGCGCTCGCGCCGGTGAGGGCGAGCGCGACGACGCCGACGGCGGCGACGCTCGAGAGGACGGTGCGGGTCAGATGGGTGACCGTCGCCAAGGCGCGGCGGTCGTCGGTTTTCGGGCGCAAGGAAACCTCAGCGGGTAGGGCGGCGCGCCGGGACGCGCCGGTGTCGGGTAGGTGCCGCCGCTGACCGGACCGGTCGGGAAACGAGCCGGGTCACAGCGACTTCGGTGCTCAGTCGTTATGACATTAGTGAACGTTCAGGCTCTGAACAGTGTTTGAACGCGTTCGTTCCCTCGAACTGGGGGTGCGAAGGGGCGCCGGCCCGCCTACTCACCCGGGAGGGAGGCGGCCCGCAGTCGTGCGTCGATCTCGTCGATCGACTCACCGCGGGTGCGCGGCATGAAGAGGATGCCGAGGATTCCCGACCCGACGGTGACCACGATCATCAGCACCGAGACACCGGCCAATCCCGCCGCGAGGAGAGTCGGCACGAACACGAGCGAGACGGCGGAGGCGATGCGGGCGACGCCGAAGCTCAGGCCGAGCGCGGTACTGCGCAGCTCGGTCGGGAACAGCTCCTGCGACCACACCTTGTAGTGCGCTTCCCCGGCGAGGGTGGTGCCGATGCCGTAGGTCACGAACGCGATCACGAGGGTGCCGGCGCCGACGGGGAGGACGAGAGGGAGGATCCACGCGGCCACCTGCACGATCGCACCGACGATGAAGATCGGTCTGCGTGCGGCGCTGTCCATCGCGCGCATCATCGCGAGCACCGTGATGAGGATGACCGGGACGCCGATGAGCGAGACCAGCAGAGCGCTCGCCGGAGGCAGGCCGCCGACGGTCTCGAGAGCGTACAGGCCGAAGGAGCCGTAGAAGTTCGTCCCGATGGTCAGCAGCGCGTAGAACGCGAGGATGAACAGCGTGCTCCGCAGCAGGCGGCCGCGGAACAGAGCGCGCACGCCCTCCCGTGTGGCGCCGGCGGTGCGTGCGTTCGTCCACGCGGTGGGCTCGCCGATGCGCCGGCGGAGCGCCCACGTGATCAGCGCCAGGACCAGCAGGTGCCCGAAGACGATCCGCGGCATCCACTCGCCGAAGCCGGTGGAGGCCAGCACCACCAGGATGACCACGAGCGGTCCGAGACCCCACAGCAGCTGGGTGAAGGTCACCAGCCGGCCGCGTCGCTTGCCGGGCGCCGTCTCGCCGACGACGGTGATCGAGGTCGGGACGTCGGCGCCGACGGCCAGCCCGACGATGATCACGCCGACGAACAGCATGGCCGGGACCACGGCGCACACGATCCACAGCAAGCCGAACGCGTACAGCAGAAGGTCGAACGAGTACACGCGCTTGCGGCCGACCCGGTCTCCGATCCGACCGCCGACGATCGCCCCGATGCCGATGCACACCGTAAGCGCGGCGGAGAGGAAGCCGAGCTGCCAGGCATCCAGCGAGAACTGGCCCTTCCACAGGGTGAGGCTCGCGCTGACCGCGACGATCGTGCCGGCATCGAGGTACGAGGCCATGCCGGCCAGGAGTGCGGTGCGCCAGGGTGCGCGCGACTGCGGGTCGGTCGAGGCGGAGCCGGCGAGGCCGCCCGGTTCGGTCCCGGCAGTGGTGGGGGTGGGGTCGGTCATGCGGAGGTCTCCGTTCATCGGGTCTGCGTTCATCGGGTCTGCGCCCACTGGCTGATCTGGGCGGCGAGGAGCGCGCGGAGCCCGCCGAGGTCGACGTTGTAGTCGACCACGTGGAGCCCGAGCGCAGAGGTGGAGGTGTCGGGCAGCATCCCGGTGGGGTCATCGATCTGCAGCCAGCTGGTGTTGGCGGTCGCGTCGCCGGCGAAGGCGCAGTGCCCGCTCAACGCGCCGGGGGTCGACCGGTACCCGGTCGGATCGGCGGGGAGGGTGTAGCCGAGGAGGAGATGGGTCAATGCGCCGTTGGGAGCCAGCAGGCTCCCGCGGACGAGCGTGCGCGTGGGCAGGATCGGGTCGAGAGCCGCGGTCGCATCGGCCGGTCCACCGGCGAGCAGAGCGCTGGGGTTGACGCAGGCGATCCGGTGTCCGGCGTCGAGGTTCGCTGCCAGGCTTCCCGACACCGGTGCGCTCCCGGCGGGCTGGCCGTAGCTGGAGTACGCGATGACGCATCCCGTCGGCACACCGCCCGGCTTCGGCTCGCAGACGGGCAGGTGCTGGAACGTCGAAGCGGGGTCGGCGCCCCCGCCGGACGCGGCGCCGAGCGGCACCTGCACCTGGCCGCCGAGCACGACCGCGCTCACCAGCTGCGCGGTGGCGGCCGCGTCGCCGTCCACGGAGTGCTGGAGCAGTTTCTCCACCGCGACGCTTCCCTGCGAGTGGCCGAGCACGATCACCCCTCGGCGCTGACCGGTGACCGGATCGATGTTGTCATGGGCCCAGTAGTCGTCCCACGCCTGCTGTACGTCGGCGAAGCCCGGGCCCGGATACGGGTCGCCGCCGGTCGCGCCGCTCGCCGCAAGCTGGAGCAGAGTGCTCTGCCGGTAGAGCGGAGCGAACACGCGGCACAGCCCCGCGAGCGGGCCGAGCTGCGCGAGCAGCACGGCGACCTCGTCGTCGCGCGCCGACGGCGCCGCCGAGCCGAGCATCAGCACGGGGTTCGGGAGCAGGTCCACCGTGGGATAGACATAGAAGCAGTCGACCGGAGGCTCGGCGCCCGTCGTCGGCTGCACCACCGCACTCGTGCCTCCCGCCGCGACGGTGGTCGACAGCGGAACGGTGCTGCCGTCGGGATAGCGGCCCACGGCGCCGCCGCACGCCGACGCGGGGTCGCCGGGATGGCACAGCCACACCGGCTGCGCGAGCGGCGCGGTGAGGGAGAAGGACGGAGATGCGGAGCCGGCGGCGGGCGCCGCACCGGAGGAGAACGCCAGCGCGGCGGCCGCCACGATCGCGAGGAGCGGGGAAGGCATCGTTGCCTCCTTTCGTCGGCGCACGGGGGTGCGCACAGGGGTCAGAGCCGCGTCGTCGCGGCTCCCGCGTGGTGCTCGCTCTCCCGGCCGTCGCGGTCCACGAAGGTGAACGGCACGGGAGAGACGATCTCGACCCGGTCGCCCGCCACCGTGACGTGGACGGGGCCGAACGGGGTGGCGGCGGCGCCGGATGCGTTGGTGAGACGACCGGGCCGCGGGGCGATCCGCATCCGCGTGCAGCCGGGCTCGGCCGGACGGATGCCGAGGGTGAAGACGATCAGATCCCGGGCGGGGGTGGCGCTCCAGCCGTGACAGTACGATCCACCCTCCCAGCACTCGCGGAAGGCGGTCGGTGCGTCGTCGAGCAGCGCGTCCCAGTCGAGCAGTAGGTCGGGCAGCCTGTCGGTCTCGCCGAGCAGGTCGAGGGCCTCGTGAACGATCGGGCGGAAGAAGGGCTGCGCGCCGACGGTCAGACGCTCGGTGTCCCAGTCGGGGGCGTCCCGCACCGAGACGGGCGTGCCGGCGACCGGCCCGAGGGCGTCCGCGCCGTGATCGGCCAGCGGACTGCGGGTGAAGACGGCTGCACGGTCGAGCAGGAGCCGCCGCACCGCGGCGCGGCGACGGTCGGGCACGATGCCCGCACAGACCGCGGCCGCCGCGGTGTGCTCGCTGACGGAGCGGCCGCGCTCGCCGTCGACGATGGTGTCGCGGTAGGCCCCGCGCTCCTCGTCCCAGAAGGCCTCGAAGCCGTCGGCGATCGAGGCGTGCCTGGCACGGGCCCAGGCCGCCCTGCCACTGTCGCCGAGGGCCTCGGCGAGCTCCGCGACATCGCGGAAGGCGCGGGCCAGCAGTGCGTTCAGGGCCGCGCTCCGGCCGGTCACCTGGACCGGGGACCAGTCGATGAGCACCCACCCGGGCACCTCGGCCACGAGGCCGTCGTCGCCCACGAACCGATCGAACCAGCGCAGCACGTTCTCGGCCACCGGCATGAGCTCTGCCACGGCCTCCCGGTCGCCGGTGTAGTCGTGGAGGCGGTGCACCTGGCGGATCCAGTGCAGCGACCAGTCGGGGATGGTCGGCACCGCCGGCGTCGCGAAGTCCCCTGCCGCGACCATCGGGAGGATGCCGTCCGGGCGCGGCTGGGCCAGCAGCCGGGGGCTCCAGCGGGGGAGGCTCCAGTCGAGGTTGGCCGCGAAGTCGACGGACTGGTGCACGACGGAGTCGCCCGTCCAGGCGCGCTGCTCGCGCGTCGGGCAGTCGACGTAGGCATCGTGCGAGCTCAGGTCGGCCGTGCGCAGAGCGACGTCGTAGATGCGGTCGAGGCGCGGATCGTCCGATCGGAACGGCTCGACCGCCTCACGCGGGCGGAGGCGCTCGAGCACCGAGACCTCCTCCAGCCGCCAGTCCGTCGCGGCGTCCACGAGCAGCACCAGCCAGCGCCCGCCGATGCGTTCCCAGGAGAGAAAGCGATCGTCGGCGCCGCGGGCGATATAGCCGAGCACGGCGGCGGAGTCGAGGGCTGCGGCCGTCGGTGCCTCGAGCAGAGCCGCGGCGACCGTGGTCCCGGCGGGCGCGTCGACGCGCAGCTCCAGCCTCCCGCTCACGATCGCGCCGAAGTCGACGACGAGGAGGCGCCGGCCGCCCGGGATGTCGACCGGCTGCGCGAGGTCACCCGGTGCCCCGGCGGGTACGGCCGGCGACGTCGCGAGCAGGTCGGCGAGCAGCGCGCGGGCGGGGTCGAGAGCCGAGCCGTCCCAGGCCGTCGGGCCGCCGTCGGCGATCGCGAGGGCGGCCGGGAGGCGGCGTCCGCCGGTCAGGGGAGCGACAGGGCGCCTCCGCGGCGCGCCCCAGGGCTCGCCACCCGGGGTCGTGCGCCCCGCCGGTCCGACGATGGAGTGCTCCCGCAGCACCGTCGCCGGCTGCCAGTCGCCGTCGTCGTATCCGCGTTGTGCCCAGTCGGCGTCGAGTTGCCGCGCGTCGAGCAGCTCCTCCGGCTGCGTGACGAGGAACCCGGCCGGTGCGGTGGGCGTCCACGCGGCCGCCTCCTGCACACGCCAGCTCTCGTCGGTCCCGACGATCGTGCCGTCGAGGGCGATCTCGGCCGCCAGGCTCCCGCCGCCGAGCGTGTAGCTGGTGGGGGAGGGTTCCCACCACGGCGAGGGGAAGCCGCGGAACCGGCCGATCACGGCCACCACGTTCTCACCGGCGACGAGCGCACCGTCGAGGCGGTACTCGTCGTACTCGATGTGGCGCGGCGCGTGCCGGATCGGCCCGGAGCCGAGCTCGCGTCCGTTGACGAAGAGCCGGTAGTCGGAATCGGCGGTGATCCGCAGCCGGGCCGTCCGGGGAGCGGTGTCCAGCTGCAGGGTGCGGCGGAAGAGCACGCGCGTGTCGAAGCGTGCGGGGTCGGCGGCGCCGTAGGGGTGCTCGCGACTCGGACCCGCCAGCGCGGGGCGGTCGGACCAGATCCAGCGTCCGGTCCATGCGTCCGGCCAGGTCGTCGATGACATGGCAGCTATTTTTACCGAGTGGTAAGTCAAATGCAAGCCGGGCACAATGGGGAGATGACCGAGAGCACCCAGAAGGCGCCGTCCTCTCGCCGGGGCCGCCACCGCGGGACCGTACGCGGCGACTCCCGCCGCGACGAGCTGGTCCACGTCGCGAGCGAGCTCTTCGCCGAGAACGGCTACCGCGACACGAGCATCGCGGACATCGCCCAGCGAGTGGGCGTCACGCAGCAGGCGCTGCTCTACTACTTCGGCAGCAAGCCCGCCCTGCTCGACGCGGTCATCGACGACCGGGACGGGGCCGCCGTCGCCTTCGCCGAGGAGCTCGCCGCGATCGGCGGCTTCGACGCCATCGACGCCCTCCCCGACTCCGCACGTCGCAACGCGGCCGAACCGAACCTGGTGCGCCTCTTCGCCGTCCTGGTCGCCGAGAACCTCTCGCGCGATGCGGTCGCCCATGACCACTTCGTCACGCGGTACCGCCGCCTGCGCCGGATCGTCGCGGGACTCATCGCCGAGGGCCAGCGCACGGGCGTCTTCGAGCCCGGCATCGATCCCGCGCTCAAAGCCGCCGAGGTCATCGCGGTCATCGACGGACTCAACACCCAGTGGCTGCTCGACCCCGACGACATCGACATCGTGGCCGTCACCGAGCAGTTCGCCGAAGGACTCGCCGAGACCCTGCGCCCCCGCGCCTGACCCCGCGGTCGCGCCGGCCGGACCCGGAGTCAGACACTCGACAGGCGGCGGCCGCGAACGGCCCGACGACGCGATCGTCGCAGCAACCAGGGGATCATCCCCACGCCGATCGCCACGAGGACGACACTGCACCCGAGGACCACGAGTCGTGCCGGGAAGCTACCTCCCGACGGGAGCACGCCCACCGGATACTCGATGTACTTCGCCGCCGTGCGCGCGACATGCTCGCCTGCCTCGCGTGAGATATCCCTCAGCACCGGCTCGAATGCCGACTCCCCCGGCTTCTGGGCGCCCGGCACGATCTCGCGGTCGAGCGTGCCCGCCTGGTCCCGAGGGGTCGTCAGCAGAGTGAGACCGTGCGCCGTGCGGACCGTGTCACCGTCGGCGACGGGCAGGACGTGCGCGAGGAACGCCGCACCGCCGTAGAGCTCCGCCGTTGCAGCGACGCCGATCTCGTCCACGCCGTCGCTCAGCATCAGCCCGTAAGTCGGCTGGAACCAGGGCAACGTCGCGGCCATCGGATAGGGGAAGTCGGCGAGCGTGATCGTGTTGACAGGCATAGTCTCAGCCGGTCCCGGTCTCCAGGCCGGATAGCCGATCTCCGCAGCGATCCTCGTCGCTTCGGCCGCGCCGGTGTAGCGCTCAACCAGGTGGAGTGCCCCCGCAATGCCCGAACTCACCCCCGCCGTGGTGAGCACCATGCCGTCCTGCACCCAGCGCACGCCCTCCTCCCAGGTTGTCCGGGGGTTCGACGACCGCAGTCCCGGGAGGTCTGACCAGAACGACGTCGCTCGCTTTCCGTCGAGCACATCCGTCGCTGCGAGCACGCGTGCGCCTGCGCACACGCCCAGCACGGCGTTCCCTCGCCGAGCGGTCCGCTCGACCAGGGCACGCAAAGGCGCCTCGTCGAGCCCCTCCGGGTCTGCCATCGCCGGGACCACGACCACCGCCGGCTCGGGGGCGATGCCGGAGAGGACGTCGCTGGCGGAGTAGTCCGGGAGCGTCGCCAGGCCGCCGGACAGCGCGACCGGCTCGCGCCGCACCGAGACGGTGTAGACGTGGAATCGCGGCGACCGAGCGAGCACCTCGTATGGTCCGAGCACGTCCGTCGCAACCGATCCGTTCGCGCCGAGGAGGACGGCGACGGGGATGCGGTCGTGGGCCACGGCAGGCGCCGAGTGAGAAAGGCGCGCTGCCGCCGCCTCCGCACCAGCCGGCACGGAGAAGTCGCGTGCCATCGTCACGGCGAATCCACCGCCGAGGAGGGCGGCGAGCGTCACGACAGCCGACACGACGCCGATCACGGCGGTCAGCACGGTGGAGACGGTTTTCGGCATGGGGGTACTCCAGAAGTCGGGGGATGTTCGAGGGTGAAGGGACCGGGTTCAGGCCGCGGTCAATCGATAGGCCGACGGCGAGACACCTTCGTGCGTGCCGAACATCCGCCGGAAGTGCCGGGGGTCGGCGTATCCGCAGGCCCGAGCGATCTCCTCGATCGTCAGCGTCGAGGCCCGCAGGAGGGTTCGGGCATGCCCGAGTCGAAGCTCGGTGTGGTATTGGGCGGGCGTGAGCCCCGTCGCCGCGACGAATGCCCGACTGAGCCCGCGCGGGGAGAGATGCGCTCGCGCGGCGAGCTCTGCGAGCGGATGATCGCCCGCCAGGTCGGAGGCGAGCGTGTCCTGCACCGCGTGCACAACCGGGTCCAGATGGTCGCGATGGGCGAGGAACGGGCTGGTCGGGGCGGACGAGCCGTTCCGACGGGTGTACACCACGAGTTCGCGAGCGACGGATGCGGCGAACGCCGGCCCGCGGTCGGCCTCGACCAACGCGAGCGCGAGGTCGATGCCCGAGGCAATTCCAGCGCTCGTGCTCACGGATCCGTCGTGCACGAACAGCACGTCATCGAGTACGCGCGCTTCGGGATACCGCTCACGCATCGCGGCGACCGCGCTCCAGTGGGTCGTGCACCGGCGCCCGTCGAGCAGGCCGGCGTCGCCCAGCACGACAGCGCCGGTGCAGACCGACGCCAGCCGGGCCCCGGCGGCATGGGCACGCCGCGTCCACTCGAGAACCTCCGGCGCGACGAGCCCCGCCGATCCCGCTCGCCGGAGGACGGTGCCGAGGTCCACGCCCGGCACGACCACCAGCGTGTTCTCGTCGGCGGCGGCCTCGGCCAGCGGCTCCAATCCGTCGAGCGCCAATCCCTGAGCACTCACGACGCGACTCGCCTCTCCGACCCAACGGAGCCGGTAGTCAGCCCCGAGCGCCGAAGCGGCCGAGAAGACCTGCGCCGGGCCGGACAGATCGAGCAGGTTGAGGTCGGGGAGGGCGATGAACAGGACTTCCACAGGACCCAGGCTAGGGCGGCGCGATCCCGCTCGGGAGGCCGGGACGAGGCAGCAAAGCGGACGGATCAGGTCAACCCGTTCGTGCTGCCCGGCCGAGACCTCGCGTCGGCCTCCCCGCCGCGCCGCGGCCGTGTGGCCCAGCCGTTCGTCGCCCACTGGATCGCCGGCAGGACGAGCCAGTTCAGTGCGGCGACGAGGATCGCGGCGTCGACCACCACGACGGCGGCGCGCGGCAGGAGGCCGCTGAGAAAGGGCGCGAGTACGAGATTGAGGACGATGCTGACCGGAAGCACCCCCGAGAAGGTGGCGACCCCTTGCCTCCAGGTGCCGGGTCGGAAGGCCGTTCGCGTCACTGCAGGAATCCCGCTCTCCAACTCGGATGGCGCAGCACGAGTCCCTGCCCTTTCGCGCGCGCGTTGCTGACCGGCCGGCTGACGTCGCCGCTCTCGCGGCGTTGCGGTGCAGGACCGTCGACGGATGCCGCGAAGACAGGCGTCCACTCGATGCCGGCCGCCGGTTCGTCGTCCACGATGTTCCATGTCCCGCTCGGCCACTCCAGAGCGAGCAGCGCCGCACGAGCGGCGTCGTCCACGTGGATGAACGACGCGGCGGTCTCGGTCGCCGGCAGGCTCCCCGCGCGCGCGGCGTCGCCGTATCGGCCGTCGGCCGCATACCAGGTTCCGGGCCCGTACAACAGGCCGAAGCGCAGGACGACGGCGTGCGGGAGCTCACGCACCGCATCCTCGAGCGCTGCGACCGCGTGGACGGTCGTACCGCGGGGCTCGGCGGCGTTCAGGTCGAGCGGTGTGTCCTCATCGGCGGCCTCGGCACCCGACGGATAGATCCACGAGATGCTCTCGGCGATCATCGTCTCCACGCGCAAGGCGTGCGCGGCGTCCACGAGGTTCCGCGTCCCCTCGACGCGGAGCCGCGCGTTGCTCGCCGAGTCGCCGGAGGCGAGGTCGGTGAGGAGATCGACGATCGCGTCGGGCCGTGCGGACGACACCGCCCCCGTCACCGCGACCGGGTCCAGCGCGTCGGCGACCACCGGGGTCGCGCCGAGCGAGCGGATCACCTCCTCACCGCGCTCGGACCTCGTCATTCCGACCACCTCGTGACCGGCGGCGAGCGCGAGTGGGAGAAACGCACGTCCGAGCACTCCGGAGGCTCCGGCGACGAAAAGCTTCATGTTCCCTCCTTCTTTCGGGCTACGCCCTCGATGCTAGGCACGACCTGGATCAGACAAGAGGGCCAGAAGGCGCCCAGTATTGTGGTCCAGTGGACCTCTTCCTCTCGCTCGATCCGTCGATTGCGAAACGTCGTGCGGTGGAGACGGCGCTGCGGCGGAGCGTCGCCCTCGGGCAGCTCCCGGTCGGCAGCCGTGTGCCGGGCACCCGGGAGCTCGCGACCGAGCTCGGCGTTGCCCGCGGGACGGTCACCGCCGCGATCGACGATCTGGTGGCCGACGGGGTACTCGTCACGCGGGAACGCGCGGGAACGTTCGTGGCCCGCGCACCCGGCGCGTCGGACGCAGCCCGCGTCGCTCCTGTCGAGCCGACGATGCGGTGGGACCTGCGCCCCGGCCGGCCCGAGGCCGGCTCCTTCCCGCTCGCGCGATGGAGCGCCGCGCTTCGCCGGGCGGCAGCGGGATGGACGCCGACGGGGGCCGACGAGGACGCGCGCGGCAGCCTGGAGCTTCGGGCTCAGCTCGCCGCCTACCTCGCGCGGGCCCGCGGCGTCGAGACGACGCCGGACTCGGTCGTCGTCTGCGCCGGTTACCGTTCCGCGACGAACGTGCTGGCGGTAGCGCTGCGCGGACAGGGAGCCGAGAGGGTCGCGATCGAGGATCCGGCGCTTCCCGCGCTGGACACGGCTTGGCGCTGGGCGGGTGTGCAGACCGTCGACCTGCCGGTGGATGCGGCCGGCGCCCGCGTCGATCTGCTCGACTCCTCGATCGATGCCGCCGTCCTGACTCCGGCGCATCAGTTCCCGCTCGGCGTCGTTCTCAGCGCCGCGCGGCGGCGCGACGTGCTCTCGTGGGCGGCTGCCTCGCGTTCCGTCGTCATCGAGGACGACTACGACGGCGAGTTCCGCTTCGATCGCCGCCCCGTGGCCGCGCTGCAGCGCTCCGCGCCGGACCGGGTGATCTACATCGGCAGTACGAGCAAATCACTCGACCCGCGACTCCGGCTCGGCTGGATGGTACTTCCTCCGGATCTCGTCGGGCCGGTCGCGGCGACGACCCTGGCGCTGACCGGCGGGGTGCCGGAGCTGGATCAGCTCGCGCTGGCCGAGCTGATCCGAAGCGGAGACTACGAGCGCCATATCCGCCGCCAGCGGCGCGAGTACGCGCGGCGTCGCGTCCTCCTCGATCAGGTGCTGGCCCAGGCCGGGTCGACCGCCACCGGCATCTCCGCCGGCCTGCAGGCGATCGTCCCCCTTCCTCCCCGGTCACACGGTGACGAGGGCGGCACCCTTCGCGCGGGCGATGCGATGCTCCACACGCTCGGCCGGTATTCCCGGACCGACGACCACCCGCCGTCGGCGGTCGTCGGGTTCGCGACACCGCCCCGCTCCCAGTTCGACGCCGCCATCCACGCTTTCGCGCGGTGGCTGCGGGAGGCGTCCGGCTCCGATGCAGCCCGGGTCATCGCCCCGTCGCCGCGTCACCACGCAGGGTGAGGATCGCGCTCGTGAAGGAGGCCACCGGCTTCCCGTCCTCACGGAGGACGTCGCACGCATAGTGACTGATGGTCCGTCCGGCGTGCGTGCACCGGGCTCGCGCGATGAGCGGCCCGGACCAGACGGGGCGGAGGAACCGCGCGTCCAGATCGAGGCTCGTGAACGATTCGCCGGCGACGATCGCCGTCGAGTGCGCGGTCCCCATCGCCGCATCCGCCAGCTCGCACAGCATCCCGCCGTGGAGTGTCCCCTGCTGGTTCCCGTGTCGCGACACGTCGGCGACGAACCGGACCTCAGCGGCACGCTCGGACACCCCGACCAGCTCGAACCCGAGCAGACGCGAGATGGGGGTGGGGTACGTCAGGTGGGTGGTGTCGTCGGGCGACAGGGTCCCGTCGATCGCGCGCTGCAGGAAGGCGAGCACCGGCAGATCACCGTCGCAGTCGCGCGTCATGCCCGCGGCGCCCCTCGGCGTGCGGCGAAGAACGCCCGCTCGTGCGCGGCGGACTCGCGGAACGCGAGCCCCATCGCGCGCCGTGTCGCCTCGTCGGAGGTCGCGGCGAGTTCTGTGACGATGCCGATCGCCCGCCGGGTGGCGTCAGCGAATGCGGGTTCGGCATAGGTGTCGAGCCACGACCGGTACGGGTGCCGCTCGTGCGAGAGAGCGTGCAGGCGCTCCCCGACGTCCTGATAGATCCAGAAGCACGGGAGGAGCGCCGCAGCGAGCACCCGGTAGTCCCCTCGGGCCGCCGTCGCGAGCAGGTGGTTCAGGTAGGCCGTCGTCACCGGGTCCGGCTCCACGGCTCGCAGTGCTTCCTCAGTCAGCCAGCTCTCGTGGAGCTGCAGCTCTCCCGCGATCGCCCCCTGCGCGCTGTCGGCCCAGAACACGAGCTCGTCCGAGGCCGGCGCGAGGCGTGCGGCATGGGCGAGCACCCGGGCGTAGTCGCGCAGGTAGAGGGCGTCCTGGGCCAGATACCCCAGGAACTCGTCGCGGGGCAGGGTCCCGTCGCCGAGCCCGCGCACGAACGGCAGGTCGTCGATGTCGGCGCGGAGGGCGCCGATCTCGTTCCACCAGGCGCTCTCGACGTCCTCCGCCGTCGGGGCCGTCGTGGTGCCCCCTCGACGCCAGAGACCGGCGAAGTGGCTGATCGGCCCATTGCCGGTGCCCACCTCGAGCTCGGACCCGTGACGAATGCTCTCGGCGAGCCACTGCTTGGATTCCGCCGCGGCTCGCACCCAGTCCCCCGTGGCGGCGACCCGGGTCGCGACCGCGGAGGACAGCGAGCACCCTGTGCCGTGCGTGTTGCGCGTGGCGATGCGCAGCCCCGGGAACTCGGTCACCGAGACAGCGCCGTCGACGGCCTCGACGAGCGCATCGGGGAGGTGCTCCCCTGTCAGGTGTCCGCCCTTGGCGAGCACCCGAACACCGTGCCGAGCGGCGACCCGACCCGCCTGCGCAAGCGCCTCCTCCCAGGAGACGGCGACGGTCGACTCCGCGAGGACCGCGAGCTCGGGGACGTTCGGTGTCACCAGGTCCACCTGCGAGACGAGTCGACGCAGCGCGTCCTCCGCATCGGCGTCGAGGAGGCGGTCGCCGCTGGTGGCGACCGCCACGGGGTCGAGCACGACCAGAGGAGGCCGCACCCGGTCGAGCCAATCGGCGACCACCCCGATCACCTCGGCGGTGCCGAGCATTCCGATCTTGACCGCGTCGATCTCCACGTCGTCGGAGACGGCATCGAGTTGCTGGGCGAGGAACGCCGGGGGAGGCACATGGACGGCACGGACGCCGTGGGTGTTCTGGGCGACGAGCGCTGTGACGACCGCCATGCCGTAACCGCCGTTCGCGGCGATGCTCTTCAGATCCGCCTGGATGCCGGCGCCGCCGGTGGGGTCGGTGCCGGCGATGCTCAGCACTCGCGGTACGACACGCTGCCGGCTCATGCGGCATCCCATGCCGTGCGCAGCTCGCGGGCCGCCTGTCCGGGGTCGGCGGACCCGCAGATCGCCGACACGACCGCCGCGCCGGCGGCGCCCGCCCGGCGCAGCGCTCCCAGATCGGCCGCGTGCACCCCTCCGATCGCGACCGCCGGGAGCGCGCTCAGGGCGACCAGCCGGGCGAACTCCTCGTGACCGAGCGGCGGCGGAGCGTCGCGTTTCGTCGCGGTCGCGTGCAGCGCGCCGATGCCGACGTAGTCGACGACGCCGGAGTCGGACGCCGCGGCCAATTGCTCCGGCGTCGAGGCGCTCAGCCCGAGGACGGCGTCGGAGCCGATGAGCCCTCGCACCGCCTCGGGCGGAAGATCGGACTGCCCCACATGGACGCCCGTGATCCGCGCTCCCGCAGCACGGGCGGCGAGGAACACGTCCACCCGGTCGTTGACGATCAGCGCGACTCGATCCGGGATCGCCTCCGAGACCCGCAGCACCGTGTCGAGGAACCCGCGGGCCGTGGCCTCCTTCTCTCGGAGCTGCACCGCCGTCACGCCGTTGGCCGCGGCGGCTCGGACCAGCTCGACGAGATCGTGACCGGCCGCTGCGGCCAGGCCGGAATCGGTGACCAGGTAGAGGGAGAGATCGCTCGTCATCGGACCACCGCCCGTGCACGCAGGATCTCAGCGTCGACCCCCGCGAGCGCGTCCAGGAACAGGGACGCGAAGGTCCCGGGCCCTCCGGCGCGCTCGGCCGCGAGCTCTGCCGCGACGTTGTAGACCGTGATCGCCGCGACCGTGGCGGCGAACCGGTCCGCCGTCACGCCCGCGAACGCGGCCATCACCGCACCCAGCGCGCACCCCCCTCCGGTGACCCGGGTCAGCAGCGCATTCCCGTTGCCCAGACGCGACTCGTCGATGCCGTCGGTCACGAGATCCACCGGCCCCGACACCGCCACCACGCCGCCGGTGGCGAGGGCGATCCGACGGGCGGCGGACGCCGCGTCCTCGACGACGTCCGTCGCGTCGACGCCGCGACCACCCGCGCCCGCCCCGTCGAACGCGATGATCTCGGAGGCGTTCCCCCGCACGACCGTCGGGCGTGCCGTCTTCAATTCTGCGGCGAGCGCCGTGCGAACCGGCAGGGCGCCGATCGCGACGGGGTCGAGCACCCACGGGGTGCCGGCGTGGGTGGCGGCCGACGCCGCCTCCCGCATCGCTTCGCGCTGCTCCGCGTTCGGAGTGCCGAGGTTGACGAGCACGCCCGACGCGATCCCGGCGAAGACGCCCGCCTCTCCCGGGATGTCCACCATGGCCGGGGCGGCGCCGAGGGCGAGCAGGACGTTGGCCGTGAAGTTCGTCACCACGGCGTTGGTGATGCATTGCACGAGCGGCGCGCGGGTGCGCACCTCCGCGTGCAGAGAGACGATGGACTCGATCTGGTTTCGTGGCGTGCGCGTCATGCGCGACATCCCTTCGCTAGTACGAACTAGAGCAGGTTCGACGGGTGTGATCTCAGCCCCGCAGGGCACCCCGTGTCACGTGTGTTGGTCTCACGCTATCGGAAGAGCCGCCGCGGTGCAGGCGCGCACGACCCGTGCTACCCCTCCGTGGGACGCCTACGGCTCAGAGAGCGTGATTCCCGAGATGGCGTCGAGTGTCGTGCGCGGGAGGAAGCTCTCGCAGTGAAGGCCCACTGTCGCGAGTTCATGGATCCAGGTCTGCCGGGTGTTCGTGCAGGTCACCGGAGACGTTCCGTCGGCGAAGGAGACGGTCGCGGCGAGGTACGGGGCGGTGCGGTCCGTCGCCCGGACCGTGATCTCGATGTTCGTCTGGTGATACGTGTCGCTGGAGACGACGGCCGTGCCGGAGACGCGGTAGTCGTCTCCGGTTCTGCCGGAGACGACATCGGCTGTCACCGTGCCGGTGGTCGCGCCGACGACAGCGACGGGGATCACCCCGGCAGCGATGGCTCCGAGTGCGGCCGCGAGCGCGCCGATGCGGAATGCCCGCGTCGCGATGCGCCCGCGCCGCGGGGATGCGCGCCCGATCACGAGGATGCCCGCGCTGAAGAGGAGCATCGTCGATGCACCCGCGATGGCCGCCCCGACGGGCTCGCCGGCGATGCCGAGCTCGGCCGACCATGCCCATGAGACGACGACGCCCACTCCGATGAGGGCCCAGCCCGCCACCCGGGTCCACCGAGCACGTGCGGTGCCGGGAGCCTTCGTCGGGGTTACGCGGGCCGTCATGCGTCCTCCTCGGATGCGAGCAGCCGGTCGATCGTCTGGTCGAGCTCGGCGGCGGTCGCGTAATGCCCGCCGTTCACGACGGCGCTGATGTCCATGAGGTTCTCCACGCTCGTGAGCGGGTCGTTGTCGAGGAGGAGGAGATCGGCCCGCATCCCCGCGTCGATGGCCCCCATGCGGTCGGAACGGCCGAGGAAGCTCGCCGGAACGGTCGTGGTCGCCCGCAGCACGTCGAGCGGCGCGAGGCCGGCGGAGGCCAGCTCCCGGAATTCGGACCGCAGGTCCTGCCCGGGATTGCCGCCCGGACCGTCCGTTCCGGTCATGATCGGCACTCCTTCTGCGTGGAGGATTCCGACGAACGTCACGGCGGTGTCGTAGTACTGGTGGTAGGCGTCTCGCCGCTGGGCGGGCAGATCGAGGAACTTCGTCCGAGTGGTCTGATAGTCCTTCCTCACCTGTGGTGAGAGCATCCTCAACCACGGGTGGTCCGTGTACTCCGGGGCGTCCATCCTGTACTCGGTGCGCAGTCGCGAGAGCGTGGGCGTCTGCCAGGTGCTGTTCTTCAGGAAGGTTCGCGCGAGATCCCGCGCGGCGCCGTCGTCGAAGGTGTTCAGCGCCTGCTGGAGCACCGGGATGTTGTCGGCCCGATCGGACAGGGCGGGGTTCAGCAGCGTCGTCGCGGTCAGCTTGGTGACAAAGGGACTCCCGAAGAGCTGTTCGGCGAACGGCACGTAGCCGAGTGCGTTCGGCAGCGCGAGAGAGGTGTCGGCCGCGGCCCGGAGCGCTGCGCGGTCGCTCGAGGTCTCGATCCAGATGTTGGCACTGGTGCCGAGGTGTTCGAGGAAGTCGTAGCCGGCGTCCGACGCCTCACCCGGACTGACCGACGGCGGCAGGTGGCCGCCGATCGTCAAACCCTGGGCGTGCGCCCAGCTCACCGCGGCGAAGAACACGTCGCGCTCCACCATGATGAGTTTGATGAAGTCGGCGCCGAGAGCCTTCTGACGGCTGATCTCGCGGCGCACCCTCCCGACGGTGGGTGAGTTGAAGGGCATCAGGATCGCCCCGGGCATCGTCAGCAGAGCGGGCGTTCGGGGCCCGAGCGAGAGCCGATTCTGCGCACGGCGCCGGAGCACCTCGTCGGGGCCGGCCATCTGCCGCATCCCGGTCGTCCCCTCACGCAGCATCGTGGCCATGAACAGTTCAGAGCGTTCCTCCTGCAGGACGTGGGTGTGCATGTTGTTGTAGCCCGGCACGGCGTACCTGCCTTCACCGTCCACGACCCGCATGCCGGAGACCGCGGGTCCGGGAAAGGCCGTCGTGGCCACGATTCTGCCGCCGCGCGTCTCGATGGACATATCGGGGCGGCGGCTCCCGTCGCGCGGATCCACGATGGTCACGTGGTCGATCCGCAACGCAGGCGCGGTCGCGTGCGGCGACTGCGGCGGAAGGTTCCCGCTCGTCAACGTGGACAGGAGAGGCCCACCCGATGCCGCGGCGGCCCCGAGACCCAGTGCGATGAAGCCGGTGGTCTTGAGGAACGTTCGGCGTGATGACGTGGCGGGCGTCTCGCGAGGGTCGTCAGGGTGCGAGGTCATGGGCTGTTCACGCTTTCTCACGGTCGGCACGGGGATGGGGGTGTCCGCTCGCGTTCAGGAGGCGTGCGGCATTGGCTCCAGCCAGCTCACGCCAGGAGGAGACGCCGCTGGGGTGGGGAGCCGTGTCGAGGGACGCGAGCTGCGCGTCGACCACGGCGGGCGGTGTCCAGCAGGAGTCGCTGCCGTACAGGATCCGGTCGGTGCCGACCAGCGACGTCAATGCGGGGATCGCGTGCGGGAACGGCGTCCCGGCCGTGTCGAACCACAGGGACGTCAGCTGCTCCCACAGGTGGAGCGCCTCGGCGTCGACGCCGACAGCGAGCGGGAGGAGGGTGGTGACCCGGTCGGCGAGGCTCCCGAGTGCCGCTCCCGAGTGCGGCACGATGACACGCATCCCCGGGTGCCGGTGGATCACTGTGGCTCGCAGCAGGTCGACGACCGTGCGGGTGGAGTCGAAGAGGAACTCCAGCAGAGGGCGTGGCAACCCCAGTCCCGTCGACTCCCACGACACCGGCGAGGTCGGGTGGATGAAGAGGATCCCTCGCCGCCGGTCGAGCTCCGCCCACAACGGCTCGAGAGCCGGATCCCCGAGGTACTGCCCGTGCGCGTTCGACTCCACCGCGATTCCGGTCGCGCCCGCCGTCATCGCCCGCGTCAGCTCCCGCAGCGCCGCGTCCACATCGGGCAGGGGAACGGAGGCGAAGCAGTCGAAGCGCCCCGGATGGTCGTCGACGTATCCGAGTGCGACGTCGTTGACGTGCTCCGCCATCGCCGCTGCTTCGGCATCCCGCCCGGCGACGAGATGCACGCCGGGCGACGAGAGCGAGAGCACCGCGCGGGCGATGCCCCGCCTGTCCATGCTCGCGAGCTGATCGCCGACATCGAAGCCCGGCCAGCCCGGCATGCCGTCGGGATGCTCGATTCCTGCGGCTCTGGCACCCGCGACATAGTCGTCCGTGACGAAGTGCGCATGGACATCGACGAGCGGCGAAGGCATGCAGGCACGGTATGTCGCCTGCCGATCAGCGGAGGGGCGACTTCCACCCAGCGGTAGGGCGCCGCGGTTCGAGAGCGCCGGAGACGGCCCTGGCCGTCACGCGCACGGCGGGCAGCAGGCCTTCCAGCACCTGCTTGTCCGCCGGTGCGACGACCGACACCGCCGCGACCACCTCACGCGCTCTCCCGAAGACGGGTGCCGCGACGGTGCCCATGCCGTCGACGGCGGAGGCGGCGAAGACTAGTGATCCCTCCTGCCGGATCGCGGCCAGCCGACGGCGGAGCTCGTCACCGGTCGGGAAGGCCAATCGTCCTGGTCCTGTCAGATCGACATCGGCGTGAGCGATCATGGCCTCTTGCACCTCACGGGGGCTGTGGGCGAGCAGGACGAGGCCGCCACCGGTTCCGTGCAGGGGCAGGCGCCCGCCGACGCGATAGGCGACGCGGCCCGCACCACGAGCGGACAGGCGTTCGATCAGCACCGCCTCGTCGCCTTCGCGGACGGTGAGGAGGACGTGCTCCTCGGTGACGGCGTGGAGGTCCTGCAGGAACGGCATGGCGATTCGTCGAATGCCCTGGCTCCTCGGAGCGAGCGCTGCGATCTCGAAAAGTCGGAGACCGACGACATACAACCCGTCGTCGCGTCGTTCGAGAGCGCCGACGCCGACGAGTGACCGGACGATCCGCAGAGCGCTGTTGATCGGCAGACCGGCACGGCCTGCGATCGCGGTCAGGGAGAGCGCTGCATGGCGCTCGTCGAACGCCGCCAGGATCGAGAACGCCCGATCCACCACCCCGGTGCGGCGGGCGACGGCTGCCGAGGGTTCCTCCATGGGAGGGAGTCTGTCATGAAAGCTCGATTACCGCTGAGTGGAATCGTCGGCCCGCCCTCCGGGGAATGAGGCCACCATTGCCATCGTCACCACGTTGGACGGCCTACGGCGCACACTCCGGCATCGGGCCCGGGTCCGCATCAGGCGGCTCGAGCACTCGCGAGCGGGATCGCTCGCCGTGGGCCCGAGGAGGGAGCACGCTTTGGCCGCGCGAACCATCATCGCTGGAGTCACCGTCGTCGACGTGCGAACCGGGGGCCTGCTGCCGGACAGCGAGCTGGTGATCAGCGACGGCCTGATCACCGCGGTGGCGCGCGCCGGCACCACCCCGCGCACGGATCACGACGACGTGCTGACGCCGGGCCCGGTCTTCGTCGTCCCCGGGTTCACGGACACGCACGCGCACGCCCTGAACCTCACCGAGCCGGACGGGACGTTGGCGCTCATGCTCGCCTTCGGGATCACGTCGTTTCGGCAGATGTCCGGCAGCTCCGACCTTCTTCGCCGGCGCGCACGGGACCAGTTGGGACTCCCGGCCGATTCTCCAGCGCTGACCGCGCTCTGCGGCGAGATCCTCTCGCCCGCGAACGCGGCGACCCCCATGGAGGCCAGAGAGACCGTGCGCTCGGAGGCGGCGGACGGCGCGGATTTCATCAAAGTCGCAGCCGTCAGCCCGGACACCCTGACCGCAGTGCAACGGGAGGCCGCCGCATGGGGTGTCCCCGTGGCCGGGCACCTTCCCGCCGGCGCTGATCCGCGAGCGGCGGCGCGTCTCGGATTCACGATCGAGCACCTGGGTCCGGGCATTCCGCTCCTGGCCGCGTGCTCCACGGACGAACAGGCTATACAGGCTCAGCTCCGGAGCGGAAGCGAGCTCCGGCTGCCGCGCCTTCCCCGGCCCGTGCTCGCGCGCATCCTGACAATGGCGCTCCCGCGCGTCGTCGTGAATCCGACGGCACGGGCGACCGACAGCTCGATCGCACTGCTTCAGCACGCCCTCGACACCTTCGACGACGGCAAGGCCCGAGAGCTCGCGCAGCTGTTCGTCCGAGAGGACACGTGGGTGACCCCCACGCTCGTCCGGCAACTGACCTCGCAGCGGGCCGACATCCCGTCCTTCCGCGACGACCCCGACCTCCGCTACGTGAAGCCGGGCACCGTGAGATTCTGGACCAGGTCCGCGGATCACTTCTCGAAGAAGTACACACCCCAGCAGCACGCGACCTTCGCGGCACAACACGACACAGAGCTTCGGCTCGTGAAGATCTTCGCCGAGGAGGGCGTTCGCATGACCACCGGCAGCGACGCCACCGGCGCCGGCTGGGTGATCGCCGGACCGTCGCTTCACCGAGAGTTCGACCTCCTCGCCGCAGCCGGGGTCGACCCGCTCCGCATTCTCCAGATGACGACGGTGGACGCCGCGAGCCTCGTCGGGCGCTCGGAGGATTCCGGCACGATCGAGGTCGGCAAGCTCGCCGACCTCGTCTTCCTCGCCCGCGACCCCCGCGAATCAGCCGCGCACCTTCATGACATCGTGGGTGTCGTCCGCCAGGGACGTCACTACGCGCCCAGCGACCTCTCGGCCCTCCGAGAGGGCGTCGCCGCGGCACGCTCCGTCACCTGATCCGGGCAGATGTGCATTCCGCGCAGGTGGACTCCCGGTAGCGGGAGACGGCGGAACGGCCGGCGGAGGCCTCGAACAGTTCGTGTTGGAGGCTGAGGAGGGAACGGAAGGCGCCGGACGCGGTGAAACCGAATCCGACCTCGTCGTGATCGCCGTCGAGGAGCGGGAACACGGCATCGCAGAACTCGTCGACGTCGGCACCGTGACGATCCTCCGTGCCGGCCAGAGCGGTGGCCACGGCCGGCGGGATGAGCTCCGCGACTCCGATCGTCGTGTCGGCCAGCGCCCATCGGAGGTTGACGGTGTAGCTGTGGAGCGCAGCCTTCGATGCACTGTAGATGGGCGCGAAGGTCTGCGGCATGTACGCACCACCGGAGGTGACGTCGACGATGAGCGAGCCGCGACCCCTGCTGAGCAGCTGAGGGATGAGGAGTCGGTTGAGGTGGATGGGGCCGTCGAGGAGGATCTCTATCTCGGCGCGGGCGGCGCTCCAGGGCTCGTCATCAGAGGCGAGGGGTACGCGACGTTGCACGCCGGCATTGTTGATGACCGTGTCCAGTTCGGGCATCGTCGTCGCGATGTACGCGGTGAGGGCTTCCCTCGCTTCGGGGGATCCGATGTCGTTCACATAGGTCTCGAGCCCGGGAACGCTTGTCGCTGCGGCCGTCAGTCGTTCCTCTCGTCGGCCCGTCACGATGACACGATCGCCTCGTTCGATGTATCGGCGAGCAAGCCCCAATCCGATGCCGTCGCTGCCCCCGGTGATGAGGACGGCGTGGCGTTGAGTCGCGTACCCTGATGTTGTCATGTACACATCATAGGGAGAGTTGTTTCCATGTCAACATCATTGAGCGTCACGGAGACCCTCCAGTGGGAGGCGTGGAAGCATGCCCAAGCCGCCGTCAGCGAAGCGGTCGAGCGGGCGATCGAGTCCGCGTCTGGCCTTTCCGGTCCGGATTTCGCGGTGCTCTCGCGCGTTGTCGAGCTGGGCGACGGCACGCTGGGGCAGAACCAGCTTGTCGCGTCGTTGGGTTGGGATCGGAGTCGGCTCTCTCGGCAGCTGACCCGTATGGCGGCGCGGGGACTCCTCGTGAGCACGGCCGCATCGGGCGGCGGGGCCCGCCGGCAGATCATCGCGACCGATGATGGCCGGGAGAGAGTGCGCCTGGCCCGGCCGGCGCACGCGCGGGCCGTCCGGGATGCGCTTCTTGAGCCCGCGTCGACAGCCGACGACTTCTGGGCCGGCGTGACGGCCCTCTCAGACGGGCACGCCAAGAAGCACTGAGGCGCTCGTCAGCGCGCGCTCTCGATCTGGTCGGCACAGGAGTGGCGATCACCCCCGGATCCCGAGACCCTTCGCAAGAGCGAGGCCGTGCTGTCGAGATCGCCGGAGAGCTCTACACCGAGTCCGACGGCGTTGAGCTCGCTCCCCCCGAAGAGACGGCCGTGTTCGTCGACGTAGAGGCCGGCGTCGTCCGAGACCTTCAGCCGGATCTTCTCCCTTCGGGTGGCGAAGCGTCGTGCGTGACCGAATGCGAAGACGACGATCGACTCACGATCCGCGGACTCATACTGCACAGCGGTGAGCTCGGGAGAGTATGCGAGGCGTGACACGGTGCCGTTCTGGATCGTTTCACGGTTCGCCTTGTACCAGCGGATCAGTTTCGTCGCGACGGCGGTCTCCTCCGCTGTCCAGGCTCTGATGTCATCGCCGATGCCGAGGACTCCACACATCGCGACATGGAATCGGTAGGTCACGCTCGACTGCCGGTTGTTGAGAAGAGACGGACTCGCCGTCACCCACGAGCTCATCGCGTTCGGGGCGAACGCGTAGGTGAACCCGTGCTGCAGGGCAAGCCGGTCGTACGGGTCGGTGTCGTCGGAGGTCCACACCTGGTCGACGTGAGCGAGCATGCCGAGATCGGTCCGCCCGCCGCCTCCCGCACACGCTTCGATGCGCACGGCCGGGTGCTCGGCGCGCAGCCGGTCGAGGATCGCGTAGAGAGCCCGGACGTGGTCGATCCATATCCGCTGCGCGTTGGGGTGGCCCGCCCATCCCGCCTGCGTGATCGGTCGATTGAAGTCCCACTTGAGGTAGGAGATCGGGACCTCGCGGAGGAGCCGGTCGATGGTCTGCCAGACATGCTCCCTGACGTCGGCTCGAGCGAGATTGAGCACAAGCTGGTGCCGCATCGTCACTCGGTCGAGACCCGGGAACGCGTACACCCAGTCCGGATGCTCGCGCATGATCTCGCTGCCGGGGCTCACCATCTCCGGCTCGATCCACAATCCGAAGTCCATCCCCAACGACCGGACCTCGTCGGCCAACGGTCGCAGCCCACGAGGGAATTTGGCAGGGTCCGGCTCCCAATCGCCGAGTCCACCCGTCTCGTCGTCTCGCCCACGGAACCAGCCGTCATCGACCACGAACAGTTCGCAGCCGATCTCGGCAGCGCGGGCCGCGAGGTCCAGCTGGCCACCCTCGTCGATGTCGAACATCGTGGCCTCCCACGAATTGAACAGCACAGGGCGCGGCAGGGTGTCCCTGAGGACCGCCTCACGCTGGTGGTCGTGCCACCGTCGGCTCATCCCGCCGAAGCCTTCGCGCGAGTGAACGAGAGCGACAGCAGGGAGGGTCAGCCGCTCTCCGGCGTCGAGGAGGTAGCGGAAGTCGGCTTCGGCGATCCCCATCACCGCATGCCAGCCTTCGTGCACCGTCCGTTCGATCGCGAGCCGCCACGACCCCGACCAGGCGAGGGACGCACTCCACACCTCACCGTCGTCCTCCGTCGCGTTCCCGTCGTCGACGGCGAACCACGGCTTGGCGCGGTGCCCGGCGTAACCACCGGACTCGGCGAGCTCGAAGCGTCCCTCCGGAAGCTCCGACTGCGTCCACCGCGGGTCGGCCGCCCAGCGCCCGGCGAGATAGCTCACCCGACGGACCCGGCGCGGCAGGGCGAGCGCGCAGGAATGCGCCGTCACGACAGCGACAGGCGCGGCCGACAGATTGCTCAGCTCGGCCCATCGTTCGATGACCTCTGAACGTTCTTGAACGCGATACCAGAGGACGACCTCGAAGCCCTGCACGGAATCGACAAGCGCTATCCGCAGCGTCGTGTCATCCCACGAGGTGTCGGACACAGCGAGTCGGAGACCGCGTGATCCCGATGCGAACTCGGCGCGGACGGTGGGGATGCGTTGGTCGACGCCGTCGGGGAAGGAGAGCTCGTCCGTGACCCGGGGGTTGTAGGTCGATTCGAGCACGAAGAGATCGTCGGGACGCGCCGCCAGGCGCGCGACGTCTGCGTCTGAGATGGATCGCCCCCAGTGGAGGAGGCGGAGCCGGCCGTCGTCGTCGAGGGCGACGGCGTACGAGGTCCGGCCGGCGGCGATGTGCCACGAGTCCGGCGTCGGGGAGCTGATCGTCATATGTCTCCTTCGGGCTCGTGATCCGGCACAGGGCGATCGGAGGGACGACGGATTCCCGTCGCCCCTCCTCGCTTCGCACCGGACGGCAGGTTACTTCGCCGTGTAGGCGGCTTGCATCGCGTCCAGCGTCTTCTGCGGAGTGGAGCTCCCGGCGAAGATGCCCTGCACGCCGTCCGTGAGCGCTTGCTGCACCGAACTCTTCCAGAGGAAGTTTCCTGCGATCGTGTGACCGTCGGCGGCGGCGGCAGCGAGCTCCTTCAGGCTCGCAGGCGGAGCGAACGAGTCGCTCGCGATGCTGGGGATCGTTCCTGACGCGGCAGCGATCGAATCGAGGGATTTCTCGGACGACCACAGGGTCAGGAACTTCTTCGCGAGCGCCAGGTTCTTGGAGGCGGCGTTGATCGAGAGGCCGCTGCCCGGGAGGATCTCGAACTTCTGCGCTGCTGCGTCATCGGTGGCAGGCAGGGGCGTGGTGACGAGGTGGAGGGTACCGGTCGCCTTGCTCTCCATGACGCCGATGTGTGCACTCACCGAGACCGTCCCCAGGTAGTCGCCGTTGATGACGCCGGGCAGAACGGTGTTGTCGATCGAGGTGCCGTTCGGGGAGTCGTTGAAGCAGCCCGCCTTGGTCATCTCGTCCTGCTTCTCGAGCGCCTCCTTCCACTGCGGCGAATCGGCATAGTCGAACGTTCCGTCGCTGAGCTCCGAGTTCCATTTGTCCGGGTCGGGGATGAGGGTCGCGAGGAGTGCGCGCGGAATCAGGAAGGTCGTCCACCCCTCCTGCAGGCCGAGTCCGAACGCGACCTTCCCCTTCGCCTTCGCGGCCGCACAGAAGCTCAGCAGCTCGCTCCAGGTGCGCGGCGCGGTCAGGCCTGCCGCAGAGAGACTGTCCGTGTTGTAGATCGCGCCGATGGAGGTGAAGTTCGGAGTGATCCCGTAGACCTTGCCGTCATACGTCATGGCGGCCTTCGCCGGCGCTGTCGCGGCCCCGGCCCACGGGAGGTCGTCGAGCGGAGCGAGATATCCCGCCTTGGCGAGATCGGGAACGGCCCCCTGACTGCCGGGAGGGGCTGTGAGGAAGATGTCGGGCGCCGTTCCAGCGGTGAGCTGGGTCTGGAGCGTCTGGGTGAGGTCGGTGCTGGCGATGATGTTCGTCTTGACGGTGACACCGGGGTTCGCCTTCTCGAACGCCTTCACCGTCGGGTCGATCACCTGGCTCTCGGTCCCGGACACCCAGGTGAGGGTGAGGGTGTCCTTTCCGCCGTCGGAGCCGCTGACGGCGCATCCGGTGGCGAGCAGGCCGACGCTCAGCAGCACTGCTGCGACGCCGAGGACTTTCTTTCGCATGTGTTTCCTTTCTCGGGTGCGGGTAGGGGGGTTCAACCCTTGAGGCCGCCAGCGAAGCCCTTGATGATGTTCCGCTGGAGGACGAGATAGAAGGCGAGCACGGGAAGCACGCCGAGCGAGATCCCCGCGAAGATCGCGCCCCAGTTGGTGGTGTACTGGCTCGAGAAGTTGCGCAGAGCCAGCGGCAGGGTCGTGTACGAGCTTCCGTTCAGATACAGCAGCGGCGTGAAGAAGTCGTTGTAGATCGCGATCACCGTGAGAACCGCGATCGTTCCGGTGACGGGACGCAGAAGCGGGAAGACGACGCTCCAGAAAGTCCGGATCGGCCCGGCGCCATCGATCCTCGCCGCCTCCTCGTAGTCGGCGGGAACGGCGCGCAAGAAGACGGTGTACAGGAGGATGGCGAAGGGGAGGTTCATTCCGACGTAGAGCAGCACGAGGGCGCCCGGCGACCCCAGCAGGCCGAGATTCTTCATCGTCACGTAGAGGGGGATGACCCCGACGGCGGGGACCACCAATCCGGCGACGAAGACCGAGAAGGTGATCGTGGACCACCGTCGCGTCGCCCGGGCGAGCGGATACGCCGCGGCGGCCGAGATCAGGATCACCGCTGTGACGCTGGCGACGGTGATGAAAAGGGAGGTCACGAATGCCTGACCGATGTTCCCTTCCAGGAACGCCGTCCGGAAGTTGTCGAATGTGACCGGGTCGGCCGGTGTCAGCGCGGGACTGGTGTCGGTCTGTCCCTTGAGGGCGACATTGATGAGGAGATAGACGGGGACTCCGAGATAGACGAGGGCGAGAATCCACATCAGGCCCTCGAAGAGAGCGGTTCTCGGGGTGTAGCGCGCGATCATCGGTTCTCCTTGGTCCGAGTCATCCGGAACTGCACGATCGACACCGCTCCGACGAGCACGGCGAGGATGATCGAGAGCGTTATCCCGTACGAGTAGTCGCCTGCCACGAACCCGTCGGTGTACGACATGGTGGCGAGCGTGGCCGTGCTCCGCGCCGGACCGCCCTGTGTGGTGATGAAGATCTGGTCGAAGATCTTCAGACCTCCGATGACGCAGAGCAGGGAATTGATGAGGACGGCTGGCGCGAGCAAGGGACGGATGACATACCAGAACCGCTGCCACCCGTTGGCCCCATCGAGGTGGGCGGCTTCGAGCGTCTCGGAATCGATGCCTTCCAGTCCGGCGATGAAGATCACCATGGTCACGCCGGCCGATTGCCAGACGCACATGACGGCGATCGACCAGAGGTTGACCGACGGGTCGCCCAGCCAGTCGTGTGCCAGCGCGTGGAGCCCGATCGCGTCGAGGATCTGGTTGATCGCTCCGGTCGGCGCGTACAGGAACTTCCAGATGTAACCGACCGCGACCGAGGTGAGCACGACAGGTGTGAAGAAGAGCGTGCGCAGGACCGTCTTGGATTTGAGCCGCGTCGACAGGGCGAGAGCGAGCAGGAGGCCGATCACCAGCTGGGCGAGAGTGATCATGATCGTCAGGGCGACCGTGTTCACCAGCCCTTTGACGAAGTTGGGATTCTCGAAGGCGGACACATAGTTGGTGAGCCCGATGAACGAGAAATGGTTCGCCAGCCCGTTCCAGTCGGTCAGACTGTAGGCCATGGCCTGAACATCCGGCACCACGGTCACGAAGCAATAGATCACGGCGGCCGGCGCGATGAACCACCACGGCACCACCCGTGCGCGTCCCCGGGTTCCGCGCACCGGCTCGGGCGACGCGCGAGTCCGCTCGGCGGGTGCGTCAGTCATGGGGCGTGCGCGTTTCTCGGCTGCGCGAGCGGTTTCGATCACCGGTGACCCCTTCTGCGTCCTTGGAGAGTTCCTGCTCATTACACCAGCTTCCGAACCGGTTCGCAAGTTGTGTTCTTTTGAACGCTTCTTGCCACGATTTCACAACAAGAAACGGTTCTCTTATCGACGGTTCCCCGGGATCGATGCAGCCGTCGTCGATGCCCTGCTCGCGCGCTCCGCCACGTCGTTGGCCGTGCAGACCACGGGAAACCGGGCGAGGTCGGCTGCGGCGAGTTCGAGCTCCGTCCGCACGCGGATCTCCGCGGACTCCCCCGGCGCGAGGGTGGCGAGCTCCTGCTCGACCGAGCCGTCGGCATCGACCCGGTCGAACTGCAGCCACAGATCACGCAGGTGCACCCGCGCCGTGATGCGGATCACATATCCTCCGGCGCTCCGCTCCAGCTCCAGGTCGTACCGTGGGCTCGGGAGGCGGAGCTCGCGGACCGGAGCGAAGTAGTGCCAGCGCGTGGCAACAGTGCGACCACTCTCGGTCAGGCGCGCGAGGAGCGCCTCCGCCGCCCCATCGTCCGTCGCGGTGAGGAAGGCCGGCATTCTGACCTCCGCGCTCCCGCGGGGCGCGATGGTCAGCTCGGCACGGAAGTGCCCGACGGCTTCCCCCGACTCGAGGTCACGTCGCTCGAGGTCCAGCCGGCCGCGCAGCTCGTGATCCTTCTCGTTCACGACGATCGCCCAGTACTTGCCGTCACGCAGCGCGATGGCGACCGAGGTGTCCTGGTATGCACGCCGCACGGCGGCCCAGGCGGGTTTGCGGCGACCCGTGGAGTCGACCAGCGACCATGACATCCCGGGCCAGCAGTCGTTCAGCTGCCAGACGATCATCCCGTGGTTGCGCGCCCCCAGCGATCGGAAGTGGTCGATCCCGAACTGGAGCGCGTGCGCCTGATTGAGTTGTTGGGCCCAGTGGAGGACGTCGTCGCCTGCGAGGTCGCCGAAGTGCGCGGTCGTGGTGCGTCGGAGCTTCTCGGCGCCGTCTTCCGCCTTCTGATGACCGAGCCACGCCTCCCCCTCGAGATCGACGTCGCCCTCGTCCAGCGCCGCAGCGACGGCCGCCCAGCTCGGCGGCCCCTGGAACCCGAACTCCGACACGAATCGCGGGCGGATGTCCGCATAGTGCTCATAGTCCAGCTGGTTCCACACGTCCCAGGCGTGCATGATTCCGTCGCCCTGCGCGTTCGGATCCGGGTCCTGCCACGAGAACGGGCTGCCCGGAATGTAGACCGCATCCGGGGCCAACTCCTGAACGATCGCCGGCAGCACGTCGAAGTAGTAACGCTCGCCCCAGGTCCGGCCGTCGAGCTCTGCCTGCCAGTTCCAATCGGTATTGCCCCAGAGGTTCTCGTTGTTGCCGCACCAGAGGGCGATGCAGGCGTGACCGGCGAGACGGGACACCGCCTCCCTGGCTTCCGCCTCCACCTCCGATGCGAGCGGCTCTTCTTCGGGATAGGCCGCACAGGCGAACAGGAAGTCCTGCCAGACGAGGAGCCCCAGCTCGTCGCAGATCTCGTAGAACGCGTCGGCCTCGTAGGTGCCTCCGCCCCAGACGCGGATCAGGTTCATATGGGCGTCTGCAGCATCCTCCAGGAGTCTCCGGTATTCGGTGGCGGGGCGGGAGGGCTGAAGGATGTCGAGGGGAATCCAGTTCGCGCCACGGATGGCGACGATCTCGCCGTTGACCGCGATGCCGAAGCCCCGCCCGTCGACGTCCGTCGACGAAACGATGTCGATCGACCGGAAGCCGATCCTGCTCGCACGCGACTGCGGCGGGGCACCGCCGTCCGACATCAGCCTCACTTCGAGGGGGTGCAGGACGGGACTGCCATGCGAACGCGGCCACCACGGCTCGATGTCGGGAACGTCGATCGCCGTCGTGACGAGGGTCTGGCCGGTCTCGACGGCGACAGTGTGGATCGTGTCGCCCACGCGCACCTCGAGTCGCCTGCCGGGCGCAGGGGAGCCTCCGGACCACTCGATCTCCGCGCGCAGCCGGAGAAAGCCGTCGCCTCTCGACCAACGCGTCTGCGTCGTCACGCCGCCGAGGCGGGCACCGCTCCATGTCTCCAATCGGACGGATCGCCAGATTCCCGCCGTGGGCAGGCTCGGCCCCCAATCCCAGCCGAAGTTCGCTGCCGACTTGCGGATCATGTTGAACGGGTCGTCGAACAGGTGCGGCCGGGCGCCCAGCCTGGCCACCTCCTCGCGGATATGACGCAGCGGCGAGGCGAACCTCACGGTGAGCGCGTTCGAGTCGGCTCGGAGGTGCCCCGTCACGTCGAATCGGTAGCTGCGATGCTGGTTCATCACGGCACCGAGCACCGCGCCGTTGAGCTCGACGGTGGCGATCGTGTCCAGGCCGTCGAAGACGAGGTCGGTCCGCTCCGCCAGGCCGGCAGGCGCCTCGAAGTCCAGGGTGTACTCCCAATCCGTCTCACCCACCCATCGCACCTCTCGCTCGTTCCGGCCGACGAGGGGGTCGGGGATGACTCCGGCAGCCCGAAGCGCAGCGTGCACAGAGCCGGGGACGGGGGCGGCGACGGCACCGCTCGGAGCCTGTGGCGGCACCGGCCCGACCGCGCGCACGACCCATCCGTTGTCCAGAGAGTGGGAGATCATCCGATACGCCTTTCGCTGACGGCGCCGCGTCGACGCCGATGTGGGAGAAACCGTATCAGAACCGGTTCACATGACTTGTAAAGCCGCGGATGAATCGATATGAATGCAGCGATCCGAAACGGTTCTTCGCCTGCTATTGTCGTGTGGGGAGGAACAATGGGAATGGACCCGATGAGCGCGACTCGGAGGCCGACCATCGTCGACATCGCCACCAAGTTGGGTATGGCGAAGTCGACGGTGTCGAACGCCCTCAATGGGCGGCCGGGGGTCTCGGAGGCGACACGTGCCGCGGTCCTCGACGCCGCGTCACAGCTCCAGTGGCGCCCGAGCGGAGCAGCGCGCGCCCTGTCCCGCTCTCGCACGAACGTCGTCGGATTCCTGCTGGCCCGACCGGCCACCCTGCTCGGCGCCGAGGCGTTCTTCATGCAGCTCATCGCCGGAATCGAGTCCCGCCTGTCGAGAGACACGGTCAACCTGCTCTTCAGCACCGTCTCGTCCGTTGACGACGAGGTCGAGACGCTGGAACGCTGGGCGGGTGAGCGGCTGGTCGATGGAGTATTCCTGACCGACCTGCGCGAGACGGACCCTCGCCTCGAGCGCGTGCAGGAGTTGGGCCTCCCGTCCGTCGCTTTCGGCTTGAGCACGCCCTCTCCTGGCGTGTCCGGGGTCTTCTGCGATGAGGCCGGCTCGATCCGGGAAGCCGTCCGCTACCTCGCCGCCCTCGGCCACCGGCACATCGCCCGCGTCGCTGGGCGCCCGGATTTCCGCAACACCACACTCCGAAGCAAAGCCTTCCTCGAGGAGACGGCGGATCTCGGCCTGCGCGGCGACGTGCTGACCGCCAACGAGTACTCCGCGCCCGAAGGTGCTCAGATCACGCGACAGCTCCTGTCTCAGCGCGAGCGCCCCACCGCCGTGATCTACGAGAACGAGGTGATGGCCGTCATGGGCAGTTCCGTCGCTCAGGAGATGGGCCTGCAGGTGCCGCAGGACCTCTCCATCGTCGCCATCGGCGACTTCCCGATCTGCTCTCTGGTGACGCCCAAACTGACCGCCGTGGGACGAGACGTACCCGAGTTCGGCGAGGCGGGAGCCGATGCGCTCCTCCGGCTCCTCGACGGAGGAGCGCCCGAGCTGGTACAGACGGTGACACCGCGTCTCGAGCCGCGCGCGAGCACCGCCGCGCCTCCTCGTACCGCCTAGAGCCCGAGCCGCCGCGGATCAGGCACCGCGAATCGGTGGGCGCCGGCGGCGCACGCACGTGCGGGCTCACCGTCCAGGTGGACCTCGGCCACGCATCCCGGCGGCACGGCGACCGTGAGCTCGATGGCGGCCCCGCGGTCCTGCCGGCACCATGCGACGGCGTAGCGTCCGGCCGGGGAGTCATACGTGAACGACGCACTGTCCACCGTCGCGAGAAACCGCGGCTCCACACGCGCACGCGACCAGCCCACCGACTCCGGTGCTTGGCGGAGGCCCGCCACGACGCCCGTCATCCAGTGCGAGATCATCGAGAGCATGAAGTGGTTCTGGGAGCCCTCGCCTTCAGGCCCGGACTCGGCCGACCACGTCTCGGCGAGCGACGTGAGCCCCTTCGCGACCTGCATCCCGTATCCCGGAACGTCCGGTCGCGCCAGCAGCGCGTACAGCCGGTCGTCCAGCCCGCGACGATGGAAGGCGTCGACCACGGGCTCGAAGGCGATCTCCCCGACTCGGAGAGCATCCGCCGCCTCGATCGACGCCAGGAGTCGGGTGAACGCATCGCCGGCTCGCTCGTGGTCCCCGGTCTGATCGGCCAGCTCGACGAAGATCGCCAGCTCGCCCTGGCTCGCCGCCGCATCCAGCGGAAAGGCGGACAGGGCCGATTCGACACACGCGATCCGCCGGGCGAGATCGGACGCCCAGAGCTCGTCCTCCGCGAGCGTGGCGATCTCCCGGGCGTCGACGAGCACGCGCCAGTACCCGTACGAGGCCACGACCCGACGGTCGGACGTCTCGAGGGCGATCCAGTCCGAGAGGCCGAAGTCGATGAGGCCGTCCCGCTCGACCCGCGCGAGGCTGTCGAGATAGCGGCGCATGGCGGGTTCGTTCTCGCGGAGGATCCGAGGGTCTCCGTACTGGCGGTAGTGCGCGAGGGCCAGGCGGACGATGCAGCCACCCCAACTCGGATCGAACCGCATCGCCTCCGGGTCACCCATCCATTCGGCGCCGGTGAAGTCGATGAATTCGGGCGCGGTGTTCGGGATCCGCCCGTCGGGCAGCTGCGCCCGGCGGACATGGTGGAGGACGGACCGCAGGTGAGCCTCGAGGTCGAAGTGGCTCGTCAGCGCACCGAAGCACAGGTGCAGTTGCTCGAGCCAGCCGAGCTTCTCGCGGTGAGGGCAATCGGTGAAGACGGAGTACATGTTGCTCTCGATCGATCGCACGATCAGCTCTTCGAGCCGTGCGAGGAACGGATCCGAGGTCCGGAACCGTCCGACCCGGGTGTTCGAGGCCCGGGCGACGAGGGCGCTGGCGCGCGTCACCGACTCGGCGTCCTCGATGCGCAGATACCGGAACCCGTGGTAGCCGAACCGCGGCTGCCATGCACCGCCCTCACCTGCGCGGGTCGTGACGGTGTCGACGATCGGCGAGCCTGTGCTCGCCTGGCTGATCGCCCCTCCGAGGAGCCGCTCGGCCGGCCAGAGCCGGATGGTCCGGTCCACCGAGCGCGGGGCCCAGGCGATGGACGGGAAGCCGGCGACGTTGACGCCGAAGTCGACCACGCACGCGTCGCCGTCCTCGCTCACCACCGTGCCTTCGAGGGTGTCGACGATCCGGATCGGTGGATGCTGCGGCCACCAGATGCGGCGCTCCTCCCCGTCCGCGACAAGGTGCGCGCGTCCGTCCGGTCTGTCGTCGACGGGCTCGGGAAGACGCGCGTCGTAGTCCTCGCCTCCATACCAGTGGGTGGAGACGGTGGGACCGCGCCCGACGACGACATCGCCGGCGAGCGGATCCACGGCGACGGTCTGTCCGTCCGCCAGGTGTTCGATGGCGGCCATGATGCGGGGTGACCCGGCCGCCGTCTCGAACTTCGTGTACCGCTGCGACTCGGCGGTCAACCGGTACGGCCCGGCTCCCACTTCGACGGTCAGGTCGTGGCGGCCGTCCGGCAGCGCGCTGAGGTCCAGCGTCACGGCGGCGGCCTCGTCCGCCAGGGCGGTGTACCCGGGGGCGAGGACCAGGTCTCCCGCCGGCTCACCGTCCACGCGCACGTCGAAGACCCCGACGCAGGCGATGTGCAGCAGTGTGGTCTCGGCCCGGCCGGCATGCCGTTCGAAGCTCTGACGGAACCAGACAGTGCGCGAGGAGTGCGGTTCGGGGATCGGCGACGTGATCCATGCCGCTCCCATCGCCTCCAAGGACGGGGCGAGGACAACGGCGCGCCGATCGCTCCACGCCGTGACGCCGTCGACGATCGTCCCCACCCGCCAGCCGAGGGACCGGGCGTCCAGCGGCCGTGGGATGACCGCGGTGCGGCTGTCTCCGCCCAGCGTCGACCGGACGAGCATCCGCCCGGCGGGACCGCGCTGAGATCCTCGCCAGATCTCGAGCGCGATCGCGTCCGCGCGGGTGGGCGGGTCCCAGGCGAACCGCAGGTGCGTGTCGTCCACCCCCAGCGGTCGCTCCAGGCCGTTGACCCGCAAGCGCTGCGGCGCCGCGGGTGTCGGCCTCCTCCCCGTCATCAGCAGATCCGCCGGCCGGGCTGGAGCAGCTCATCGTTCCACGGGGAGAGTGCCGGCGCGTCGTCTCGCCAGTAGTACTGCACGTCCTGGACCTGCCAGCCTTCGTAGATCTCCTCCCACGAATGGTCCGAGTGGTTGCTGAGCGAGCGCTCCTCGACGGGCTCCGACACCGGCTGGAATCGGATGTCGAGCGAGAGCCTGATCGTGTCCCTGGCGCTCGCAGGCACCGCACGATGCACGAGCAGGCTGGGGAAGGTCAGCACATCTCCCGCCTCGAACGCTCCGCCCACCCAATCGTCCTCGTCGCAGAGGATCGCCTCGATGAGGCCCGCTCCCTCGGCGGGTGCGATCGGGATGTAGCCCTGCCGGTGGGATCCGCGGAGGACCGACAGAGGACCGCGCTCGAGCGGCGTGTCCGCGAGAGGAAACCAGGCCGTCCAGGTGTTCTGCGTCCCCTGGATGAGCGGGAAGTCCTGGTGCGCCGGGGTCGGGCGCAGTGCAGGATGCCCGGTCATCGCACGGACGATGTGGCGGGGATGCACGAAGACCTCGTCGTCGAAGAGGTCCCTGTAGAGCGCGAGCAGAGCCGGGTGATGGGGGAGCCTGTGCATGTCCTGCACTCGCTGGACGGCGACGTAGGCGCTCTCCGAGATCCCGATGTCCTGACGCATCAGGTCCGCAGGGATGGCGTCCACGTGCGCCCGGTCGACCGCGCCGCTCTCGGCGTCGACGAGCGACCCCTCGGTCACCAGGACCTCGGAGATCGCCCGCCGCACGCGTTCCACGTCCGCACGAGGCAGGAGCTGGCGGAAGAACAGGTAGCCGTCCTCGTCGGCGCGCCGGCGGAGGAGCTCGCCCGAACCGAGCAGATCGGTGGAGTCCCGGAAGGGGCGGAGGGAGGTGTCGTGTGAAGGCATGAGGTAAAGCTAGGTCGGGCCGTCCGGCGACGGCATCGGGTATCGGATCACTATCTGGACTTTCGGCGCACGCATCCCGTCACGCACTCATCCCGTCACAGGGGTGCGATTCCTCGTGCGTATGCCCGCGGGGAGACGCCGAACACCCGCGAGAACACCCGCGAGAAGTACGCCGGGTCGGAATAGCCGACGACGCCGGCGACCTCGGTCACGCTGAGCCCCGTCTCGCTGAGGAGGCGGCCGGCGGCCGTCATCCGCCGCCCTTGGACATACGACTGCACGGGCATCCCGAAATGCTTGGTGAACGCTCTCTCCGCCGTCGCGCGACTGCAGCCTCCGCGACGCGCGATGTCGTCGACCGTGAGCGAGCAGTCCAGGTTCTCGTCGATGAAGGCCGTCATCCGCCTCAGCATCGCAGGGAGCTGCGGCGCCGGGCCGGTCGTGGCGAGCCGCTCGGCCTCGTCGATCCCCAGCCGCCCGGCGCTGCGCAGTGCAGCATCGTCGCATTGGGGATCGCGCGCCAGATGCACCATGTACTCCACGTAGGCGGCCGCCTGGTCGTCCCGGTGTCGCGACACCGGTGCGGTCAGCGCTGCAAACGGTTCGAGGCCGTCGGGCCACGCGCGGTCCCGTGACGAGAAGAGCGTGTCGTCACGGTCGTGGGCTGCGCGTCGCACGATCGGTTCGGTCGTCGTGTGCCAGGGAAGCAGGTGAGCGGCGGCGACCGTGAACGGCTCCCGAGCGTCGGCGGTGTACGAGATCGCGTGGCCCCACGGCAGGCGGACGATGCTTCCCGGGTGGAGGCGGAGCTCCTGGACACCGGAACGAATCGTTCCCGCCCCCGAAAGGCACAGCACCAGGCAGACGCTGGCCACGTGGGCGTGGCGGATGCGTTCGCCCGACCCGAACTGATAACGGTTCGCCTGGACGAGCACGGGGCCGCCCTCGCTCATCCCGTGACGGTCACCTGCCCGAGTTGCGGGTTCCAGCTGTTGAGGCCCCCGGTGGGAAACACCACCCGCAGGTAGTTCGTGCCCGGGGGCAGAGCGGCGAGGGAGTACACACGCTTGGTCCAATTGCCGCTGTTGATGAGGGAGTCGGCGTGGCTGGCACCCGCGTAGGCGGACCACGTCAGGCCGTCCGCCGACGTGAAGAACGTGAAGTCGGCGATGGTCTCCTGGTCGGTGCCGAACAGCCCGGTGACCGTCGCGCTCGTCGCCCCCAGCTTCCGATAGTCGATGCTCTGCGGGTCGGTCCTGGTGGTGCGCATGGCCCGGCTGGTGTCGCCGAGCGCGGATGCGTTGCTCGTATCGAACGACAGGCCGGCGGTGTGGGTGTTGGCGAGATACCAGTTGTCCAGGTTGTCCGTCAGAGTGGTCGGAGTCGACGTCGGCGACCCCACCACAGTGGCGTTCGAGATCTCGTAGAAGACGACGCCGTGTTGCGCGACGGTGTCCGACAGGCTGATCTGGCCGCCGCTCGGGACGACCGTGGTCGATGTGCTGGACAGCGCAGCGAGCGACCGATACGTCGGCACACGGGAGTACCAGTAGTCCTTGTCGGCCTGCACGGTCATCAGAGAAGGCACCGTCAGCGACTGGGGGGACCAGCCGAGGTAGGTGACGTTGGAGACCCCGTGACTCGCGCGGTCCGCCGACCAGGTCGGCCAGAAGTTGGCATGCGTGTCGTCGACGACCCATTTGGTGACCGTCACCGACGATCCGGACGCGGGCGCGATGTTCTTCACCGTGAGGGAGACGCTCTCCGCTCCCGAGGCGGATGGGGACGGATTGTGGTTGAACTCCATCACATGGATCTTGTTGGTGGCGGGGTTGTAGCCGGCCATCGAGTCCACGATATTGCTCGGGTCGGACGCTGAGCCGGAGCGGGCCACATCGGCTCTCGCATCTCCCACCATCTTCTGCGCGAGGTTGTCGAGGTGCGAGGAGACACCATCGACACCTCCCCAGATCTTCTCGGTGTTGAGCGCCCACCGCGACCAGTCTCGGATCCCGAGGTCGTTGAGCTTCTTGAACACCAGCGCGTCGAACGAGCCTTCATAGGAGGATCCGAGGATGTTGTTCGAGATGAAGCGGGAGTCCTGGTCGAAACCGATCCCGCCCTCTGCGACGCCGTAGGTCAGGCCGGTCAGACCGTCGAGGAGGGCGCGCGCGCGGATCCGCTCGATCGAGACCGCCAGTGACCGGGCTCCTCCCGCCGACGTCTCCAATTGCCCGGTGTTGCCGGGGCTGCCCTCGTAGTACGAGAAGTCGATGTAGTTGATCGCTGTCCCTGTGGCGCCGGTCTTGTAGTTGGTGCCGGAGGCCACGTGGTCGATGAAGTCGGCCGGGTTCCAGAGTCCGTCCGTCTGGTTCATCATGTGCACCCCGACCTTCACATTCGCCGCCCCGAGGGAGGCTTGAAGTGCTGCGACCGTGTAGTCGTAGAGCCTGAAGAACGCGGTCTCGGTGCTGGCAGCGGTTCCATCCGCGGCCTCGAACCAGCTGGAGTTCTCGATCTCCGGCGTCATGCCCCAGGTCCAGGTCTTGACCTGTGCGATCCCGAACTCGGCGACCATCGCATCCGCGATCGCCTTGATGTAGGCGTAGTAGGCGTCGTAGTCGTCCGGGGGACGGATGTTCGTGCCGAACGCTCCGACGACCGGGACCGCTGTGAACTTCATCGGGACGTTGGCGAGGCGGATCTTCGGCGTCAACCCTTGGCCGATGATGTTGTGAACGGCTGTGATGAGCGAACTGAAATCGTAGTCCGTCAGGGTGTTGCGGTCCTGGGGGTTCTTGAAGAGATCGCGTGTGGTCGTGGCGCCCGGGAATCCGTCGTAGTTGTTGGTCCGCTGCGCGCGGCTGGCGTCGCCGAGGGCGGCGGCGTTCTGCGTGTCGAACGAGAGACCGGAGGTGTGATAGTAGCTGGCGCCCCAGTCGGAGAGGTCGTCGGTGTAACTGCTGCCACCCGTGACGACCACCTTTGCGAGCTGCGGGTTCCAGCTGTTCAGACCCCCGGTGGGGAAGGTCACTCGGACGAAGTTCGTGCCGCTCGGCAGGCTCGAGAGGGAATACACCCGTTTCGTCCAGAGCCCGCTGTTGATCGGAGAGTCGACGTTGGTCCAGTTCACGAGCTGCGTCCACGTCGCGTTGTCGGGCGATGCGAAGAAGGTGAGGTCGTCGATGTTCTCCTGCGACGACGAGAACAAGGCGGTCGCCTGGATCGCGCTCATCCCCGTGGACCGGTAGGTGATCGACTCGGCCGGGGTGTACTGATCTTTGACCGTCCGCATCAACCGGCTGGTATCACCCAGGACCCCCGCATTCGCCGTGTCGAACGCGAGCCCCTTCGTGTGGTCACTCACCTTGGACCAGTCGTCGAGGGTGTCGGTGATATTCGTCGCTGCTGTGATCGAGACGCTTCCGAGTTGCGGGTTGTAAGCGTTCGCTCCTCCGGTCGGAAAAGCGATACGGAACGCGGTGCTTCCGGATGGGATGGCGGACAAGGTGTATACGCGCTTGGTCCACGCGTTCCCGGCGATGAGGGTGTCCGACTCGGCGACCGACGTCACTTGCCGGTCTCCCTGCGTCGTCGTTACCCAGAACTTCAGATCGCTCGCCGGCTCCACGCTGGTCTGGAACAGCGCCGTCACCGATCCGCCGGTCATGTTCGACGCGAGGTAGGTCAGGGTTTCGGCCTTGCTCGTGTATCCACCGCCCGTGGCGCTGAAAAGATCGGCGGTCGTGATCGAGGGATAGTTCGTCGCGAAGTAGTTCGACGGCTGTCCCTCAGCGGCGCTCGTCCAGTCATCGCGGTACGCCCAGCTCGTCAGCGTATTGGAGAGCGTGGTCACCGTCGAGCCGCGCCGTGCCGGGTCGACGGTGAAGGAGGTCGACCCGGCGGCACTGGCTCCGGCGACTGGAACGGCGACGGCCGCCGCGATGAATACGGATGCGGTCACGGCCGCGATGATCCGTGCTGCTGTTCTCACTTCGATCGTCCTCTTCTCTCGAACCGCTCTGTTCCAGGGAATCGCAGGGAGACTCTGCGGTCTCTTCTCGTGAGGATAGCGACTTGCGAACCGGTTCGCAATCGAAAGCAAGAGTGTCTAGGCTCGCTAAGTCCCGCGGATAGAAAACGGTTCTAATGCCCTAGACCGCGAGTCCCGTCGGATCCCGAAGGACCCTCCGGTCAGGCCTATAGGATCTGCGTATGGTTCGTCCTCGCGCGTACGCCGACCTGCGTGAGCCCACGCCGATCGCACAACCGGTGCCGGCGCGCAGGGCGCCGCTGTGGCTGCGTCCGTTCGGATACGCCCTCGCGACGGCCGTATGGTTCCTGCTGTTCCTGATCTGCGGCGGCATCATGGTCTTCGCACTCCCGGCCGCGATGAGCGGGACGCTGGATGGCCAGGGTCTCCTGCACGCGAGGATGTTCCAGCCCTCCGACTGGCCGGTGACCGTCGCGGTCATCGCGATCGCCGTCGTCCCGGTCTTCGGATCGCTCACCTACCTGTTGCTGGCCGGAACCCTCGGTGTCTTCCTGTCCGCGCTCACACTGCTCGGGCGCAGCCTCCATCCGCGCTATGCGGACGAGCGGCTGTCCCTCTCGATCTGGAGCAGGGGCGAGACCATCGGACCGCCTCCGACCGCGCTGACCGGGACCTCGCTGTCCCTGGTCCCGATCCGAATGACCCGATGGTCGAAGATCGCGACGATCATCTCGTTCAACGGGTTCATCCCGAACTCGAACATGTTCGTCCTTGGAACCGTCTGGGGTTACGGCTACTTCTTCACCGTCACCTGGCTCCTCTGGCCGGCCAGCGGCACGGCAGCAGTCATCTGCGGGATCGCCTCCCTCGCGATCGCACTGGCCCTGTGCTGGATGGCGTGGCACCGGCGCCACCGGTTTCCCGACGTCATGCCGGGCACTCTCCAGGACACCGCCTACGCGACGTCCTGGCCGAACTCACGCGGCACGAAGGCCAGTGGACGCACAACCAAGCGGAAGCCTGCGTCGCGAGCCACCTCGCGCCGCAGCTGAATGATCTCGGCGGCCTCGTCGCGCGGCACCGTGATCTCTCGCTATCCGCGTCTGAGGTCACCTCAGGGCGAGTGGATCGCGAGGAGTGCTTCCGCGAAGCGGGTCGGGTGTTCCAGCATGATCATGTGGCCGGCGCCGCGAACGATGTCGAACGTTGCGGCGTCTCTGAGCGCCCATTCCGGGACATGCCACGCGTTCCTGCTCCGTTCGCCCGCAACGAGGTGCACCGGCGTGGCGGCGAACACGCGTTGCAGAGTTCGTTGCCACTCCTGGCCACCCGTCGTCTCGACGACGGAGCGTGCGGATTCCCACACCGTCCGCCAGGGCTGGTAGGAGAGCGCCTGCCGGGCGGTGGCGACGAGGTCGGCCGTCGGGATGATCCCGTCTCCGGTCAGGAAACCCTCCGGGTCCGTCAGGCGCGTGTTGATCGTTGCGCGGGCGGTGTTCTCGTCGAGCGTCGCGATCGACCGTGACCAGAAGGCGTCGTCAAGCGTGAAGTTCCCTTCGACGCTCGTCACACTCGCGACCCGTTCGGGGTGTGCGTCGGCGTAGAGGAAGGCGAGTACCCCGCCGATCGAGTGCGCCACCAGGTGCACAGGATCCGGCGGATACACCCGGTCGATGTGCGCCCGCAGGGCTGCGACTTGCCCTTCTGTCGTTACGGTGCCTGCTGTTCCGCCGTATCCGATCAGATCGGGGGCGGAGCAGGGGGCAGGTCGCAGGGCGTCGAACACGGCCTGGTCGGCGAACGACCCGAAGAGGCCGTGCACGAACACGAAGGGCGTCGGTTGCGGCGTCATACCCCCAATTCTGGTCGACTAGACCGGAGCCATGTCCGTGAAGCGGGAGTACATGCCCTGGAAGGCGACGGTGACGGTCTTGGTGGGGCCGTTTCGGTGCTTGGCGACGATGAGGTCGGCCTCGCCGGCGCGGGGGTTGTCCTTCTCGTAGGCGGATTCGCGGTGGAGGAGGATGACCATGTCGGCGTCCTGCTCGATGGAGCCGGACTCGCGGAGGTCACTCAGGGCGGGGAGCTTGTCGGCGCGCTGCTCGGGACCGCGGTTCAGCTGCGAGAGGGCGATGACGGGCACCTGGAGTTCCTTGGCGAGGAGCTTGAGGGCGCGGGAGAACTCGCTGACCTCCTGCTGGCGGCTCTCGACGCGCTTTCCGCTCGTCATGAGCTGAAGGTAGTCGATGACGACCATCTTGAGTCCGACGCGCTGCTTGAGTCGGCGGCACTTGGCGCGGATCTCGACAAGCGTCATGTTCGGGCTGTCGTCGATGTAGAGCGGAGCGTCGTTGATGCGGCCGCGGGTCGCGGCGATGGTGGTCCAATCGCGGTTGTCGACCGTTCCCTTGCGCATGTGCTGGAGGGGGACGGTCGCCTCCGCCGAGAGGAGGCGCATCGCGATCTCGCTCCGCCCCATCTCGAGGGAGAAGAAGATCGTGGGGAGGTCGTGCTTGATCGCGGCGGCGCGCGCGAAGTCGAGGGCGAGGGTCGACTTTCCGAGCGCGGGTCGCGCGGCGACGATCACCATCTGGCCGGGGTGCAGGCCGTTCGTCAGCTCGTCGAGCTCGGTGAACCCGGTCGGGACGCCGGTCATCGACCCGTCCTTGTGCTTGGCCGCCTCGATCTCGTCGATGGCGACGGTGACGGCCTCCGTCAGCGGGACGTAGTCCTCCGCCTCCTGCGCACCCG
This sequence comes from Leifsonia sp. ZF2019, assembly GCF_019924635.1. NCBI lineage: Bacteria > Bacillati > Actinomycetota > Actinomycetes > Micrococcales > Microbacteriaceae > Leifsonia > Leifsonia sp. ZF2019. The sequence continues at coordinate 4,221,608 of NZ_CP065037.1, forward strand.
TCACGGAGTAGATCTCCGCCTGCGCGTTGTTGACGAGGTCGAGCACCTCTCCCTCGGCCTTGTAGCCCATCTGCGTGATGCGGGTGCCCGCCTCGACCAGTCGGCGCAGGAGCGCTTTCTCGGTGACGATATTGGCGTAGTACCCGGCGTTGGCGGCGGTCGGCACGAGGCTGGTCAGTGTGTGGAGGTACTCGGCCCCGCCGGCGCGCGAGAGCTCGCCGAGCTTGGTGAGCTCGTCCGTGACGGTGATGACGTCCGTCGGCTCGCCATGCGAGTAGAGAGACAGGATCGCGTCGTAGATGATCTCGTGCTTGGGAATGTAGAAGTCCGTACCGCGCACGACCTCGACCACGTCGGCGACGGCGTCCTTGCTGAGCAGCATGCCGCCGAGGGCGCTCTGCTCGGCGAGGAGGTCATGCGGGGGAGTGCGCTCCGCGTTCCGCGGCTCGGTCGCGGGGGCGCCGCCGTCGGCGAGGCCGATGTGAGCGATCGACACGTGCACTCCTCTTCTCTGCCGCTGTCCACGCACGCGTGGACACGTCTCAGCTTCGCCGCCCGGTGCGGCTCCGGGTGCAGGCTCGCCGCGGATGTCGCGACCGGATCCTGCGGCTCGCGGATCTCGCGCCGCAGTCCGATCGTCCTGCCGACCACCGACAGAACCGGTCCATCCGGCGGGCGATCCATCGGCGTCGCTTCACCCTACGAACCCGGTGGTTCATCCACAACTCAGCCTGTGGATAACTATGTGAAGAAACTGCGCGAAACGCCGCGGAGCTTGTGCAGAACATGTGGGAAAAACTGTGGAGAGGGAAGATATTTCTCTGAGGAAATAGGCCCTGACCAGCCCTTAATCTTTCCCCAGGGTGTGTGTAAAAACTACTTCGTTCGCTGTGGTGTTTGCTGTGGCCCGGGCGAGTCGACCTGTGTACAAGACCGGTGAAAATCTCCCTTAACGAGGTGTAGCGGCGGGCCACCGCCCGCCGCTACACTGACTCTTTTTCGCGCCTACTTGGCAGCGACCACCTGAAGGGTGATGACGGCCGAGAGGTCCTCGTGCAGGCGCACGGTGGCCTCGTGGTCGCCCACGACCTTGATGGCGTTGGGGATCTCGATCTTGCGCTTGTCGAGCTCGCCGATGCCCGCCGCCTTGACGGCGTCGGCGACATCGCCGGTCTTGACCGAGCCGAACAGACGGCCCTCGCGGCCCGCCTTCACGACCAGCTTGACCTTGGTCGCCTCGAGCTTGGCCTTGAGGTCCTGAGCGGCCTCGACGGTGTGCAGCTCGCGAGCGGCCCGGGCCGCCTTGATCTGCTCGACCTGCTTCTCGCCACCGCGGGTCCACGCGATCGCGAAGCCCTGCGGGACGAGGTAGTTGCGCGCGTAGCCGTTCTTGACGTCGACGACGTCACCGGCCGAACCGAGGCCGGTGACCTCGTGCGTCAGAATCACTTTCGACATGGGGGTTCTCCTTAACGGCCCGAGCCGGCGTAGGGGAGAAGAGCCATCTCGCGCGCGTTCTTGACGGCGCGGGCGATCAGGCGCTGCTCCTGGACGGAGACACCGGTGATGCGACGGGCGCGGATCTTTCCACGCTCCGAGATGAACTTCCGCAGGGTTGCGACGTCCTTGTAGTCAATGACGCCGACGCGAACGGACTTCGCAGGAGCGGCGTTCTTGCCGTCCTTGCCCTTGCGGATCGGCTTGCGGCGGTCGCCGCTCGACTTTCCAGCCATGATTTCCTTTGCTTTTCCGCCCATCCCGGCCGAACCGGGAGGGCTGATGAATGTAAGAGGGCCCTTTAGAAGGGGGTCTCGTCGTTGTAGGAACCCGGAGTGTTCCAGACGTCAGCGCCCGCGGACGGGTCCGCGGGGGCGGAGGCGGCCCAGGGCTCCTCGACAGCGGGAGCACCGCCACCGAACCCGCCGGCGGCACGACCGCCGCCGGACGACTGAGCACGGGTCACCTGAGCGGTGGCGTAGCGCAGCGACGGCCCGATCTCATCGATCTCGAGCTCGATGGACGTGCGCTTCTCGCCTTCCTTCGTCTCGTAGGAACGCTGCTTGAGCCGCCCCTGAGCGATGACGCGGGACCCCTTGGTCAGCGAGCCCGCGACGTGCTCGGCGAATTCACGCCAGACGCTCGCCCGGAGGAACAGAGCCTCTCCGTCCTTCCACTCGTTCGCCTGACGGTCGAACGTGCGCGGAGTGGACGCGATCGTGAAGTTGGCGACGGCCAGCCCGTTCTGCGTGTAACGCAGCTCGGGGTCGGCCGTGAGGTTGCCCACCACGGTGATGACGGTCTCGCCGGCCATCGGACTAGGCGCCGGCCTTCTCGGTGCCGGCGGAGGCGGCCTTGCGGGCAGCCTTCTCGTCGGCGCGCTTCTGAGCGGCGGCGACCTGGGCGATGGCCTCCTCGGCGCGGAGCACCTTGGTGCGCATGACGGCCTCGCTGAGCTTCAGCTGGCGGTCGAGCTCCTTGGTGGTGTCGCCGTTCGCGGTCAGCTGGACGACGGCGTAGATGCCCTCGGACTTCTTGTTGATCTCATAGGCCAGGCGACGGCGACCCCAGATGTCGACGCTGTCGATCGTTCCACCGTCGTTACGAACGACGTTGAGGAACTTGTCAAGGCTGGGAGCAACGGTGCGCTCATCGATCTCGGGATCGAGGATGACCATCAGCTCGTACTGATGCATGACTAACCCACCTCCTCTGGTCTCAGCGGCTGCAGACGTTCTGCAGCAGGAGGGTTGTACATCGGTCGCGCGGGCAGACTTCTGCCCAGGCAACTTTCCAAGGGTACCCGACGGCGCGTCATCCCGCCAGCCGGGAGCCGGCTCGCGGAGTGCCGGCTCGCGGAGTGCGGAGGTGCGGGAGGCGGGGGAGTCGAGGAGCTTCGTCATGTCCCCAGCCTCGGTGCGCCGGCCCGCCGCCGAGGGTCTCTGACCGGAACCGTGGAGAAGTCAGCGCGCGGCGTGCGCTGTGAATGGGGCGATGCGTCAGCGGGCGCCCCACCAGTCGAGCAGGCGACGCGTTGCCTCCTCCTCGCCCAACGGCCCCTCGTCGAGCCGCAGATCGAGCAGGAACTTCATCGCCTGGCCCACCTCGCGCCCTGGCGTGATGCCGAGCACACGCATCACCTGCTGGCCGTCGAGGTCCGGACGCACCGCATCCAGCTCCTCCTGCTCCTTCAGCTCCCGGATGCGCTGCTCGAGGTCGTCGTACGCGAACCCCAGACGGTCGGCCTTGCGGCGGTTGCGCGTGGTCACGTCGGCACGCGTCAGCATGTGCAGGCGTTCGAGCTGCTCGCCCGCGTCCCGCACGTAGCGGCGCACCGCGGAGTCCGTCCAGTGGGCGTCGGTGTAGCCGAAGAAGCGGAGGTGCAGCTCGATCAGCCGCGCGACCGCGTCGATCGTCGCCTTGTCGAAGCGCAGTGCGGTCAGCCGCTTCCTGGCGAGCTTCGCACCCACGACGTCGTGGTGGTAGAAGCTCACGGCGCCGCCCGGCTCGAACCGCCGGGTCGCCGGCTTGCCGATGTCGTGCAGGATGGCCGCGAGACGCAGGACGAGATCGGGAGCCTCACCCGGATGACGCTCCTTTTCGTATCCGATGGCCTGCTCCAGGACGGTCAGGCTGTGCTGATATACGTCTTTGTGGTGGTGGTGCTCGTCCACTTCGAGCCGCAGCGCGGGCACCTCCGGCAGCACCTCGTCGGCGAGCCCGGTCTGGACCAGCAGCTCGATGCCGGCCCGCGGATCTTCCGCGGTGAGGAGCTTGGAGAGTTCGTCGCGCACGCGCTCGGCGCTGATGATGCGGATGCGATCGGCCATGCGACCCATGGCGCCGACGGTCTCGTCGTCGACGACGAACCCGAGCTGTGCGGCGAACCGCGCCGCCCGGAGCATGCGCAGCGGATCGTCGCCGAACGACACCTCCGGGGTCGACGGGGTCGTGATCCGCCGCTCGAGCAAGTGCTCCACACCGCCCGACGGATCGACGAGCCGGACGTCGGGCACGCGGAGGGCCAGCGCGTTCACGGTGAAGTCGCGGCGCAGGAGGTCGCCCTCCAGCGAGTCGCCGAAGACCACGTCGGGCTTGCGCGTCTCGCCGTCGTAGCTGTCGCTGCGATAGGTCGTGATCTCGACGGTGTCGTCGCCGAACCGCGCCCCGATTGTGCCGAACTGCCGGCCGATGTCCCAGACCGCGTCCGCGAGCGGGGAGACGATCTTCAGGATGTCGTCGGGGCGCGCGTCCGTCGTGAAGTCGAGATCGTGCACGGACCGGCCCAGCAGCGCGTCGCGAACGGGGCCGCCGACGAGGGCCAGCTCGTGGCCGGAGGCCGCGAACAGGGAGGCGACCCGGCTGACCGTGGGCGATGCCGCGAGGTCGCCGAGACGTTCGAGGGATTCGGCGACGCTCTGCATGGTGACCTAGTTTACGGGCGTGCTCGCCGGGCTCTCAGGGGGTGGCATCTAGAATCGTGGTCATGGAGGCCGAGCAGGGATCGTGCGTCGTCGCATGAGCGCAGCCGACCCCACCCTCCTCCGGGGTGCCCGTCGCCGGCGCGCGGGCGGCCGACTCGCCGGTGTCGTCGCGGCCCTGGTCGCGGCGCTCTCGCTGGTCACGGTGACGCCGACGGCGGCGACCGCCGCGACCGACGCCCCCAGCCCCTCCACCTCCTCCGTCACCGCGACCCCGTCTCCCCGCACCTCGGACGGGTCGGGCCTGACCGCAAGCGTCGCGGCCGACAATGCCGGCGTGCTCGCGACCGGTCAAGACCTTTCGGTCTCCGTCACGGTCTCCAATCCCACCGGGTCGGCCGTCTCCACCGGAACGGTCTCGGTCTGGCTGGACCCGAAGGCGATGGCCTCACGCAACACCCTCACCGACTGGCTCGGTTCCGCTGATCCGGTCACGGCGCCGGTGCCGCTGGGGGAGGCGACCCTCCCTCCTCTGGAGAGCGGCACCAGCAGCGTCGTCCGGGTGACCGTCCCGGCCGCGGCGGTCCCGTTCGGGACGCGCCCCGACTCGGCGGTGTTCGGGATCGGCGCGACCGTGACGTCCGCAGACTCCCGGATCGAGGCGCGCAGCTCCGTCGTGTGGAGCGCGGCGGAGACCGGCACGCGGTCGAGTGTGGGCGTCGTCATGCCCATCGTCAGCCCCTCCAGCGCGGACGGCCTCATCTCCGCCGACGATCTCGCGACCTACACGGCCGCGAACGGCGTGCTCACCCGCGATCTGGACGGGCTCGACGGGCACAGCGCCGTGACCGTCGGGATCGACCCGATGATCATCGCGTCCATCCGCGCGCTCGGCAACGCGGCGCCGGCGACCGCCATCGACTGGCTGTCGCGCCTCGCGACCCTGCCCAATGAAACCTTCTCACTCGGTTACGGCGACGCCGACCCGACCGGGCAGATCCAGGCAGGAGGGGCCGCCCCGCTGACTCCGACCTCCCTGCAGTACGCCCTCGACCCCAAGAACTTCTCACCCACTCCGACCTCGATCGGCCAGCCCGTGACGGCGCCGACGACGGCGATCACGGGAGGCTCGACGCCGACGCCGACGCCGACCTCCGGACCGGTGCTCCCCACGCTCGAGCAGCTCACCGCCTGGGACTTCACCCTGAAGGGCATCGCCTGGCCCGGCGATCGGAGCGCGCGTGCGGCCGATCTGGCCCCGCTCGCCGCCGCCGGGCTGACGAACGTGATCGTCTCGGGTGACAACACCAACGCCGGCGACCTGGACACCACGCCGAACGCCGCCGTGGCCACGAGCGGAAGCACGGTCGTGGCCTTCGATCAGCGTCTCTCCGATGCTCTGCGATCGGCCGTCTCCGCGCCGAGCGACGTCGCCTGGAACACGGCCATGGGCAAGCTCAACGCTCAGCTCCAGCTGATCGGCGCGGAAGGCGGAGACGCCCGCCACCTGCTCGTCGGACTCGACCGGTCGTGGCCGTCGAGCGGGACCCAGCTCAAGCGCACGCTGGACGCGCTGTCGTCGTCGCCGTGGGCGACGTCGTCGACCCTCGTCGCAGTCCGTGCGGCGGCCGCCACCAGCGGCCTGGCTCTCACCGACGCTCCGGAGGCGGACGCTCGGATCGACGCCATCCGCTCCCTCTTCTCGGATGAGACGTCGCTCGGGGCGTTCTCCTCCGTGCTCGACGACCCGACGACCCTCACCGGCCGGGTGCGCGCACAGCTGCTCACCCTGCTCGCGGTCTCCTGGCAGAACCCCAAGGCCGATTGGGCCGCCGCGGTCGCCGCGTCGCACAAGACGACGCGGGACACCCTCGGTTCCATCCACATCCTGCCGACGGAGAACATCAACCTCGTCAGCGCCCAGGGGTCGATCCCGTTCACGGTCAGCAACGAGCTCAAGGACGAGGCAGTGACGGTCGTGCTGACCGCGTCGCCCTCGAACAGCCGCCTGGAGATCGACGACGCGACGACCAAGCGGATCCCGCAGGACTCCCGTGCCACGCTCCTCGTCCCGGTGAAGGCGAAGGTGGGCAACGGCCAGGTCGTGCTCTCGCTGCGCCTCTACAGCCCCACCGGCGTGCCGATCGGCGACCCGACGACGGTCACCGTCGACGTGCACGCGGACTGGGAGGGGCTCGGCGCATTGATCCTCGGCATCCTGCTCGTCCTGCTCTTCGGCTTCGGCGTCGTACGCAACATCCTGAGACGCCGCAAGGAGCGCCGCGAGCCGGAGGACGGCGACCAGACCGCCGGCGCAGAGATCGCTCCGGAGGCCCCTCCGCACACGGAGCAGGAAGAGCCGGGCCCCGGAGTCGGCGACACCTCCGGCGCACCGCAGGAGGACGAACCGCGTGGCTAGCGTGGGACGCGCCAGCGCGATGCTCGCCTCCGGCACCTTCGTCTCGCGCATCCTCGGATTCGCGAAGGCGTGGCTGCTGGTGCAGGCGATCGGCACTCTCAGCCTCGCAGCGAACGCGTACGGCACGGCGACGCAGGTGCCCAACAGTCTGTACGCGATCATCGCTCAGGGCATCCTGAACGCGATCCTGGTGCCGCAGATCGTGCGCGCATCCGTCAACGCCGACGGCGGGCGCGCTTACATCAACAAGCTCGTCACACTGGGGATGGTGGTGTTCGCGGGGGTCGCGGTCGTCGCCACGGTCGCGGCGCCGCTGCTCATGACCGTGTATGGGCTACGCGGCGAGCAGGCGCAGTTGGCGACCACATTCGCGTACTGGTCGCTGCCGCAGATCTTCTTCCTCGGCCTCTACACGCTCCTGGGCGAAGTCCTGAACGCCCGCAAGTCGTTCGGGCCGTTCACCTGGGCGCCGGTGATCAACAACGTCGTCGCCATCCTCATGCTCGGCGGCTTCATACTGCTGTTCGGCGCGTACTCCGCTTCCGGCAATGCCCACGACACATGGTCGATCGGGATGATCGCCCTTCTCGCGGGCGGAGCCACGTTGGGTATCGCGGTGCAGGCCCTCGTGCTGTTCTTCTTCTGGCGGCGGATCGGTCTGAGGTTCCGCTTCGACTTCGGATGGCGCGGAGTCAACCTGGGGAGCGCGGGCCGGGCGGCCGGCTGGACGCTGGGAATGCTCATCGCGACCCAGATCGCCGGGCTCATCGAGATGAACGTCTCGAACTCGGCGGGGGAGGGCTACGCCGGCTCGTTCGTGATGACGAACGCCTGGCTGATCTTCATGCTCCCGCACGGCATCATCGCGGTCTCGATCGTCACGGCGTACTACACGCGGATGGCGGAGCATGCCGCCCGCGGTGCCGTCTCCGACTTCCGCGGCGATTTCTCGAGCGCTGCGCGGTCGATCATGTTCCTCATCGTCTTCTCCTCTGCCGCGCTCATCGTCGTGGCGTACCCCGTTGCTCGCGTCTTCACCTCCAGCTATCAGCCGATGGGACTCGTCCTCATCGCTTATCTGGTGGGCCTCGTTCCCTTCTCGCTCGTGTTCATGGCGCAGAGGGCCTTCTACTCGCTGGGGGACACCCGCACGCCGTTCCTCTTCACCGTCGCCCAGGTCGTCGTGATCATCGTCGGCGTGCTGGCCTGCTTCGCTGTGGGCCCCGACATGCGCGCCGCAGCCGTCGCCCTCGTCGTCTCGCTCGCGAGCGTCATCCAGGCGGTGCTCGCCTTCGCACTCCTGCGTCGCCGCGTCGGGGGAGTGGACGGGAGGCGCATCGCGAGCGGACTGTGGCGGTTCCTTGTCGCAGCGGTGGCGGCGATGGTCGCGGGCGCCGGGTTCCTGGTGCTGCTCGGGGGAGTGGAGCCGGGCGCTTTCCCGGTGAGCGGCATCCTGGGCGCGATCGTCTCGTCGGCGGTCGTGGGTGTCGTGATGCTCGTCGTGTACGTCGGATTCCTCGCGATGCTCCGTTCGAGCGATCTGGAGGCGGGGGTCGGACCAATCCTCGATCGCCTTCGGCGCCGAACTCCACAGGGCGGGTGAGACGGAATAGCATCCGCCTAGGATGTGTTCTATTGGTCGGTGCCTCCGGTCCCGGAGGCCCCGCAGACAGTCAAGGAGTTCCGCCGTGCGGCAGATCATCATCATCGGTTCCGGCCCCGCCGGGTACACCGCGGCCATCTATGCGGCCCGCGCCAACCTGAAGCCGCTGCTGATCGCCTCCTCGGTCGAGGCGGGCGGTGAACTGATGAACACCACGGAGGTCGAGAACTTCCCCGGGTTCCCCGACGGGATCATGGGCCCCGACCTCATGTTCAAGATGCAGGCCCAGGCCGAGAAGTTCGGCACCGAGGTCGTGCTCGACGATGTCGTGTCGGTCGATCTGACGGGTGAGGTCAAGACTGTCACGCTCGGCTCCGGCGCCGTGCACGAGGCCCTCGCCGTGATCTTCGCGACCGGCTCCGCCTATCGCAAGCTGGGCCTGGAGGACGAGGATCGCCTTTCCGGACACGGTGTCTCCTGGTGCGCCACCTGCGACGGGTTCTTCTTCCGCGAGCGCACGATCGCCGTGGTCGGCGGCGGCGACTCCGCGATGGAGGAGGCCAACTTCCTCACCCGCTTCGCGGACAAGGTGTACGTCATCCACCGCCGCGACAGCCTCCGCGCCTCCAAGATCATGCAGGATCGCGCCTTCGCCAACGAGAAGATCGAGTTCGTCTGGAACTCGGAGGTCGTGGGCATCGGCGGCAGCGAGCAGGTTCAGCACGTCAAGCTGCGCAACCTCGTCACCGGCGAGGAGAGCGAGCTCGACCTGCAGGGACTGTTCATCGCGATCGGCAACGACCCGCGCGTGCACCTGGTCCACGGTCAGCTCGATCTGACCGCCGAGGGCACCATCGCGGTCGACGGCCGTTCGTCGAAGACGAACCTCACCGGCGTGTTCGCCGCCGGGGACGTGATCGACCCGACGTACCGTCAGGCCGTCACCGCTGCGGCGTCCGGCACCGTCGCCGCCCTCGACGCGGAGCACTACCTCGCTTCGCTTCCCCAGAACCTGCTGGAGCAGACGGTCGAGACCGCCTCCAGCGATCGTGAACTCTCGACCACCGCCTAAGGAGAATCAGACAATGTCAGCAGCACGTTCGGTCACGGACGCGACGTTCGAGCAGGACGTCCTCAACAACGAGAAGACCATCCTCGTGGACTTCTGGGCAGAGTGGTGCGGCCCGTGTCGCGCCGTCGGCCCGATCCTCGACCAGATCGCCGCCGAGCACTCGGACAAGATCGAGATCGTCAAGCTCAACGTCGACGAGAACCCGCAGACCGCGGCGAAGTACCAGATCACCTCCATCCCCGCGATGAAGGTGTACCAGGGTGGAGAGGTCGTCAAGACCGTCATCGGCGCCAAGCCGAAGCCCGCCCTCGAAGCCGACCTGGCCGCCTACCTCGCGTAGCCGACCAGCCTCTTCGCAGACCCGTCCGGCGCTCACCCGCCGGGCGGGTCTTTTTCGTATCCGCCGGCACTCAGACCTCCCTCGGATTTTCCGCGGGACGCACCACCCAAATAGCATGACTAAACGCCACTAGAAATGGAATGACTCGTGACCGAACAGGGCATCCCGCAGCAGCGGGGCAACAATCTGGACCCGTGGTACAGCCACTACGCGCAGCGCACCAGCGGCCTGGCCGCCAGTGAGGTCCGAGCCCTGTTCGCCGTCGCCAGCCGCCCCGAGGTGGTCTCGCTGGCCGGCGGCATGCCCTATGTGGCCGCCCTGCCGGAGGACCTCGTCGTCGGTGCGATGGATCGCGTGATGCGCGAGCAGGGCCCCGTGGCCCTCCAGTACGGCTCCGGTCAGGGCGTCCCCGCGCTCCGCGAGCAGATCCTCGACGTGATGGCGCTGGAAGGAATCAGCGGCAGTGCGGACGACGTCATCGTGACGACCGGCTCTCAGCACGCGCTGGAGCTCTTCAGCAAGCTCTTCATCGATCCCGGCGACGTCGTCCTCGCGGAGGGTCCGAGCTACGTCACCGCGATGGTGATCTTCCGCTCGTACCAGGCCGAGGTGGATCACGTGCCCATGGACGAGCACGGTCTCATCCCGCAGGCACTGCGCGAGCACATCGCACGTCTGAAGGCCGCCGGGCGTCGCGTGAAGTTCCTGTACACGGTGCCGACATTCCACAATCCGGCCGGCGTGACGCTCACCTGGGAGCGCCGCCTCGAGATCCTCGAGATCGCGCGCGAGAACGACATCCTCGTGCTGGAGGACAACCCGTACGGCCTGCTGTACTTCGGCGAACGGCCTCCGTCGGCGATGCGGTCGGTCGAGAAGGAGGGTGTCGTCTACCTGGGGACGTTCTCCAAGACGCTCGCGCCTGGTTTCCGAGTCGGCTGGGCCCTCGCCCCGCATGCCATCCGCGAGAAGCTCATCCTCGCCAACGAAGCCGCCGTGCTGAGTCCGAGCTCCTTCAGTCAGCTGGTGATCTCCGAGTATCTGCGGGATGCGGACTGGAAGGCGCAGATCGACACCTTCCGCGGCGTGTACCGGGAGCGCAAGGAGGCCATGATCTCCGCACTCGAGGAACATCTGCCCGAGTTGAGCTGGACGAACCCCAACGGCGGCTTCTACGTGTGGCTGACGCTTCCTCCCCATCTCGACTCGAAGGCGATGCTGCCGCGCGCGGTGACGGAGCTCGTCGCATACACGCCCGGCACCGCCTTCTATGGTGACGGCTCGGGCGCCCAGAACATCCGGCTGTCGTTCTGCTACCCGACCCCCGAGAACATCAAGGTCGGCATCCGTCGTCTCGCCAACGTCATCAACGGCGAGCAGGATCTGCTCGACACCTTCGCCGGAACGGGCCCGCTGACCGCAGCGCGTCCGAGCCGGACCAGCGCGAACCCGCCGACCGATCTGCGCTGAGCGCACGCACAACGAGAAAGAGCTGATCATGGCAGAAAAAGAAGCCCTCGACGCCCTCGATATCGTCGTGCTCGCCGGCGGGATCTCGCACGAGCGCGACATCTCCCTCCGCAGCGGTCGCCGGGTCGCAGACGGCCTGAACTCGCTGGGCCACCGCGTCACCGTGCGCGAGCCCGACGGGGAGCTGCTCGGCTTCCTGACCGGGTCGCGCCCGGATGTCGTCTGGCCCGCACTGCACGGCGCCAGCGGCGAAGACGGCGCGCTGCGTGCCCTTCTCGAGTTGACCGGGATCCCCTTCGTCGGTTCACGGACCGATTCGTCCCGGCTGGCGTGGTCGAAGCCCACCGCCAAGACGATCGTCGGCCGCGCGGGCGTCGCCACCCCGGACTCCGTGACGCTCCCGAAGGAGACCTTCCGCGAGCTGGGCGCGAACAGCGTGCTCTCCGCCGTCATCGCCGGGCTGGGCATGCCCGTCGTCGTGAAGCCCGCTCAGGGCGGCTCGGCGCAGGGCGTGACCATCGTCGCCTCCGCCGACGAGCTCCCGCGTGCCATGGTGGATGCGTACACCTACTCCGAGATCGCGCTCATCGAGCGCAAGGTCGAGGGTGTGGAAGTGTCGGTCGCCGTGATCGATTCCGGGTCGGGCGCGGAGGCGCTCCCGGCGGTCGAGATCGAGCCCGTCGACGGGGTCTACTCGTTCGATGCCCGCTACAACGCGGGAGAGACCCGTTTCTATGTGCCGGCACGGCTCGCCCCGGAGGTCGGGGAAGCCGTCGCGGCGGCCGCCTCGGCTGCTCACGAGGCGCTCGGCCTGCGGCACCTGTCGCGGATCGACCTGATCGTGGACGATGCCGGCGTGCCGTGGTTCCTCGAGGCGAATGTCTTGCCGGGGCTCACCGAGACGTCGATCATGCCGCAGGCGATCGCCGCCTCCGGGCGCGACCTCGGCGAGGTCTACGCCGCACTCGCGGTCGCAGCGATAGCGGAGGGATAGCGGATAGATAGCGCAGGGGCGCGGGCCGGCTCCCTGTCAGCACCCCGCGCGGTCGCCGGTGATCAGTTGTAGCTGGGCTGGCCAATCTCGTCGAGGATGCGGTTGAGGTCCTGGATCGTCGCGAAGTCCACGACGATCTGCCCCTTGCGCGCGCCGAGGGTGATCTTGACGCGGGTGTTGAGGCGATCGCCGAGCTTCTCCGCGATCTCGTCCAGATGACCGCGGTGCTTTCCCGCGGTGGCCTTGGAGCGCGCAGGCTTGGGGCTCTTGCCCGCCACGGCCTCCGCCGCGCGCACGGAGAGGTCCTCGTTGATGATCTTGTCGGCGAGCCGCACCATCGCGTCGGCGTCATCACCGAGGGAGAGGATCGCGCGGGCGTGCCCTGCGCTGAGGACGCCGGCTGCGACGCGGGTCTGCACCGGAGCGGGGAGCTTCAGGAGCCGGATCGTGTTCGTGATCTGCGGGCGGGAGCGCCCGATCCGGTTCGCGAGCTCCTCCTGCGTGATGCCGAAATCTGCGAGGAGCTGCTGGTAGGCAGACGCCTCTTCCAGTGGATTCAGCTGCGAGCGGTGGAGGTTCTCCAACAGCGCGTCGCGCAACATGTCATCATCCGCGGTGTCCTTGATGATCGCGGGGATGTTCGCGAGCCCGAGCTCCTTGGTCGCCCGCAGGCGGCGCTCGCCCATGATGAGCTCGTACTTGTCGCTCTGACCGGCGAGAGGACGCACCACGACGGGCTGGAGGACGCCGACCTCGCGGATGCTCGCGACGAGCTCGTCGAGCGCGTCCCGGTCGAATTCCGTGCGCGGCTGGACCGGGTTGGGGACGATGTCGACGGGGGAGAGGTATGCGAGACGCGCTCCCGGTACGGCGACCAGGTCATCCGCCGACGTAGCTGAACTGGTGTCGGGGAAGAAGACGTCGACGGGCCGGGACGACTGGTCGGACGTGGGAATGAGGGCGCCGATGCCGCGGCCCAGTCCGGTGCGCTTCGCTGCCATTAACGTGGTGCTCCTCTTCGTGCGATCTCGGCGGCCGCCTCGAGGTACGAGAGCGAGCCGGACGAGTTGGCGTCGTAACTGATGACGCTTTGGCCGTAGCTCGGCGCCTCCGAGATGCGGACCGAGCGGGGGATGATCGTGTCGAGCACCTCGTTGGGGAAGTGGTCGCGCACGTCCGCTGCCACCTGGTGCGCCAGGTTGGTGCGGGAGTCGTACATGGTCAGCAGGATCGTCGACACGCGCAGCTTGGGGTTCAGGTGCCGTTCGATCAGCTGAATGTTCTTGAGCAGCTGGCTGAGCCCCTCCAGCGCGTAGTACTCGCACTGGATCGGGATGAGGACCTCGGTCGCCGCCACGAAGGCGTTGATCGTCAGGAGGCCCAACGAGGGCGGGCAGTCGATCAGTACGTAGTCGATGTCGTACTCGTCGAGGAATCGGCGGAGCGCCCGCTCGAGTCGCTGCTCACGCGCCACCATCGACACGAGTTCGATCTCCGCCCCGGCGAGGTCGATCGTCGCGGGGATCACGAAGAGGCCGTCGAACTCCGGGCTCTTCTGGATGACCTCCTCCAGCTCTTTGTCGTTCACGATCACGTCATAGACGCTCGGGGTTCCTTCGCGGTGCTCGACGCTCAGAGCAGTCGAGGCGTTCCCCTGCGGATCGAGATCGATCACCAGCACCCGTGCGCCGGATTTCGCCAGGGCGGCCGACAGATTGACGACCGTGGTCGTCTTGCCCACCCCACCCTTCTGGTTCGAGATCGTGAACACTCGCGTCCGAGAGGGAAGGGGAAGAGTCGTTTGAGCGATCGCCTGCCTCCTCCGCGCGAGATCCTCGATCTCCCGGGCCAGAGGCGTCGATTCATCGAAGGCGGGCGTCTCCACCTCGATGGACGGATCCTGGTCCGGTTGTTTCACGTGAAACCTCGTCGCTCGATCTGGTGCGCCGCACCGGTCTGGTCGGGGGAGCGCACCGGGGCGCGCTTCCCTTCAACTCTAGCTTGCGCGACCGACGTGACCGTCGGGTTCGGCAACCGAAAGGCTGGAAGATGACGCCTGTCGGCGATCGGCGAGGCGTCCGGCCATTTGTGGACGCGTCGTCTGTGACGAGGACACACGCGGGACGAGGTGGATGGGCGCGCCAGCTCTGGGCGACGGTGTCTTCGGGCTTCTTCTCTCTGATACGTCGACGTGGCGTCAACTCCCCGACCTCGGCGATGAGGCGTACGGGTTGTGGCATGGTCGACATCGTGTTGGAGCCTGTGTTTCACGTGAAACAATCGGTGCCCGCCCGCCAGTGCGCACGTGGTGGGAGCGGGCATGGTCAACGCCGCGTCGGCGCCTGTGTTTCACGTGAAACAATCGCTGCCCGCCCGCCAGTGCGCACGTGGTGGGAGCGGGCATGGTCGGAGCGGGCATTGTGGGGGAGTGGTCACAGGGGCGGGACCCGGCGCGTCCCGTCATGCGACGAGCTGCCCGTCGTTCGGCGATTCCACGATGCCAGAATGCCGCGTCGCCAGCACCCCATCAGCACGCCGTCAGCTTTCGAGGCCGCTGCCCCTACCATCGGCTGCGGACCTGCCGAGGTAGTCGAGCACTCATCCCCTCACTCATCTGTGAGCCGATCAGCCCGCGGCCCGCCAACCCATCAACCCCTCATGCGGCCTCCTGCCTACGAGTTTGCCCGCCGCCTTCGCTACCTTGTCGATGATCATTCCCCCGTCAGCTCGCCGAGCCGGCCACGCCGTCTGCCGGCGCCCTGCTACTCACACGGTTGCCCGCATTCCTTCTCGCCCGTCGAGGCGTCTGCCACGCCGTCGACTCTCCCGCCCATTCGTCCGCGTACATACCGACGGCGCGGCCGACCGCTCGACACACACCTTCCCGAGCCCTGCCTTCTGCCTCTTTCCAGATGCTCGTTCCTGGCCCACCCTTCGCGACGTCGGCCCCTTTCCGCGGGCTCGTCTGGGTGGTGCTGCGTTCATCGTCGCGCGTGCTGTGTTCCGCACCCGCCCAGACGTCCGTCATCCCTCACGACTCTCGTACCCGCTGCGCTCCCACTAGCGCCACCGGCGATGCCGAGGCGCCGTGGGCGACCCGCCTGTTCCTATCTCGACCTGCCTGCCCATTACATGAGCCGAGCCGACTCCGGCACCGCCCGTTCGCACGCCTCTCCGCTTCCCGCCCACCTGCTCATCCATCCGACAGTCCGTCTGTTCGCGGATCGCCCGTCTGCTCGTCCACCGACCGAGGTTGACGGTCTGTCAGCAGGTCGCCCGAGCCCTCCCCACCACTCGGCCCCCTCACTGCCGACCACTCAGGTAGCCATTGGCCCCTCCGTCGCACCTCCGCCATACGGGCTTCCCCGCTTCGGCACCTGCTGAGCGCGGGGCATGTTTCACGTGAAACTGCTCGGCACCCTCCGTCCCGCAAGCTCGCCGGCTCGGTGATCTCCGCGACGCACCCACAGATCTGGCGGATCGGTACCAACCTGTCAGCGGTGGCATCGAGGCCCCTGTCGCCGCGGGGCGGACACAGGGGGACGCCGACCTCCGACTCCGCACCCGTCCTCATCGCCTCGCGCGTTCGCTCGTTCAGCGACCGCGCGTAGCTGCCCCGTCGACCACGGTGGGGGAGGGAGATGTCCCGCGAGCTCAGTATGAGGGGCGGATTCGCCGACGCCGACTGACGGAGTCGTAGCTGACCAACAGCATGAGTTTCACGTGAAACAGGTCCACGCTCCTCGCCTCTCTATCGCGACCAGAGGGAGCGGCGAAATCGCGTGCACGCACGCGGGGTGGTCATGATCGATCTCGGATCGATGCGACCAAGCACTCCAGCCGTGTGAATGTACGCTCGCCGTGACGCTCCACCACCCCGCCTTCCGCGCACAGACGAACACGCGCACGGTGACCTGTCATCGCTTTACACGTCGCACCGCTAGCGAGACACCCCTCGCGAGACCACAGGTCGTCAGGTCACGGGGGAGTGCAGCAGCAGCGCGAGCGTCCTCGATCCGTCGCTCACCAGCACAACTCAACAGCGGCGGGAAGCCGATCGGGGCAGCCCGTGCACTGCCGACTCAGGAGAGCGCAAAGGACCGCCCTCTCTCCTCACTCTTCTCTCCCGTCGAGGCAGTTCGGATCATCATCCACCGACCGTCACAGATCGAACGCCGACCGAAAGACAGGCGATCTCGGTGCCGAGAATCCGCCGAATCGGGGCTCGATTCGGTCCGAACGACTTCGTCGGCGAGCCCGGAGAATGGCTCCCACAGCGCGGAAGCACCCTGTTTCGTCGCCCACAGAGCCATCCTCCGGCTCGCGCCTCGCACCGCGTCGGACAGGAACACGACAC
Organism: Leifsonia sp. ZF2019; assembly: GCF_019924635.1. Classification (NCBI taxonomy): domain Bacteria; kingdom Bacillati; phylum Actinomycetota; class Actinomycetes; order Micrococcales; family Microbacteriaceae; genus Leifsonia; species Leifsonia sp. ZF2019. The sequence goes on from NZ_CP065037.1 coordinate 4,238,281, forward strand.
AAAAAGGGTCGAAATCAGTCCAACATCGAGACCGAGGGGCGAATCAGTCGGTCGCAGGGTGTCAGCGAACGGTGGCGCGGATGACGCGCGTGACCTCGTCCAGGATGCCGTCACCGAGAGTCTCGACGACCACATCGTGAACCTTGTACTTGCGGATCTCCTTGGACGCCGCCTCCACCTCGGCCTGTGCACCGGCGCCCTTCATGAGGACGAGCTCGCCGCCGTCGCGAAGAAGGGGTGCGGTGAGGGGGAGCAGCTTGCGGAACGCGCTCACCGCGCGAGCCGTCACTTGATCGAGCGGGGTGTCGAGTCTGGCTTCTTCCGCACGAGCCCGCATGACGACGACGTTCGTGAGACCCAGTTCGGTGACCTGCTCGTCGAGCCAGGCGATCCGACGCTCCATGGGCTCGATCAAGACGAACGACACATCGGGGCGAGCGATCGCGAGGACGAGGCCCGGCAATCCAGCACCGCTCCCGATGTCACCGACGAGACCGGGCCGGAGGAGAGGAGCGACGATCGCGCAATTCAGGATGTGACGCGACCACAGTCGCGGCAGCTCCAACGGACCGATCAGACCCCGCTCCTCGCCCTGCGCGGCGAGGTTCCCAGTGAACGCTCGAGCAACGTCCAGGCGATCACCGAACAGGGCCGCGGCAGCGGAGGGCTCCGATTCGAGGGCGTCCGTCACGATGCGGCGGCGTCAGGCAGCGGTGATGACCGTGTGGCGGTCACGACCCTCGCCGCGCGAGTTCGACACGAAGCCGCGCTCCGAGACGATGTCGTGGACGAGTTTCCGCTCATACGAGGACATGGGGGGAAGCGCGGCCTCCGCAGCGCCCTCCTCGAGACGGGCGATCGCGCGCGCCACCAACTGGCCCAGCTCGGCCTGGCGCGCATCCCGCGAGCCGGCGATGTCGAGGATCAGACGTGAGAAGCCGCCCGTCTGATTCTGCACGGCGAGACGCGTCAACTCCTGCAGAGCGGCGACAGTCTCGGGCTTCGACAGCACCTGAAGATTCGCGCCGTCTTCGGCATTCACGGAGATGTAGGCGCGGCCGTTGCGAGCGTCGATGTCGATGTCCCCGTCGATGTCGGCGATATCGAGGAGCTCCTCGATATAGTCCGCGGCGATGTCACCCTCGCGGTCGAGGTCGGCCGCGGTCGGGGAGGTCGCAGTGGCTTCCTCGTTCTCGACACCGTCGGTGATCACCGTCTGCGGCTCCGTCGTCGGGGTGGGGAGGATGTCGTCGGTCTGCACGTCGGTCATGGGTGTCCCTACTTCTTTCCGGCCTGCTTCTTGGCGCGGTTCTTGCTCACAGGCTGAACACGCTGGGTGGTCACGGGCTTGTCGGGAACCGACTCCTCGACGGAGAGAACGACGGTTCCATCCTGCTGGACGAGCTTGCCCTTCTTGGCGAGACGGGCCTCGCGCGCCTTGGCGGCGTCCGAGCCGGGGGTCGGCATGTTGCGGATGACGAGGAACTGCTGACCCATCGTCCAGATGTTCGAGGTCAGCCAGTAGAACATGACACCGAGCGGGAAAGCGAAGCCCGAGAACAGGAAGACGAACGGGAGCAGGTAGAGCAGGATGCGCTGCTGCTTGAACTGGGGGCTCGCCTTCGTCTCCGGCGACATGTTCTTCGACACGATCTGCAGCTGCGTGAGGAACTGCGAACCGGTCATCAGGACGACCATCGCGGCCGCGATCACCATGACGACGACCTGCGGGGGGTGGGCGTTCATCGCCCCCTGGAAGCTCTGGTGCAGCGGAGCGACACCGAAGAGGGACGCGTTGCCGAACTGGACGGCGAGCGTCTCGTTGAGCGGGCCGACGCCCGCATGACCACTCTGGGCGCCGTTGAGCACCTGGAACAGCGAGAAGAAGATCGGCATCTGGAGCAGCAGCGGGAGGCACGAGCTCAGCGGGTTGGTGCCCGTCTTCTTGTAGAGCTCCATGGTCTCGCGGGACATGGCCTCACGCGAGAACTGGTCCTTCTTGCCCTTGTACTTGTCCTGGATCTTCTTGAGCTGCGGCGCCACCTCGAGCATGCGCCGCTGGTTCTTGATCTGACGGACGAAGATCGGGATGAGCGCCGCGCGGACGACGAGGGTCAGGCCGACGATCGAAAGCACCCAGGTGAGGCCTGCGGCCGGGTCGAGCCCGATCTGAGAAAGCAGCCAGTGGAAGGCGACGAGGATCAGCTCTACGACCCATTTGATGGGCCAGAGGATCGTACCGAGGATGTCCATGTCTGCGTGCTAGGCCCTTCTGTGGCTAAAGCTTGCGTCGCTCGCGGCGACGACGAATCCGAACGGGGTGACCCGGTAGCGCTGGCGCCTCTTCACGGGGACGTCGTCGACCCCTCCCGCCGCCCACGGATGGCAGCGGATGATGCGGCGCACCCCCAGAACGCTCCCGACGACCACCCCGTGCTGCTGGATCGCCTGCAGCGCGTACGCCGAGCACGACGGGTAGTACCGGCACACGTCGCCATAGAGCGGCGAGATGACCGCCCGGTACGCCCGCAGGATCAGCACGGCGATGTTCCGCGGAACGAGCAGAACGGCGGTGATCGCGGCGTACATGGACGGACGTGGCCCTTATCTGGTGGAGCTACGACGAAGGTAGCGGCTGACGGCTCGGGTGACCTCTTCGTGCAGGGTAGCCCACCGGGCCTCCGCGGAAGCTGGTAATGCTCTGATCACGATGTCCACTCCGCCCACCTTCGCGGCGCTCTCGCGGAGCGTCGGGAGCACCTCGTACGCAGCTGCTTTGAGCCGCCGGCGCACGAGGTTGCGGTGCACGGCGTTGCCGACCGTCTTGCTCACGATAAAACCGAATCGCACCACGTCGGGGTCGGCAGTGGGACGGACGTATGCGATGGTGTTCTCCGCCGTAAAGCGGGCACCTCTCCGCACCGTCGCCCGGTAGTCCGCCCCCCGCGTGATGCGATTGGCCTTCGCGAGCACCGGCCGGTACTACGCCGAGAGCTTCTCGCGGCCCTTGGCGCGACGAGCGGACAGGATGGCGCGACCGGCACGCGTGCGCATGCGCAGGCGGAAGCCGTGGGTCTTGGCGCGCTTGCGGTTGTTCGGCTGGAACGTTCTCTTGCTCATAATCTCTATCTCCGTGGTGGTCTCTTCGCAGGCCGGTGCTGATGGATGGTGCCAGCACGGGGAGGCCAGAAAAGTTTCAGGGCAGCCGGAACGGCTGAAGTCAACTGATTAAAACTACGGCCTATAGAGGACCGAGGTCAAACCGATCGACTCAAATCCACTGATTATGCACGGGATTGGCAGGATCGGTGGCGAAGGCGCGCCGTGTGTCGGCGACGTATTCCGGGAGCCGAATTTGATCCACATCCTGTGGACAAGTTAGCGTGAGGGCGAAAGTTATCCCCAGCCCATCCCAAAAGTGGCCGGAGATCACTACGGTATTGCACACGCAGCGGTGGATAACCCTGTGAATACCTACCGGCGGCACGCATGTCGCCAGCCTGACTCGAGTCATCTCCGGGGGACGACTCCCTCTCCGTCGGGCGTCGGCATCCAACGAAAGCGAAGACGGGGAACG